>DASSXG010000013.1:0-2906 GCA_035704085.1 Candidatus Acidiferrum sp. | reverse complement strand
TTAGTGATCTGATCTTCGAATCCAAGGTAGTTCCCGGTATACCGAGTCTGGCTGCAGCTCCTGATGGTCCGGACACCTGTCCTCCGCTTTCGCGCAGGGCAGCCTCAATCATCTCTTTCTCCTGGGCAGCAAACTTCCGAGATAGCTCGAGCCGGCTTGTCGGCTCGCTTGCAAGAGGCTGCCGCGAAAGCCAGCTTTCATCCACCGAAAAATTGGCTGTTTCACACACGATTACAGATCGTTCGATGACGTTCTGTAATTCGCGTATGTTTCCGGGCCAAGGGTATGACTGAAGTACTTGCAGTGTCCTCTTCTCGACAGTCGTTATGTGCTTGCCCACTTTTCGCGCGTAGCGATCGATGAAGTATTCGACCAGCAAGGGAATGTCCTCTCTTCGTTCTCGAAGAGGAGGAATCTCAATCGGGAAGACATGCAGGCGATAAAACAAATCACTACGGAAAGACCCAGCGCTGATAGCGGCCTGCAAGTCTCGGTTCGTGGCTGCGATCACCCGAACGTCAACGCGTATCGGGCGTGTCCCGCCGACACGTTCAAACTCATGCTCCTGCAAAACACGTAGGAGGGCAATTTGGGTCTCGGCTGGAAGTTCTCCGACTTCGTCCAGGAAGATCGTGCCTCCATTTGCCAGTTCAAACCGGCCTAGGCGCTGCTGAGTCGCGCCCGTGAAGGCGCCCTTCTCATGACCGAACAATTCAGAAGCGATAAGATCACGGGGGATTGCCGCACAGTTCACACTAACGAACGCACGCGAAGCACGACCTGATCTTCGATGTATGGCGCGTGCAACTAGCTCTTTGCCTGTTCCTGTTTCACCCGTGATGAGGACCGTAGAATCACTCGGTGCGACTTTGGAAATGCGCGACAGAACACTCTTCAAAGCGGGAGATGTTCCAACGATCTCTTCAAACATCGAGGCTTGGGCGATTTCTTCTCGGAGGGCGACGTTTTCATGCTGCAGTCTCTCCTCAGCTCTCTTGCGGTCTTCAATATCGGTGTACGCAACGTACCAACGCATAATCTGTCCCTTATCGTCGCGCAATGGGTTGTAACGAGCCAGAAACCAACGATAACTTCCATCACCTTTGCGTAGCCGATACTCCAACTCAAAACCAGCGCCACAAGAGAGCGCACGATCAAAATGGTCCTGCAGCCGTTCACGGTCATCAGGATGAATGAACTCACCGCGATCAGATCTCTTCCGCCACTCTTCAAGGTTAAGGCCGCGGTAATCGAGGGCGACGTGGTTGGCATAAAGGCGTTCGCGGTTCGGTCTGAATACCACAACATGTTGAGGTGTGAGGTCCAGCATCTGCCGGAGCTCCATTTCATTTCTGCGCCGTTCCTCCTCTGCTCGTTTACGCTCAGTGACGTCGATCACAGTGCCCACAAATTCAACGAAATGGCCGGACGTGCTCAGAACGGGATGACCTATGACATGAATGTCCCTGACGGGGCCATCCGGATGCACGATGCGGTAGTCCGCCTGCCATTCTGCCTTTTCGCGGGTAGCCGTCTCGATTAGTTCCCTGAAGCCGGGTTGGTCGTCGGGATGAATCCGCTGAAAGAAATCTTCGAATCGGGGCAAACCGTCCTGTGGATCGAAACTCAGAACACGGTAGCATTCCTCCGACCAGTACCTGATATCCTGGTCTGGACTCCATGCCCAACTGCCTGTCTGGCTGAGCCTCTGCGCTTCCGCCAAGTACGCTTCACTGCTCCGGAGGGCTTCCTCGGCGCGTTTGCGATCTTCAATGTCCGTCGTGACCCCATACCACTTGACGATGTTTCCATCTTCATCTCGGAGCGGCACTCCGCGGTCCAACTGCCAGCGATATTGCCCATCCGAGCGGCGGGAACGCACCTCAATTTCGTGAGGCTTGCCGGTAGCAACCGCTTCCATCCATTTACCTGCATGTCGCTCAAGATCATCAGGGTGAATTAGCGCTTGCCACCCTGATCCGACCGTCTGTTCCGCCGATGACCCCGAGTACTCCACAAATCGCTTGTTAACGTAGGTATTGGAGCCATCGGGCAGCGTACTCCACACAATCGCAGGAATGGTATCGACCACCTCGCGAAGCTCCGCTTCTTGTTCCCTGATCACCGCTTCGGCGTGGCGCTGCTCGGTAATGTCAGTCACCGCCCCGACAAATTCGCGGTTGCCGGATGCATCCTGCACTACATGAGCTAGGGCGTGGACGTGCTTGACTCTCCCATCAGGCGGCAGCAAACGATAGGTATGCTCGAAATCTGTCGCCCCCCGAGAGGCACCCTCGATGACCTTCTGAAAGTCGGCCCGGTCTTGCGGATGGACGCGCTGCATCACTGAATCTATTGTTGGCTTAACCGAGCGGTCGTACTCGAAAATGCGGTACGTTTCGACTGACCAGACAATCTCGCCTGTGTCAGGTTTCCAGCCGAAGCTGCCTGTGTGACTGAGCCTTTGAGCTTCCGTCAGGTACGCTTCGCGCCGGCGGAGTTCCTGAGTCAGGAGCTCGTGCTCCGTAACGTCTAGCGCGCTACCGACGTACTTTTTCACGCCTTGGTTGTCGACAAGAGGAACACCGACGCAGCGAATGTACCGGACCTCACCATTGGGACGCACGATGCGCTTTGTAGCATCGAAGGGCGAAGCTTCCGCCAAGATTCCCTTGATCAGGTTCGCCATGGACTCGCGATCGTGCGGGTGGACACGATCCAGGTATTCCTGAAGACTAGGCGGTTTGCTGGCCGGATCGAGTCCGTGCATCCGAAATAATTCGGGAGACCAATAGTAAAAGCCGTCCGGATCGAAGGCCCAGCTTCCCATGTGGGCAAGACGCTGCCCTTCGGCAAGATAAAACTCGCTTCTTTGCAACTCCTCGGCGTTGTGGCGAAGCTGTTCT
>DASSXG010000095.1:0-14479 GCA_035704085.1 Candidatus Acidiferrum sp. | reverse complement strand
TGCGCTTGGGGTCGTGCTCACCAGCACCCGCAGTATCTCGGCGAACTTTGCTATGCAATTGGCTTGGGCTCTCTCGTTCCTGTCGGGGGATTCGTCATACTCGTTGGAGGGGAAGCCCTACGCGTCTTTCGCCTAATCCGTCGTGATGCGCAGAGCTCTCAGCAGGTTGCGTTGTCCGCGGCTCGGTCACTGTCACGTCCTAGCGCAGAAGAAACGAATCGGAGTTGGAGAAAGGCATTTCGCCATGAGGCAGTCAAATGGGGAATCTTAGTCACCATGATCGTCTTCGTGATCACGCTGAAGGACAGATATGCGGAGTTCCTTGCCGTGGCCAGCTTTCTTGCAGGTACACTTTTCAACGTGCCTATCGTTAGCCCATCCAACGAGCGCTGATCAGCTCGCCTAGACCCTACTTTGCAGGGCGACTCAATGTTCCAGTAAAGCCTGCGAACTGCCGCAGGTCCTCATAAGTCCGCAAATTGGAAAGGTTCCTCCTAGTACCCACATGGACGGTTACCGCGTTTATCAGGACTTGACTGGTCGCCAAATTTTGTGGAGGCCGACGGCAATACTATTCTCGGTCGGGCTAGCCGAACCCTGAAAGATTAGCTCGCTTTGTTGATCTCTTGGGAGTACGTCCAGAACGTCAATACACACCTACCGCCACGCCGGGTTGGCCACGGCACCTTGTGCATATGACGACGCCAAGGGCTGAGGTGAACCCTGCCGTCAGTAAGCTGAACAAAGAGAGGACACCGGCAATCCTGGCCTTGAGACGCGGCGACGCTTCTGCAATCCATTCCATCATTTCATAGCTCCAGGAGGTCCGCTTCAGGTTATGTTCTATCACCGATACCTCGGAAGCGCCGCTAACTCCTGGTAAGTCGCCAAACAGGAAAGGTTCGTTCCAGTACCCATTTGGACGGTAAGCGCCTTAATCTGGCCCGTTACTAAAAAATTCCCACACTGTGGAATTGCCTGTGCTGGTCAAGGCGGTTACGATTTTCCTTCGGACAGCCGAAAGATGGTGGCGGATGCATCACCAGTGGCACGAAGAGCTTAGGAAAAAGCGCCGAGTCAAAGAGTATCTGAGGCTGAAGCGCGCGAAAGAGCTTGTCCTGGGAAAAGACCCAGAATTCGTGAAAGAAACGGCAACTATAAAGCGGTCTCTTGTAAACGTGCACGCGCAGAATCCGAAACTCTTTATAGAATTTTTTTCGAAATTCCCTTTTCCCAACATCTTCACGAAACCGACGCTAAATCAGTTTTTGAAGAAAGATACAGGCAAAATCGCTGCGGAGGATATTCAGGCTCTACGCAGATTACGACCACTTTCTAGTGGATTTCTTCCGCTTGCTCTCCGCAAGCACTACTACATTTTTACTACAGTATGGTGGTTTCTGCCCGTTGGAAGGACCTGAAACTGGACTGCTATATTCTGGCTAGCTGGTTGAATTCAAAGGGTCTGGCGGAGAGGGGGGGATTCAACTCACGCCTAGACCGATCAAGGACTTGTGCCGATTTTCCAGAGACTTCCCAACGGGTACTAGCCATTTTCTCATCGAAACAGCGAAAACCTTATATCACCGTTCTGTAGCTTTCTTGTAGCTTTTTGTAGCTCACTCGCTCTCGAACTGGCGATCCTTGGCAGATAGGTCGTTTGAGTTGTTTCATTGCCGTCGGCGCTTCGGCGTAAAGAAGGAGAAAACAAAACTTCGTTACTCAGGTTGCGCTGACGTTGGAGCGCCGGTCCGTGCCGATACCCGGAACATCGAGACGCTGACCGGCTCTCAGCCCGTGACCACGGATGCCGATTCTGCGTCGAATTTGCAGCCAGCGGGTTTGAGTCGGCTGAAGCGTTTCCGAGGCGCTGGTAGCCTTTGTGACCACCTTGGCACGAGTGTCTGGTGTCCGCGACGATCGTCGTTGGAGCAACCCTTTGTAATACGTCCGAAAGACCCTCTGTCAGCGCCGCCGTAAGGTGCTGATCCTGAGATGGGTGCCACTTCTACGGATGGCGCGTTTTCCGTCCCAATGGGCTCAGTGTCTCGAATAGCTCCACACTAGCCGACTTCCCATTACTAATCCCGAGCCAGGACAGATTACTCCCGGATTGCCAACAATCCGGGAGCCATCTCGCGTGGTGTCGCAGATCGAGATGCCAAGTGCGACCACTTCTGCGGGTAGCGCCTCTACCAGGCATAAGCCCGGCGCTTTTCCGCCTGCTATAGTTTCCATCCGGCGATTCGGCTATAAGCACCTTCTCCGCTCGGTTGGAACAGCATCATCGATCCATACAGGGGCACGCTCGGCACTGACCTGTTGTTTTCCCAAAGGAAGTGTGCCATCCTTCCTGTTGGAAACCAAAATGGCGGTGCATCGTTAATACTATGAAGCAAAAAACGGACGTTCTCCAGGGCACGCTGGCGTTGATGGTCCTCAAGACTCTCGATGTCCTGGGACCGCTGCACGGCTACGGCATCGCGCGGCGCATCGAGCAGATCAGCGGAGATCTGCTGGCTGTGAATCAAGGGACTCTGTATCCAGTGCTGCTGAAGCTTGAGCAAGAAGGCGCGATCGCGTCCGAGTGGGGCGCTTCAGAGAATAACCGCAGGGCGCGCTTCTATCGGCTCACGCGCGAAGGACGCAAGCAGTTGCAGGTCGAGACCCAAGATTGGGAACAAACGGCAGCGATCATCGCTCGGTTCTTCGAAGTGAAAGCGGAGGATTTTTCATGAAATCTTTGAGGCGCTTCTTCACCCGGCTCGTCAGCTTTGCGACAAGGCGGACACAAGAAGAACGATTGCGGGAAGAGATTGAGGAACATATCGCTCTGCAAGCCGCCGAAAATCTTCGCGCCGGCTTACCTCCCGTTGAGGCCCGCCGGCAAGCCATGCTGAAGTTTGGCGGGGTGGAGGCGATGAAACAAGATTATCGAGCCGAGCGAGGACTGCCATTGATCGAAGATTTTCTACAGGATCTGCGCTTCGCCCTGCGCCTGCTGCGCAAATCTCCCGGCTTTACCGCGGTGGCTGTTGCGACGCTGGCAATAGCCATTGGCGCAAACGCAGTCGTCTTCGGGGTATTGAATGCGTTAATTCTGCGCTCGCTGAATGTGCCTCAGGCAGAGAGCCTTTTCATAGTCCAGCACGGGAGCGACGTCGGGTCCCACTCCTATCCCGATTATCTCGATCTTCGCCAGCGCAATCGCAGCTTCGACGATGTGGCTGTTTTTGCTATCCGTCAGTCAGGGCTGGATACGGGCAAAGATCCATCCAATGTCTGGCAGTACGAAACCAGCGGAAACTACTTCGACGTATTGCGCATTCAACCGTACCTTGGCCGATTCTTCCACGATTCCGATGAGCATGGCCCAAACAGCGCGCCCTATGTCGTGCTCTCCTACGCATATTGGCACAGCCATTTTCAGAACGATCGCGGCGTGATGGGCCGCGTTGTTCGGCTCAATAGGCATCCATTCACCATCCTTGGCGTGGCGCCTCCAGGGTTCCAGGGGACCGTCTTGTTTTTCGCTTCGGATATCTTCGTGCCCATCGTGAACCATGAGCAGTTATCCGGCGAGAAGATCTTGAACGCGCGCGAGATCCATTGGATGTTTGAGATGGTGGGACATCTGAAGCCGGGAGTCACTCCGGCGCAGGCCACTGCCGATCTGAACTCCGTGGATTCGTATCTGAAAAGAGGCTATCCCAAAGAAGAAGGTAATGAGCCTTATACGCTGGCGCGGCCTGGTCTTCATGGCGACTATTTGGGGGGGGCAACGCGGGCTTTTCTCACCGGATTGATGCTTCTTTCGGGTTTGATACTGTTGGCGGCCTGTGCCAACCTGGGCAGCCTGTTTGCCGCGCGGGCCGCCGACCGTTCTCGCGAAGTGGCCTTGCGCCTGGCTCTTGGTTCGAGCCGCAATCGCATTTTGCGCCAGCTGTTCACCGAATCCGTGCTGCTTTCGCTCGCTGGAGGCGTAGCCGGACTTATGGGAAGCATTGTGCTTTTGCGCCGGTTGAGCGTGTGGCAGCCATTTCCGCGATTCCCCCTCCATGTGCCGGTAAGTCCGGACGCTAACGTTTATTTGGTAGCTTTGGTCTTGGCGTTGGTCAGCGGAGTACTATTCGGAATTGTTCCGGTACGCCAGATCCTCCGGGCCAATCCGTATGAGATCGTCAAAGCGGGATCGACAGGCGCGTTCGGGCGCCGAATTACCGTGCGGGACGTAATGCTTGTCGTCCAAATTGCGATCTGCGCCGTGCTGGTCACTTCATCGATGGTTGCTGTGCGTGGACTCATACGCTCCATGCACAGCAACTTCGGTTTTGAGCCGCGGAACGCGATGTTGGTAGATACTGATCTGACGACAGCAGGCTACAGCGGCGATAGAGTACCCGCAATGCAACGGCGCATGATCGATGCCATACGAGCGATTCCTGGCGTAGATTCCGTAGGATCGGTGAATTATCCGCCGTTAGAACCTCCCGGTAGTTGGCAAGGGATCGTCTATACCGACACAACCGCGGATCTGAGCCCATCGAATGCCGCGGCCGACCCTTATATGTACAACGTATCTCCAGACTACTTCCGCGCATCCGGGACATCTTTATTGGCGGGCAGAGCCTTCTCATGGCATGACGACACAAACGCCCCGCGCGTAGCAGTGGTGAACCCGGAGTTCGCAAGCAAGATACTGGGCTCCATACCGGACGCTATCGGCCGGTATTTCAAGATGAGGGATGGAACGCGCGTGCGAGTGGTGGGTCTGGTCGAAGACGGAAAATATAAGAACCTTACCGAAGACCAACAGCCCGCGATGTTCCTCCCCCTCCTGCAGTCGCCGGCTAGTTGGACATGGCTGGTGGTGCGCTCGAGTCGCGACCCGCAGGAACTTGCCGTGGCTATGAGAAGTGTGCTCCGGGACATCGACCCTGGGATGGTTCTGGCGATTCGCCCGTGGAGCACAGAACTAGGCGGAACTTTGTTCCCCTCGCGCATGGCGACAGTATCGCTGGGTGTGCTGGGCATGATGGGCGCGATGCTTTCGATCACGGGCATCTTCGGAATGGCTGCCTACTCGGTGAGCAAGCGGCTCAAGGAGTTGGGAATTCGCGTGGCTCTCGGCGCGCAACGCAAGGAAGTGTTGCAGGCCGCGCTGGGACGTGCGTTCAAACTGTTGGCGATTGGTTCGGGGGTTGGATTGGTTCTGGGTCTGCTTGCGACGAAGGTGCTGGCTTTCATTGTGTATCAGGCCACGCCGCGCGATCCCCTGGTATTGACAGGTACTGTTCTCGCGATGGCGTTGCTGGGGCTAATCGCTACGTGGATTCCGGCGCAACGCGCGCTGTCGGTTGATCCTGCGATACTTCTGCGCGAGGAATGACTCTCTCTATTGAAAGAGCTGATCGTCGGATGGGCCTGGCTTCTGATAGGACCGTGTAGTCGTCGAAGCGAAATCGACCACTGCTGCTTTACGGACGCCTTCTTGATGATTCGCGCCCGAGTCACGGGCTAACCGCAACTAACCCCGGTTACTTCCTGTCTGCCGGCTACTCGCTCGGAGTCCTCAGACGATCCCTAAGTGGATTACTTCCGCTAGCATGGAGCGCATCTAAAGACCCAGATGTCTTCAGCGCGAGAATCCCTTGTGGAAAGGCCACCCGGAAAAACTGGGTTCTCACTTGTTGTATGGATAGAGGCGCGTTGCGGAGGCTCTTGTGAGTGATGACTCCGTACCTCTGGCGCTACCGCTGCTACGGTTGTCAGCCGGCTCCGCGGAGGTCACGAACCTGTATCGCGAATTACGAAAACCGCTGCTGCGCTACCTTGTCTGCCTTGGACTTACGAGCGACGAAGCGCAGGATGTGGTGCAAGACGCGTTTGTCAGCCTGCAGCGCCATTTGTCGTCGGGAGGAGACCAGGAAAACATCCGTGGCTGGCTGTTTCGCGTTGTTCATAACCAGGCCCGAAATCGTCAGACGAGCTATGACCGGCGATTTGGCGAAGAGCTCGACGGGAGAATGGATTTCTTGGCGGATAGCGCGACGCCCGAGCAAATACTGCTGAGAAAAGAGAAGTTGCGTCGGGTCGCAGCTGCGATCCAACTACTCACGGAGTGCGAACGGGAGTGCCTGCTGCTAAGGGCGGGAGGACTGCGCTACCGCGAAATCGGAGAAGTCTTGGGAATAGCCACGTCCACGGTGGGAGACACGGTGGAGCGCGCGATGAGGAAACTAGCGGAGAAATGCAATGTGTGATGTTCAAGGAAAACTAATTGCTTGGCTTGACCGGGAGCTGCCGACGGCCGAAGCCAGCGAAGTGGAGCGCCATATCGAACAGTGCAGGGAATGCCAGCGGTGGGTCGCCGCCTATGGACACGTGAGTGAGACCTTCGATGCTTACTGCGATGCGGTGATGGTCGCGAAGGAGCCTCGCCGGGTTTCGCGTTGGGTGCCCGTGCTGGCGAGCAGCCTTGTGGCCGCGTCGATAATGCTCCTGGTACTTCTGCGAGGGCGCGTCGAGCCGGCCCCGGTTCTCGCGCCGAAAGTGGCGACTGCTTCTGCGCCTGTTCCCGCGCCTTCCCTTGCGGCAGTGCCTGGCCCACGCAAGCCGACGATGCGTAGACGTCACGCGGCTCCCCGTGTTCACCGTAGGGCCACGGAAGTGCAGCCGATGGATACAGCAATCGAAATTGCGATCCCGGCGGAAGCCATGTTTCCACCCGGCGCCTTGCCGGATGGGATCAATTTCATCGCCGAGCTTAGGATCGCTACGGATGGATCTGTCAAACAGGTTCGTCTGCGGCAGTAAATTCGTTTGAGGCAAAAAGGAGAGTCAACCACCATGAAACGCGCATTGTTTCTAGTTCTAGCCGCCGCGTCTTGCGCCTTTTCGCAAGAGAAGAGAGACGTCATCTATCAAACGGCGGGTCAAGTGACCGTTGCCGGCGCATTCGAGAGAGCGTCAAGTCCTATCGTAGGTGCGCCGTATTCGGCGACGATCACGAACGAATCCGTCCAGACGCTGGCTGACGGCAATCGCATCGTGCAGACGAGCACAGGAAGCACGGCGCGCGATTCGCAGGGCCGCACGCGTCACGATACTGTGTTACCGACGATTGGGAACCTGTCGGCGGCCAATGCGCCGCATTTGGTTTTCATCCACGACCCCGTCTCGGGGAGTTCCTACACACTGAATCTGACGGAGAAGACCGCGCACAAAATGCCCTCGCTTCCACCTCTTTCCCCCAATGCCGGGAACGTGGCCGTTGCGGGCGGCGGCGCTGCGGGTGACACGTTTACGATGAGAGTCTTCGACGGAAACGGGGCGCCGCCATTACCTCCGCCTGATGCAACGCCGACGGTCATAGCTGCTCCAAGCCCGGATGTATTCTTCGAGAAACACCTGATTACGGAGGGGCAGAGCCAAGCGAATATCGAGGACCTTGGTTCTCAGACCATGGAAGGCGTCCTGGTGAAGGGCACACGAACGACGCGCACGATACCGGCGGGTCAAATTGGAAATGAGCAGCCGATCACGATTGTTACCGAAGTGTGGACTTCGTCGGAACTCAAGACGGTGGTCTCCAGCAAACGGAGCGATCCGCGTATGGGGGAACAGACGTTCCGTCTGACGAATATCGTGCGGGCCGAGCCGAATCCGACCTTGTTCACGGTGCCCGCGGATTTCAAAATCGTGGATGCCCCGGCGCCGATCTTTTATCGAACGAAGCAATAGCGGCACCATTCGGTGCGCCAAAGCATGCAAAGCTCTTATGTTCGCACCGTTCAGCGGCCATTCGAGCGAATTCGGTGGAATCCAAGGAAGCATTCCACCGTGCCGCTGCTAGCCGCGATACAACCACGTAGTCAACGCGCAAAGATGCGTTGGGAACGTTTTACCCCAGTCCTGAACCGATGGATTCCTCCACCCGAGTTCTGAACCCCTATCCCGACGCACGCTTCTACACCACTCATCCTTCGTAAGGGCCGTATGCGTAGACGCGCTTGTACGGATCTCTGCGGGGGGCGATCAGCGATGGTCGTCCCTACCGCGAAAGTTATCGCTTCGTCCGCCGCATTAGTACCGACAAACGCGCTAGCTGTGACCGTCGTATAGCTTGCGAGATGCCGACTTAGCGCGACTAACACGACCAATTTCCTCCTTGTTACGAACACGTTCGCAGATCCCCTCCAAGCACCAAATCCCTTCGCTGATTTCTTAGGCTTCCCCATACGGTGGGAGCGTGCAACAAAGCTCCTGCTGTCCGCGCTGGCTGTTGGCTCTGCGTCCATTTTCATCTGGTTTTTTGCCGGCGAGAAACAATGGCATCGCGTAATGGGGCGATCCGGTAAGATATGTGAGTTCCAGCCTGATGGACGCCGGAACATCCACGATATGTCATTTGTTGTGCGAGTCTGTGAGGAACGCCTGTTATGTTTTCGCTCCGTATCTTTGGACTCGTTCTCTCGCTTTCTGCACTGGTGTGCACCTCGGTGTCCGCCCAAAGGAAACCGCCCTTCACTTCGCCGCTGCCCACCGGTGTGCGACTCGATCCCGCTGGCGAAGCGGTTGACCTCGGCAGCCTGCCGATCAATCTCGTACTCACTCCTGAAAAGGACAGAGCCGTGGTCGTACTTGGCGGCTGGCGCGAGCAGGGCGTTCAGGTCGTCGATCTGAAGAAGCGAAAGGTCACCCAGACGCTGCTCCAGGATGGCGCATTCTACGGCGCCGCCTTCTCGCCCGACGGTCACCGCCTCTGCGTCTCCGGCGGCAACACTGACATGATCTTCGTCTATGCGTGGAAAGACGGCGCCGCCAGCCTCGAGAACAAGTTCGAACTGGCGAAGGCAAAGACGGCGGATGGCACCGGCACAAGCTATCCGGCCGGACTGGCGTTTTCACCCAACGGAAAATTTCTTTATATCGCCGAGGACGTCGGCGATCGGCTCGCAGTGGTGAACGCCGCGACCGGCGAGGTCACGCAGCGGTTTTCTACCGACCATTATCCCTATGACGTCGCGGTCATGGCGGACGGTCAAGTGTTCGTCTCGGCTTGGGGCGGCAGCGCGGTGTCGCAGTTCCGCGTTTTGACAGACGGAACCCTCGCGTATCTCGGCCGGATCGAGGTCGGTAAGCATCCGTCGGCGCTGGCGGTGAGGGGAACGAGTATGTACGTCACGCTCGCGGGTAGCGACCGCGTGGCCGTCGTCGACACGAAACTGCGGAAGGTCGCGCGCTATCTCCACGATGCCGCGCCCGGTGCCCCGCCCGAGGGCAGTACGCCCAACGCCGTCGCACTTACCTCCGATGGCAAGCGTCTGCTGGTGGCAGAAGCGGACAACAATGCCGTCGCCGTCTTTGATGTGGCTACCGGCAAGTTGCTCGGGCGCGTCCCGACCGATTGGTATCCGACCGCGATCGCCGAAGTCAGTGGTCAACTTCTCGCCCTCTCCGGAAAAGGACACGGCACCCATGCCAACCCCGACGGCCCCGTACCGCTCACGAACTGGCCGAACGAGAAGCCGACAGCATACGCACTCGGACAGTTGAATGGCACACTGCGCGTGCTCTCCGCATCACTGCCGCCGCCGCAGCTGGCTAGCTTCACCGAGCGCGTCGTCGCCGCGAATAACTGGCAGCATAAGCCCGCGCTGCGGCGCTATCCGCTGTTCCGCCACGTCGTCTACATCATCAAAGAGAATCGCACCTATGATCAGGTACTCGGAGATATGAAAGAAGGTGATGGCGACGCGAGCCTCCTCTATTTCCCCGACATCACGATCACCCCGAACCACCACGCGCTCGCGCGGCGCTTCGGCCTGTTCGACCGTTTCTTCGTGAATGCCGAGGTCAGTTCGCAAGGACACATCTGGTCCACCGCCGCGTACGTCACCAACTACGGTGAGAAGACCGTGCCCTCCGGTTATGCTGGCAAGCGGGCCGACGTGGATGGCGAGGAGAGCGATGAGCCGGAACGCGGCTTCCTGTGGACACTCGCAATCCGAGAGGGCATCACTTTCCGCGACTATGGCGAAATGGTTAAGGGGAATCCCGGCTGGCCGGTGACGCAACGCGACTTGGGCCCCGACGTAAATCCTGACTACGTCCCGATGGATCTGGTTACGCAGGATCAGAAGCGCGCTGATGTTTGGATCGCCGAACTCCAGCGCTATGTTCGCGACGGTAACATGCCACAACTCGAAGTCATGTGGCTGCCGATGGACCACCTAGCAGCCGGGCGGCCGGGCAAATGCACGCCGCGCGCATGCATGGCCGACAACGACCTCGCACTTGGGCGGATCGTACAGGCGCTCTCGCACAGCCCGTATTGGAAAGACACGGTGATCTTCGTCGTTGAAGACGACGCGCAGGCGGGGCCCGACCACACCGATTCGCACCGAGCGCCGTTCTACGCCATCTCGGCCTACAACCGTTCGGGCACGATGCATCGCTTCATCAACACGACGGACGTGATTGCGGCGATCGAGGACATTCTCGGCATGGGGCGGCTCTCTAAGTTCGATTACTTCAGTCGATCCCTGGTGGACATCTTCGCACCGGCGCCCGAGCTGACGCCTTATGATCCAATCATCCCCACCCAGGACTTGAATGAAAAGAATCCCCAGAATACTGCAGCGGCACGCTTGTCGGAGAGTCTGGATCTCAGCACACCCGATCGCGTGGACGATCAGCTCTATAACCGCATTCTGTGGCTGATGTTGAAGGGTGATAGTCCGGCACCGGTTGCACAGAGTCACGCGGCCCTGCATGCGTTGCAATCGAGCAAATGAAGGGCCCTCACATCTTATCGGGCAAAATATTCACTCGAGAATCTAGACTGCAGAGAACGCGCTGCTCGGCAGCCATGGGGCCATTGTTCAGGTTCGTCCGTCGGATTAGTAGCGACAAACGCGCATCTTATCAGTGTTTGATTTCCTGACGAGATGCCAACTTCCCGGTACTTAACCGCCCAAACTTCCCATAACCCGTTTATAGCCAGCTTCCGGGTTGCCAACCATTCAGGAATTGAGGGGCAGATTCAGGGACTTCGCGTTTGAGGTACAAAACGATTTTGGTTGAAAGAAAGCTTCCTCTTATAATCGCACTGTGACTTTACCGTCTCCCGTCACTGCCAGTTCCATGCCTAATAGGAGTTTTGGTGTCCTGCTTCGTCAATGGCGAACTGTTCGACGCGTCAGCCAACTGGACCTGGCACTCGATGCGGAGATCTCAACGCGTCATCTCAGTTGTATCGAGACGGGCCGCGCACAGCCGAGCCGCGAGATGGTCCTGCGGCTGGCTGAGGCGCTGCAGGTTCCGCTGCGCGAGCGCAATGCGCTGCTGCTCGCGGCCGGCTATGCTCCGCTATATCGTCACACAACTCTCGATGCACCGGAACTAGAGGCCGCGCGGCGCGCGGTAGAGCTTCAGATGGCGCAACTGGAGCCTTATCCCGTGCTCGTCCTGGACCGCTATTGGAACACCATGAGGATGAATGCCGGCGCAAAGCGCTTTCTGGGCCTCTTCCCGGGCTGTGATTCCGGGACGCCGCATAACGGAGTCCGCCTTGTATTCCATCCCCAAGGGCTGCGGCCCTTCATCGAAAACTGGGAAGTAATCGCCGCACGCATTATTCGGCGGGTTCATCGCGAAGCAGCAGACAATCCAACAGATGAGACACTGAAGCGTTTCCTGGAGGAGTTGCTCAGCTATCCGGACGTGCCGAACCGGTGGCGGATGCCGGATTGGGATGGCGCTCCTCCGCCGTTCTTGACCATTAACTACAAGTGGAAGAACTCAACGCTTCGCCTGTTTTCTGTCCTCACTACCTTGGGCACGCCGCTAGATGCTGGACTTCAGGAACTCCGCATTGAGAGCTTTTTCCCTGCAGACGATGACACTCGCACTTTCGTGCATCATCTGACTGAGGAAACCTCTTAGCTCGGTTCCATGGCAACCCATTTTCTCGGGAGCTCGAATTTTTGGTTCCGCCACTAGGCTCAGGCGTTCGATTTGCGCGGTCGGATTCCTGATCTGGCGATCCTGCCGACTATTTCAGGAAGAGCCATTCGGGTCAGACGCCCTACTATTCTTGGACACCGGAAAACCGCTGTCCATGACCTCGGAGGTCATGGACAGCAATTTCCCATTCTCGGATACTGCGGATATCGCAAACGACCGCTGAGGTCGGGGGGAGTCAATAAATGAAAAAGAGCATTTTCAGTCAGGGGTTTGCAGTGTTGTTGTGCGCAGCTCTTGTATCGTGGGCAGGCATTAGCATCGGGGACGCTGCGGCAAAGAGCCGGAACACACCAGTTGGAGATACGGCCGATATCGAAGCAGTCAAGCAGGTCGAACTAGATTTGGGAAATTTCCAAATATCGGGCGATTTCGACAAGTTCAGTCAGCTTTATGCTGACGATTTCGCAATCGTCGGGTCCTCCGGCAATGTTGTTACTAAGAATAAGCTTCTAAGCGCAGGTTTCCCCGACAAACTCGAGTGGTTTGAAACTGGGCCTATCGACATACAGGTGTTTGGCAATGTCGCCTTGGGCCAAGGTACTGTCCGTGAAAAACGGAACGAGAAAGGAAAAGTTACTAATCCCCAGCTTGTTTGGGGGGATCTCCTCGAGAAGCGCGCAGGTAAGTGGGTGGTCGTGCGCTCTTTATCTGGGGATTTGCCCGACTCGTTCAAAGCGGTCCCCGATCCGAGCGCTGCCGAGGAGATCAAGAAACTCGAACAGGATATTGGAGATGCAATGGTGGCCGTCGATCTAGAAAAGCTCAATCAGGCCTACGCAGACGATTTCGCTACGATCGGGTCGTCGGGCAAGCTTTTCCGCAAAGGGGACCTCTTAGACGATTTCAAATCCGGCGAGCACAAACTCGTGTCATTTGAACTTGGACCAGTGAATGTGCAGGCGTTCGGCAATGTTGCTGTGGCTCAAGCCGGTGTCAAGGAAAAGAGGATCCAGGACGGAAAAGATTATAGCGGTCAATTTGCGTTTGTGGATCTCTTCAAGAAGCGCTCAGGCAAGTGGGTAATCGTGCGTACCTTAGGCGCCAGGGTAAGTTGAGGAATCGGAAGAGCGGGCAATACTTTTCCGCTGTTCGATGCGACGCTTCGTCGCGGTTTGCCGTCTGCACTTGCAGTCTCGGTGGAAAACCAGGAGTCCATTGCCATGTTGCCACTCGAGGGAAAGGTTGCGGTTATAACCGGCGCGACGAGCGGGATCGGTGCTGGCACTGCCGAGGTTTTCGTCGCGAGTGGAGCCAAGGTTGTGATCGCCGGCCGCCGGCGGGACAGAGGGGAGAAACTGGCACAGAAGCTCGGGGATGACGCGAGCTTTATTCGCACCGATGTCTCGGTCGAAGCCGACGTCAAGGCAATGATCGAACATGCCGTCGATCGCTTTGGGCGTCTCGATTGCCTGATGAACAACGCCGGGAGAAGTTCGCAATATGCCGCCATTGCCGACGTTGATCTGGAGCAGTTCGATGCGGTCATAGCCGTCCACCTGCGTGGCGTTCTTGCGGGAATGAAATATGCGGCGCGTGTGATGGCCGCACAAGGAACGGGCAGCATCATCAACGTTGCCAGTGTCAATGGATTCCGCGCCGGACTGGGAGGATACTACTATTCAGCCGCGAAGGCGGGCTCGATTCACCTCACGCGTTGCGCAGCCATGGAGCTGGGTGAAAAAGGAATTCGCGTGAACAGCATCTCGCCGGGAATGATTGCTACCGGCGCGTTCGCGAAGTTCGTGGGCATGCAAGCTGACGATGCGGATGACCATCCGGAATATGCCGAGGCCGCCATTGGTTCTGTCGTGGCAAGATGGCAACCGCTGCAGTACGTCGGGCACGTCGACGACATCGCGCAAGCCGCACTGTTCCTGGCCGGCGATGCGTCACGTTTCGTGACAGGACAGAACCTGGTCGTGGATGGCGGCATCAGCGCAGGCTGGCCGATTGCCGCCGCCCGCCGTGACCGCGAATTGTTGTTCCGAACAATTCAGATGGGCGTGTCGGCGCATTCCGCGTCGAATCGAGTTCCGTGCAGACAGCCATGACTGTCCTGGTATCGCTATAGCAGCGAAAATCGGCTTCTGTGCCAGATTCATTGGACGGGTGACGGGCAAATCGGAAGTTGCCTATAGGCCAGGCGGGCCAGAAGTCCGCTTGTGGGAAGTCTCATCAGATAAGTACCCAGAAACGCGCTTGTGTTGAGGCTTGACCACTTCCGCGCAACGCGCAAAATCCGTTGTTACAGCGGTCATTCTGACTGCCGGCGGGTCGGCTCGGTGAAGGGAGTTTCAGAGGCGTTGGAGGACAGGTGCAACCATTGACCAGACGCAGCATCGAAGTGAGTATGTACATACTAACTAGATAGGAGGCAACGATGTTGCACAGTGGAATCCTACTTCGCGGCTATAAATCATTTACGCCATTCCGGCATTTGGGCATGGCA
>DASSXG010000061.1:0-2806 GCA_035704085.1 Candidatus Acidiferrum sp. | reverse complement strand
AACGTATGAAGGGAGCCGCGCGCAACGACAGTGGCTCGTGGACTTCTTGAAAAACCCGCAAACGCTGCGTCCAACACTCATCTTGCGCATGCCGCAGTTCAATATGAGCGACAAGGACGCGGCCACTCTCGCCGACTATATGACCATGGTGCTCCAGCATCCCGCTGCGAATCCCACGGCTGTCGACGCCAAGCGGTTTACACCCGCCATGGCGACACTCGGCAAACAACTCTACGAAGTGAAATACCAATGCCGGTCGTGCCACACCATCGGCGGCACCGGGGGATACGTGGGGCCCAATCTGAACAACGCCGGTAACTGGTTGACGCCTGCATGGATCGAGGCCTGGCTCAGAAATCCGCAGGCGCTCATTCCAGATACCATCGAGCCGCGACGAAACTTCACCGAAGACGAAGTGAAAGCGTTGACGGCTTACCTGATGACCTTACGGCAGGGCATCAAGCCACAAAAAAACGCAAGCATCTGGGAGCCGCACGTTATGGCCAAGGGAGCGGGCGGATGAAACGCAGCATCAGAATCAGCGCTGCCGTGCTGTTGACTCTTGCCGGTTTTTCGGGGTGCCGCAAGCCTGCCGAAACCGCCAAGTCCGATCCGCTTCTCGGAGCGTACGATACAGAGGTCGACTGGACCGATGCGCAGCACATCACTCCTTTGAGCTATCAGCAAGCACAAGGGAAACGCATTTTTTATCAACAATGTGTCTGGTGCCACGCGGATGCGACCCCTGCAGGCCCCTCGAACCGCTCGAACCTGACGCCCGTTCCACCCCTGCTGAATGATGGCGCAACGCTGAATGCGGAAAGCGACGAATACATGCAGAACATCATTACACTCGGTGGCACTGCGATGGGCAAATCGGCGATGATGCCGCCATACGGGCGTATGCTTTCGGGGGAGGAAATTCGGTCCGTGATTGCGTTCACTCGTGCCATCGCCCAGCCGCAGTATCAGCCGCCGGCACGAGCAGGATCGCAATACTCCGCTAAATAGGAGGTGTTATCGTGCGACCTATGAATCTCGGGCTTTCTTTCCGCTTCATTCGCCGAACCCTTTTCTTGGCAATAGCACTGGCGATGAGCTTTTCCGCACCACTCGCGTCGGCACAGGTAAGCCCTTCTGAAATCCTGAATCCCGATCTCAAAGCACTCGAAGAGACTTATTTCCAGCAGTTGAAGACTCTCAATCAATCGATCGCCAAAACGAAATTCCCATTTCCATTCTATCTGAGCCGGTTTGTTGGCCTCGACCCTGCGCAGCAGGCGGAAACGGATTCACGCGGCTTGGAGTTCGTCCGTTTTCAGGATCGAGTGATCCTGAAAGTGACAGGAAATTACAACGCGGCGTATGACACCGCTAAAATGACACAGAACGAACGTGCTGCCAGTACTTTTCGCACCATAGTCCTTCCCATCCTGAATCAACTGACGGCCGCTCTGCCGGAAGACTTGGCTTGTGATGGTATCGGCTTCGAAATCTCTCATCACGCCCGCACTCGGGACCGCAGCTACGACTACGAAGGAAAAGAAATCCTCGTAGTGGCGCTCGACCGAATTGATGCGTGGGCCCTCTCCAGCGCCACCACGGATTCCGCGCGCCAGGATATTCTGAATCGCAATAAAATCTACGTCAGCGGCACCGACTTCGGCCTTTCCCTCACGGAACGCGATCCCCTTAACGTTCAAGCCCTCCCCCGCTCCATCCCGGCCAAGCCCGATGCCACTTCCACAGCGCGCTCTTCGACCCTGGTAGCTCGCTCTCCCTTTCTGAAATCCAATCAATCGGCGCCAGCCGCGTCTTCCCCCGCGCTTGTGGCCCTGGCGGACCCAGATCCTGCCAATGCCAATCCAATTGTGCCTTCGCCCAAGGCTGCAGATCCGCCACCTGCGAGTCCTCCGCCCACGCCGGCGGACGCCGAACATCTAAACGAAAAGTATCAAGCGCAGTTAACGGCGCTCGCAAAGGAAGGCGGAGCGAGATTTCATTTTGTCGATTATGCTCCTCCCGCATTCATGGTGTTCCGCGATCAGATCGCGCTTCAGATGACCCTGCGAAATTCCATTCAGTTTGGTCTCGTCAAAGGCTCCATCTACAAAAGAGCTGCCCAGAGCTTTGACCTATTCCTCGCCCCTCAGCTCAAAGATCTGTCAGATAGGATCCCGCCGGACCTGGAATTCCAGCTCTTCGATTTTTCTGTCCTGAACAAACTCTCGCCGAATGCGAAGGGCACTTCCGAAGCGATCGAGTTCATCTGCCCGCGAACCGCCCTCAAACAATTCGTGAATGCCGATATTACGAACCAGCAATTACTCGATCACAGCGTCGTCCTAGTGAACGGCGTGCGCATCGCCTTGAACTTGCAGCTTGTTGAGTAGTGAAACCCAATTGCAGACGCTTCGTCCGTCAGCCATTTTGGGGTTTTGGCAAAACCAGATGTAGCGGACTCGTCCGGGACCACGGTCGCTTGCAAAGTTGCGCGCGTAACCACGCATGCGCGGCTTGACCGCTCGTCTTCAGGGCATGACGGCAAGTATGTGACGAAATAGTCCTGTGACTGCCGTTACCTGTTTATTTGATCTGAGTCACGGCATTCCATGGCCTATAATTTTGGGCGATGGGAAAATTTGGGCGCAACTTGGGCGCAAAATCTGGGGTGAACCCCTAAGATGGCACAACTTCTTTGGACCCAGTTTCCGTTTTTGTAAAAGTGTTCTTGCATCTTCTAGCAGAAGAAGGGGTCTGGGGAAGGGGACGGCATTTGAGTCCCCGTCCCCAGCAGCCCTTTCGA
>DASSXG010000044.1:0-30865 GCA_035704085.1 Candidatus Acidiferrum sp. | reverse complement strand
GAACATTCCGTTGACGTCGCGAAAGACCGCGCCGTAGTTGGCGAATACCAGTCCCAGAGCGAGATACTTGATTCCCGAAATCGCAAGCATCCGGATGTCTCCCCCTGAGGTGAATGCCTGGTACGCGCTGTAAAGGAAACTCAGGAGGAGAATCGTCCCGGCAACACCCAACACGGCGGCCGTAACGTTAGCGGTGTCGATCCCATTCAGCGCTGTTTGGAAGAGTTGCTGAAAATAAAACACGGGTCATTGCCTCTTCAGGAGGTTGTAAATCTGCTGCTGTACAGCGGCGGCGTTTGCAGCTCCGTTTTTCACATTTGCGCTCGCGTTGGCCAGATCGATGGCGCGCACGCGCATCAGATCCGCGGTCGCGGACTGTGTGTAGGCATTGGCGCGAACTAGCCACGCGTCGGCCTGCGCTTCAATGATCGGTGCGCTCCCGGGTGCGGCTGTTTGAATGCTCTGGTTAATCTGGTCGGCCGCCTGAAGTTCGAGGTCCGCCAGAGAATCGATTTCAATGGCCCTCTTCAATGCGGCCTGCGCGGTAGCATCTGTCATATCGATCATGTCGCGTGTCTGCGGTGATGCCATGGTCACGTTCGGCAGCGCGCCGTAAACAGCCGTGTATTGCGCGCCGGTCTGGGCGATCTGGTTCGGATCACCCGAGAGGAGGTTCTGCTCAAACTGCTGCGTTGCCGGCAGGGTCGCGCTATTCACGGGAATACGCATCACATCTTGGATCTGGTTGAAGATTCCCTGAACGCCCCCGACCAATGAACGGGCCTGATTGATCAGGTTCTGCGGCCACACGACGGATTGCTCAAAGTTCGAGATGCTTTTCTCGACCGAAAGAATGCTGTTAAGCCCGCCTCCGATGATATTGCTCAGAGTGCTGCTGATTGTGGTCAGCCCGGTCGCGAGAATGGCGCAGCACGGGTCGACAAACTGACTCCTAATGGGGTTTGGCGCAAGGAGAGTAAAAGCCACCAACAGAAGAACAGTACGGATCTTGTGACCCCAAGCCCAACTCAGACCTCGCATCACACTCTGGACGGCATTCCTCATCGACTTTCTCCTTCCTTACTTTCGCTGCAACAAATTCAGAATCTGTGTATTCACATCTCCGGTCATGGTGGTTCCGCGTTTGCGCAGGGCATTCTCGTGGGCCAGCCGGGCGGCTTCCTGGCGCAATTCAGCCGCAAGCAGTTTCTGTGTGACAGCCTGGCTCTCGATGCTGGCTACTACAGCGGTCGCGGTCAGGAAGGGCGCCGATCCCGGAGCTGCTTGGCTGGCAGCGTTCTCGATGTTGTCAGCTGCCTGTAGAGTGAGGTCGCCCGCTGCATCGCTTTCCTTCAAGGTTTTCAAGTTGTCGACCGCCAATGCGTCGTCCATGTCCATCATCGTGCGGTCTGCCGGGCTGGCCCCCGCCGTGTTTGGAACACTGCCATAGGTGCTTCCGAATGAGGTGGTCAGGCTCGCGAAATCGTTGGTTTGGTGATTTTGCATGGCGTTCTCGAGTGCCGTTGGATTAGGCAGCGTGGCGCTCTTCAGGTTGATGGTGAAGATGTTCTGCATCGCGCTTCTGTATTGGCCGATCATCTGCGTCACCGTGGCCTTCGCCTGATTGATCAAAGCGACGGGCCAGGTTGCTTGCTGATAGAAGTTGCTGATTGAAGTTCGGACCGAATTGATCGAGTTCAAAGCCGTTTTGATCAGGCCGTTGATTACGTTCAGCACAGACTGAATTGCTGCGACGAGGCTACCCTGCGCCTGTGCTTGCGGTGGGCTGACCAGCGCCACGACAAGGACACCCGCCAAGACGGCGGCAAGCACTTGTCGCCGTGTTCTTGCGATCACCAACCAGTAGGAAAAAGCGACAAAGAAAAAGCCAGACAGCACGTTTGTCATAAACACCACGGACACTCCTTCCATAACTCGTCCGGGTGCGGGAACAACCCGATAATCCAACCGATGCCCCGACCTACAAGGTCGTACAGGAACGGCGCACTCGCAAAAATCGCGACGATGAGTGTTCCCCAGGCAGCGAATTCAAGAAGTCGCTGCCATCGAGGGGACATCGCGGCAAAGAGCCGTTTCATGACTGCATTTCTCCTGTCACGGCACCGGAGATTTCTTCCGGTAGTGGCGGAACCTCCGCCAATCCGTGAGGAAACTTTCGCCCCAATTCTGTATAGGCGTCGAGCAGTGGCCGGTCCGCAAGCTTTTTGAGGACCCACGCCCTGTACCTTCTCTCCCGGGGAAACGTTGTGCAGACCCAATAGTCCACGGTTGTCGGTACGATCCGAATCGTTTGCGTCGTCTCAGCTTTTTCACCAAGGACCAAGAGAGCGTCGGCACTCTCTCCTTTGCGCGGCGCGCTGAATCGTTTCACTTCGTTCAGCGCCACTGGATTCAAATACAAGTGATTCACGAGCGGGCTCATGTCTCCCGGCTGTTGTCCGATGATCTTGGTGCTCGCGTTTTTGAGGATCCCCGGACCATGCTCCCGCGGCTGGAACTCGGTTCCTACAAAGTCCTCTACCGTCTGGCTGATTCCCCAAACGCTGGCATTCCTTTTCCGCGCTGTGCGGAAGAGTTGAACTACTTCAGGTGCTAGCGTCGGGGAGTCCAAGAGAAACCAGCATTCATCAAGAACGGTAATGCTCGGCTGCCCGGTCTTTCCGCCCGAGCGAGATGCCACGGCGTTCGCGATCAACATGCTCATGGCGGTTTCGAGCTTCGGGTCCGAACTCAATCCTTCCACGTTGAAGAAAAGCCAGTTGCTGTCGAGCCGCATCGTCGTGTGCGCGTCGAAGAGCTTGGAGTACATCCCTTTTTCCCCGGTCCACGCGCGCAACTTGATTGCCGCCAAGCGGGCCTCGTCAATCGTCCGCTGCATGCGTTCTTCGTCACGCCATTGCGCCAATTCCTCCCGGAGGTCGTTGAACGTGGGAATCGGATTGGAGTAACGGATAGCGCAGCGCTTGTAGGTCCGCCCGATTGCGTCGCTGAGCAGGTTGTCGACGAGCGAGTTATCCGAGCCCGGGCTGTCGCCGATCATGTGCCGCGTGAGATTTTTGAGAAACGCGATCTTTTCCTTGCTCGGCGTCGTTTCGCCCAACGGCAGGTCCCAGGGATTGAGCGTCTCAGCTCCATCCAGCCTCACGTCGATAACCCGGCCGCCCATCAAATCCACGAGCGGCTGGTAGGAATCGCCACGTTCGATAATGGAGATTTGCGGGTTGGCGCGCGCCATCATGAGCAGAAAGAGTTGCGCCATGAAGGTCTTACCGCCGCCGCTCTTGGCCATGATAAGCATGTTCGCGTCGCCGATGCTTGCGTCGAACGGCGAGAAAGGAACGAGTTGCCGGTAGGGCGTTTCAAAAAGCATAAGCGGCGAATGCGGGGTCCCCCTCCACGGCATTTCCACGGGCAGTAGATCGGCGGCATTGAGCGTGAGCAGATCGAGTTCCCTGCGATTCTCTCCTCCCATGGCGGGAAGGCCCGTAAAGAACAGGCGCTTCTGCGCAAGAGTCTCCGGAATTCCGCGGCCCCCGTTCATCCTCGCAATCGCGTGCAACACACGCTGGCGGCGGTCCGCCAGGATGCGCTCGGCCTCTTCGCGTTCCATGCGGTTTCGACTGGGCCGCGACGTGCGCGTTGTCACGATCAAGCTCATTTGGCAGGCTTTCAGCGAACTCGAAATCAAATCCTGCAGTACCTTAATAAGCTGGTGCTCTGCCACTTGTGCATCCACGTTGATGCGAAAACCCCCGTGGAAATCCTTCTGGGCAGCAAGCATCTTTCGCAGGCGTCCCTTGTATTGCTTGATCGATTTGCTTTGGTCGGGAAGGGTGACTTCGGCATTGATCACCAGCGGGAAATCCATGACGACAAGTTCACGCAAGATCCCTGGGAAAGTGGCATCCGGCAGGTCCTTCAGGCTAATCCAGGAGTAAAGCAGGCCAGCGATCTTCAGGTAGTCATCCTGTTCGTCCTCGATATTCACATTCGCAGCCTGGCTTCGTGCGCTCTCGTACCATAGTGAGTCGTCCGCAGACCGGAACGGCAGAGTGTCATTGCCAAGCGGATGGAGCGCACGCTTGATCTCAAGGAAGAGGTCCTGATGAGTCATCCGGCGGATGGACATGCCGGTGGCCCCGAGCGTGGCTTCCACCCCGGCCAACAAACTGTTGAATTCGGCGAGAAGTTCCTCGTGTTCCCCTCGTAAGCGTTCGATACACTTCGAGGCCGAAAGACTCAACTTTCCGCTCGACTTCATCTTTCGCTTCCACTCGAAGTCCGGTGATTCATGATGAATCCGGGGGTTCCAAATGAAGTACAGATGGAGAAAATGTTGCAAATAGAAACCTGCGGCCTCCCGTTTCCGCCAGAGTTCGACGTGCAAACCATCGAGTTCGCCGAGCACTTGATTCTCGTTCCGGCGCTCCCGGATATAGTGGGATACCAAATCGCCCGTGCCCTCCGAAATCTCAAAACGCACCTGCATCCGCATGGATCGCTCGGGCAGTGATCTCACGAGGGCTTCGAGCAGCCCCTTGAGGCGATTCCTTCCCTCATCGCTCGCGTAATACGATTGAATGCCTCCGACCTCATAACCCGCCACCAGTGACCCATCGATTTGCACTGCAACGTCTTCAAGCAAGTCCCGAATGCGCAGTTGCTCGCACAACGGAGGCGCGCTCACCGATTGTTCGTATCGTTCGACCGTCAGTGGCACGCCTAATCTCCCAACCGCAGGTATTCCCGAGTGAGTTCCCGATCCCGCTCCAGGGCGGAATAGACGTGCGGCTTTGCGTGGAACATGACCCAGTCCTGGAGGTAGCCGCGCTGCTTGCCGTACTTGAACAGCATCAGCGCCGGAATGCTCAGCACGGGAACGACATATTGCAGAACCATGTTCATCGGCAATCCGAACATCTCCCGGTGAAGAAACCTTCCGAGAATGTTCGCGACGACTGCCAGGGCGAGAATCGCGAACAGGTCTTCGGCTTCGAGGCCGAAAAACGTGACTCTCGTTCGGAGATTCCGATACGCAGGTGTCACCTCAAGCGACATTGCCCTTCCCTTTCCTCAGGTAACTCCAGCGGTGCCCCGGACTACGAAAAACTCCGCAAGCCTCACCAGCCCGGATAGAAGCAGGCAGAGGCCGGCCGCTACGAAGTGCCTTATCCATCCTTCCGTGGGGTGGAACCGCGTGACGATGCCCATGCGCAGCGCCCCTGCCGCCACCTCCAACCCTGCGTAGACCGGCATCAGCACATTGCAAATCCAGTCCACGAGGCTCACCAGAGACATCCAGTAAACGTCAGGATCGTTCCAAGCCCGTTGTGAAGCGAATGTCTCCATGGCGCGCAACAGGCCGGAGGCCATCAGGCAGAGAAATCCTCCATACATCGCGAAAGGGGAGTGCACAGACCGGGCAAATTTCAGCACGGCGATCGCGAAGAACAGACCGGCCAGGCTGGGCAGAATCACGTTTCCCGCCCAATTCGTCAGGTTCAGAATCCCATTGGTGAATGACATCGCGGTTCCTACGCCTCCATCGAAAGCACCAGTTTCCAGATTCCTGAAACACACAGCATCGCCAGGGCGACAGCAACGAGGCGCATCGCCGGCCGGCTCGTGGCGAAATTGATGATCGCGCCGACAATCGCGAGTCCTGCTGCGATCGGCATGATGGTCCCGGCCAAGTAATTCCACAGGCTGTCCAGAACATCCGCAGCGGCGAACTGCGACCCCGTGTTGTAACTCTGAATGAGGGAATATGTTGTTTGCGCGCCAAGCAGGAACATCGCGGCGAGGATGGATGGCAAAGGGTGCCCGCCCGAGGCCGTGTCAAGAATTGCCCTCAGGACGAAATACGCCGCGAGCGTGGTTGCCATCCTACTGACTACAAAATTCGTAACAAAGCTGGACACATCCGACTGAAATGAACTCAGCCACGAAGTTCCAATCCCTCCAGACGACAACGGAGTTGCGACACCGAACGAACTGAACCATCCGACGAGAGGCACGAGTGTTGCGAACACGACCACCCAAAACATCCATTTCGTAAAACCTCCACCGATGAGGAACGTGGTTCCACCCTCACGTCTCAAGCTGATTCCCGCAAGAACCAGCGCAACCAGGGAGGCGGCGGGCGCGAGTTGCAAGAGGACTTGGATGATGTCGTTCAAAAGTTGTGGGACAGCCATTGCTCCGTCTTTCCTTTCTCTTCTCGAAAGCGGTTCAAAGTAAGACCTAAGCGGGGTGGGCAGGCAGCCGGGTTCTTTTCTCTCCTTTCCAGAACTGCCCGCCGGCCCCGCCGTGGATGCGTGCCGCCTCGGTTTTACGTCACGCCTCCGGTTCCATTGGTGATCCAGAACTCGATCAACCGGGTGATCCCTGAAACTGCCAGCAATCCAGCAGCTGCTGCGAGCCACCGGCCGACACCGCGCCCATGCAGCCAAGAGACGACTGCACCGACGACAGCGCCTCCGGCCCCCACAGGGGCGATGACGTTGCCAATCCAGTTGATGAAGTTCAGGAAGGCGCCTTCCGGCTGCGCGCCCGTTTGGCCCTGTACCGCAACGTTAAACTGCGGCTGAGGGCCGAGACTCTGCGCCCAGACGATCTGACTTCCTAAAATGAAGCAGATCGCGGACACAGCCAGTCCTCGCTTCCATGTCTCGCCCGCCTTCGCCTTCATGGATTTCATTCCCCTTTCTGCTTCGCCGCCTCTCAAAGATTCAACCGATGGAGGAGAGAACGTTGAAGCGCGAGGAAACCTAAGACCAGTTCTAACGTTTGTCAAAAAAGTGGGAGGGTTGCAGCTAAGGTCGAACGGAAAAAGTTAGGACTGATTTACGCGGCATCGTGCGAGGGGAACGAGGGCGCTCTAGTTCATAGAGAAGTCTTTTGGCTGAATCTCAATTCGCTCATGCGAAATGGCGGCTCTTTGCAAAGCCTTCCTCTTTTGCTCGATGTAAGACACATCGTAGACACTTTTCAAAGTCTCTCCGAGTTGAGCCAGAACCGCTTCCAGCTTCCCGAGTTGGGTGTCAAAATCCGCTTTCTCGAAGCGCCATTTCTCGCGGCACACGTAGCACTGTCCAGAATCATCGAGGTTCAAATACTTTCGGGCAATGCCATGCTTGTACAAGTTGATCCCGTTCACTCGCCCCATGAACATGAAGCCGACGCAGCGCTCCTCGCCGAGCTTGTCTACGAGCGGTTTCCAATTGGGCTCCATTTCCCGATCGACCTCCCTACTGCTGGGGCACTTGCGGCGCAGTGCTTTGCGTGCCCGATTGCTGAACCATTTCGCTCAGCTCTCGCCTGAGCTGCAACAGCTGACGGAGCTCCTCTGCCGTAGGGAGGGGCGCATTGTTCACTTGCTGCACTGCAGTTGGACGCACCTGTTCTCCACGCGATGCTGTACCTTTTTCAACTACGATGTAGAACCTCGTGTTTCCTGGCACAGTGACAACGATATTTTGGTTGAAGGCCAGGCTGTTCAGTTCCTGGTCTCCCGCAATTCCGATGTTTGTTGCGATGCGGTCGCGTAGAAGGGCGCTCTCCGAAAGCGGCCCGTTGAAACCGTTGCTACCTCCCGCCCCCACCAGGTATGTCGCTACAGTCCCGAGGCCTGTGAAGGTTCGCACAAGGAAACGGGTGCCCGTCCTTCTTCCGCTGATAATGCCTTTAAGGGGGCCGTAAGTAAGGCTCATTGCTTCGGCGTCAATCTTTTCCGTGGTTCCGTCTGGCATTTGGATCGTGTCGAACCTGATCGCCACGTATCCTGAGCGGTCTGCTTGTTGAAGGGTTCCGAGTGCTTTTGCCCCTGCGGGCACGACAATTTGTCCGTCCTTTTCATAGTTGTACTCGATGGCCGCCACAACCGGCGTTTTGATGGCGCTGTTCACAACTGACTGGAGCCGGGCAACTAATCTCGTCCCTGCTGGCAAATCCAGCATGACCGGATTTTCCTCCAGCGCGGTCGTAGCCACTCTCGCGCCAACACTTGCGGGATTGCTTTGCACACTCCGAACGAACACCAATGACGGCTTACGAAGATCATCTGACGCCGACTGCACTGATAAATTGGCAGATCCCGGTGCTTGCTGGTGCGTGGCTGGATCTGAAAAATCAATTTTCCCTAGAGCGTATGGCCCCGCATTCCGGGCAATCGGGGTGGTCGCGGGCCTTGGCTGCGTTCCAATCGATGGCTGGGTTGGCCGCGCCGTTCTGCCAACATCTTCAGGAGTAACGCCTTGGCTCCCTGGGGCCTCTGGCTGCCCGGTTTGTGCGTTCAGCAGAGGCGTCACCGATCCCGTTTGGTCAGTCGCCTGCTGGCCCGGAGTCACCCTATGTCCCAGGTCCGGCGCTCCCACTCGCCTCGCGTCTGTCGATTTCCTCGCCGTGTTAGAGGAGGAAAACACACCGAGGAACACGAGGAGTACCGCAATGGCAGCTCCTGCGAGCAGAAAGAGCGAACGACTTCGGTCGCGCCCCAGTTCGCGCCGATTCGTAACTTTACGTTCCCGTCGCGCCTTGTCGAAGGCTTGACGAAAGATTTCACGCCATCCGGGACGAGAGGAAACTTTAGTTTCATCGATCAACGGCTCTTCTGCAGCGCCGGTCTCTGGCGCTCCAATGGCCTGCTTCTCATTTTCCTCTGCCATGTTGGTCCTCCCGCGAACTGCTCACCCCGAACCCAATTGGCGCCAGGGCGGGGTGGTCCACAGCCCCCGACTCCGCCACCTGCAACAAAAGCATCTCGTTGGACTGCTTGTACGGCGGACGCTCAAACACTACGACACCGTCGGCGCGTTCGGAAGGTCCCAACCGGCGTCTGTTCAACCGAAATTCCAGCACCGGTAACTGCTCCGCCGTTGACCATTTTTCGTGCCGGATCAGTTTTCCCGATGTTGTTTTTCCCCCCAGCTGCACCTGTGGCGGCATCAACAGGATCGCGTGCTTGGTCGGATTTACGACCGAGAACAAGACGACCACTTGCTGACCTCCGTCGATCACGCGGCCGACACCGGCACGGACTCGGTCGCCTCGGTCCGTTTCTTCGCCTACGCGCTCCCCGTACAGGATCGGCAACGGTACGCGCTCTTGTTGTTCGAGAAACTGGTCAAGGTTGCGACTTTGAATGTCTTCCGTCGATGAGTCGCCTCGAGTTGGCACGAGATCTCCAACAGCTGAGAAAACCGAACTCGCCCCGTCTCCGGGCTTCGAGAGCTTCTTGATTTCTCGACCGTCGATCCCGCGGGCTTCCCTCAACGGGACCGTCGCTCCCACTAATGCGAAAGGGAACGCAGAGGGCGCGACGAAAAATCCTCTGAAAGCCTCGTATTTCAGCAGGAAATCAACATGAGTCCGATCTGGAGAATCACTCTCTCCGCCGCTGCTCAACAGCAAGCTGACTTCGTGCCCGGCCGCTGTCGAAATCAGCAGGTTCGTCTCAGATGGCTTGGTTGAGAGAGCCTTCACGAAGACGAGTCTCGGCTCGCGCTCCGAATGCTCGACTTGAAACGCGGAAGGATCCCCTACGACGACCGAGTTCACGGCCTCTGGCAAGCGGATGGCAGTGACATACCGGGCTGCCACCTCGACCACCGTGACTTTCCCTTCGAGGTCCGTCTCGGTAACGATTCGCGGCTCGACTTTGGGAACCTGCGCTGACGCCGCACCCGTCACAAGAAAGAAACACAAGAGCCAAAGTCCGTGAAGCATCTTCATCGTCCACCTCCAGGCCCTGTCGGGGAGCTCTGCGCTGCAAATCTCCGGGCAGTCTCGCGTCGCAAGGCGCGGTACAGCTCCGCTACGCGACTCACGTACAGAAAAACTTCCCGAGAAGAGTATGCTAGGCCCCGCGAAAGGATCTGATACTCACCCACTTGATAGGCGGCAACGGCCAGTCGTAAATCGCCATTGAACAGACGGATCAGCCAAGCCAGGTAGGCAACTCCACCTCGAATGTTCTCTTCGATGTTGAATCGGTCTGGGACTCCGAACCGGCTTGCCGTCGCGGGCATGAGCTGCATAAGGCCCGCTGCGCCCTTCCTGGAAACCGCATAGGGGTTCCAGCCTGACTCCACCTGGATGACTGCCTCCACAAGCTCCAACGGAACTTCGAAGGCTGAAGCATAGAACGCCGCACACCGTTCGGAGAATTCGTGGACGCTCGTTGGCTCTGCAGCCCAAACCGCCGGTGCACTGAACCAGATTAGGAAAATAAACACCTTCGTTATTGCGTTCATCGCTCTGCTTCTCAAACCACGGCACAAGCCGCAGCGCCTTTTCCGTTGAGCTTGTCTCGATACATCTTCGAATCCACAATGAGGCCCTCGAAGCCCTCGCGGAGCAGAAGTCTTCCTCGATCTCCCTCCGTCTTGGCCAGCATCGGCAACAGAACATCTCTGTGCTCCGGCATGATCTCTTTGACTCCAAGAATTTGAAGCGCCTGTGACAAATCGAGCATTTCAGCTATGGAAGGTGGTTTTTCCATGTTCCAGCCACGCAGCGCGTGGGCTAAACCGGCCATCTGACCGAGTAGCATCGCGTCTTCATTTGCACTGCGCACAGCCAGGATCTCGACTTCCCGCTCGACCGTGGGATAGTCGAAACGCAAATACAGGCATCTCCGGCGCAACGGGTCACCCAGGCGCCGTTCCTCGTTCGAGCTCAATACGACAAAGGGAATTTTCTCTCCTTTGATTGTCCCTAGTTTAGGGACGGTGATCTGCCATGCGCTTAGGATCTCCAGAAGGAGCGCCTCAAAAGCGTGGTCCACTTTGTCGAGCTCGTCGATCAATAACACGCAAGGCTTGAACTCGTGCCGGAGCGCCCGTAGCAGCGGACCCTCTGCGAAGAAATCGAGTGAGTGCAGCCGGCTTCGGATTCCCTCCCAGTCCTGGCCCAAGAAGTCTTTTTGCGTTTCCAGGAAGAGCCGCTGTAAGGACTCATCAAACTTACCGATAGCCTTCTCTTCAGTGATTCCTTCGTAGCACTGCAGGCGTTCCACTGTGGTATCGGCGGCAGCCGCAACCGCATAGGCTAGTTCTGTTTTTCCGCACCCAGGCGGGCCTTCTACTAAGAGCGGTTTCTGCATCTTCGCGGCCAGATACACCACCTGAAGCGTGACGGGATCGATCACGTACTGCGCGTCGCACAGTCCGTCGGCGAGCTTTTCCATCGACGCGAACATAGATTCCGCCCCCGCGGTGCGATGGAACATACGACCGAATCGCTTCCCACGCACGCAGGCGACCCGTACACTCCGGGCGGATTGTCACAGTAAACTCCCACAAATTCTGGCAGTTGGCTTCTGCCGGATGGCCATACCCTTTGAAATCAGTGGGGATAGACCACGACAGATGAACACAACTTGGGCTGCGCCCTTTCGATTTCCTCCTCCACGTAAGAATTCCACACCGATCGCACACTTACTGACTAACTTTCCCTCGCCTCGCGGAAGGCCTTCGGATGACCCAGGCCTTGACCACCAGCAAATTCTGGGCTGATACCATTCTTGCTGACTAACTTTCCGACTGAGGGTCTTTGTCAGGCGCAGTTGGAGCCTTCGAAAGAATTGTTGGCTGGTACCATACTTACCGACAAACGTTGGCCAGCTTTGCAAACATCGCCGGCCATCAGCTTCCGCCGGGCGCAACGAGGACCGCACACTGCATCTGTTCTAAAAGCGATAAATCAGGCTAGTCACAGACTTCCTTGGCTAACACTCAGCCAGACTTCAGCCGTGTCCAGGTAACAGACGGAATCTTCATGCACGCTTCCCTGGCCGCAGATGCCGTCGAAACGCATCGCCAAGGGGAGGATACCTGCCGATTCCACATTCCCTGACTAACTTTGCCAGCCTCGACGCGACTCCCCGGAGAGAATTTGACAATTCCATGGGCCTCGCCTAAAAAGATGCGCATGGATGACCCGCAAAGAGGCAGTCTTCTGTGCGTGGAACAACTCATTGCTCGCCAGTTGCCGCATGGCGGTTGGCCGTTCTATTCCAGTGCCGCTCAAGCCGCAGTCGAGCCCACGGCACTGACGCTTCTCGCGTTGCCATCAACCCTCATCCGGGAGCGCGCACGCGCCATTGGTTTCCTGCTCCAAATTCAAAATCCCAATGGGAGCTGGCCCGCGTTTTTCGGCGACGACCCTGAAGGATCTGGCTTTACGGGCCTGGTTGTATACGCACTCAACCGTTCTGGCGCGAAGGGAACGGCAACTGACCGAGCCATCCCCTGGCTATTGCAATCTCGGGGATGGGAGTCACACTGGCTTTGGAAGTGGAAATTTCGAACGACCGATCGCCATGTTCGGTTAGACCCAGACAAATTCGGCTGGCCATGGACGCCAGAGACCGCCAGCTGGGTGGTCCCTACTTCCTATTCGCTTCTTGCTCTGAAAGATGGCATTGCCTCTTCACGACCGGGCCTGCTTCAGTTCCGCATCCGGTGCGGGGTTGAAATGCTTCATGATCGCATTTGTCCTCAAGCCGGCTGGAATGCGGGCAATGGACTTGTCTATGGAACTGGATTGGCGCCGCATCCAGACGCAACGTCCATCGCTTTGTTGGCGCTCCGCGAGACGCCTTTCAACGACTTTGTCACCCCAAGCTTGGATTGGCTCGAGCAACGCTCTCAGTTCTGCTGCGCACCGTGGAGTCTTGCCTGGGCCATCCTGGCTCTGACCGCATTTCGGCGGGCTACGAAAACCCTAATCAGTCGTCTTGAAAGCGTCGTCAACACTAATGCGATCGCTGACTGCGCATCGCTCGCTGTCGCTGCTTTGGCACTCAATTCCGCCAACGGAGCAAATCCGTTCGGAGCAAATTCGTGAAACCTGACAGACGAACTTTTCTTGCCGCCTCTCTCGGACTAGCGGCGGGGGCAGCCGCAACAGCGTTATTGGCTCATCCCAAATACCATATCAACCGAATACTGCCAAGATCCCGAGTGGCGATTCTTACAGCCGATTCCTATTCGGAGGATCTGGCACAAATTCTGTGGCATGGCTTAGATTTGTTCCATTTGGATGTTCGCGGAAAGTCCGTTCTCATCAAGCCGAACCTCGTGGATTACATCCCCGGGAACCACATCAATACCCACCCTCTTCTTGTTTCTGCCGCCACCGAGTGCTTCCGTCGTCTCGGCGCCAAGACCGTGCTCGTCGGCGAAGGGCCGGGGCACCAACGAGACACTGAGCTAGTTCTCATCGAGAGCGGGTTCGCGGAACAGCTCCAGCGCCAAATGATCTCTTTCGTCGATCTGAATCGTGACGAACTTGTTGAAAGGCCCTTGCTCGCTAGCTACGCGGGATTGAAGTCCCTGTGGCTGCCCCGTACCATTCTTGAATCCGATTTTGTCGTTTCCATGCCTAAAGTGAAGGCCCATCACTGGTCGGGGGTCACACTCAGCATGAAGAACATGTTTGGCGTAGTACCCGGGGCAAAGTACGGCTGGCCGAAAAACATCCTGCATTGGAAGGGCATCCAGGAAAGTATCTTGGACATTTGCGCAACCGTTCCCGTCCATTTCGTGATTGCCGACGCCATTATGGCTATGGAGGGGAACGGGCCCTTGAACGGGAGCGCGCGCCGACTCGACAGAATCGTCTTGGCGGACGATGCCGTCGCTGCGGATGCCACTTGCGCGCGGCTCATGGGATTTGATCCGGATAAGATCGTGCACATTCGAGCCGGAGCGCAGTTTCTGGGCAACTCTTCAGTTATGAGAATTGATCAACTAGGCGAAGTGGTCTGTTTCCCGGAAATCCCTTTCCAGACGGTGCCGGAATTTGAATACCTCCGTTTGAATCGAGATTTGGAACATCACACTTGAGATACACACGTGGCAGGAGAAAACAGCACATTCCAAGGCGCGCAGCGACGGACGTACATGGCTGGTGGGGAGACTAACGGTGCTGACTCAGGAAGGCGTGTACTCCTTTTCAAAGCGCCTGGAAGGCTCCCACCCGAGCTAGAACCGAGTGCTCCTTTAAGGTACGGCGACGTGGGGCTCTTCTTTATCTCTGTACTATTCTTGGCTCTGGGCATTCGCTTCGCGGTCCGCGTCCGACTATTGGGCCCCGCTACTCTCGACAATCCGCCGCTCGCCTTCCAGGTTGTTCTTTCACTAGTCTTGGTTACCGCCTTGTACTTTATAGTGAGAATCCGACATGGCCACCGCGCGTGGAGCATACTTGGTTGGCGTCTTCCGAGTCGTAACTATCTCCTGGTGGCTTTTGTTGCCGGCGTTGGTCTAGCGCTGGGGGTTGAGGTTGTCGCTCGTGCGACCACCCCAACCAACCACTTAATCCACGTTTGGGGCCTCCTGCTACTGGACGTAGTGCTTGGTCCCCTTGTGGAAGAATCATTCTTTCGCGGCTGCCTGCTTCCTGTCCTCACTCGTACGGCAGGACCTACGATCGCAATCTTCGGCACCGCAATTCTCTTCGCAACGCTTCATCCCGCGAAGACGCTCGTGCAGTGGGCCTGCTTCACTGGCACAGGCGCTGCATACGGATGGATGAGGATAAAATCCGGATCAACCGCAGCGTCGACGCTCATGCACGCGGCATATAACGTCACTCTGTTTCTGTGCCAGATTCATTAAGAAATGCACTGTGGGACGGGCAGATCCCAAACAACAATCATCTGTAGATTCCGAAAATCCCGTCATAAGGTGAGAATCTGAACTGAAGGCTTGTCAGGACGACGAGTTTCCTCTTACTTGAACTGCCGCTTGAATCTTTGTAGTCTCGCTTGACCTGATTCTGGATTTGCTCTGTCCAACGGATCACATGAAGAGGAAGTGGCAACCAACGAAGCTCGAGCGAAGAGTCCAGGGCATTGCCCTTCGCGGAGCGAAGAAGCAACTGATGCGGGTTCCATGGGATCGTTTTCACAAAGCGTATGAGGACTACTTTCGTTGGGAAGCGCTTGGACTATGGGTAAGGGCCATTGTCGCGACCGAGGGAAGTGCTCCCTCATGGCTTTCCGCAACTCTCAAACAATGTTGTCCGGGTTTCATCTTGAATGAGGCACTGTTGAACGAATCGGGCCTCCTGGCTTTCCGCCTCCATGAATGGATTCACAATCAGGTCTTAGAATGTGCAAGGCAAGAGGGCTGGCTCGACGCGCTTATGTTCTATGGAGTTCGCGATTTCCGTTCCCAGAGCAATTGGGCATACTCGGAGCATTGTGAGCAGGAATGGCATCGACGGCGGCCAGCATCGTATCCGAAATTCGAAGAGTGGCTGAGCTTGGCACGAAATTACAACCCGGACCAAGAAACAAGCGTTGCAAACCTCGGTGACGTCGTTGAGCAGTATGTCGATTGGAAAATACTTGCCTGCTGGCTCGAACCGCTGCTACGAGCCAAAATCGAACTACCGACAGCCGTAACTAATGAATTGGAACGGAGATGCCCAGGATTTCTAGGGGCGAACAGTTCAGCTTGCATGAAAGGCAGCGGCGAACAAGGCAAGACCCAGCGATGCCTTATGGCCTGGATTGAGGATCACTTCTTCTGTGAGCCAAAAAAGGAGGGCTGGTTTGACATCGTCCGTAAGCAAGCTCGCACCCACCCGCGCTATGTTCGTATGGAGCAATACTCTAAATGGTGGAAGAAGAGTTGGCCCCGGGATCCCATGGTTGTTTACCCTTCTTTCGACCAGTGGCGCCACACCGCTGAAGACTATGTTGGGGATTGAATGAATTCCCCGGCTTAGCTGGTCGTCAAGAACCGTCTCAAGGCCGTTGCCTGACACTTACTGGGAATGCCGCTTTAAGCCCGAGGGATTTCGGGTTTCCGCATCGCTTAATGTGCCGAAAGAACGCGTTGCCACGAATATCGCGCCCACATTCCGCGCATCTCCTCACTACTAGCGCGTGTCTACGAAAGAGATTCAAGCTATGCACGACAACCTCTCCCGCACTACGATTCCAATCCATTGAACTCTGAAGCCACTCTCGCGTCTCCCCGTCGAGGAACGCGGAATTGATTAGTGCCCCATTCTGTCGGCAAAAGATCCTGAAAGATTTCTCCGTGATCCTTGGGTCGTACAGCCTTAATGTTCGCTTAGCGATCAACCTCTCGACCGTCTCCAAACTTACATCCAGCGTCCTAGCGACCTCTCTCCACACCCGCTTAGCACGAGTCGATCTCGCAGCGTTGGACAGGTAGGCTGAATTCGACGCTCCATTCTTGGCTTGCAGTATAGCGGTCACCTCTTGTTCCGTTCCTGGCGGAGGTGCACCTTCTTCTTCTTCGTAGTTAGGATCAAGCCTGGCGAGGCATCCTGATTTCCGCAGCGTCTTCAGTGATTCCGGCGTAATGCGTGGATCACGAACTTCCAACAACCCTTCCACGATGAGCCGCTGGACCGTTCTCCTTCCCCAATGCAGCTCTTCTGCGAGCGTCCGTCGCGCATAACCATCAAAGTGAACGCGGCTGCTTTTGCCCAGCAAAGCGAGACGATATCGGACGCCACGCTCCGACCGATGCAGCAGTTTCGCGATCATGCGCAATCTCTTGTACCCCGCAAGACTGAGCAGAGCTCGATCATCCTCCTCGGACCAAGGGTGACGAAAACGCTCCGGGCGCCGCTTTGCGCCTGTCCGGGCAAGCCTGAGCTTCGCCGCCCGCCTCCAAACCACATGGGGGCGCCAATCGGGGTGCCGCCTTAATACCTCCCGTACCGCTTCTTGCTTTTCTCGCGGTCCAATTTCGTACCCTCTGCGCAGGATGTCGTCGTCCTCTGGCCTCCATACTGAGCGACGATATTTCGGCGCCTTTGCAGGACTCTTGAGCCGCCGAATGCGTTGCCAAAGATCTGCTCGCTCCAATCCCGGTTCGTGGCTCAGTATCCTTTCGATAGCGGCGTGAGAGCCTGCTCGGCCTCGCTTCGCGCCATCGCACAGTATTTGATCCACCTGTTCCGGAGAGAAAAACCGGAAGGAGTAACCGCCCGTTGTATTTTCCCAACGGTCTGCCATGGCACAAGACGCGGCGACGAATTTGCTCGAAAGGCGTGTCTACGGTCGTTCCCTTCCTGTCGAGCATCGATATTTTCGGAAGCGTGCTTCCCGAGGCGGCGTCGTGCCGGGATGCCCCACAACACCTTCTGGGCCACACCCCCGCAGTCTCCAGCACTGGATCGCCCCTTCTTCTCTGCTCGGAAAAGCGCCCGGTGCCGGAGGGCCAGGATACTGCCGCGGAAGTACCTACGAGCGGTGAAATACCTCGCTCCTGGTCGGAACATCGGCCAGCGAGAGACAAAATTTGGAGAGGTCAGAGGAAATACGGCCGTTCTACGGTTGCATCACGCGCGCCGAAGCGCTGAACAAGCGGGCGATTTGGCAGGTATTGCGACCGGAGGATAGTTGGCTGAGAAATTACGCGAGTCGGAGAGTCTTGAATATCCAGGTGAGGGTAAAGAACAACGCTGCTGTGCCAAAAGTAGCTATAACGATTGCCGGGAGGTACCTCGTCAAGACTTGGCGGGAAATTGAACCCCGTGCCTCGCCTTCCCTCAATGGAAACAGGGGCACCAGCACCAACGCGGCTACCACTTCCAGAAGCGAGCCAGTCCAAGCATACCTATCGGCGCGACTCTGAAACTCCCTGGCTGTTCGCGCCACGGAAGCAATGCCGGATGTATTCAAGTATGCAAGCAAATACGCCTCGAAAGCACAAAACGCCGCCATCGCGATCAAGGCAAGTACGAAGCCCACGCGGATTCGCTCCCGTCTGGTCAACCTGGACATCAGACTCATGAATTTTCAGCGGCCTTCTAATCGGTTCGCCCCGATTCTCACGACGATCCTAGTGAGCAGGTTCGGTTTCCTTCCGCCTACGGTTGGCAGCGGTGAGAGCTCCTAGGGCTGTCGCTGGCCCGTAGCCACGAGGGAATACAGATATATGATGATTCCACCTGCGAAGAGGAGGCCACCGAGGCCGGCAAAGATAATGAACGCAATCGGGCCACGACCTAGCAGACACAGAGCCTCTACCACCAGACCGAGAATCAGGAGGATTCCGGAGAGTTGCAACTTCCGGTCAAAGGGACTTGTGCTGAGCATCAGTCACCTCCTTTCCAGAACTTGGCGCCTTTCAAGTTAGCGAGGTCGTGAACGACGTCGTGGCACCCACTCGAGATGCATGACGTCTTGTTCGCTTTCAGCGCTGGAAGCAAGTCCGGATCGGCCGTGTGCACGGCACCTTCTTCAAAGGAGCGTGCACCAGCGTGGCAGTGCAGGCACTCTCGGTTGTTAAAGGGCTCGTAGAGTTTGATATTTTCGGGCGCTGGAGCTGTCCCGAGGTAATACACGTAGATATGCCTCAGCCCGCCCAGCTTGGCCTTGACTGCGCCGAACATGGCGTAGTTCGTATGGCATGTGTAGCAGGCTTCATCAGCCGGAACGCGATGATTTTGAAAATGCGCGGCGGCCAGGTGCTGCGGATCGTCCACGCGCAGGCTCCTTCCGTACGGTTCCATGATGTGGCACGAAAGACAGAATTGAGTGCTTTTTGCGTGTTCCAGTTCGCTGGAAGTTCCTATTCCAAAGCAGAGAAGCGGCAACGCAAACAGCGCCAGAAACGCCGTCATTTTTCCGCCGCGCGTTGCGGTAATTTCCGGGCGAAAGACGAAAACAGCGACCAAGGCGACGCTCAATGCGATCAGCAGCAGGATCAAGAACGTGGGCATTACTTTGCCAGGCTGCGGATGTAAGCCACCATGGCTTTGATCTCATCGGGCTTCATGCTCTTGCCGTAAGCTGGCATCTTACCTTTGCCCTTTTCGATCGCACCGGCGAGCTCGTCGTCACTCATCTTCGCGACTTCGGGATCGGCAAAGCTGCGTACCTTCATCGCCTTGCCCGTGGCCGTCTCGCCTTTGCCGTCCGCGCCATGGCATGCCGCGCATTTCTGTTTGTATAGCGCCGCGCTCTTGTCGTCAGCTTTGGCCTGTACGCAGAACATGGCCGCCATGCCTAGGGCACACGTTCTCAGAAATACTTTCACCGTGCAATCCTGTCGCATGAAATGTTCTCCTCCTTCGCAGAATCAGGGACACCGACCGTGGTGAGACCATTCGCTAGAACGCGTATCGTACCGAAAGTGTGACGAGATTGCCCCGGAAATTTCGCGGGGCAAAAACATCCTGTACCGCACCTGTGGTGGGATCCTCGTGGTAGCCGTAATAATCCCACAGCGCCTTCCCGGTCCAGTTCCTTGCAAACTGATAATCCAGTCCGCCAAAGGGATGGAGCCATTTCGAATTAAGGGGCCCTGTCACCTGGTTGGGAATAAGGGCCTGCGGATCGAGGCGCAACTGCGAGCCGCTCGTCCCCGTCAGGTTTGCGCCCAGGCGGGCTGTCAGATGGCGATACGGTGTTACGGTGAAATCGAAATAGCCGTAATGCGATTTGTTCGTGTAGGTGGACAACTGCTGGACAAGGCCCGCGACATTCGGACATGCCTGGATTCCGGGGCCCGGCTGTCCGTTTGCTACGCTGATGTAGCAGATCAGGACCTGCGAGAAGACGTCGTTATAATCGTAGCCGATTTCCATCCCGTACTTCTCGTTCGGCTGAATCAGTGCTGAAATCCCGTAGGCGCGATTGTGCTGCAGGTCGTTGGTCTGAAATACGTTGTTGCGTGCTTCCCAGATGGTGATGCTGCCATCCAGATTCAACCAGTTTGCGGCTTTGTACTTGGAGCGGACCCGATATTCCTGGGATTGCCGTGGGCTGATTCGCGTGAAGGCGTTGTCAGCGCTCATTAACTCGGTGTCAAAGCTGATCCGCCAGTTGCTCGTCGGCCGCGCCCAGATTCCGAACACTCCGGCATTTTCGTGAATAGGAGTGCTGGAGCTATCGCCCAGGGGCGCCATCGTCAGGATGCACGTTAAATCCGCTAGATTGTTGGCCACCGGGCAAGTCATCGAATTGTAGGGAGCAGGCGGCGTGCGGCTGTTTTGGCTATTTGCGGGACCACCCGGGAAAAAGACAAAAGTACCCGAGGCAAGGGTAGCGTCTGCAATGGTGCGGCTCCGGTAGCGATAACCCAGCCGCGCGCCCCACCGGGATGAGAAACGGTATTCCACTTCTACCAGATTGGTTTTTTCATCTTGCTTCAAGAGCTGGCTGACGTTCAACAAACTGATGTCGGGTCCAGACGAGCCGGAATGCACGGGCGTCGCCCCTGCGACGCCGTCCGCAGGTGCCGCGCACGTGGCCGGGAGAGTTGCGACCGAAGTGAAGACGTTCGCTGGAGTCAGAAGATTGGGACTGAAAAAGGAACAGTCGGTCGAGAGGAAAGCCACGGGATTGTGCCAATTTGCGAAGTGAAAGGAATCCAGAAAGCCCAGCTTGTCGGTGATGTGCCAGGTGGCCCCGAAGTCCGCAGAAGCGGCGACGTGCCGGCCGTGTATGGGTCCGGTAAAGGCGTCATTGCGAACATTGGTGCGCGAGACGCGTCCAAAGAAATTCTCGTTATATCCAAAATCGTTGGTATCACCGGCGGAATAGCTAACGCGCCCAGAAAGATCCACGTTCTTCCAGTAATTGGATTGCAGGCTGAGTTGTTCGGTGGGCGTATTCGTACGAGTTCGGCCATGGTTGAGGTAACTGAAAGCCGCACTGCACGCTGGATTGAGGTTCCCTGAGCCCGCGGGGAGCCCTCCAAAAGTATTTCCGCAGGGCTGATTGGCACCCGCGTTAAAGGAGTAGCCAAGATCCACGTTGCTTCCATTGGACAGATGGAACAGCGGATTTTGATTCGGATCGTTGATGCCAGTGTCACCTTTGTAGTAGTTCCAAATCTGGTCGTAGCTAATGTTGGTGCGCGGCAGCAGCCGGAAATCCACGCCGATGCGATAAGTGTTCACAGTGGTCTTGTAGTCTTCAAAGAGCGCTTGCTCCGTACCTTCGTGAATGGAGCTGAAGACCGGGCCTTCCACGATGTTTCGCGAGTATCCCGCGCGAAAGCGAATCTTGGAATCGGGCAGGAGGGTCAAGCCGTAATCTCCGAGTTTGCGACGAGTGTTAAAAAGGTGAGGCGAAGTGGGGAGGACGCAACTCATGCAGGCTGGAGGGCCAAATCCGGCAGGGCCATTGGTAAACGGCGTGGTCGGATTCAAAGGGTTGGCTTGCAAAGAATAGTCCCAGAAATTCTGATCTTTTCGGAACATCGCCTCAAGGCCGTACCACTTGTTCTTGCTCACGCGCAAGCGCGAGACATTATTGGGGTCGCCGCCGTAGCCGAAATTGCTGAAATAGAGTCTGTCAAAAAGTGTGGCGTGGTGGTCAAGCGAGCGCATCTCCGTGGTGAAATCCAGCAACCGGGGTCCCTGCTGCAAATTCACAAAAGTGTTATAGGCCTGGAAGTCGCCGCCGAGGCTTGTGAAGCGCCCGCCAAACTCGATTGACTGCTTGATGTTGTAATTGCCCTGCTCGATGCCTTTCTGCTCTTCTTCCTGCTGAGCCATCGCTGGAGACACCAGCAATCCAAACACGATTGCGGCCAGGAAAGAGTGTCGGGAGAACTGGCGACTGCTCTGGAGATTCTGTGCAATCAGGATGCCGCGCATTGTGACGCGCATTGCTGCCTCCCTCAGGGTTTAAAGAAAAAAGTGTCAGTGTTCGAGCCGTGGATGGCCGTATGGCATAGCGTGCACGCTTGATACTTCTGGGCCTGGTTGTGGAAGGACGGAGTTGCTGGTGCGCCTGCGTCGGCGGAGAATGCGTGGCATTCGAGACAGAGCAGATTGACCTGCGCGCGCTTCAGCAGGCGCGCATTCGATGAGCCGTGTGGTGTATGGCACGCGACGCAACCTTCGATCTTTACGGCCTTATGCTCGTAGACGAACGGACCGGCTTTGTCCGAGTGGCATTTGAAGCACACGGTGTCCTGTGAAGAAGTCGCGCGGACCTGCCGGCTCAGGAACCCTCCGTGTGGGTTGTGACAGTCATTGCACTGCACCAAACCCTCGTTTACGCGGTGATGGAATGGTCGATTGAATTGCTGTTTTGTCTCCAGATGACAGCCGTAGCAGAGCAGCGGCGCCTTTTCCTTCATCAGAAATTGGCTTTCCTTCGCGTGGTGGGGCGAGTGGCAGTCGGTGCAGCCAACGTTGTTCTGGAGATGAGCGGATCGGGCAAAGTTGCTGTGCTCTTCGCCATACTCGTGGCAACCGAGGCAACGATCGCTAATTTCTTTTGCCGAAGCATTCTTGAAAGTAAAAATTTTCGATTTATCACCGCCACCATCGACGTGCGCTTTTCCTGGACCGTGGCATGCCTCGCAGCCGTGCCACTCGGGCCCTTTTTTCGTATCCAGCGTCGTCACATAGTGCGGTGAATTTTCATAGGTTTTGTAGAAACCCTTTGATGGCATGTCCTCGTGACAGGTCTTACAGGCCTCCGAACCGACGTACAGGGAAGCATCTGTCGGCCGGTCGTACTTTTTTGTTTGCTTGGACGAGTCAGGTTTGCTTCCAGCCTGTTGCGCCGAACCCGGAGCGTGGGAAACAAGAATCACTAGTGGAACAGCAAGCAGTGTGGCCACATGGAGGATAGTCTTAGAGCAGACCGACCGAAACATTCACACCCCCCCTCTGTCCTACTCCGATAACGGACAGACCCATTACGCCGAGAGGGAGTATCCGTTAGTCGGTATCAGGAATGCTGTGACGCTTGTCACATAGTGTTGTGCGCGGCGTCATGCAATGGGAGGGGATAAACGGGCCAAACACAAATACTATCGGAAGCCGCTTTCGTCAATAGGAAATGACAGCAATGTTAAATTCCACTGTGCTTCGATTCCTGAATTAGAAGAGCTGCTAGGCGTCGAGCAACTTCTCCAGGCCCGCTTTGTTCGCAATGATGACTGTCGAATCAAGAACTCTCACCAGCCGCTCGTGCCTGAAACTGGCGAACAGTCTCGTGACGGTTTCGCGAGACGCCCCAATCATCTCACCAATTTCCTTGTGCGTGAGTGTCAGAGTGGCTTGAATGTGGCCGTTGCCTTGTATGGGCTTGGCGGGTAGGTCGAGCAGAAAGCGCGCCAGTTTTTCCGCTGTGGAAGCCGAAAGCCCTAAATAGCGGACCTCCGACAAAGTGGCCTGATAGATCCGGCTCAAAATCCCGGCGACCGTCACCGCCGCTTCCCCTCGCTGCCGCAGAAACTGCAGGAAGGCCTCCCGAGGAATGAAGTTGGCCTGGAGGGGTTCCAGCGCCTGGGCCGTAAGCTCGTAGGGTTTTCCCGAAATCGTGCCAGGCAACCCGACGACTTCTCCAGCTTCCGCCATGCGAACCATGAATGATTTGCCCCGAGACGAACCTGTTGAGAGCTTCACGCGTCCATTACAAATGACAAAGGCACCGCGAGATTCCTGCCCTTCGACAAAAAGGATGGCATCCTTTGAATAGGTCGAAGGAGAGGAAATCTCCTCGAGTTCAGCAAGCACTGACTCGGGAAGGCCGCAGAAAATGTGCTCTCTCACGAGTGGGTACGTTAAGGAACTCTCGGTGACCGGCAGCTCAGAGGTCGTCTTCCTGATCCCGCCCTGCTGCATCATTCGACGTTTCTTCTTTGGCACAACGCGCACTCGGTAAGCCATAAAGTTGCCCCCCGGGGGAGGGCATTGCTTCTCGAGCTCCCGTCACCATTGATAAACCAGAGTATTCAGCGCTGGATGTGACGCGCCTCACAAAGCAGCGTGACTCATGTCACTGCGGCTGCCGCACCTGCCGATGCAGACTTACCGCAGCTAAAAGTTAAGAAGGGTCTCCTTGAGACCCCGCGGAGGTAATTCCCATGGCACCGTCCGCCATCGCAGAAGTTCTCATCAACAAAGAAACTCGTCCGCAAATTGTCAGCCCAACCCCGCGCCCTTCTCCGCCGTCGCGCCCTTCCGTTGAACGCGGACCCGCACGCGGCAGGGGATTCTTCAAGGAAGCGTTGCTGGAGAATCATCGCTTCAAGAGCAGCTCCAAGACGTTGGATCTACTGGTTGCGTTATCTCTTCATGTAGTCGTCGTCGCCGGTCCGATTCTCGCTGGGCTGTATTACACGGACACTCTCAATCTGAAGGAGTTCACCAGGACGCTGCTCGTCGCGCCGCCTCCCCCACCACCGCCGCCACCGGCCCCGGCAGCCGGTATCATCAAAGCGCAAGCACCGAAGCGTGTTTTCATGACTGGCGGGAAACTCGTTGCACCGACTGTAATTCCCAGGCAAATTGCAGAGATCAAGGAAGCGCCCCTGGAGCCGGATAGTCTCGGCGGAGTAGCTGGCGGTGTGCCTGGCGGAGTCCCTGGTGGGCAAATGGGTGGAGTGCTTGGCGGTGTGATCGGTGGGGTCCTGAATACGGCCGCAAAGCCGATTGCTCCACCAACGGGGAAACCAAGCGCACCCGTGCGTGTAGGCGGGCGCGTGCGGCCGCCGAAAGTGATCGTGCAGACACACCCCAACTACCCGCCACTCGCACGACAAGCGCGCGTTCAGGGCCAAGTATTAGTCGACGCAATCTTGGATGAGCAAGGAAATGTTGTCGACATGAAGGTCGTCTCTGGACCACCACTTCTGTACCAGGCTGCCCTGGATGCCTTGAAAACATGGAAGTATGAACCGACGTATTTGAACGATCAGCCGATTGCCGTCGAGATGATTGTGACGATCACATTCCAGTTGGGGCAGTAACAAGAAGAAACTCGGACGAAGAGGGAGCCCAACCGTTTTGAGCGCTCGCGCCTTTAATCTTGTATTCAACTGTGGCCTGCTAGTGTTGCGCGCAAAAAAGCTCCAGGGTGGATTAAATGAAAAGCAAGGCGGAGCCTAGACTGACGAAAGCACCGACCAGGATTGCCAGAAGGTCTTGGAACGAAGAGCTTGTCAGCCTCATTGAAGCCCTCCATGGAATACGAAAGGAATGCCTTGCACTAGAAGATGAACTCGCACGCGAACTCGCACCCATTCCGGAGGATTTCCAGCCGAGTGCCCGGAATTTGGTGCACTATCTCGCGCTGAGGCACCGTGACCTCCGCGAACTGCAGCACCGGCTGCATCGCCTGGGACTATCGTCACTGGGCCGCTTGGAAGCTCACACACTCGCGGGGTTGGACGCGGTGCTGAGGGCGCTACAGAAACTACGAACAGGCAAACGAAAGCTTCCTTCCCTGGACCACGCGGCGGCAATAAGCTTCGATGAAGGCCCACAGCTGCTCCGGCAACACGCAGAAGCTCTACTGGGACCGACCAGCGGCCAGACGGCGCGGATCATGGTCACCATGCCGAGCGAAGCTGCCCACCGCTATGATCTGGTTCGCGATTTGGTTGGCGCAGGGATGAGTGTTATGCGAATCAATTGCGCGCATGACGACGCACACGCCTGGAACCAGATGGCGGCACACCTGCGCAGGGCAATTCGCGAAGTCGGCCGCCCATGCCGAACGCTGGTTGACCTTGGCGGGCCAAAGCTTCGGACGGGCCGGATTGAAGGAGGCGGCCGCGTGTCGCGGTGGAAACCGAGACGAGATGTGCGCGGCCACGTGATCGCGCCCGCTCGAGTGCTCGTCCAGGGTCTTTCAAGGACGGAGCGGCCTGCGGCGCATTTCGACGCAGTCTTGCCGGTGGAAAGCGGGTTCACTGGTGCGGCAGCGAAAAACGACATCTTGCGGATAGAAGATTGCCGTGGCAGATCAAGGGACTTGCTGGTCCAGGGAACGGGGAGCGATTACTTTTGGGTAGATTCCCAACAGTCTTGTTACGTCGAACGTGGTGCGACCGTCCAGTTGATTCGCGCTGGAGAAAGGATTGCAGAAAGCACCGTGGACGAGGTTCAACACGTTGAGCAGCCGTTGCTCCTCAGGACTGGGGATATTTTGATCGTTACGGACGATTCAGAGGGTGGGCGTCCAGCACGCTTCGTTAACGGCCAGGCAATTGAAGCGACTCGCATTCCGTGTACGCTGGCCGAGGCGTTTCGCGACGTGCGCGCCGGGCAGCGGATTGCCTTCGACGATGGCGCGATATGGGGCATGGTTCGAAACGCGACCGAGAAGCATCTGGAAGTGGAAATCACGCATGCCACGCCATGCGGGTCGAAACTTGGTTCCGATAAAGGCATCAATCTTCCCGACACGGAACTCCAGCTTTCGCCTCTCACCGCAAAGGACCGCAAAGACCTGGAATTCGCAGTGAAGCAGGCCGATATGGTAGGCCTTTCCTTTGTGCACAGACCTCAGGATGTTTTGCAACTGCAGGAGAAGTTGAGAGAACTGGGCGGGAGCCATTTAGGCATACTTTTGAAGATCGAAACGCGGGCCGGATTCGAGCAATTACCACGAATTCTTTTGGCAGCTCTGAGATGCCCGCCAATTGGCGTCATGGTGGCTCGCGGCGACTTGGCCGTCGAAATGGGATTTGAGCGAATGGCGGAGGTGCAGGAAGAAATCCTCTGGCTGTGCGAAGCGGCTCACGTGCCGGTGATCTGGGCAACACAGGTGCTCGAAGGACTGACCAAGAAAGGTACGCCATCTCGAGCTGAGCTGACCGACGCGGCGATGAGTACGCGCGCCGAATGCGTGATGCTCAACAAGGGACCGTATGTGGTAGACGCCGTACGTTTTCTGGCCGACGTACAGCACCGGATGATGCTTCACCAGGAAAAGAAGAATGCAATGCTCCGCAAGCTATCTGTCTCGGAATTGGCCCCGCTGTCGAAGGAAAAGGAGTTCCAAGTGAAAGCGGGCTAGCCGCCCTACGCGGCCGGAAGTCATGCGGATTTGGTTAGAAATCTGTCCTAGTGCATGGGAAGTGCCCCAGCAGCCGCCCGCAAGCAAGTTAGGTCAGAGAACCAATGAACCGTGCCGCCGAAGGATTCTTCGGCTGCCTTGATCCTTGGTGACGTGGGTCACAGCCAATGGTGCCGCGTGTCACAGGCATCCGAGAGGCGCCCCCCTTATTCTGTCAATCGCTGCAGGAGGTCAGGATGACGAACACCATGGCCGTGGTGGACGGGAACGAGGCTGCCGCTTCGGTGGCGTACCGCCTCAGCGAAGTGATTGCGATTTATCCGATTACACCTTCCTCGCCCATGGGTGAGCTAGCTGATCAGTGGATGGTCGAAAGCCGCAAGAATATCTGGGGCACCGTTCCTCAAGTCGTCGAGATGCAAAGCGAAGGCGGGGCGGCTGGCGCGCTCCACGGTGCTCTCCAGGCAGGATCGTTGGGCACAACCTTCACCGCGTCGCAGGGACTTCTGTTGATGATCCCCAACATGTACAAGATTGCGGGCGAGCTTACTCCTGCTGTGATTCACGTCGCCGCTCGCTCTGTCGCCACCCACGCGCTCTCTATTTTCGGCGATCATAGCGACGTGATGGCTGCTCGCCAGACTGGCTTTGCGCTGCTCGCCTCGGGCTCCGTGCAGGAAGCTCACGACCTGGCTGCTATCGCCCATGCGTCCACACTGGAAGCGCGGATTCCCTTCCTCCACTTTTTTGACGGTTTTCGTACTTCACACGAACTGAACAATCTCTCTCTGCTCTCGGATGACGACCTCCGCACCATGATCGACGGCCAGGCCGTTGGCCGACACCGGGAACGCGCGCTGCGCCCCGACCAGCCCGTGCTCCGAGGCACTGCGCAGAATCCTGATGTTTTTTTCCAGGCCCGTGAGGCTTGCAACGCGTTCTACCTTGCATGTCCCTCGATCGTTCAGCGTGTTATGGATCAGTTTGCAAGTCAGACCGGCCGCGGCTATCACTTGTTCGATTACGCCGGTGCCGTAGATGCTGAGCGCGTCATCATCGTGATGGGATCCGCGGCGGGAGCGGCCGAAGAAACCGTCGAATGGCTCAACGCTCACGGCGAGAAAGTCGGGTTGCTGAAGGTGCGGTTGTTCCGCCCGTTTGCGGTTCAGGCGTTCATGGACGCATTTCCCCGTACCACGCGTGCCGTCGCCGTCCTGGATCGCACCAAGGAGCCAGGAAGTATTGGCGAACCACTCTACCTCGATGTTGTCGCTTCCCTGGCCGAAACAGGGCACAACGTCAGTGTTATTGGCGGGCGTTACGGCCTTTCTTCCAAGGAATTCACGCCGGCCATGGCCAAGGCCGCTTTCGATGAGCTAAAGAGTCCTGCGCCGCGTAATCATTTCACGATTGGCATTCGCGACGACGTCACGCATACCAGCCTCCAATATGATCCCACCTTTTCCACTGAGCGTCCTGATACGGGACGTGCGATCTTCTACGGTCACGGGTCCGATGGCACAGTCGGCGCAAACAAGAACTCCATCAAGATTATCGGTAAACAGACTGGGAATTACGCGCAAGGCTATTTTGTCTATGACTCGAAGAAGGCGGGTTCCGTGACGGTCTCGCATCTGCGGTTCGGTCCGCAGCCGATTGGCTCCTCCTATCTGGTTGATAAGGCCAACTTCATCGGCTGCCATCAGTTCCCATTTCTCGAACGCATGGACGTACTGTCGCGGGCGGCTCCTGGAGCGAGTGTGCTGCTGAATGCACCGTTTACTTCCGCCGAAGTATGGAATCACCTGCCCCGGAGATTCCAGCAGCAGGTCATCGAGAAACGTTTGCGTGTTTTCGTCATTGACGCGTACGCCGTGGCCCGCGATACCGGCATGGGCCACCGTATCAACACCATCATGCAGACGTGCTTCTTCGCTATCAGCGGCATCCTGCCTCCCGCCGACGCGATCGCAGCCATCAAGAAAGCGATTGAACAAACCTACGGCAATCGCGGCGAGGCCGTCCTCAAGAGGAACTCTGACGCTGTCGACCAGGCTTTGGCTCATTTGTTCGAATTGCAGATCCCGGACCAGGTAACGGCGCCGTTTGACATCCTTCCACCTGTGCCTCCGGGCGCATCCGAGTTTGTTCGCAGTGTGCTTGGCGAAATTGTCGCGGGTCGCGGCGATGACCTGCCTGTCAGCGCTTTTCCACCAGACGGGACCTTCCCCACCGGCACGGCCAAATGGGAGAAGCGAAACATCGCTCAGGAAATCCCCGTCTGGGACGAGCAGCTGTGCATCCAATGCGGTAAGTGCGTGCTCGTCTGCCCGCACGCGGTAATCCGCGCCAAGGTTTACGATTCGTCGCTGCTTGCGAACGCACCGCAAACGTTCAAGAGAGAGAAACCACGCTGGCGCGAATTCCAAGATTTGCGATACACACTGCAGGTCTCGCCCGAAGATTGCACCGGTTGCGCACTGTGCGTCGAGATTTGCCCGGCGAAAAGCAAGAGCGAGGCGAAACACAAAGCCATAAACATGACCCCGCAAGCTCCTCTTCGCGGACCCGAGAGCAAAAATTGGGAGTTCTTCTTGTCTATTCCCGAATTTGACCGTAACCGCCTGTCGCATTCGCAGGTCAAAGACGTGCAGTTGCTCGAACCCTTGATGGAGTTCTCCGGCGCGTGTGCCGGCTGCGGTGAGACTCCTTACATAAAGCTCCTTACGCAACTCTTTGGCGATCGCCTTCTGATCGCCAACGCCACGGGTTGCTCTTCGATCTACGGAGGCAATCTACCCACCACGCCCTATACCACGAACCTGAGTGGCTGCGGGCCCGCGTGGTCCAACTCGTTGTTCGAAGACAACGCGGAGTTTGGTTTCGGCATGCGCCTCGCCGCTGATCAACAGACTGTCTACGCCCGTCACCTGGTCGAGAAGCTTGCCGATCAAGTCGGTGGCGAACTGGCCCGCTCCATCTTGGAAGCTGATCAATCAAAAGAAAGTGGTATCACCGCGCAGCGTGAGCAAGTCGCCGAGCTGAAACGGCGGCTTGCAGAAATGGATACCAAAGGCGCCCGCGATCTTCTTGCAGTCGCCGGCAGTCTTGTTCGCAAGAGCGTCTGGATCGTTGGCGGCGACGGCTGGGCCTACGACATTGGCTTTGGCGGACTCGATCATGTCCTCGCTACCGGAGCCAACGTGAATCTGCTGGTGCTCGACACTGAGGTGTACTCCAACACTGGTGGCCAGATGTCCAAGGCCACACCCCGGGGCGCTGTCGCCAAATTCGCCATGGGTGGCAAGCGCACCGTGAAGAAGGACCTCGCGATGGAAGCCATCAGCTATGGCAACGTCTATGTCGCCCGTGTAGCCATGGGAGGCGGCGACACGCACACCGTGAAGGCCTTCCTCGAAGCCGAGGCTTACAACGGCCCGTCGCTGGTCATTGCATACAGCCACTGCATTGCCCACGGTTATGACATGGTGTTCGGCATGAACCAGCAGAAAGCTGCCGTGCTTTCCGGTTATTGGCCGTTGATGCGCTATAACCCCGCGTTGAACCTCGAAGGGAAGAACCCCTTCCAGCTCGATTCCAAACCGCCGAGCATCCCTCTCAAGGACTACGTCTATCAGGAAGCGCGCTACACGATCCTCGCACGTACCAATCCGGAAGCTGCCAGGCAACTCCTTCGCGAAGCGCAGGAGGATGTTCAGCGCCGCTGGAGTGTTTATGAGAGCCGCGCGGCCATGCCGGGCAACGGCGTGCACGACGACAAACGCTCCGAAAACATTCCTCAAAAACCCGAGCCGGTTGCTGTTGGAGAGCCGGGAGGAGGCACCAAGTGATCGACCTTGGCACGCAGTACATGGGCCTCGCGCTCAAGAACCCACTGGTCGCTTCCGCCTCTCCTTTAACCGAATCAGTGGACAATCTCCGCTACCTGGAAGATTCCGGCATCGCCGCCGTTGTCCTGCCCTCACTATTCGAAGAACAGCTCACGCTCGAGAGCGTTCAAATCGATCAAGACCTCTCGCGCGGCGCGGATGAATTCGCCGAGGCCATCAC
>DASSXG010000024.1:0-162229 GCA_035704085.1 Candidatus Acidiferrum sp. | reverse complement strand
GGAACCAACCCTTGGCGTAAGGGCCGCTGTCCAGGCGATTTCCGCCCGTCAGCAGCTTTGCACCTTCATTCTTGCCGATCTCGACGTAGTCCATCACGGTCTTCAGTTGCTGCTCATTGATGCACGGCCCCATTTCGGTGGATGAATCCAGGCCGTCGCCGACTTTCAGGGACTTCGCGCGACGCACAAATCTTTCGGTAAACTCCTTGTAAACGCTCTTGTGCACCGCCACGCGGCTCGCTGCGGTGCAGCGCTGCCCGGTCGTGCCAAATCCGCCCCACACCGCTCCGTCAATCGCGAGATCCAGGTTCGCGTCTTCCATCACGAGGATGATATTCTTCCCGCCCATCTCCAGGCTGCAGTGCTTGAAGTCTGGAGCGCAGGCTTGCGCGATGATTCGACCAACTGCAGTGGAACCGGTGAAGCTGACCACTGGTACATCCTTATGCTCCGAAAGCGGCGCACCCGCTCCGGGGCCGTCACCGCTGACAAGATTTACCACTCCGCGTGGCACACCAGCTTCCGTCAGCACTTGCACGAGGTGGTAGGAGGAAAGCGGCGTATCTTCAGCGGGCTTGAGGACCACAGTGTTTCCGCTGATCAGCGCGGGCATCATTTTCCAGGACGGAATCGCCATCGGGAAATTCCATGGCGTAATCATTCCGCAGACGCCGATCGGCTGGCGCAGGCTCATAGCGAATTTATTCGGAAGCTCGGAAGGAGTTGTTTGCCCGAAAAGCCGGCGGCCTTCCCCCGCCATGTAATACGTCATATCAATGGCTTCCTGGACGTCGCCGCGCGTTTCGGCGAGCACTTTGCCCATCTCCCGCGTCATGTCTTTCGAAAATTCTCCTTTGCGTTGGACAAGCAATTCGGCGGCGCGAAAGAGAATCTCGGCGCGTTTCGGAGCAGGCACAAGGCGCCACGTTTTGTAGGCTTCTTTCGCGGCATCCACTGCGGCGTCTACGTCCTCATTCGTAGAAGACACGAACATGCCGACGAGTTCGTCAGTATTGGCGGGGTTGCGGTTTTCATAGGCTTTTCCGCTTCGCGATTCCACCCATTCGCCATTGATGAAATTCTTGAATACCCGGGGCGCAACTGCCGTCGCCATGTTTCCTCCTGAATCCGTGAACCGTGCCGCTTGATTTGAGTCTGAGCCGCTACGGAATACAGCGTGAGCCAGTTTCCAGTGGAAACAAAATCTTACCGTCGCCTCGCAACACCGTCAAATCACCGTTTTTGTGGGTAGTGGGTCAGTTTCCGATTACGCGCTTCACCAGTAGTTAGTGAGGAATGTGGCCTATTGTACTTTCCGCGATCGCTTTTATTTGCCTTGACGGCGGCAATATAAAGGGTAAATTTATTGTCCTCAGCCGTACCTCCGTTCTGTCCCCCTACTTAGTGGTTCGACTGAATCGGCCCCTCGATTCCCTGCATGAAGGCCCCATTTGAATCTCAGCCTCAGGAGGCAATCATGAGTATCAAGCACCTCAGGAAATCCGCGATTCTCTTTATTGGCGCAATAGTGATAGCGCTCGGACTGCTCCCTGCGCGGTTGTCCGCCCAGGAACTGACCTTAACCGCTGGCACCACAACCCTCGTTGCAAAAGGCGACGCCGTCTGTGTCAACGATTTAAGGGTCGGGAGCGATACGCATGCCACGACAAAAAGTCAAGGCTGTTCGGGTAATCGCGCAACAGTCAATCTAAACGCTGGAATAACCTTACTTCCGATGATGGTTGACCTCACGGCCAGCACCCGATTCGTGAAGCAGTTCCACGTCGCTGCTGTCCAAGGAGCACCGAAGAATAGCTTCCTGCCTATCCTCATTGCCGTCCCGGTGAAGTGGAGAGGCGGTATTTTTAACGACAACGCGCTACCTAACCCCCTGGCGTTGCCGGGCCTGGTGGGATTTGCCAATGTCAACATGTTTCTCCGGCTGACCGAGGGAACGCCTGGCAACCCCGCGGCACGGGGAACCGGAGTCAGTGAGACTCGCTTCATGGGTGCATCCCATGGAGGTATAGTGGGGTGCCTGGACATTCCCGCGACCGAGGTGACGGCAGCCAAGATGCTGGCCACGTGTGCTTTGGCGGTATTCCAGCGGGACGATGGCAGCGGCACGATTTATTTGTCCGCCGTCGTGGAGAGCGGCAAGACCTACAACATTGAACTCGAACTACTCGTGGACGTGTATTCCCCAGACACCGCCCCGCCGCTTTCCGGCCCACCAGACCTGGCGCACCCCCATGCCAACTTTGAGCATGACCTGGACCCACTCGACTCAGACCCAGACCCCTTTGGCTTGACCTGGAACGATTCGATGTCCATCACCGTAGGCACCGATTTCCAGAGCAACATCCAGGCGCTGCAGGACGAAATCACTCAACTGCGGGCAGACCTCAATACGTTGCGCCAGGAGTTCAAGACCCATACGCATGTTTACCTGACCGGAAAGGGCGTAGGGCAGAACAACACCCGGGCCACGACCACTCCTCCCTTGTTCGTACCGTGAGGTTTTGGCCATTTGGGAACAACAGAGCGGTGGAGGCGAGCGTCTTCGGCCTTGTACACCATTCCCCTGCCGCCGCCAAGCTTCTCTTGGACGCGGTAGTGGGATACGGTCTGCCCGATTGGGAATGAGAGTAATCTAATTAGCGAAATGAGACGGCCCGCTTTGGTTCTTCGCCAGCTAAAGGCTGGCACTACCGCGCGGAAACTGGATTCTACCGTCGCGTCGCAGTCGCGTCAAATTGCTGAATATTTCAGTAGTGAGTCAGCTTCCGGTTAGCCCGTGACTCGGGCGCAATCCTCAATTGCACGCCACGCCCACGGTAAACACTGTGCGATATATGAGGGCGATGTGCAAAAACCGCAGCAACAATTAACGAGTGAGCCGCGGGACTACGGGTGCGAAGGGTTAATTTCCGAAAGTGTTGCGTATTTGCGAGTTTAGTCTGAGTTACGGTCTGTTACGAACTCTCTGAATGGGCTGCGACGTGCGTGTGCGACCCTCGGTCTGCATCAACCAATACAGTTTGCGAGAATGAGTACTGCCATTACCGTTTCATGCTTGACATGTCGGACCGCTAGGCACAGAGTTCAAGGCCAGTTTCCCTATTTCCATTCTGTGTTTCAGATCGCGGCGTTTCACGATCCCACGAGCGTGGAGCTTCGCATGACTGAGTTAGCGAACCTCGTGAATTAAGTCGGATAGGTGGCAAGAACATGAAACAACGATTCATTCTCAGAACATTGTCGGTTTCAGTGCTGTTGATTTCGTTGAGTGCAATCCCGACGCCTTTGCCTGCGCAACAGGTCATTACGGGAACCGTGGCCGATGGCTCGCTTTTTGAGTTTGACGTGCCCGCAAACTGGAATGGCGGCCTGGTGGTCTATGCACACGGGATCTTCGATCCCCAGGCAGCCCTGGTTCTTCCAAGCCAGGACCTAAACAGTGATTTCAGATTCGTGCTTCCAGAACTGCTCAACCGCCGCTACGCGGTGGCCTCCGCCAGTTGGTCAATCAACGGCTACGCGGCGATGGACGGCGTGGAGCGCACGCACCAGCTTAGCGGCTTGTTCGTTTCTCGCGTGGCGCCGCCCAATCGCACGCTCTTGATGGGCAAATCGCTCGGCTCTCTCGTGCTTACCAAGCTGGTCGAGAAGTACCCCGGCCAGTACAACGGAGCACTCGCGACCTGCGGTCCTCTTGGCGGGGGCACGCCCGAGGTAAAATACATGGCCGACGAACGTATCTTGTTCGACTTTTTCTTTCCCGGAGTGCTCCAAGGGGACGCCTTTCACACGCCTACCGTTGACTTTTCCCCCGGGAGCCCCGCCTTCAACCAGGTGCTTGCAGCGCTCATCGCAGGATTCGCGGACTTCCGAACACAGCAGTTTTTTGCGACCGCCAACCTGCAGGTGAACCCGTTCGATCCGCCAGCTGAGATCCCGACGGAGATCGTCATTTCGGGGTTGACCGGCGCCGGCTTCAGCGCCCGCTTTACCAATGATCTGCTCAACCACACCCATGGACACATCCCGTACGACAACACCGGGGTTGTCTATAGCGGCTCGGCCAACGATGCTGCTCTTAACGCGGGAGTGGAGCGCTTCACGTCGTCTCCGGATGCTGTTCAGTATCTTGAGACGAACTACGACCCCACCGGGCAATTGGAGCTCCCATTCCTTACGTTACATACCGTGGCTGATCCCGAGGTTCCGTTCTTTCACGAAGCGCTGTATGCGGCTAAGGTCGCCGCCGCGGGCGCGTCTGACCGTCTGGTGCAACGGACTGTGAAACGCTACGGGCACTGCAACTTCAAGGTTGCCGAGATCATGAATTCGTTTGATGCCCTCGCCACTTGGGTGGCGAATCCGTCGCAAAAGCCAAGCGGAGGTGATGTGACGATCCCGTGACGGCGGGAGCAAGAAACAAAAAGCGCGAAGCGGCCCGGCGGTGCAGGCTTGCCCGCCTCGGCCAGTGAAGGATGAGCGAATTGTTCAACCTCTGAATAATCGGCAACCCTTCCCTTACCAGATTAGGGAAGGGTAGCCCGTGATCCGCTACGAATAACTCATGGTTGCTGGCCGATCTTAAACGCGAATGTGAGGGTTACCGGAAGGAGTTTGGCAGCCGGTCAGGCCCAACAGCAAGCGAATAACCTCTCTTTTTTGGCCAAACCCGGTCGAAGACGTGGATCAACTTATACCACCCCCATTTGTGAATCATTATTGCCGGTTGAGCGCTTCCGACGACGAATTGTCATCGATTGTATTGCGCCCGTCAGACTCGAAATCGCCGCGTCACAAAAGCCGAGATTCCGGCCGTTTTGTCGGCAACCCGGAAACTGACCCACTAGCCATATTTCGCAAAAATAATGGCGGGCAATTCAGGCCAGGCGTCGTTGATTCCGCGGCGGTATAATCGAGATCATGAAACCGCCACACTTTCGCGGCTGACTAATGTGCTTTCTTGTGGAGGGGTCCCTCTACGTGATCGCGCTTGCGGCCAAGGCTGTGGTGCGATTGTTTGGCCCCAGCGTTTAAAGCCAGTCCCTGCTACGGTTTACAAAAATTTACAATTTTGAACTTGACAAGGGGATAATAGTGTGGTATACGTTTAAGGGTAGAAAAGTGGGCCCCGACTCCCGTCGGGCCGTTTTTGTTTTTGGGGCCACGTCGTCGCGGATTCCGGCCAGTAGCCATCGTCGCCTTCTCAAAAATCTAACACAGAGATCACAGAGGCAAGAGCACAGAGGTCACAGAGAAACTGCCGACCTCTCCCAGCTCTCTTTGAGGCTCGCGTCGCAGCTCGGGTCAAGCCGCGTAGACCGCACTCTACAGAGGCAAGTAGTGAGTCTCCGGCTGTCGGGATGCCTGCGAGCACCTGCTGGTTCTCTCTGCGGAGCAGAGGAGATGCCGGCCTGAAGCCCGGCGCCACATTCAAACCTTATTCCCACTCAAGGATTAAAACATGAAAAACAAAAAACCCAATGCAGCACTCGTGTGGAAACAAATGGAAGACTATCTGGCGCCGCAGCGCAACTTTTCGCTAGCAGACCGCGCAGTCTATTCCCATCTTCTGCGGCACAGCCGACTGGAAGGCAGGCCACAGGTACGGTTTTCGATTTCCTGGCTGGCGCGCGGCGTTGGCCTGAGCCCGAAATGCACACGCGATACGGTTCGGCGCCTGATCGGGCGCGGCGTTTTGTATTTAGTCGAGCGGAACTATCGGGCGCATCACGTGGTGCGCGTGAGGCTGCCCTTAGAGGTGAAAGGGATACACGCCGCGAAAATCCCGGCCCATCGGGTAGCGCCTCCGCCCCGCGTGATTATCAACATTGAGGAGGCGGATTTCCTGGAAAAGCAGATGCTGCGCCGGGCCCTACACGAGCGCGAGCGCGGCCAATGCTTTTATTGTTTGCGCCGGATCACCCCCAAAAGATGGTGCCTTGACCATGTTGTGCCGCGAGCAGAGCTCGGATTGAATTCCTATCGAAACCTCGTTTCCAGCTGCGTGGATTGCAACTCGGAGAAGGGGGAGCGGCCCGCCGAGGAGTTTCTGCGCTGGCTCTACCGTGACCGCCGCTTAAGCTCCGACGAGCTCAGCGGCCGCCTCCGCGCCCTCGATGACCTCGCCGCCGGGGAGCTCAAGCCGCCGCTTCCCGGGCAGGCGTAGGTAGCCCACAACGGACTTGACCGGGGTAATTTCCGTATTGCCCGTGGTCCAGACACAATCGCGACCACCTCGCTATGTTGCATGTTGCGCTCGCAACATCTTTATGTTGTAATAGCAACATGGAGGTGTTTATGAACGGAATCCTGGAAGCGATCTTGCAAAGGAGAGCAGTTAAGGTGTTTGAGCCGGTCGAAATCTCCCTGGGTCTGCGCGAACAAATCCTCAATGCGGCACGCCATGCCCCCTCCAGCTTCAACATGCAGCCGTACCGGTTCTATTGGGTAGGATCTGCGGCAAAAAAGGCGGCGGTGGCGAAACTTTGCATGGGACAGATGCCTGCGGAAACCGCGTCGGCGCTGGTCGTGGCCGTCGCAGACATCGGATCGCTGCGTGCAACGTCGCAGGGCCAAGTGGAGTGGATGCGCAGGAGCGAGTTCAGCGAAACAAAAATTCGCGACTACGAGCGGACCGCAAAGATCGGCCGAATCCTGTTCATGCCGGGGCCATTCGGTATTTTCGGAGCAGTCAAATGGGGGATTTTCAGGCTGCTGAATTTGTGGAAGACGATCGGGATGCCACCCGTGTTTCGACAGGACATATTAAAGTGGGCGACGAAGAGTACATCGCTGGCTTGTGAGAATCTGATGATTGCCGCCGAAGCGGTGGGACTCAACACCTGTCCCATGGAAGGCTTTGACTGCCGCAGACTTTCTAAATATCTCGGCTTGTCCGCCCCGCACCATGAGATTGTGATGGTGATTGCGATCGGGAAGAAATCGCATGCCTACGTTCAACCGCCCCAGTGGCGGAGACCTCTCGATGCGACGGTGACGGTCCTGTGAACATCATTCCAAGGAAAGAGATTCCTGAAGACATCCTAAGAGATTCAGTGCTCGCCCATATCGCCGCGGCTTATTTTTCGGTCGGGAAGAGGCTTGAACGAAAGACGCAGTGTTCGGCGACTCGCGGCTTCATCCTGTCTACACTTCGGGGCGGCGCTACGCTCAATCAGAATCAAATCGCCACGCTTCTAGGTTTCGACCGAACTGTCGTGCACCGGGCCATCAAGTCAATGGTTCGGGAAGGACTTGTGTCAGAGCGAAAGGCAAAGTCGGGCAGAGCCATTCACGTGCAGTTGACGCCCAAAGGAAACAAGTACAGGGAACGGCTGATCAAGGCCCGGGTGGCCGCCGATGAGAAAGTCCGGCATCAACTGACTCCGGAAGAGCGCGCGACACTTCTTCGGCTCTTGAAGTTGATCGCCGAATTGGAGTTCTAAGACTGGGCTATTGCTGCCGCGAGCGGAATTGGGACTGAATTCCTATCGAAACCTCGTTTCCAGCTGCGTGGATTGCACCTCGGAGAAGGGGGAGCGGATTTAGCATGTTCGAGATCTAGTAGACGCAGCACGGATCTTGTGGTGCGCCGTCTTCTAGAAGTTGGTCGGTGCTTCATGATCGATGGCCTCCACGTCATCGATCAATGGTCAAAGCGGTTGGAGGGGGTTAGTTTCAGGATTGCCCGTGATCCGGGAGCAATCCGGAAATCGCGTCCCAGGCCTCGTTAGAGATTGCCCGTCATTCAAGGGTAAAACCAGGGTAAAATGCCACACCGTATTGCAACACAAAGCCCACTTCGCACCGCCTTGAACCTCTTAGCAAATCAGCACGCGATCGTTTCCGACTATCGGGAGTTCCCGGTTCCCGCACAACTTGCAAATCATTTCCTGTGCTTTTGGACGCAGCTGATCGTTGGTTCCGGCGAATACGCCCATCCGGTCCTGCCAGATTGTTGTATCGACATTGTTTTCATTAATGACGAACTGCCGATCGTGGTCGGGCCGTGGACGGATCCGTTTATTGCGAAGTTTTCCGGTGGTGCCAGGATCACTGGAGTGCGTTTGCGCCCCGGCTATGCACCCAGCGTTCTCGGCGTTCCTGCATCGGAACTGCTGAACTGTTCGATCCCGCTGCCACTTCTTTGGGGCGGACGCAGGACTGAACCGTTCGCTCGCATTTCGCAAGAGCGGCGTCTTACTGCGCGCAGACTTGCCCTCTCGGATGTTCTCTCGAGTTTCGCTTCTGCCGCTCCACCCGATGAAACCGTTATTACGGGTATGCGCTGGCTGGCTCGACATCCTCATGGCCGAGTGGGGCAACTCAGCCGGCAAACCGGCATCAGCGAGCGACAGATTCATCGGCGCTTTTCTGCCGCGATTGGATATGGTCCGAAGATGTTTCAGTCAGTGCTTCGTTTTCAACGATTTTTGCGTTTAAGGGAGGGACATAGTAACTGGCAGAAGCTTGCGGATAGGGCGACGTTTGTCGGTTACGCCGATCAGTCGCACATGACCCGCGAAGTTCGCCGCTTTACGGGTCGTCCGCCGACCGCTCTTCTCGATACTGCGAAATGCACACTGCGGTTTTCGGATCTGATTTAGGGAAACGGAACCTCTGTGCAGGTCATCTCTAGCGCCCACAACCCATGTCCGATTCATTCAAGACTGAATCGGCACCTCGAGCTATCCTAAAGTCGCGATGATGTCACGAAGAGAGCTTCTTGGGACCTTTGCCTGCATGATGCTCGCTTCTTGCGTTATAGGAGAAGGGCAGCCAATGGAACAGAGAATCAGCATAGTTACACTCGGAGTGAAGAACCTAGCTGCTTCCAGGCGATTCTACGTCGACAGCCTCGGCTGGAAGCCCGTTTACGAGGATAAGGAAATCATTTTCTTTCAGGCTGGCGGAATGGTGTTTGCGCTCTTTCTCCGCGACAAGCTCGCGGAGGATTTTCAGGCGAATCCCGCCACGTTCGGACGAGCCCCCATGGCACTCGCCTACAATGTTCGCACCAAGAACGAAGTGGACCCGCTGATGAGGCTCGCTGAGGCCGCAGGGGCAACGGTTCTAAAGTCAGCCCGACAGGCTGCATGGGGAGGGTACTCCGGCTATTTTGCCGACCCGGACGGATTTGCCTGGGAGGTGGCTTGGAACCCGGATTGGCGCATGACACCGGACGGTAGCATTCAAATCCCGACCCAACCAAAGAAGAAGACCAGTTGATGTATTGTCGGCAATTCGGAAGTTGAGCGAGCCGATAACTTCCATATTGCGCGTTTACCAGGACCTGAGGTCTTTCCTGGGATCGTTGCTGTTGTCATACGGCTTTATTAGTGGAACGCAAGAGTGCCATCGGACCAATAGGGCACTTCGATTGGGACGGTCCTCAGCGGCGGCAGCTCTTTGTTCAGTGGACTGTCCGGTTTGTCAGGGTCCGGGAACCACATAGACGTGGAAGAAATGGGTGAGTTCGGATCATTGGCGTCCAATTCAGCAGCATCTTTCATTGGCAAGAAAAACATCACGTGGCATAAATTGTGTGAATGGCCCAAATGGGTAAGGTATGCATCCTTGGACATCATATAGCTCATTGCCCCCGGCTCCACCGGCGGAATCTCCTTCTTCGCATATGCCTCTTGGATACCCGCGATCCGCTCTTTTACAGAGGTCACTCCAGCCAGCGTCATTTGCGTCAGCTTGCGATAAATCGGCAGGATCGACCGCACAGCCGCTGGATTGAGGCAAATCGCCCCTCTCTGCTTCGGACTCCAGACGTCATAAAAGTCAATGCTGGCCGTCCATGACGGCCCCGCCATGCACACAAAACCGTTCGTGCCTTTGACCGCTGTTTCCCAACCTTTGGACGTCAGCACCAAAACAGACGCATCCTTGGAAATGCCCTCCGGAGCCGCGCTTCGCGCCAGCGCGATTGCCGCATTCCGATCCATTAAATACTGCGAAAGTGGCAGCATCTTCGGATAGGGCCTCTCTTCCTCCTGTGCCCGCGTGCTCGCAGTCATGCTCAGTAAGCTAACGAGCGCAAGCGCCCCCACTGCAACTCTGGCTGCAATCTTTTCGATCTTTGCAAATCGCATCATGCTCCTTTCCCCTTCCGGAGCGGCCCGTGTCCGATTCTAGCGATTGTCCAAAATGGCGAGGTCTGATCTGCTTCATTTGACTGGCCGGACCCAAGAAAGGTTAGCGCGGGTACATCCTCGATTCGTGGGAGTGGTTTCTATTGATAAATCGCCTTATCACAAATAATCGACTCGGTCAGAAGCGGGTCAACTCCCGATTTGTCGGCAATTCGGAAGTAATGGCGAAGAGTATCTGAAGCGCAGCGCTATCAAGCAGTTTGCTCGAGCAAGTCGGCTAATCGGACAAGTTCCGTGGACCATTGACAGTCGACTCATCAACTGCAAGGATGAAGCGCCTTAAGGGAATCTGCGATGAATGCCGAGTTGAAGCGGCGCCTTGTCCATGCCTTGGGGAAGTACGTCCTCAACGTTCCTGACAAGTTGCTGTTTGCCGCCGGCCTGGCAATGCCGGGCCGCGCTCTCCTTGAGACTATAGGTCGCAAGACGGGCAGGCCGCGACGCACACCGGTGGGCGACGGGCTGGTAGACAACCAGTTCTGGATCGTCGCTGAACACGGGATGCAAGCTGACTATGTTCGCAATCTCGCCAAAAACCCAAGAGTCCGATTGAAGCTGCGCCACGGAATCCTGACCCGCTGGCACAGCGGTACGGCGAACCTACTCCCGCACGATGATCCTCGCGAACGGCAGCGCTGGCTTGCCCAAAAGTTGCCTGCAAGCCGGACGAACGCGGCCATCGTCCGGCTGCTGGGTACGGAGCTGCTAACCATACGGATTGACCTGGACGCCTAGCGGACTCACTTAGCTAGTGCCGGTCGCACAAGTTTTGGTAAGTCGCAATCGCGAAGAAATGCAAATTACTGCCGGCGGGGCACGGCCGGACCTGGCGCAACAATCGTTGCCGCCGATCCGGCCGGGGGCAATGGCGGCGCTACGCCGGCCGTCTGGGAACCAAGTCCCAACTGCTGGAGGGTTTTCGCATCGAGTTTGCCTGAAGGACTCAGTCCGTGCGACTCCTGGAATTTTTTCATGGCTTCCATCGTGGAGTCATCCCACTTGCCGTTCGGTGTCCCGGTGAACGAGCCATCTTTCGCAAGCGCCTGCTGAATCTCGGAAATCCGGTCAGGAGTGGGGACTTTCTGTCCCCGCTCCCGCCGTCTTGATTTTCTGTAAACCTTCGTCCGGTGTGCCGAGCTCCTAGACCTGGAGGCGACAGTTTTTTTCTTTGGCGCCTTCTGGCTCTGCGCGGAAGCGGCGGACACACCGGGCCCTGCTGCCAGCAGCAGCGCCAGGGCCCAATGAATCGTTTTTCGCAGTCGCATGTGCAGTGATTGGGTCTTGATTGTCGCTACTGCTGATTGTCAGCCGGCACTTTTCCAGACAGATACAGTGTCAGGATCCGGTCGCTGTCCTGGCGGCGAAACACCTTGAAGACGACTTCGTCGCCATGCTTGAGCTTCGACACCGTTTTGCGGTAATCGGAAACGTTACTCACCGCCTCGCGGTTGATCTCCGCGATGACGTCTCCGCGGGTGAATCCCAAGTCTTCAGCAAACGATGCCGGATCGATTTCGGTCACCACGACACCTTTTTGGCCTTCCACTCCCACGCGGTGCCCGCGCTCCGGGGTCAGCTCTTCGACGTGCAGCCCAAACTCGGACGGCGCTGCCTCGCCCGGCTGATCTCCTAAACGCCCGGCCGCATTGGGGAACACTCGCGTGCGGTCTTCCACGGTCGCGCTGGTTTCCTTCCGCTCGCGGTCACGGATGTAAGTCAATTTCACCTTGCTGCCAATGGGCGCCTGCGCAATCGGATTCACCAGGTCATTCCCGGTTTTCACCGGATGACCTTCCACGGAGACAATTACGTCTCCGCCCTTCAATCCGGCCTTTTCCGCCGGACTTCCTGGCTGGACCCCTTCGATAACCACGCCGTACGGCGCGCCGAGCGACTTCAGCGTGATTGCATTTGTGCTGATCTCTTCTTGGAAGCTGACGCCGATCGAGCCTCGCGTCACGCGCCCTTGCTTGACGATCTGGTCGTAGACATTGATCGCCGTCGTGGACGGCAACGCAAATCCCACGCCTTCATAGCCGCGGCTGCCCGTGATGATCGCGGTGTTGATCCCGATCACTTGGCCGGCCAAGTCCACTAATGGTCCGCCCGAATTCCCGGGATTGATGGCCGCATCGGTCTGCAAGAATCTCTGGAACTGTTGCCCGATTCCGCCGCGGTCCTTCGCGCTGATGATTCCCGCGGTCACCGTGGCCTGCAGGCCAAAAGGACTGCCGATCGCCAACACCCAATCGCCCACTTGCACGCCGTCGGAATTCCCGAGCTTGGCAGTGGGAAGTTCCTTGTTGGCCTCAATCTTGATCACCGCCAGGTCTGTGTCTTCATCCACGCCGACGACCTTGGCTGTGTATCGCGTCGTGTCCCCATTCAATTGCACTTGAATCTTCGTTGCCTGCTCCACCACGTGGTTGTTCGTCAGGATGTACCCGCGCTTGTCCACGATGACTCCGGAGCCCAGGCTGCGCTCCGCCTGCGGCGGCCCGTCCTGGCGCCCATCGAAGAAGCGGTCGAAGAAATCCTGCATGGGGTCGTCCTGATCGTAGGGCTGCGCGCGGCGCTGCCTCTTGGTCTGCTTGCGCTCCAGCACTTGAGTCGTCGCGATGTTCACGACCGCCGGCTCCACCTTGTTGACGATGGAGGCGAAGGAACTGGACGACGGAATTGGGTCCGGCACGGCCAACGCCGTCGCGTTTGTCCCCGCAAATCCGAAACTCTTCATCGCCGAGACCCGCCCCGACACGACCGAGCCAATAAGAATCCCGACTGCCAGCGTGAACGATACAAACACTGCCGCGAGAATCTTCCGGCGCCGCGTCCAGTTAAATAATTCTTTTACTTGCTCTCCCATGTCCCTCACTCCTAGTCTTTCCGGTCCCCGTCCTTGTTATGGTTCAGATGACGACTCTGCGCACTGCCCCAATTCCCCAAACCTCTCCCGACCGCGTCGGGAGGCTTTCGGGGATTCTGCCGAGGTCTTCCTCTGAGTATAACACCGCACGTTCAATAGGGTTGCCGCGAGTTCGCGATACATCCGAATAATAACTGTCACTCTGGACGGGTTGCCTTGCGATTTTTGTTCTCCACTACCTATTGGACGCACGAAACCGTAAATTTGTTGTCAAGCATCCAGCGGCGCTCGGCACGGGCTCCTAAGCTATTGGGATTCAATGACTAAGCCGGACCTACCGCATGAGCCAGAACCCTGTGTTAACAATTCCCCTCTTTCCGGCGTCTACTTCCAGGATTGATGATGGCTCCCAATCTTAGCAACGTGGGATCTTTCGTTGACTTTCGGACTGCAAGCAGGGAACGTCATTCTGTGACTGCCTGGCCTGCCAGGGATGTGAGCGGCGACGACGGGCTCGTCTCCGCCGCGCGCGATGGCGATCGCGGCGCCTTCGGCTGCCTCTACGACCGCTATGCGCGCATGGTCCACGGCATCCTCCTGTGCCGGGTTCCTCCGCGCGAAGTGGATGACCTTGTCCAGGAAGTGTTCTTGTTGGCGCTGCGCCAGCTTCATTCCCTGCGCGAGAGCTCGCGTTTTGGAGCCTGGCTCGCCACCATAACTCGCAACCGCGCCAATGATTACTTTCGGAAAGCAGTGCCCGTCGCCGAGGTGACGGAACCGGTTTCCGATTACCAAACTGAGAGCCGAACGACCAACCACGCCGCCGAGCAAGAGGCCGCCGCGATCCTGGCTACGATCCGCGCTCTACCGGAGACGTATCGCGAGCCGCTCATCCTGCGTTTGGTGGAGGGAATGACTGGTCCGGAAATCGCATCGCGCACCGGGCTCACGCACGGTTCAGTTCGCGTCAATCTTTGTCGCGGCATGCAATTGCTACGCGAAAAACTAGCCGAGAAGACGCAAGGCGCAGATCGGGGCTCAGGATGAGAGAACTAACATGAGTGAGAAAGATCCCTTGATGAAAGACGATTATTTGTGGGACGGCTCGGGCGAGCCGGAGCCGCAAGTGCAAAAGCTCGAATCGGCGCTGGGGCGCTACCGCCACAATCAACCGGCGCCCGCATTCGAACAGGTAGCGCAGGATCGTGTGCTGCAACCTCACGCCTTCTTTTTCAAGCGTTGGCTTACTCTGCGGTTCTCCGCCGTCGCTGGAACCCTTCTGATTGCCATTGCTGGGTCGTATTTCTTGTGGCGCCAGCTAACCCCTTCGAATCTGGATTCTGCGTGGGATGTGGCCCGCTTGGAAGGCGCGCCCCGAGTTGGATGGCACTCCATCGGAGCGGATTCGAAAGCGGGAAAGCTGGGCGTAGGTCAAACTCTTGTGACCGATGGCAATTCACGCGCGACCATCTCCCTCGATGAAACCGGCCTCGTCGAAGTAGATGCCGGCTCGCGCCTCCGCCTCGTCACCAACGGTCCGAGCCACAAGCGCCTCTCGCTCGAGCGTGGCACCATTCACGCCACCATCTGGGCACCTCCCGGCGAGTTCGTTGTGGATACGCCTTCCGCCGTCGCCGTGGATTTGGGCTGCGTGTATACGCTGCATGTGGACGACTCGGGTGCGGGCCTTCTGCGCACCACCATGGGCTGGGTCGGCTTCAAGCTCAACGGCCATGAATCCTTTATTCCCGCGGGCGCTGTCTGCGCCACTCGCCCAAGGATCGGTCCGGGCACACCGTATTTTGAAGACGCCTCTGCTTCGTTTCGCGATGCGTTGTCCAAATTTGATTTTGCGGCCACCACTGTGCAGGAACGCAACGCCCTGCTCGGCATCCTTCTCGTCGACGCGCGCAAGAGCGATGCGCTGACGCTGTGGCATCTGTTGTCGCGAGTGAGCGAAGCGGATCGCGGCGGCGTTTATGACCGCCTTGCCGCGCTCGCTCCACCTCCCGCAGACGTCACACGCGAGGGCATCTTGCGGCTCGACCGCAACATGCTGGACTCCTGGTGGAACTCGTTCGGCTATGGCGACGTTTATCTCTGGCACATGTATGAGCGCGATTGGACGCAAAAGTAGGTCGAAACGGCCAACAGCGCGCGAGTGCGAAGCGTCTTGGCTCCTGAAGTGCAAAACGATTCGGAAGGCGACAAGAAAAGCATGGATCCCAATCCCGCCGCGGGCGTGGACGGCTACGCCATGGTGAAAAAGGCGATTGCTTTGCGCAGCTCTGCACTTCGTGGCGATGACCCGCAGATGGAATTTGCCGCCGCGCTGATCACGCTCTCCGGTCCTCGCGAAGAACACGCGCAACACGCGCAAAAGGCCATCGCCGGCGCGAAGACGGATGCCCTGCTTGCGCAGAATCTGGCCACGCATTTCATTGGACCAAAAGACCTGACAGTCTCGGAAATGCTTGCGAAAAATTTAACTACGAAGTGATAGCCGGCTCTCCGACGATCATCCGGAGAGACAACCGCCATCTAGATTGCGCCGCAATTCCATGGCGCGGCCATCTAGATGGCGAACCCGCACTGGCGTTCCAGAGGCTGTTCATTGGACGAGAGGGAGAACACGGGCGCCTGTCCTGCTTTCAGATCCTTGGAGAGAATCTTGGGACTTGACCCCCTCCAAGGTTAGGTCGTACAAGTCATCTGCACACATCAGCGAGGCATGGAGCTGAGGGAGATCACAGTGCGTATGAGCCTGTGCGTTGGAGGTCAGAATGGAAAGAACGTTGCCTATTCCTAAGAGAGTGCATTCGTGGCTATCAGTGCTTCCTAGAGTTGCACGACTGACGATTGTTCCAGTGTCCCTTCTGTTCGTCACCGTTCTTCAAACAGGCGCGCAGGACAAGGAGGCACTGATCCGTGAGGCCCTGAGCGCCGCCCCGCCCGAGGTGGCCAAAACTGCCATCGTGAAGAACTGGGACGGTACGATCCTCAAGCCGGGCACCGGTGCCTACACGTGCTATCCCACCCGAGACTCCATGAAGAAGCGCGGCAAGATGTCCATGTGCCTGGATAAGACTTGGCAAGCATGGGCAGATGCCTGGCAAAACAAAAAGCCCTTCAAAGCCAACGAAGTCGGCATCGCCTATATGCTGGCCGGTGATGTGGGAAGCAGCAACATCGATCCTTACGCCAACGCCCCAACTAGTGACAACCAATGGGTGGAGCCCGGACCGCACCTTATGGTAATCGTTCCTGACCCGGGGGCGTTGGAGGGCATATCCACTGACCCCCACAACGGTGGCCCCTTCGTGATGTGGAAGGACACACCCTATGTTCACATCATGGTGCCCGTCGGCAAGCGTCCAGAGGTCAAACGCTGAGCTGCTCCGTGGTGAAGGCTTTTCGTTGCAAGCCTCGATTTCTCTCAAAGGTAACGTGTCAGTTTCGGATGGAAGACTAATTTCGGGGAAGTCCGCCAACGCACACTCGGGCCGATTCCGTGGTAGTTTTTCGTTATGGGGCTTTGCACAGACCCTACTCTTCGATGCTTAGCGGCTTTTCTACTCTTCTGCTCGTACGCTGGGGCTCAAGAAACAAAAAAAGCCGCGACTGTTACTATCATTTGGCTTCATTTCCCGTCGGTAATCCAGGCGATTTATGGCCGCGACTGCTCCGCGTAAACATCCACGTTCAGGACAGAGGTGGAAAACAGATTGTGTCTGCGGCGCACATAGTCCGTTTGTGGCCCAATTCAATCCGTCTCCCAAAGAGTCAGTGACCGCCGCTTGATTCGACGAACGGCCCTAAGCCCTGATCAACGTGCTAATCGGGGCTGGACCCGCGACCCTGGCGAATCTTCCCTTGACTTCGGCAAGTGACTTAGGCATAAAAGAGTGAGCTGCGGTAGCGGCGACACGTGGCGATTTAGGGCAACTTGCTCCACGTAAAAAACTGCTAAAGAGCTTTTCGAGCTTCTTGGAAGATTTTCTGAGACCCTCCGAGCACTTTGGCACGGAGGGTTTTTCGTTTTTCTCCTCCTTGCTGCCCTGAATCGAGTTTCCACTACGCTGCATGTGCCAGGCCTACGGCGCTCGCTGTTTCAAGGCGTTCCATGGCCCCAGTGCTAACGCACTGGGCTCCGTGTGGCGCTGCCTACGGTGCGCTTGGGCGGGCGGGGCAAGCCCCGCCCCTACGACGCGGAACGAGAGAGGAATGCCAGGAACTCACCCGGTCCGTCAGCAAGCTCTAGCTTTTGTGGGGGCCGGGCTTTAGCCCGGCAGAGGTGAACCCAATGTCCGTATACTATGAACTTCGATGCCGCGAATGCGGTAAAGCCTGGGGCAATGTTCCCCGCTCGTTCTGCGAAGACTGCTTCTCTCCCCTCGAAGTCGCTTACGACTATGACGCGTTGAAGAAAACCGCCCGCCGCGAGAATCTTGCCTCCCGCAGCTTCAACATGTGGCGCTATTCGGAATTGCTCCCGCTTTCCGAAGGTTTTACGAGCCCCAACGCTGTTGGCGGGACGCCGCTGGTCGCTTCGCGCAAACTCGCCGCGAAATGGGGCCTGAAAAATCTCTATTTCAAAAACGACGCCATCTGTTTCCCTTCTCTCTCTTTCAAGGACCGCGTCGTGGCCACCGCCCTCGTTGCCGCGCGCCGTTTTGGTTTCGAGACTGTTGGCTGTTCCTCCACCGGCAATCTCGCCAACGCGGTCGCCGCGCAAGCCGCGCAACAGGGCTTCGACGCCTGCGTTTTCATCCCCGCCGACCTGGAGCCCGCCAAAGTGCTGAATACGGCGGTGTACGGCGCTCGCATCGTGCGCATCAACGGCAACTACGACCACGTCAACCGCCTTTGCGCGCAGATTGCCGACCGCTTCCAGTGGGGCCTCGTCAATGTCAACCTGCGCCCCTACTATTCGGAAGGCTCGAAGACTCACGGCTACGAAATTGCAGAGCAGCTCGGCTGGACGCTCCCTGACAACGTCATCGTCCCGATGGCCGGCGGCTCGCTCATCACCAAAATCGCCAAAGCCTTCCAGGAACTCGTCACTCTCGGCTGGGTCGAAGAGAAGCCGGTTAAATTTTTCGGCGCGCAGGCGACCGGCTGCTCACCCATCTCCGACGCCGTCAAGCGCAGCCTCGCTCGGTTCGAGCCGCAGAAGCCCAGCACTATCGCGCGCTCGCTCGCCATCGGCAATCCCGCCGACGGCCTCTTCGCGATAAAACTGATCCGTGATTCCGGCGGCTGGGCCGAGGATATTTCCGATCCGGAAATCGTTGCCGCCATCAAGCTCCTGGCCGAAACCGAAGGCATCTTCACGGAGACTGCGGGCGGGGTCACTGCAGGCGTCACGCAAAAACTGATCGGGCAAAATCGCATCCATCCCGGCGAAACCACCGTCGTCTGCATCACCGGCAACGGCCTAAAAACTACCGATGCTATCGCCGCCGAATTCCCGGCCACCGAAGCCATCGCCCCGCGTCTTGACGTCTTCGAAGCCTATCTGGACGCCCAACTCGGCACCACGGCATCTGCCGGCAAAGCGTAGCGCGGCGAAAAGTTTCGGAGATTTTTGTAGTGGCAGGTCTTTAGACCCGTTAGTCTTATCAATTAGGCGGTTAAGAAAAGCAACCAGGAGAGCACACAATGCCCATCACCATCGAAATCCCGACCGCCTTCCGGCGCTTCACCGAAGGCGCTCCCAGGGTCGACTGCAGCGCCACCACCGTCGCCGAAGCCCTCAACGATCTCACCACGCGATTCCCCGCTCTCTCCCGCCACGTCCGCGACGAAAGCGGCCAAATCCGCCAGTTCCTCAACGTCTACCTCAACGAAGAAGACATCCGGTTCTTGGGTGGCGAATCCTGCACCCTCAAAGAAGGTGATCGGGTTCTGCTAGTCCCTTCAATTGCCGGCGGCTAGCCACGGCCGGGAACTAATTTCAGACACTCGATCCGCCGACCTGCCGCAACTTTCCGTTCACAACAGTGTTTCCATATACATGAGAATACGGCTCCTCATGTACGGTATTGCTTCCCTGTTGCTCCTGGCGTTTCACGCGCCAGTGCGAGCCGTAGAGTCTCTCCTCTCGGACTACCGCAAGCCCTAATCCCCTTTCCAGTGGGGCTCGCGACACCAATTGCAAGCGACACTCTCGACTCTGGGCCCAAAGCCTCAAGGCGGCTAGCTACAACAAGCTGATTTGCTTGCTCTCAAGAGCGAGCAGTTGCTTCTTGGTGTGCAGCCCGCCGCCAAAACCGGTCAGGCTGCCATTGCTGCCGATCACGCGATGGCACGGAATGATGATTGGGATCGGATTCGAACCGTTGGCCAGACCAACGGCGCGCACGGCTCTAGGATTGCCGATGCGCTGGGCCAACTCGCGGTAGGAAATCGTCTCACCGTATGGAATTGTCAGCAGGCTGGTCCACACACGGCGTTGAAATTCTGTCCCTTCCAGCGTCAAAGGCACATCGAACTCTTTCAGCTTGCCGTCGAAATACGCCCGCAATTGCCGCATCACTTCGCCAAATGGCGCCTTGTCTTTTGTCCAGTCCCGCCGAGGGCTGAGGCTGCGGCGGCCGTTCCCAAAGCTCATGAATCGCAGGCTGTCCTTATCACCAGCAAGCAGCAACGGCCCCACGGGACTTTCCATTTGCGTATAAAACACGCCGCTCACCCTTTCCGGGCTCGTTTATATAGGGACTGCGGACTTTCCCACTTCCCCGATTCCGCCGACCGGAATATCGCTTCGATCGCCGCCATATTCCCAATCGCATCTTCGAGGGGCACCGGAACCTCGCCGTTCTCGCGGATCGCCCGCGAAAACGCATCCCCCTGAATCGTGTACTGGTCGCACGTCGGAATCACTTCCGTTGTAATTCCGCTCCCAAATACATCTCGCCCGTCATCCACAAGAATTTCGCACGGGCGGTCGGTCGGCGCATTAAACGGAATCTTGATCTCAATTCGCCCTTTCGTCCCAAAGAATTGCATCCGTTGAAAGTGCACAATCTGCGTCCCGCAGGTAAACACCGATTGCCCCGATGGAAAATCCATTATGGCGGACGTCAGCCGGTCGATTTTAAACTCCGGGTCTCGCTCCACCAGGCCAATCACGCGCGAAGGTTCCTCTCCAAACAAAAACCGCGACGTGGTGATTGGATAGCACCCAATGTCCAGCAAACCACCGCCGCCCCACTCCAGTACGTTGCGCGTATTTTTCGGGTCGCGGTTGAAATAACTGAATGCTCCCAGGATCGCCCGCAGCTCCCCGATGACTCCCTTTCGAATCAGCTCGCGCGTGTGCAGCCATTGCCGGTGCGTCTTCACCATGAACGCTTCGCCAATCTTCACGCCGCAGCGGTCCCGCGCCGCCAGCAACGTCTTCGCCTCCGCCACAGTCAAGCTGATCGGCTTCTCGCACAGCACGTGTTTCCCCGCCTCGGCGGCTTTGATGGACCACGGCACATGCAAGTGATTCGGCAACGGGTTGTAAATCGCCTCAATCTCCGGATCTTCCAACAGCCCTTCGTACGATCCGTAGGCCTTCGGGATTCCCAATTTGCCTGCCGCATCCTTCGCCTTGCGCTCGTCGCGCGAAGCAATCGCCGCCACCTCGCTCCAAGCGCCTTTCTGCATCGCTGGAATCACTTTGCGTACCGCGATGGACGCCGCTCCCAGTACGCCCCACTTCACTTTGTTTTCGCCCACTCCGCCTCCCTCCCGGGCTGATTTTCGCCGCTTACTTAGTCGCACTCAACGCGTACGGACTCGCCGCGCGATATCGCTTCTCAAACTCTTCCCGCGTGCACATGGTTCGAATATCTGTAATTCGATCGACCGCCAAAATCCCATCCAGATGATCGATCTCATGCTGCAACAGTTCCGACAGATTCCGCTCTTCTCCGGCCTTAATCTCGTGCCACTCCCCTTGTAAATCCTGATACCGCACGCGAATCTCCCGGTGTCGCTCCACCTGCATAAAAATCGAAAGAAAACTCAGGCACGCATCCCACACCACGATTTTTTCAGTGCTTCGCAAGGTGATTTCCGGATTCACAAGCGGCCACGGCTCATCGCCGGGAAGTTGCAGAAAGATAACGCGCAGCGCCACTCCCAGCTGCGGCGCGGCGATCCCCCGGCCGTATCCCGTCGTCTTGCGCCAATACGCCAGCGTATCCGCTAAATCCTCGACCAACGCGCGAATTTCCGGCGAAGTCGGCTTAGCCACTTTCTTCGCGATCACACGCAATCCCGGATCGCCCAGTTGTAACACCGTTCGAATGGCCACGGCTTCCTCCGTCCCCCCGGCGAAGTCTCTTCACCGCATCGCAAAAGATTACTCCCTCAACGCGCCCCGTTCTACCCTCCATTGCTTCTTATGGCGATCTCCCTTGATGCCGCGTTTTGTGCTACCTTACGCGCTAATGAAGCTCGTTTGTAAGAGCCAAAAAATCGGCGATGTGGTGGTTATCCGTTGCGAAGGCCGCATTGTCGTCGGCGAAGAGGCGCAAGCGCTGCGGCTCGAGATCGAAAAATTCCTATTGGAAACGAAGAAATTCGTCCTGCAACTGGAGGGCGTGGCCTTTCTCGATAGCGGCGGCTTGGGCTCCCTGGTCCGTTCGTTGGGAACCCTTCGCGCCGCGCGGGGAGACCTCAAGCTTTGCCAACTCTCCCCATTCCTGCTGCAAGTTTTTGCAGCCACAAATCTGATCGGAGTATTTCACATTTGCGGGACGGAAAGCCAAGCGATCGCGGCGTTCTCCGGCCGTCCGCCATCAGGCGCGCACACTGCTCCGCCGTCACGCCCCAGAGTGATCTGCGTGGACAGCTCCAGCGATCTCCTCGCCTATCTTGGCGCGATCCTTAAGCGCTGCAATTACGAGGTGTATACCGCGAAACTTCTCTCAGACGCTGCAACGCTCGCAAAAAGCATGCGCCCGCGCCTCGCCATTTGTGGTCCTACGACGCAGGAGAGCGCCCTGGCGTTTGAGAAATTCCGTCAAGCCCATCCCGCCATGCAAATCCTGATTCTCCCTCCAGATTTTCATGCTTCGGAGGCAGGCCAGACGGGCTCCGAACTCGTCGAGCGGATCGGGGTTCTTCTTAGCGCTCCTTGATCGTCAAGGGAAGCTCGTCGGCCTCGCTCCAGCCTGTCACAATTTTGCCTGGACATCGCTCTTCCCTTCAGAACCCGGCAGACGCTTCCTCCACGCTGGGATAAAACTCGATCAATTTGTCTACACTCGTCAGCCGCAGCGTATCCGCGACTATCCCGTTGACTCCGGCGATGCGCAGCGCCCCGCCGGACTTCCTCAGTTTCGCGTGGCACATCACGATTATCCCCACGCCCGTGCTGTCCACCATCGTTACTCCCGCCAGGTCAAACACTACTTTCTTCTGATTTTCCTTCATCAGCTCCGCCAGCTCCCATTCCACTGTCATCGCGTCGTTGCCCAATACGATTCGCCCCTTCATCTCCAATACGGCAATGTCCGGCTCGATTCGTTTCCGGTCAATAGTGAGAATCATGGGGTCTCCTGTCGTTTCGCGGAATGCAGGATCTCGTCGCTGTCCTGATTCCCTGCCGCCCGCCAAGCCACCGCCAAAGTTCACCGTCGGCGGGCCCGCGCAACTTCGGATTAAGCCGTGCCCCTCTTCGCGCACGCATCTTAGGCCTCGCCAGCAATCCCGTCAATCCAGGGTGTCCAGCGGCCCGGGCAGCAGGCGTCACTAAGCCAGCTTGCGGCGACCGGTTTGCTTCGAACGACCCCGTACGTAGTGGAAGCGAATTAAATAGATGTTCTCTCCCCTGCCATGCTTGGCGACCTTGAGCAGATCCAAAGCTCCGAGAAACCCGGACTCGCGCGCCAACTCTGGCGTGATATCGGGAAACCCCATAGCTTCAATCGAATCCACTTCGATCCAGCCTTCCTCCATGCAGTAACGGGCTCCGACGCGCACATGCGGACGCGTCCAGAACCGGACACTGCAGGTAATTTCGCCACGGCGGATTCCCTCGCGAAGGCGTTTGGTAAATGTCATTCGCTTCCTGAGCAACGAAGATACGCCGCTTCTTGGCCTGCGAAAAGGCCCCTTCCTCTGTTATCATCGGGCCTGCGGCCAGCTCCATGGGACGGCTGACGCGTTAGAACCTTCGAGGAGAAAAACGAATGCGAAGAGGACTCGCCATTCTGCTTTTCGGGATGCTCGTGCTAGCTGTCCCGCACGTAAGCAATAGCCTGTGGGCACAAAGCGAAAAGAAGGACGCTCTGCCCGAACCCGCCGTCAAGGTCGGAGACATGGCGCCCGATTTCACGCTGCTCGACACCAAACGCAACCAAGTTTCCTTGCACGACTTCCGCGGCAAGAAAAACGTCGCGCTCGCCTTCTACATTTTTGCCTTCACCGGTGGTTGAACCAAGCAGATGCAGAACTTCCAGCAGAACCTGCAAAAGCTGGAAGCTGCGGACACCCAAGTCTTGGGTGTTAGTATGGACAGCACCTTCAGTAACGCCGCCTGGGCAGAAAAAATCGCCGTCACCTTCCCTCTTCTCAGCGACTGGGGCGGCGACGTCACCAAGGAGTACGGCCTCTACAATCCCAAGTACAAAGCCGCGCGCCGCATCAACTACCTGATTGACAAGAGCGGCAAAGTCGTCGAAATGCAAATCGACAACGACGCCGTCGATCCCACGAAAATCGTCACTCTCTGCGAACGCCGCAAATCCGAGAAATAGAGCGGTCGGCGCATCGCAAAAACTCGGTTCGATTCTGATTTCAGCGCGCGCTCACGCCTTTTACCTTACTTGTCATCGCGAGCTCAGTCGCGCGATCTCCTTTTGTTCTCCCAGCTCCCCCGGCTACAGAGACCTTCTTAGCTTGCCCTCTTAATTTGTACGGACACGACGCGTCGTGCCCTTTCTTGTGACACAGCCATTCCTGGCTGTGCATGTTTTTTGCCGCCCCTCCAACCAACAGTGTGGCTGCGGCCCCAAGAAGCCCTCCTAACAAAATCCTAATTATCTTCTCAGGACTTTCCATGGCCGCCTCTCCTACCCTCCCTGTTGTAATGGCGGGGCCAGCCTCCGTCAATGTGAGCTGAACATGTCGCTTACCGTATTTCTCGCTCTCTGCGTTCTCGGTGTGGACATCATGATTTATTTCTTCTTCAAGCTGGTCTACGGCGAAAGGCACCGAAACCGTCCTCGCCGCTCGCCCCCGCATTTCTATAGCAGGCCCGCGCAGTCCAAGAGAGAGAAGATGCAAACCTCCTCAGTTTACGTGGTTCCCGCCCCCAAAAGCCGCCTCTCACAAGCAGGTCGCGTCATCCCCATGCGCCAGCCCAACCCCGCGCAGACTCGCCCCTACAACTCTGCTCCGAGGCCTATGGATGTCCGGAAGAAGGCGTGAATTGCGGCAAGTTTAGAAGCAGCCAACCACTGCCACCGAGTCTTCTTCACTGCGAACCTCAGCGCCCGCGGCGTTTCTGCGTTATCTCTTTCTTTCCTCGTTCTCCTATTCTTTACCCCCTTCAGTTCCTTTACCTCCTCTACCTCCTTTCATTCACACGGTGCTAAAATGACCGCCATGACGCCGAAGACGCTCTACCAAAAAATCTGGGACTCCCACGTCGTTCGCGAAGATCCAGGTCAGCCGTCCATCATCTATATTGACCGCCACCTGATCCATGAAGGCACTTCGCCGCAAGCCTTCGCCGGCCTCCGCGCCGAAGGCCGCAAAGTCCGCCGGCCCGATCTCACTTTTGCGGTGATGGATCATTCCGTTTCCACCAAGGATCGCACTCTGCCCATCCTCGATAACGACGCCAGGCTGCAGTTTGAGGCCCTCGAAAAGAACTGCCGCGAATCCGGCGTGCGCCTCTTCGATATGCACAGCCGTCACCAGGGCATCGTCCACATCATCGGTCCCGAACTCGGCATCACCCAGCCCGGCCAGACCATCGTCTGTGGCGACAGCCATACTTCCACGCACGGCGCCTTCGGCACGCTGGCGTTCGGCATCGGCACCAGCGAGGTCGAACACGTCCTTGCCACTCAATGCCTGGTGCAATCACGCTCGAAGACGCTGCACATTCTCGTTCATGGCAAGCGCCCCAAAGGTGTCACCGCCAAGGACATCATTCTCGCCATCATTGGCAAAATCGGCATTGGCGGCGGTACCGGCCACGTCGCGGAATACGGCGGCGAAGCCATTCGTTCTCTTTCGATGGACGGCCGCATGACCGTTTGCAACATGACGATCGAAGGCGGCGCGCGTGCCGGAATGATCGCGCCGGATGAGACGACTTTCGCTTATCTTGAAGGCCGTCCGTTCGTCCCGCGCGGCAAGGCGTTTCAGGAAGCCGTCGAGCACTGGAAACGGTTGCGCAGCGACGACGGCGCAAAGTTCGACATGACCGTCGAGCTGCAAGCCGAACAAATCGCGCCGCAAGTCACCTGGGGCACGAATCCCGGCATGGTCACCAGCGTCACCGCGCGCGTCCCCGATCCACACGACTTCAAGGATCTCAACGATCAGAAGGCCACCGAAAGCGCGCTGAAATACATGGGTCTCAAATCCGGAACGCCAATCGTGGACATTCCCGTGGACCGCGTCTTCATTGGCTCCTGCACGAATTCGCGCCTCGATGATTTGCGCGCCGCCGCCCATCTCGTCGCCGGAAAACACGTCGCGAAAAACATCAAGCAGGCATTGATCGTGCCCGGCTCGCGCGGCATCAAGTCGCAAGCCGAAAAAGAAGGCCTTGACAAAATTTTCACCGAGGCAGGATTCGAGTGGCGTGACGCCGGTTGCAGCATGTGCATCGGCATGAACGCCGACGTTCTGCCGCCGCACGAGCGCAGCGCCAGCACCAGCAATCGCAATTTCGAAGGCCGCCAGGGCAAAGACAGCCGCACGCACTTGGTCAGCCCGGTCATGGCCGCCGCCGCCGCTATCGCCGGCCACTTCGTCGACGTCCGTCAGTTCGCGGTGGAATCCGTCGAGTAGGGGAGGGCCTTGCCCTGCTCGTTCTTAGAGTATTGGTTTTGTAGGTGGCCCGTGTTTAGACCGATGATTTTGACTTTGCCTGTTACGGTTTGACTATGCCAGTTCATACGCGAGGTCTGAATCAGCAGCACGTAGGTAAACGGCTGCGAGTGGATCTTACGAGTGGAGAGCGGATGGAAATTCGCGTGCACGAATTAACTGTGTGCGAAAAGCCGGAGCCGTGCTGCGGGGTAACCTATATTTTGCTTTCGTCGATTGGCGGCGACGGATCGCGAGAGGCAGGCAGCGCCTACTGGACTGCGTTCGACGAAATTCGGCAGTTTGAAGAATTGGGAGATTGACTCGCATGCAACCGTTCTGGACTCACACCGGCATGGTGTTGCCGCTGGATAAGGTCAACGTGGACACCGACCAGATGGTGCCCAAACAATTCCTGAAAGCGCTCACGCGGGAAGGCTTCGGACGGATCTTGTTTTACGATTGGCGCTATCTTCCCGGCGAAAAACCGAATCCGCAATTCGTGTTGAATTTCCCGCGCTACAAAGGCGCTTCGGTTTTGTTGACGCGCGCGAATTTCGGCTGCGGTTCCAGCCGCGAGCACGCCCCCTGGGGCGTGAAAGACTACGGCTTCCGCGTCATCATCGCGCCAAGCTATGCCGATATTTTCTACAATAACTGCTTCAAGAACGGCATCCTTCCCGCCGAGCTCAGCGAAGAACAGATTGAAGAACTCTTCCAGCGAACCGAAAAAGAAGAAGGCTACTCGCTGACTGTGAATCTGCCGAACCAAACCATTGCGGACAAGCATGGCCTGATGTTCCGGTTTGAAATTGCCCCCTCGCGCAAGGAGGTCCTGCTGAAGGGCCTCGACGATATCGGCACTACTCTGCTGCACGAGCCGGACATTACTGCCTACGAAAAAGCCCACGCGGCCACCGCCACTATGTACGAGCCGGTGGACGTGAAAAATTACTCCAACGGGCGCTAACCCGTTTCGGTTCTGGGCGATCACGAAAATGATGCGTAACGAAGTAAAGAATGATAAAAGGAGGAAACACAGCCAACAGATAGGGAAACGAGGCTTCCTGGTTTGCCGAGGCTACGCGCAAGGAATTGAATTCTCGATTCTGCGAAGACTTTCTTCCGCAGAGATGAGCGCGTCGTCGCCGGGCGACGGAATGTTCCAGAGAGGTGCCAGATGAGGTTTTCGAAAAAGTTGTGGCGAAAGATCAATGTGCCGTTAGTTGCGATTCCGTTTGCTGGGCTGATACTCGCCTGGGGAGCGATGGACTGGGCACAGGAGCAGAAAGCCGGGGTGCCTTCGCCAGCCGTCCGGGTGACAGTGCGCCTCGTCCTCGCTGACGCGGTAGTGACGGATAAGGATGGAAAGACGATAACAGGCCTCGGAGCGCAGGATTTCACGGTGCTGGAGGACGGCAAGCCGCAGAAAGTGACGATTGTTTCTTTTGAACAACCCGCCGAGACGGCGCGAGCGTTGCGCAGCCAGCGCGCCACCCTCCCGCCAAATGTCACCACGAACCGTCCCGAATACCGCATGCCGCTAGGCGTTCCAGTGATCCTGCTGCTAGATGCTTTGAACACCCAGCTCCGGGATCAAGCACGTGTGCGGATGGAGATGTTGAAATACCTAGACACCCAACTGCAGCCTGGACAGCCGGTAGCGGTTTATACGCTAGGACGTTCCTTGCGACTGCTGCAAGACTTTACGGATGACACAACGCTGGTCAAAGCCGCTGTGGAAAGTTTTAATCCGGCCGTCTCGCTTGAGTTACAACTCTCCGATGTCGACGCAAGGCTGCCCCGGTTGTCTGGGGCCAGAGCGGACGCGGCGGGCGTACGGGCCCCCAATCGTGACGCGGCTGTCTTCATTTCAAGGATGGCGGATTTCTATAACGAGCAAGCGAACCTGGCGATCGATATGCGTGTGGGGATGACGCTGACAACTTTCCGAGCAATTGCGCAGGCCGTTGCGGGCCTCCCAGGCCGCAAGAATCTGATCTGGGTTTCGGGGTCTTTCCCGATCGCCACGTATACTCGAATTATTAAGTACAGTGCGGACGGAGACAACGATCCGAACCGCGTTGCATTTAATGAGCTATACGAGGACAGGGTTCGCGAAACGACTTCAGCCTTGACGGACGCTCAGGTGGCGGTATACCCCGTGGATGCGCGAGGGTTGGTTGGTCAGTTGCTTGGCGGGGCGGAAAACCAAGGCGTAAGTGGCGCGGGGACACTCGTTGGTGGAGCAGAGTACGCGCAAAATCTCCAGCTCGCCAGCGGAGCGCTTCAGGAGTCGCAGGCGACAATGAAGCAAGTAGCGGGAGAGACTGGCGGAAAGGTATTCATTAACCAGAACGACCTGGAACATGCAGTGGCACTCAGCATGGTGGACGGCGCCTCGTACTATCTGCTCGGCTACAGTCCCGAAGGCAAACCAGACGGCAAGTTCCATAAAATTGAAGTAAAAGTGAATCGACCGGGAGTAACCGTGCGCGCACGTCATGGTTACTATGCACTTACGTCAGCCGATGATGCCAAGACTACTAAGCAGCGCGAAGGGGAAATCGGGATAGCCATGCAGATAGGAACGCCGGCAGCGACTGGCGTTACTTTTGACGCGCGCGTCGTCCCGCCCCCGCCGGCCGCCAAAATGAAAGTGGGAATCGATTTCATCGTGGACCCTTACACGATTAGTGCAGAAGATGCCGGAGGCGGGAATAGGCGGCTCGCCGTCGAGTTTCATGCGGCCGCCTATGGATCAGATCGAAAGATCGCGGGACAAAAGGACGTTGCAATAAAGCCCACGCTCAAGTCAGAGGACTTTACACGCATCCAACAGCAAGGACTTCCCTACCACCTCGATCTGGAATTGCCTCCAGCACATTATACGCTCCGGCTTGGTGTTGTGGATCAGCGAAGCGGCTTCATCGGCACTGCCGACATGCCTTTGGCCCTTGAAGGCAATAAGTAAGCACGAAGATCGTGGCAATTTGAAGATTTAAACTACGCGCCGAAGCTCCACTCAGACTCGCCTCAACGATACTTGTTCACCCGGCTCAGATTCGACAATCACCAATCCGTTTGACGCATGATTCTTGCGCGCTATAGACTGAATAGTTTCCAGGGGCTCACCGGACTATGCAAGCAATGCCGCGGGCAGGTAAGACGCAGGACAGCACGACTATTGTTCTCAAGAAAATACAGATTTTGCGGTTCATCCGATCTGCCTCTCTTTTCGCCTTTGCCCTCTGCCCCATAGTCTGTTTCGCCGCCCCACCGGCAGACGTTGCTCCGAACATCGTCTTCATCACGATCGACACGGTGCGCGCCGACCACCTCGGCTGTTATGGCTATAAGCTGATTGAGACGCCGCACTTGGACGCCCTTGCCACCAGCGGCGTGCGCTTCGCGAATGCCTACACTCCTGTTCCGATCACGCTGCCTGCGCACAGCGTCATGCTCACGGGTACCTACCCGATGCGCACCGGCATGCACGATTTCAGCGGCAATCGTCTGAACTCCTCTCAGCCGACCCTCGCGACGCTCTTGCGCGCGCACGGCTACGCGACGGGAGCGGCAGTGGGCTCCGCCGTGTTGGACTCGCGATTTGGGCTCAGCCGCGGTTTTGATTTTTACTACGACCGCTTCGATTTTAGCCGGCTCGATGAGAGAAATATAGACGCTATGATGCGACCCGGCAATGAAGTGGTCGACCACGCCCTCGCCTGGCTGGATGGCAACCATCGAAAGCCGTTTCTTTTGTGGGTGCATCTCTACGATGCTCATCATCCATACAATCCGCCGGCATCCTATCTACAGAAGTATCGCGCCCACCCTTACGACGGCGGAATCGCATTTGTGGATGCGCAGGTGGGGCGCGTCGTCGCCTATCTGAAATCAAAGGGAATCTATGACCGCACACTGATTGTTGTGGCCGGCGATCACGGGGAAGGTTTGGGCGAACACGGCGAAAAGACACACGGCTTCTTCATTTACGACGCCACGCTGCATGTGCCCTTGATTTTCAAACTGCCCTCAGGCGTGGCACAACGAAAACCCGTAGTCGATGAACCGGCTAACCTAGCGGACTTGCTGCCAACTATTCTCGAGTTAACGGGCGCAAACAGACCGAATGAGCTGGAGGGCCGCAGTCTTGTTCCGGCAATAGAAGGAAAAACTGTGGCACCACCCGTGGACAACTATGCAGAAACGTACCTGCCTCGCATTCATTTCAATTGGAGCGAGCTGCGCGGGGTCCGCTTCCGGCAATATCACTTTATCGACGCGCCGCGGCCCGAATTGTACGATCTTTCTTCTGATCCGCACGAACTCACGAATTTGTATACTGTGAAACCAGCCATTTCCAATGCGATGCGGAAACGCCTCGTGCAGTTCATTGCTCGATACACACGTTCTGCTGGAGAGAAAACGTCGGAATCAACGGGGCTCGATCCTGCATTGGTGGAGCGCTTGAAGTCGCTCGGCTACGTTGCCGTCGCGGGTGGCAGTGATGAGGTATTAAGCGACCACCGTCTGCCCGATCCCAAAGACCGGATCCAGGTCTATGAACTCGTTTCGGATGCTCTCTCCGATAGTCAGCGCGGACGCTACGACGAATCCATTGCAAAATTGCTCCAGGCGGAAAAATTTGAAAAGGATTCGCTCCCTGTTCACTACCTGTTGGCGTTAAACCATTACCGCCAAAAAGATTTTACTGCCGCGATCGGTGAGTTCCAGACCGCGCTCAAATTGAGCCCGTCCTATTCGCTGGCCAGTTACTTTCTGGGTCTTTCCTGCGTCGGCAATGAAGATTGGGTGCAAGCGATCGCGGCTTTCCAGCAAACCCTGAGTCTTGATGCCACGAACTTCTCGGCCGCATACAATCTGGGCGCGGCTTACCTGAAACTTGGAAAAGTGGAAGATGCGGAAGCGACCTTCCGCCAGGCCGTGAAGATCAATCCCAACTACGCCCAGGCGTATACGGCTCTGGGAGATTTGTTGCTCTATCAAGGGAAACTCGGCGACGCCATCGCTGCTCTGCGCACCGCTCTTTCCATCGAACCTGGAAATACCAGAGCTCGTCAAGCGTTGATCAAGGCTTTGCAGGCCAACGGGCAGAACAACGAAGCAGAAGAAGAAATGCGAAAGAGCGGCGGCGGGAGTCCGCAGCCTTAAATGGCGCGTTCTTCGCAGAAACGTAGGGCGGGAGCCTCCTCATGCCCTTACGCATTTGTTTTTACTCTATGCGCTGCTCTCTTCCTTGGATTTGCTCACTTCCTCGGTGGCTGCCAGCAGAACAAACTGCAACGTCCAAACATTTTGATCATTACCGTAGATACACTCCGCGCGGATCGTGTCGGTTGTTACGGCTATCCGGGGGGTCTCACGCCGAACGTGGATGCACTAGCGAAAGATGGGATCGTTTTCGAACGCGGGATCGCCCAAGTACCCCTCACAGTGCCATCGCACACGGCGATTTTCACTGGCACCTACCCCTTTCACAACGGGGTGCAGGATTTCACCGCGCAACCCCTTGGCGACCGTTTCCGCACGCTGGCGGAGAGCCTTAAAGCCAACGGTTACTCAACTGGCGCGATTGTAAGTTCGTTCGTCCTGGACAGGAGTTGGGGCCTCGCGCGCGGCTTTGACAGTTACGATGACGCGTTTGCGGGGCAGGAATTTCTTCAGAAGAACCTGGGGCTTGTGGAGCGGCGCGCGCAGGAGAGTGTAGACCACGCGGTTGGCTGGCTGGAAACGCATTCGAATCAACCTTTTTTCCTGTGGCTCCATCTTTATGACCCGCACAGCCCGTACGACCCGCCCGAACCTTTCCGCACGCGCTTCGCAAGGGAGCTCTATGACGGCGAGATTGCTTATGCGGACAGCCACTTGGGGCGTCTCTTTGCCTGGCTCAAGCAAGCCCCCAACAATCTTTACGACAATACCTTGATTGTCTTCTTGAGCGATCACGGGGAATCCCTTGGAGAACACGGCGAAAAAGAGCACGGGTTTTTTGTTTACGATTCGACCGTGCGCGTGCCTCTCATCGTCAAGCCTCCGCGAGGAGCGCGTCTGACTCCGCAGCACGTTTCTGTTGCTGTGGAAACGATTCAAGTGGGTCCGACTGTGCTGGAGATGGCCGGAGTGCAAGACCCCATCCAAAAACAGTTTCAGGCCACAAGTCTCTTACCCCTCATAACTGGCAAGCCCCACGGGCCCGAGCGCCCTGCCTACAGCGAAACGTTTTATCCCGCAAACTCCTTCGGCTGGAGCCCACTGCGCAGCATGCAGACGGAGCACTATCACTTTATTGAAGCTCCCAAGCAGGAACTCTACGAACATCCGGCCGATCCGTCGGAAACAAAGAACATTGCGGTGAAAAATGGCAGCGTCGCCACGAATCTGCAGGCGCAATTGACTCGGCTCCTGGCCACTTATCCGCCGCCGGCGGGAAACTCCGGAGAAAGTGCCTCCTCGACGACCGCAAGTCCGGAAGTTTTGGAGAAACTTAGGTCCCTCGGATACGTGGCTTACCGTGCCCCCACGGCGGCAAACTCGAAATTGGCAGACCCGAAGGACAAAGTGTCGGTGTTCCAGGACATCTTGCGGGCCACCGATCAAATCCAGTTGGGCAATTTCGCTGCCGCGCGCGCTCTCCTTGCATCGGCGCAGCAGAAGGAGCCGCAGCTCTATCTGATTCCGTTCCTCCTCGGTGAGGCCGCTTCCCACACTGCGCAATGGAAAGAAGCAGAAAAGCAGTTCGGCCGCGCCGTTGCGCTCAATCCAGGCTTTGAACAGGCCCGCATGGGACTCGCCCGAGCCCTCGGTTTGCAGGGAAAAATCGGCCCAGCGCGCGACCTAATCGGCACGCTGCTCTCGACCAATCCCCAGAATTTTCGCGCATGGTTCCTGCTCGCGCAAATGGAAGCGAAAGACGATCCGAAATCCAGCCGCGAAGCGCTCGACAAAGTGATCGGCATTCAACCCAATTTCGCTCTCGCCTACCGCGATCGCGGCCTGCTCTCGGTCCGCGAGCAGACCTACGTGAGCGCTTCGGAAGATTTGTCGCGCGCTGTCCAAATGGGCTTGCACGATGTGCTCACCTACAACTCCCTCGGCATTTGCTATAGCCGCATGAACCGCCTCGACGACGCCGTCGAGAGCTATCGCCGGGCCATCGCCGCCGATCCTACCTATGCCCAGGCGCACCTCAACCTCGGCTTCGCCTTCGAGCGCATGAATCAGCCGGACTTGAAGAAGAAGGAATACGCCGAAGCTTGCCGGCTGGACCCGCGGATTTGCCCGCTGGTCGCCGGCCGCTAGCAACCGTTTACTGCGCGAAACTATGGTGACGGGGATTGCGCCATCTTGGTGAGCGCCGCGCGAACTTTGGGCACCATCGGATTCGTCGGAAACTCTCTGAGGAACGTCTCGAACATCGCGGTGGCCTCGTGCTCCCGCCCGGTCTGCAAGTACAGCGTAGCCAGAGAAATCGGCACCTGGGGCATTTTGGGATCCAGCTCCCGCGCCGTCTTCAGTTGCTCCTCAGCGGACTTTAGATCTCCCAACCGAACAAGCACGGAACCCTGTAAATAATGACCCAGCGCGTTAAAAGGCGACAGATGCAGCCCCGCGTCGAGCGACTGCTTGGCCTCCTCGTCGCGGTGCGTCAGGTACAAAACGTTTCCAAGATTGAAGCAAGCCTGCGCGCTCTTCGAGTTCAGTTCCAGGACACGCCGGAACTCCTCCTCCGCCACCTTCAGATCCCCCTTCTGAAGCGCGCGGACCCCCAGACTGTTATGGGCTGGGTAGAAATCCGGGGCTTGCAGGATCGCAGCTTGATAATGACGAACCGCAGCGTCCAGCTGGCCGTGCTGTTCTGCTTTCTTTCCCGCGTCAAATTCCTTGATCACGGCCGGGGGGAACTTCTTTGCGAGTTCCGCAACGTCGACAATATCAGGATTCCCGCCGGTTGCTCCCTCGGGCGCACCTCTCGGCTTCTCAATGGGTTTGGGCCGCAGGACCAAATGGACAAAGTTTGTCGGGGCTGTCATCGGATTAACCGCCACCGTTAGGCGAACAGTCTCATATTCTTCCGTCTCAATAACCACCGTATAGGCGTTCGGAAGCAGATCGTTGAAGCTGAAACGCCCCTCGGAATCACCGTAGGTGACGCCCACGAGCGACCCGCGGGCTTCTAACGTCACGCGAATCCTCTCGTTCGGGAACCCGCCATCCACGAGCCGAACCTGCCCCACGATATTCCCAAACTGTTGCTGTGCGTGCAGAGCTCCGCCACAAAGGAGAGTCAAGAAACTCAGTCGGAGAAGGGACGGAACCAAAACCGATCCTGCGCCGTTCACTGCCATTGCTCACACCTATTGAAACAAACTACCACGCTTCTTGCCTTCGGCGCGGACTTTTTGAGGCAAGAAAAAAGATGGGCCCCCGACCTTAAGCCGGGGACCCCGCGTTTCACCTGAAATCAGCTAAAAGAGCAACTTCAATCCGAACTGGATGTGTCGTGGAGCGATCTCCCCGAACGACTGGCCAAAGTTCGCAGCGCCGTTAATGTGGTTTCCGTTGTTGCCACCCGTTGCGCCGTTGGGCAGCTTGAAGTTGGTGTGGTTGAGGGCGTTGAACACCTCGAAGCGGAATTGGAAATTGAACCGCTCCGATATCTTGATGTTCTTGAACAAAGACTCGTCGGTATTGGACAGGCTAGGCCCCACAAACGTGTTCCGCCCCAGATTGCCGTCACAACCGAGACACGGAGTTTGGAAGAAGGAAGTCGTGGCGCTGCACGGCGGAGCTGGATTCGCGAGAGTCCGTGCAACTCCGCACCATGCCTGCATACCACTGCTGGCCAGAGACCCACCGGGTTGGAACCATCCATTCGCCCAATCACCATGTGTGGCGTTGTGGTGATTGCTGACAAGTACATCCGGACGGTCGTTCCGTGTTCCATCGAAGTTGAAGTCGCATCGGTTTCCGGCGGCGCAGAATGGGGTCCAGTGCGCGCCGGTCTGGTACGCCCACAGCCCCTGATATTGCCAGCCGCCAAATACATGCCCGGCGAAACCTTTCTGCGCTTTCATCCAGGGAAACTCATAGACATAGTTGATGCTAAACCGATGACGTATGTCGAAGGTGGAATTTCCCCGATCCAGTCCAGGCTTGGTCGGATCCAACGAATACCCGTCTCCCGCTGCGCCTCCGTTCGCCGAGGTTGCGCCGCTGTGCCAGTCGGAGCCTGTGTCAATCGAGTGGCTCCAGGTATAGTTGCCGTTGAACACCAGTCCGCGCGTCGCCTGATGTCGCACGGCAACCTGCAAGCTGTTGTACCAGGATTTGCTTACGTTGTCCCAGATTCGCAGAACGCCGTAGTTCGTATTCAGGTACCGGTGGCCTAGGCCTGTTAGGGTGCGCCCGAAGTTGTCCACAACCGTTGCTCCCGCCGGGAGACGCTCGCCCGGCAATCGGTTCCCCTGCTCCGCTCGGAAAAGATGGTCACCCAGGGTGCCCACGTAATTCACTTCGAGGACCGTTTTGGGCAGGATTTCACGCTGGACTCCAAAGTAGGAGTTGAGCACGTAGGGGTCGCGAATCCCCTCTGGGAAGACGATTCCAGTCAGGAATGCTGTGTTGGGGTCTCCTGAAAAGTACCCGCTGATGTTTCCAGTTGCTTGGGCTCCAGTGCCCATGCCGATGTTCGTTCCCGGGCCGGTAAAGGTAACCGCCGCACCGCTGGGCGTACAAGCGGTTGTGGTCAGATCGCAGGTAGTCGTCGGCCCGAACACAACGGCCCCCCCACCTGCACCGGGAACCCCTCCACCGAGTGCATTCGTCTCCAAGTTAAAGGAATAGAATGGCGGATTCCACCGGGAGTTCGACAATGGGTTGTATAGCGTTCCCTCGTACGAGATGCCAAACCCCCCTCTAATTGCCGTCTTTCCGTTGCCCCACGGATCATAGGCAAAGGCCGCGCGGGGACCGAAGTTTTTGTGGTTGCCCGCTCCAAGGTTCTTCGCAATGGCAAAGCCGCCTGGGCCGCAGACCCCGGCAAGGACGGCATGGGACATTTGAAAAGGTGAGCTGCAGCCCGGTGATCCGATTGGCGCGTTGGCGTTCAGGATTGCATCCGCGCAGAATCCGTTGGACTGAAATTCGCAGCCTGGCCCCGGAAGGAACGTCGTCACCTTGCCGCTCTTCTCCGTGTGACGCGTGAAGAGATCCCAGCGCAGACCGAAGTTGAGCGTCAGTTTCTTGGTCACTTTCCAATCGTCCTGGAAGTAAGCACCGACTTCCAGGTTCCGCCAGTGCCGGAAATTGTCCGAGAGCTCGGCCGGCTTGCTCGAGACAAAGCCCGGGTCCGTGCCAGCGTTTTCACTGTACGGTGCACCGGCGGCAAAAAAGAGCTGGTCGAAGGCGTAATAGGACGGTCGGGCAATGTCGAATTCGCTGTTCTCGATGTTTCTCCGGAAATCCGCACCGAATTTCAGGCTATGCTTCCCCTTCTGGAGAGACATCATGTCACCGTAGCTATAGATATTCTCATGGAAGAATTGGGGATAGCCGCTGTAAGAGCCGAAGCCGGCGGTGCCGTCGTCAAAGCTGATCTGCGGCACGCCAGGAATCGCTACCTGAGTGTCTGTTCGGTTGAGAACATACCCCGCTTTCGCCTCGTTGATTAGCGTGGGGCTGAACGTATGCACCCAGCTCGCCTGGAAGTTAGGAAAATGGGAAGCTGTCGGGTTTTTGAAGCCGTGGATGCCACTGCTGATATTTTCGGAGCCAAACGAATCAAACTCATGCTGCCAGTAGTATTCGCCGAAGATCCGGTCGTTTTGTCCTTTCACCCAATCAATGCGCGTGGACCACTCGTTCCCGTCGAACAGGTTGCCTTGGGTCTGCGCGCCAAACAGTAATGTATTATTTCTCAAGAACTGAGTGGTTCGAGCAGCCGTTGCGCCGGTTGAAACCAGGCCGCCTCCGCAAGCAGTCGCTTCCGCTGCGGTCACGCCGAAAAGCTGCTGGAATTGCGCCACTGCGCTGTCAAAGCCAGGCGCAAAGGTACTCGCAAAAACGCTGGGGCAGACTAGCGTTAAAAAACTGCCGTAAGAGCTAGTGACAGTGTCAGTCACAGTCCAAGGTTGGAGGCTACTATTGAGCACGGGTGATCCGTCGCTCTTCGGCTGGAATCTCGGATCCTTGTAGATCGCCGCGGCAACAGAGTTCGGAAGAAGGGTGGTGACCGCTTGCCGCCAGGCCGCCGATTCAGAAACGACGGGCGCCGCCGGTTGAGCCGTGATGAAGCGGTCGCCCTGATAAGAGGCCGTAAAGAACAGGTGATCCTTCCAGATCGGACCCGTCACCGTGCCGCCGAACTGGTTGAAACGCAACTCCGACGGCCTGCTATTCACTGCTCGATCCGGCGAAGCATTGCGGAAAAAATCGTTGGCGTCGAACTTGTCGTTGCGCAGGAACTCGTACACGCTGCCGTGCAGGGAGTTCGTGCCGGACTTCGTCACCACGTTGACAATCGCCGCGGCGCTATTGCCGTATTGCGCGGACATGTTCAGCGTGAGTTCCTGGAATTCCTGCACGATGTCGGCGTTCGGCGTGGTCACGTTGCCGCCGCTCAGGCCCTTGTCGGAGACGCCGTTAATCAGGAACCCGCTAAAATTCGGCCGAAGGCCATTCACCACGGTATTGTGGCCGTTCTCAAAAGAGACGCCGGTTGCGTCCACGGCGCCGGGTACCAGGGAGATCAGGTCGAAGACGTTGCGGCCGTTCAGAGGAAGGTTGGCGATTTGGGTCTGACTGAAGGTGTCATATAGCCGCGCGTCCTCGGTCTGGACCTGAACCGCTCCGGCCTCCACTTCGACGGTTTCCGTCGCCTGGCCCAGCTCGAGCTTGAAGTCCACACGCTCGATGACCCCCGCGCCAAGATACAGGTTGGCTTTCACTTCTCTCTTGAAGCCTGGTGCCGTCACCGTGATTCTGTAGTTGCCGACGGGCAACTCGGGGACTCGGTACAAGCCTTCCGAGCCTGTCTTCACGGTAACGGTGTTACCCGTGCCGACGTTCGTAATGGCTACATCGGCCGACGGCACGGATGCCCCCTGCGGGTCCGTCACGGTTCCTGTAAAAATGCCGTTCTGAACTTGCGCGTTCGCGGACAAGGCCGCAACCGCAAAAAGCAGAAGCGCAATCGCGACGCGGGATATCAAAGCGCCGCTACACTTCTTTGCCGCTGACCACACGCTATTTTTTGCAGAATTCATCCTTCACCCCCGAGGAAACGCAAGTGGATTTTTGATCGAACAGTAAGAATCACCTGACGCCCCGCACAGGTAGACGTCATTTTCTACCCCGTTGGGGGACTATATGTATCACTCAGGTCTTGCCTGTCAATAAGTTTTTTATCTTTTTTATCTCAGCGGAATGTTTGCTGCGGATAATTCGAGGCTTGCCGAAATTTGGGCGGCGCGTAGTCGCTAGCCCCAGTCGAAGTCCCAGTACTCCGGAAAACCGGATGCCCGCGGCCATTGACCGAGGTTTGGACCGAAGAAATGAAAAGCTACCGCCCGCGGCCTACTAAATTCCGTACACGATCCTTGCCAGACATAGCCAAATACTTATTGAGAAGCGCCCTTCTCAACCGGTTCGCTCGACCCCTCTCGAATTACCGTCTCCCGGTCCGCTCCAACCTTCTCTACGCGCTCCACCAGCCCGGAGGGCCAGCGTACTAGGACTCGGTCGATCTGCGTCGCGGTTCCAATCCCAAAATGTAACCGTGAGTCGCTGGCCGATAGAAAACTACTGTTCGCGCGGACTTCATCAACCTGCCTCAAGCCACCGGCCACTAATTCAACTCGGGCGCCATAGGCGCTGCGATTCGACTTCGTTCCAATCAGCTTCAACCGTACCCAGTGCCCCGGTGGCTTCGAAACATTGTGCAGCAGAGTGGGCGAGCCATCGAGATTCGTAATCAGAACTCCGAGCGCCCCGTCATTATTAAAATCCGCCACGGCCAATCCACGGCTCACTCGGCGCTGCCGCAATGCCGGACCCGCTTTCAGACCCATTTCCTCAAACTGGCCATTTCGCAAATTATGGAATAGCAACGCGCGCTCCGCATATGTGATTCCGAAGGCGTGTTCGTTAACCTGGGGATTAACGTGCCCGTTGGCTATCAAAATGTCCTTCCAGCCATCGTTGTCGTAATCCAAGAAATGCACACCGAATCCAAGAAAAGGAATGCTGACTTCGGCGAAGCCCGCCACGCCGGCGTGGTCGTCAAATGTGCCGTCGCCGTTGTTGTGGTAGAGGTTGTTCGCGTCGTCCGAAAAGTTGGTCTTCACCAGATCCGGCCAGCCGTCATTGTCATAGTCGCCAAAGTCCACGCCCATCCCGGCTTGTTCGCGGCCGTCACTGCTGAACGCCACACCGGCCGCGACTCCCACCTCCGTGAACGATTTGCCCTGATTGTTGTGATAGAGCAGGCTCGGCGAAGAATCATTCGCAACGTAGATGTCCGGCCAGCCATCGCCATCGTAATCGGCCCAAATCACGCCCAGACCGTAATAGGATCCCGCATCGATGTTCATCGCTTCGGTCATGTCCGTGAACGTCCCGTCTCCATTGTTGTGATAGAGGCGGTCGCGCGAGCCAGCAAGGCCGCGCGGGCCGCAGGAGACCGCAATTCCGCGGTACTGGCAAAACGGAGTGCTGCCGAATTTCGGAAGGTTGTTGAGATCAAGATCCACATAATTTGTTACATACAAGTCCAGGTGTCCGTCGCGGTCGTAATCGCCAAACGCGGCGCTCGTACCCCATCGCCCGGGGTTGCCGACACCGGCCTGCGCCGTGACGTCACGGAATGTTCCGTCCCGTTTGTTTTTATAAAGGAAGGAGCCGCTCAGACAGGTGATATAGAGGTCGTCCCAGCCATCGTTGTCGTAATCGCCTACTGCTGCTCCAAAGCACCATCCGCGGTGCGCCAACCCGGCTCTTTCCGTCACGTCTGTAAAGGTACCATCATGGTTGTTGTGGTACAGCTTACTCGCCGGGCCTTTGTTTGTTTTCAAATCCTCCAGGGTCGAGCCATTCACCAGGAAAATGTCGGGCCAGCCGTCATTGTCGTAGTCGAAGACCGCAACACCCCCGCACATCGACTCCATAACGTAGAGCTTTTGTGCGCCGCCGCAGGTTAGATGGAAATCGATGCCGGCCGCGAGCGCCACGTCGTCAAATACAGGCGCGGGGGGCGCCCCCTTCGGAGTTTGCGCCTCCGGCAATGCGAGCGGGATAGCAATCATCAGCGCGCAGAGCGCGATAGAACTCAATAGGACAAAGCGAGGGAGAGACATCTTAATTGGGCCGATATGCCATTCCACCCGTTTCTCCCTGTCGCTTCTTGATTTCCATATATTGCTGCATAGCTTTAGCGGCTTCTAGCTGGTTTTGCGTCTTGCTATAGGCGCGCGACAGCAGAAAGAAACTGGCCGGGTCGTTTGGATTCAAACTCGCGGCCTGGCGCAGTGCGTCAATGGATTCCTGCGGCTGCCCAAGTTCCAGCAATGCTCTCCCCAGCGCGCAGTGCGACTCGCCGTTTTCTGGAGCCAAACGGATCGAATGACGAAGCTGGACCGCCGCCTCCTGTGCTTGCCCGGAGTCCAGCAGTGCGCGTCCCAGCCGATAGTAAACTTCGCCATTGTCCTGGTGAAGCGTCAGCTCTTTCCGGAATTCCGCGATCGCTTCCGTATTGCGTCCTAGGCTCTCGTATGCGTAGCCAAGATGGTAATGGCCGAGCGGAATTTTCGGATCGAGTGACAAAGCCTTCTTGAACTCATCGATCGCCGGAAGCGTGCGATTCGAATTCACGTAAGCGCGGCCCAGCAAGATGTGCGGAAGTGGCAACTGTGGCTTCATTCGAATCGCTGCTTCGAGCGACTCGCTCGCGGCAACGTACTTCTTCACGCTTAGGTAAGCCAGCGCCAAATCCAGCTGCGTTTCGTAGTGACTCGGCATCAGGCGGGTAGCCTGCAAGAGTTCCTGAATCGCCGGCTCGGGCTGCCCGCTTTGGAAATACGCAAATCCCAAGAGATGCCGAGTCTCCCCATCGTCGGGCCAGCGTGCGGCGGCATCGCGCCCCAGCTCCACCGCGCGCGCCTTATCTCCAAAGCGCAAGTAACAAAGCACCAGACCATGCCACGCCTCTTTTTTCTCCGGGGCCGCGCTCCGCACCCGTTCGAATCCGCGCGCTGCAGCCGCAAAATCGTCCCGTTCGTAGGCCTCCTGCGCGTCCTTGAGCGCCCGCTCCGTCGATGCGGACGGAATCTGGGCGAACGCCTTCGAACCCCAGTTCGAACGCGGGCTTGAATCCCCCCTCAAAGCCCCATTCGAAAGAAGGACGAGAGAAAGCAGCAGCAGAATCTGTCTCGGTGGCTTGCTGATCCGACTGGAAGCTGGGATTTTCGTCCTCATCCTCATGATCGAGATGGTATAACACTCAGCTCTGACGTTTGTTAGCCCTTCTCACCGTGGGCCGAGGGAGGCTTCCATTAGCCCCTTTGCTATACTGGCTGCGCTCCAGACGGCCAAGAATAGAGACATACGCGAGAAGTTTGGCTCTGCATGCTAGCAGACGACGTCTCGGGTGTCCTCACTGTGAGCAACGGAGAAGATGAAACGCTTTCGCAAATGGATGATTGTGCTTGGAGCGGCCGTTCTACTCACCGTAATCCTCGGTGTGCCTCTCGTTCGAATGCGCAACGGCAGGTCTCCCGCACAGAAGAAGCTTATGATCCTTGGCGTGGACGGCATGGACCCGCAATTATTGCGGCAGTTCATGGATGGGGGAAAAATGCCGAACTTTGCCGCGCTCGCATCGCGCGGCAGCTTCCTTCCTCTCCAGACCAGCATTCCGCCGCAAAGTCCAGTTGCCTGGTCTAATCTGATTACCGGGATGAATCCAGGAGGGCACGATGTTTTCGATTTTATTCATCGCGACCCCGCAACCCTGATTCCCTACTTTTCGACGTCGCAGGAAAAACCTCCGAAGCATCATTTGCGGCTTGGGAAGTGGATGATCCCACTCTCCGAGGGGGAGGTCCTACTGCTGCGCCAAGGCAAGGCCTTCTGGCAGTATCTCGACGAACGAAAAATTCCCGTGACCGTTTTCCGCATCCCCTCGAATTTTCCGCCTGTCCCTAACCGGGGAAAAACTTTCGCGGGAATGGGCACGCCCGATTTGCTCGGCGGATACGGCACGTTCTCCTTTCACACGGACGACCCGATTTTCACGCCTGGCCCTGTGAGCGGCGGCGTCATCTACCAAGTGCAAGTCGCCGGCGATCTCATCGAAGGGAAACTTCATGGTCCTGCAAACACACGGCGCAAGGAGAATCCCGAGCTGACCATTCCTTTCACCGTGAATCGCGACTCAGCAGAGCCCGTCGCAAGGTTCGCGATCCAGGACCAGCAGTTCATCCTGCGCGAGCACGAATGGAGTCCTTGGATACGCATCCAATTTGCGTTGGTTCCAGGCTTGGAGAGTATTACCGGGATTTGCCGCTTCTATCTGAAAGAAGTCCGGCCCCAATTCGAACTCTACGTTTCACCAATCAACATCGACCCTTCGAATCCGGCGCTCCCCATCTCCACGCCGCAAAACTACACACGGGAACTCGCGCGCGATGTCGGATCCTTTTACACGCAAGGAATCGCGGAAGACACCAAGGCCCTCACCAGCGGTTTGCTGAACGATGATGAATACTTAGAGCAAGCTCACATCGTATTCGAGGAGCAGCGGCGCCTGTTCGAACATGAACTGCCGCGCTTTCGCGCGGGCCTGTTTTTCTTTTACTTCTCAAGCCTGGACCTGAACCAGCACATGTTCTGGCGCGCTATAGATACAAAATCTCCCGGCTACGACGCGGAACTCGCTACAAGGCACGGAAAGATTCTGGAGGATTACTATCGCGAAATGGACGGCATCTTGGGCCAGGCGCTGCGGGCCGCGGATGAAAGCACCACCGTGCTGGTAGTCTCGGACCACGGTTTTGCGCCGTTCCGCCGCTCGTTTAATCTGAATACCTGGCTGGTGGAGAACGGCTATCTTGTTTTGCGCGCGGGAGCGCCGCTGCAAGGCCGCGATATTTTTCGCGATGCGGATTGGTCGCGCACGCGCGCCTACGGGTTGGGCCTCAACGGACTCTACGTGAATTTAAGCGGGCGCGAAAAAAATGGCATCGTGAAACCCGGCACCGAGGCCGACGCGCTCCAACGGGAAATTGCGCAGCGACTTGAATCGGTGCGCGATCCGAATAACAAAGAACAAGTCATCACTCGTGTAGATCGCGCGGCCGATGCATACTCCGGGCCGTATTTATCCCGAGCGCCGGACCTGATCGTCGGATACAACCGTGGATACCGCGTGGGCTGGGGCAGCGTTCTCGGCGGCATCTCCGCGAACGTGATAGAAGACAACACACAACCATGGAGCGGCGACCACTGCATCGATAACACAAAAGTTCCAGGCGTGATCTTAAGCAATCGCACCATCCGCAAGAATAATCCCACTTTGATGGACATAGCGCCGACGGTCCTCGCGGAGTTCGGTATTGCGCATCCAGCTACAATGCTGGGGCATAGCGTTTTTGAGCCTTCGGCGCGGGAAGCGAAGGTCGACGCAGTGGGCGGGATGAAATGAGAGTCAATTTTGTTGATAAACAGTGCGGCCGCCGACGACAGTGCGGAGAACACGCGTCTTAGTGTATTGCGCAGGGGAAACCTTCGTAAGGTCGTCGGAGAGGATGATAAAGTCGGCATATTCTCCGGCCTTCAGCTCGCCCTTCTTCCCTTCCTCGAATTGGGCGTAGGCAGAGCCAGAGGTGTAGGCGCGGATGCATTCTTCGAGCGAGATTTTTTCCTGTCGCTCCCAGCCGTTCCTGGGGCCGCCTTCGGGGCGTTCGCGGGTCACGCAGGCATAGAGACCGCGGAATGGGCTGATGGGCTCGACGTTGTAGTCCGTGCCAAAGGCCAGGCGCACGCCGTCCTTCAGCATGGTGGCCCATGCATATGCGCCCTTGATACGTTCGGGGCCGATACGGTCCTCGGCCCAGCGCATGTCCGTGGTCTGATGCGAAGGCTGCATCGAAGCGATTACTTTCAGTTTGGCAAAGCGCTGAAAATCTTCGGGCGCAATGACTTGCGCGTGTTCGATGCGGTCGCGGCGGTCGCGCGGCCCATTGGCTTTGGCAACCGCTTCGAATACATCGAGAGCGACGCGGTTGGCGTGGTCGCCAATGGCATGGAAACCGAGCTGAAAGCCAGCCTTGTCGCGTTCGATGGCCATCGTCCGCAATTTTTCAGGATTATTGGTGAGGATGCCGCTTGTGGAAGGATCATCGGAATAGGGTTGCAGAAGGGCCGCGGTGCGTGAGCCCAAGGCGCCATCGGTGAATGCCTTGAGCATGCCGGTCTTCAGCCAGGAATCTTTCATCCCACCCTGGGCGCGCATGTCTTGTAGGTCGTTGAGCGACGCATTGAAAGGCAGCCACTCAGTAATTCGAACGGTGAGTTTGCCCTCTTCTTTCAACTGCTGGTAAACCTTGAAGTCTTCCCAATCGGAATTGTCCTGGACCGAAGTGACGCCGTTCTTCGCGACGTCTTCGAAAACAAGTTCAATTCCATGGCGGCGCCGCTCGGGTGTGGGATCGGGAATCCGCGCCGTGACAAGGGACATCGCGGCGGATTCTTTCAGCATGCCGGTGGGCCCGCCGAGAGCGTCGTGCTCGATCTCCCCGCCCGGAGGATTGGGGGTGTTCTTGTCGATTTCACCGTGCTTAAGCGCGAGCGAATTGGCGACGGCAACGTGACCGGAGATGTGCGTGAGAATCACGGGGTTCTTCGGAGCGACGGCATCGAGCTGCTGGCGATTCGGAAATCTCTTTTCAAGCCAGAGGGTGTGATCCCATCCGCCACCCGTGATCCACTCGCCTTCTTTGTGCCGAGCAACGGCGTCGGCAACGCGCTTCTGCAATTCTTCCACGGAAGGCACGCCGGTGAGAGGAACGGCAACCATGTCTGCCGCGGCGCTACCGAGATGCACGTGGGCGTCGTTGAACCCAGGCATTACGAAGCGCCCTCTAAGCTGGACCGTTTCGGCGCCTTCCTGGCTGCCGCCACAATCGAGCAATACGTGATCCATTTTGCCGATGCAGGTGATCTTTTCGTCAGAGACGGCAATGGCTTCCGCCCACGGATTCGCCGGATCATTCGTATAGATGCGGCCATGAACATAGTAAATGGTATGGGGAGCGCGTTGCGCGGCGAGTGCCTTCGAATGAACCAAGGCGGCGGTCGAGATCGCAGCAAGAAACAGGGCCGCGAAAACAGGAAAGAGGCGGACTGTTTTCATTGAGCCTTCTCTTCCGCGATTCCGGAAACGCCGAGAAGAGTCAGAAGCGCGCGCTTCAGGCCAGTCTCCCTCCCCGCAGGGTCATACCATTCCTGCAGCGAATGTGCTCCGCCGCCGTTTCCGCCTGCGCCAATCGAGATAGCGTCAATTCCCAAGGACAGAGGGATATTCGCGTCCGTAGAAGACCGCTCGAGGCGCGATTGATTGCCAACGAATTCATCGGCAGCGCGAAGCGCCGCGAGCAGTTGTGAATCCGGGGCCAGTTCTCCGCCTGGACGGCTGCCCAGGAGTTCAACTTTCCATTCCAGTTTGCCTTTGGAACGATCGCGCGCGGACTCCATTTCGTCTCGGACGCCGGCGGCGATGCATTCGCGGAGCGCAGACTCCAGACGCGTAAGCTCTTCTTCGCCCTCGGAGCGCACGTCAACTTTTATCCGCGCTTCGTGGGGAATCGAATTGACGGAGGTGCCGCCTTCAATTTGGCCGATGTTGAAGGTGGTGCGAGGGATGGCGGGAGTTTTAGTATTGATAAAGCGAACGGAGCCGCGAACGAGGGCGTTGATGGGATTGGGCACGCCGAAATCGGACCAGCTGTGGCCGCCCGGGCCGGTGATGACGGCTTCGAGCCGGCGCGACGCAAGCGCTTTGGTGGTGACGTGCTCCGTGCTGGAGCCATCCAGAACTACAACCGCCTTCAGCCTCGAACGGTAATTCTCGATCACGGCGCGCATGCCACGGAGATTGCCTTCGCCTTCTTCGCCAACATCCGCGAGGAAAAGAATCGTGCGCTGCGGTTTGATGTGCTCTGCAAGCATGGCGCGCGCAATGGCGAGGAGCGCCGCCAGCCCGGTGCCATTGTCAGAGATTCCAGGAGCCATCAGGCGGGTGCCTTCGTGGCGCACGGAAACATCCGTGCCTGCGGGGAAAACCGTGTCCAAATGCGCCGCCATGCACACGATTTCCTTTTCGTTCATCCCACGAAGTTCGCCGATGACGTTCCCGGTCTTGTCAATCTGCACGGAGAGGCCAGATTCTGCGAGGAGCTCCTTCACAGCTGCGGCCCGTTGCGCCTCTTGAAAAGGGGGAGCCGGGATTTCCGTTAGGCGGACCTGCTGGGTGTTCACCCAGGAGCTGTTCGGGGCGAACCAATCGAGTGCAGCGCGTACTCGCGCATGATCGGAAACCTTCGGGGCCTGAGCCTGTCGATGCAAACGACCAGGGACCGCGGAGCGAACCGGCATAGCCAGAAGAATAACGCAAACGAGAAGGTGTTTCACCGTCGGATTTCGCGGGGGATTCCGATTCAATTGCGTGCGGCCTCTGCGCACAGCGCCTGGACTTCCTCGTCGGTTAGGACGCGGGCGGACTGCTTTGCGGCGTCGAAAATGCGGCCGACGAGCGCATCGTCAGAGGGAATGCCGTGCTTCTCGAGCCAGAAAAGGACATTCGATTTTCCGCTCAACGGGCCAATCTCAATCACTTGATCAAGACCGAAGAGATGCGCCGGAACACCGCTGTAGACGGCGTTGGCGAGTTCGGGATCATTTCTCCGAAAGGCTTTGATGAGCGCGGCGGCGTGAACCCCGGTGGCGGTTCGAAACGCGTCGTGGCCGACGACCGGGTAATTCTGGGGAATGACAGTGTGCGTGGCCCGCGCGACTTTTTCGCAATATTCCTTGAGGCGCGAAAGATCCTGCTGGATCAGGCCCATCAAGCGGAGATTGACGAGCATCAATTCCATCGGCGTATTGCCGACGCGCTCGCCGAGGGCGTTAGCGGCGGCGTGGACCTGGTGAGCTCCCCCCGCAACGGCCGCGAGCGAATTGGCAATGGAGAGGCCGCGGTCGTTGTGCCCGTGCCAATCGATGCGAATTTTCTCGTCTGAAGGTTTCGCGACTTCATCCACTACAAATTTCACGAGGTTGAAGGCGCCGTTCGGGGTAGCGTGGCCGACGGTGTCGCAAAGCACGATAGCGCGCGCACCGTTGCGAATCGCGGTGGAGTAAAGACGTTTCACGGTCGCAGGGTCAGTCCGAACGGTGTCTTCCGTGACGTACATGCAAGGAAGTCCGTTCTCGACAGCAAACTTGACGGCTTTTTCCGTGGTGCGTTCCAGGTGATCCACGCTCCAATCTTCCACGAGCCGCCGGATCGGGCTGGAGCCAAGAAATGTCGCAGCTTCGATGGCTATGCCAACGCGCTGGGAAATCTCGACGATCGGCCGAATGTCCGCCTCGTGCGTGCGCGCCGCGCAATTGGGTTTAATTTTCATGCGGTGGGTGGCGATCTCGCGAGCCAAGGCTTCCGTGTCTGCAAAAGCGCGCGGGCCGGCGCCGGGCAGGCCGATATTCACGGCATTGATGCCGAGGGCTTCCATGAGATGAAGGACTTCGATTTTTTCTTCGATGCTGGGGTCGAAAACAGAAGGATTCTGCAATCCATCGCGAAGCGTTTCGTCATTCAGGAGCACACGGGTGCCGGGAGGAATCTGCGGAGGCGTGGACGTGTTCCAGTCGTAGATCCATTCACTCTGTTGCATGGCGGAACTCGCTTCCTCCTGGAACGGTGGAACTAATTGCGCAATGTGTAGCTTTGCGGCTGCTGCGCGGGATCCGGGCGATACAGCGTCTTGCAAAATTCGCAACGGTAAATTTCCGCTTTCGGCCCGACGAGCGCCGCGACTTCTTTCGAGAATTCGTACCAACGCTTCAAATGGCCATTGCAAAGCTTTCCCTTCTCATCTTTCTCATCGCAGGCGCGCTGCCTGGGTTTGCGCGTCTTGATTTTTGGCGAAGTCGAAGTTTCTTCGGGCATGAGTCCTCTCTACAAACCGTGATCGCGGAAAAATGTTTTCATGGCGTTAGGGACGTTGCGCAATCTAGCGCCGATGCCATTTGAAAACTCGAATTGGAGGAACGCATCGGCTGCTCTCTCCATCCCCGCGCCATAACGATACCACCAGGGTTTTTCTTTGTGCGGCAGGCGGTCCACATCAATGTATTTCATTTGTACCATTTCGAGCAGTCCAGCCCTACCGTGCGTGCGCCCCCAACCGCTGGCGCCACAGCCGCCGTGCGGAGCCTCAGCAATTCCGAAATAGCTGATCGCATCGTTGACCATGACCGCGCCCGCACGCAGACGGAGAGCGATCGCTTTACCGCGCCGCTTGTCTCTGGTCCAAACGCTTGCCGCCAGGGCGAAGGGCGAGTCATTGGAATGCCGTATCGCCTCTTCGGTATCGCGCACTGTCTGTATGGCGAGGATGGGACCGAACGTTTCCTCCTGAAAGAGCTTCATCGTCGAGTCGACATTAGCGATTACAGTGGGTTCGAAGAAGTTCGCGCCGAGATCGGGGCGAGCGTGTCCGCCCCACAAAACAGTTGCGCCGCGAGAAACCGCGTCCTCAATCAACTCACTCATTCGCTGCACATGCTGCGGACGGATCAACGGGCCGACGTCGGTGGCGGGATCACTTCCTGGTCCTAGGCGTAGCTTTTTCGTTTTTTCCACGCAAAGCGCGGTGAATTTTTCCGCGACTGACTGCTCAACGAAGAGCCTCTCGACGGAGAGGCACACCTGCCCGCAATTCGTGTAGCTGCCCCACAAGGCCCCACTGGATGCCACATCGAGATCAGCGTCGGCGAGTACGATCATGGCATCTTTGCCGCCCAGCTCAAGAACGGATGGAATCAACTTCCTGGCGCATACCTCCGCAACCCCCCGGCCCGTCGTCACGCTGCCGGTAAATATAACTTTGTCGGGCGCGACATCAATCAGCGCCCGGCCAACCTCCCCGCCACCTTGGACCACAGTGATTAAATCTCTCGGGAAGCCTGCCTCAAAAAAAAGATTTTGAATCAACGCTCCACACTGTGGCGTGAAGTCGCTGGTTTTGCAAATGACGGCGTTTCCCGCGACAACAGCGGGAATCATCTGGCTCAGCGGGATCGCCAGCGGATAATTCCACGAAGAAATAATCGCGATCACGCCAAGCGGCTCGTAGATCAGATACCCGGCTTTCGCTTTCGCGGCCGTGCTGTGATGCGAAACCCGCTGCGTTCGAAGAGCGCTCGCTGCATTCCTCGACCAATATTCCGCCGAATCCAAGGCAACGAATATATCTGCGAAGAGCGCTTCCACGCGCGGTTTCCCCGACTCTCGAACGACGGCATCCGCGAGTTCGTTTCGCGAGGACAGGATGCAATCACGGAGGACGCGCAATTTCGCACAGCGATCTGCAACGGGCAGTTTGCCCCAGGAGGCTTGCGCAACGCGAGCGTGCGCTACGATCTCGGGCATCTGCGATGGAGGAGTTCTCTCGAAATGCGCGACGGCTTCACCCGTGGAGGGGTTGATGGAGGGAAGCGTTTCGATAGGGATGGCCGTGGCAGCCATAAGCGCGATTCTAACCGATTTTGCGGTCGGAATGTGGGCACGGAATTTCTGTTCCAGGCCGCCTCGGAAGATAGCCGCAGGATTGAGACGTTGGCTAGTGGTCCGATTTCGGGGCAAAGAGGTGCAAGTTCTCAGCTTTCCAGCGCATCGCCGCACGGATGCGGTTGCGGCCGCTCGGATGATCGAAGAAGATCCATTCTTCCACGGGTCCAGGGCTCATTTTTCGATACTCGCCGAGATGAATGGCTGCCTGTGCAAATCCGTCGGGTTGGCGGCTGGCGTTCAAGGCATACATGTCCGCTTCGTATTCGTTGGTGCGGATGTGTGTATTTAGTATTGGCGTGATCGCGAAGAAGAAAATCGAGCCCAGCAGGAAAACCAGCGGGATCACAGCCGTGTCGGCGATTCCTCGTATGTGCCATTTTTCTCCCCAGCGGGCAAGCGAACGATCGAGCGACCAATAAAGAGTGGCGAAAACGACCACGATAACGACCGAGAAAAAGAGCATGTCGTTGGCGATGTGGTGGAGAACGTAGTGGCCCATTTCGTGCCCCATCACGGACTGAATCTCTTCCGGCGATCCGCGGCGCAGAAGATTGTCGTTCAGAGTGATGCGCATCGTTTGACCGAAGCCACTGACGTGTGCGCTCATGCGCGTGGTCTGGCGCGAGGCATCCATCTGGTAGACCTTTTGGGCGGGGATGCCATTGGCACGGGCCAGGCTGAGGATCGGCTGCGTGATCCGCGGGTTGTCCAGCACGGTGAACTTATTGAGGAGTGGGAAAATGAATACGGGCGCGATCATCACGGAGAAAATCAGGAATACGATGGAAACCGCAGAGCCCCAGATCCACCAAGTCCGAGGCAACCGCCGAACGACGCCGAAAAGCAGCATCGCCAGTATTCCTCCTAATGCGATGTTCACCAGAAGGACTATGAATTGGTCGCTCAGCCAAGGGCCGAACGTTTGCGTAGCCAAACCGTACTGCCGCTCTCGGAAGTAACCTTCGTAAACTCCGAGGGGAAAACCCAGGATCGAGGTGACAATCAGGAACTCCGCCCAATAGATCAATGTTTGCAGTGGCTTGAACCGCGTGCTGCGTTCGGCCAGATCGCGCATTTTTGCCGACCACCGGAAATGGAGCAGCAAAAGATAGAGGGCCGCGCCGTAAAGAAAATCCCAAAGAACCAGCCAATATCCGCCTTCAAAGTAGTCGTCGGAATGCTTTCGGGCTTCGGCAGGAATTTCCGCGATGTACGCGTCAGTGGCTGCCTCAACATCGAAATGCGCCGACGGCTGCGCTTCGGCAGGAACACTAATCGCAGATTTCACTGCAGTAGTGGGCAGAGGGGCGGGACTTGCCGCCTCCTGTCCACGGCAAGATCTCCCACATAGGAGCAGCGCGACGACAACCAGTCCCGCGATCTTGTTCTTAAGAAATGTCACAGACTCCCCTCAGGATGAAAAAGGCTTGGAAGGTTCATTCTTCTTCTCGCACAGAATACGGGCCAGCCCCCAGAATTGTTCCCTTTCGAAATCAATAATCTTTACTTCAAGGACGGCCCACCTGCCATGCTTCTTCATGCTCAACCTCGACCATGACCAGCCCCTGCGGCGGCACTGTGGGCCCGGATTTGGAGCGGTCCCGCAGTTGGTAAAGGCGAGGGATGTCGTCGGGCGCAAGCTTGCCGCGGCCTACGTCGAGCAGTGTGCCGACCATCTTGCGCACCATGTAGCGTAAAAACGAGCGGCCCCGAACGGTGTAGACCAGTTCTTCAGCATCGCCGGTGCGAGCGAGTTCACTGGCGTAAATTTCGCGCACCGTGGAGCGCTCTCGATCATCTTCCTCCGAACCAGTAGATGCCGCGAAGGAAGCGAAATCATGCGGCCCGACGAAGCGCGAGGCCGCTATGCGCATGGCGTCTTCGTCGAGCGGAAAGGGATAATGCAACACGTAGCGCCATAACGCCGGTGGAACGACCCGACCTCGATACAGGCGATAGCGATACGTCTTTCCAATCGCTGACCAGCGCGCGTGGAAGTCCGGGCCGACTTCTTCCGCGGCAACGATTCGAATCGTCGACGGAAGCAAAGCGTTCAGCGCGCGCTGAAAATCCTGCGCCGATAGGCCGGATTGCGTTCGAAAGCTGGCCACCTGCCCCAGCGCGTGCACACCTGCGTCGGTCCGGCCCGCGCCGTGCAAAATCACTTGCTCCTGTGTCAGGCGTTCCAGGACTTTGACGATTTCACCTTGAACCGTCGGCTTGTTGGCTTGCATCTGCCAGCCATGAAAATCGGTGCCGTCGTAGGCGATGGTAATCTTGAAATTCCGCATTTGAGAGGCGAGATTTTCTACCTACGACACGGTCCGCACGAAGCGGCTGCCCGGCTTGACCGCGACGGTTCCCTGGCGGCAGAGCGGACAATCTTCCGCCTCGTAACTGGCGATTGGAAGTTCCAGCAGCGCTTGCGATTCAACCTCAAACTCGATCTTGCCGCCGCTGCGGTCAATCAATGCGCCGGCGGCAACCACGCGCCCACCCGCTTCTTCCACGACGCGGATGGTTTGTTCCGTGGAGCCGCCCGTGGTCCAGACGTCCTCGATCACCAGCACGTGCTGATCTGCCCGAATTTCGAACCCGCGGCGCAACGTCATCATTCCGCTGGCATCGCGCTCCACAAAGAGCGCCGGCACTCCACCCCCGAGCGGATTCTTGTGTTCGGGCAAAGCACGCGCAACTTCCTGCCCGATGATCAATCCACCGATTGCCGGCGAGACGACCGCTTCGATTGTGGCATCGGAGAACAACGCCGCGAGCGCCTGGCCCAGCTTCTCAGCGAACCGTGGATACTGCAGCACCAGAGCGCATTGCACAAACGTGCCACTATGCAGCCCGCTGGACAGCTCAAAGTGCCCATGGCGGATGGCGCCGGCGGCCTCGAACATCTTTAGCAACTCTTCCCGCTTCAGCATCGTGCCCACCTAACTACTGGCGCTCCTAACCGTCGAATTGTCAGCAGCCTAGCTGCCGAGTCTTGGGTTGTCAAGCAAAGTAGCCCCCTGCTAGACTCCTTTTCTCGTCCGGTCGCCGCGGCGTTGCCCATACGCGAGCCCTGAGGCAATTCTGGGGGGTGGCGGCTGGAAAGCGATGTGAATGCAAGCACCATCCGGATTTGGGCAGCTTTTTGAAACAAAACCCATATTGCGAACGTTTTACAGAGTTGAGTCCATGTAAATTTAGTCCTTTGGGGACGGAATCTAGAGGGTGAGGAGCACTATGAAGACGTTGTATGCTCGTCCGCTGTTGGCTGCCGTGCTGGCTGTGACGCTGGTCGGGGGACCAGCCAGTCCCGCCTTCGCGCAAGAGGCACCGCAAAATCCGCAAGCGGCACCAGCCAAGACGTCGGTGCCGATTACGCCGGTTTCCTTGGGATCGGCGAAATATAATTTCAGCCGGTCGCCAAGCATATTACCGAATTTCATCGCCCCGTACAGATCCATCCATATCGATGTGCCGGGCCTCACCAATTCGCCGCGCGTTGACCAGCTCATCCACGAGGGCAAACTCGAACTGAATCTTCAGGAAGCGGTCGAGCTGGCGCTAGAAAATAGCATGGACATCGTGGTGCAGCGCTACAACCCGTGGATTGTTGATACCGGGATCCTCAAGGCGAAAGCAGGTGGATTTGGAGTCGCCGGACCCGGCGCGGCTTATGCAGGTTCCAACGCCAATACTCCGCTGCTGAATTACGATCCGCTCATCACTTCAACCGCGACCTTCGACGACCGCAAGGTGCCGATCAACAACCCGCTGACTTCCGGCACGGGAACAGGTGTGTCCACGCTCTCCGCGCTGACTTTGCATACCAATACGTTCAACACCCAATATTCTCAGGGCCTTGAAACCGGCACAACTTTCTTTGCGCTTTGGGACAACACGCGGAGTTCTTCTAGCTCCACAGCCAACTTGTTTAACCCTTCCGTACAAACCTCCATTTTCGCGGGATTCTCGCAGCAGTTACTCAACGGTTTTGGCCGCGCCGTCAACTCGCGAAACATCCGCATCGCCAAGAACAACCGCAAGATCGCCGACTGGGCTTTTGCCCAGCAGGCCATCACCACCGTTACGAACACGATCACTGCTTACTGGGAGCTTGTCTTCGCGCGCGAAAACGTAAAGGTTCAGCAGCAGGCCGTCACCGTCGCCGAAAAACTCTACAATGACAACAAGAAGCAGTTGGAGATCGGCACGATGGCGCCGCTCGACGTCACGCGCGCCGAGTCCGAGCTCGCCACCGACCGCCAGAACCTGATCGTTGCGCAAACAGTTCAACTTCAGAACCAGCAGACTTTGAAAAATGCCATCAGCAAGAATCCTCTTGCGCCCAATTTCGTAAACGTAGAAATTATTCCTCTGGATCTGCCGCAGCGGCCGGAAGCGATTGAAGCTCCTTCGTTTGAAGAGGCCGTACGGGAAGCTTTCGCCAAACGGCCTGAGCTCCAGGAAGAGGCCCTCAATCTGCTGAACAGCGACATTGATGTCAAAGCCACGCGCAATGCGCTGCTGCCGACGGCCACGCTCAGCGCGCAATACGGCACTGTAGGCTTGGCCGGCAACCAACCGACTCATGGAACGCCGACGACCATATCGACGGGAATTCCTATCGTCCTCGCTAACGGCACTCTAGTTCCGGGAGAGTTTGTGGGCACTACGTTCGCTCCTGTAACCGGCACGGCCAGAGGCGGTCTCGGCGATGCGTTGAGCTCCGCGTTTCACAATAATTTTCCTGACTATCAGGTGTCCGTGAACCTGCAGGTTCCCATCCGCAACCGGTCCGCGCAGGCGGACAATCAGCGCGCCATTCTCACGCAGCGGCAGCTCGAGGCAACGATGCAGCAGTTGAAGAACGCCGCGCTGCTCGACGTGCGCAACACTTACGTCGCGTTGGAACAGGATCGCGCGCGTGTGGACGCCGCCTCCAAAGCCCGCGAATTGCAACAGCAAACGTTCGACGCCGAGCAGAAGAAGTATCAGCTCGGCGCTTCCACAGTGTTTCTCGTGATTCAGACCCAGCGCGACCTTATCACTGCGCAGGGCACGGAGCTTCGCGCCTTGGCCGACCTCGTCGAGGCCAGAGCCAATTACGAACGCGCCGTCGGACGGACTCTGGAAGTTCACAGCGTGACCATCGCCGACGCCAAGACCGGCGAAGTCGAGCGCGACACACTCATACCAGGCACACTCCACGGAAAAGTGGTTGGGACGGACGAACTCTTTTCCAACCCGGGCCAGAAATAGTCAGACGAATCTGCGGTACTGGCCAGCGCTGTTGTTCCGGAGCGCTGGCCTCTTTTCTTGCCGCGGCGTTTCTTCTGTTTGCCTCCTCTTTGCTTCGTTGCCAAGCCACTCTTGCCCCTGCACATCCTTTCGAATAGCATTGAACTTTACCTGGATTAGATGGCTTGTTTGAATCCGTCACGGGGAGCGACGCCGCATGAGCGAAAAATCCAAGGCAACCACCCAGACCGCGCCCCCAGCGGACACTTCCGCCGCGCATCGCGAACCATCCCCGAGAGAGCTGGCCTGGGAGAAAAACACACTCCAACCCACGTTAGAGAGAACTCCCGAGAGACAGCCCGAATTCACGACGATTTCCGGCCATCCCATTCGCAGGTTGTATACAAAAGGGGATCTGTCGAACTGGGACAGCGATCGCGACCTCGGCTTTCCCGGCGAGCCGCCCTACACCCGCGGAATTCACTCCACGATGCACCGCGGCCGGCTGTGGACCATGCGCCAGTTCGCGGGCTTTGGCACAGCCGAAGATACCAACCAGCGCTTCCGTTACCTCCTCGCCCAAGGGCAAACCGGCCTTTCCACGGCGTTTGATTTGCCTACGTTGATGGGCTACGACTCCGATCACGCCCTCTCGGAAGGCGAGGTTGGCAAGTGCGGCGTGGCTATCAGTTCGCTGGCGGACATGGAAGTGTTGTTCGACAAAATCCCACTAGCCGATGTCACCACCTCGATGACAATCAATTCTCCCGCGGCCGTCATCTGGGCGATGTATTTGGCCGTTGCGGAAAAGCAAGGCGCAGATTGGAAGAAACTCTCCGGCACGCTTCAGAACGACATCCTGAAGGAATACATCGCGCAGAAAGAATATATCTATCCGCCGGAACCCTCCATGCGGCTGGTGATTGACACGTTCGAATTCGGCGTAAAGAACACTCCGAAGTTTAATCCCATCTCCATCAGCGGCTATCACATTCGCGAAGCCGGCTCGACCGCGGTTCAGGAATTGGCGTTCACCCTGCGCGACGGCATGGAGTACGTCGAATGGGGAATGCGCCGAGGATTGGACGTGGACCAGTTCGTGCCGCAACTCTCGTTTTTCTTCAACGCGCACAATGATTTTTTCGAAGAAATCGCCAAGTACCGCGCCGCACGCCGCATCTGGCACAAAGCTATGGTCGAGCGTTACAAGTCCAAGAATCCCCGCGCCTGGGCGCTGCGCTTTCACACACAAACGGCCGGCTGCTCGCTCACCGCGCAGCAACCGTACAACAACGTGGTGCGCACCGCGATTCAAGCGCTCGCTGCGGTGCTTGGCGGCACGCAATCGCTGCACACCAATTCGCTCGACGAAGCCTGGGCGCTGCCCACCGAATTCGCCGCCACCATCGCGTTGCGCACGCAGCAAATCATTGCCCACGAAACCGGCGTCACGAATACCGTCGATCCCCTGGGCGGCTCTTACTTCGTTGAAACGCTGACCAACGAAGTCGAGCGCGGCGCTTGGAACTACATCGAAAAGATCGACGCCATCGGCGGCATGGTCGCCGCCATCGAACGCAGTTACCCGCAGCGCGAAATCGCCGAAGCCTCCTACCGCTATCAGCGCGAGCTCGACAAGAAAGAAAAGATCATGGTGGGCGTAAATGATTTCATTTCCGAAGAAAAGCCGCTCGAGATCTTGCAGATCGACGAAACCGTCGCGCACCGCCAAGCCGAACGCCTGCGCAAACTCCGCACTGATCGCTCCAAAGCCGAGGTCGACCGCCGCTTGAACGCCCTTCGCGCCGCCGCCAAGGGCAAGGACAATCTCATGCCCTTCCTCTACGACTCCGTAAAATCCTACGCCACCCTCGGCGAAATCTGCGATGCCCTGCGCGACGTCTTCGGCACCTACGAAGAAGTCGCCATCACCTAGCTCATGCCTGAGAACAAAATCAGGGTGCTGATTGCCAAGCCCGGCCTCGATGGCCATGACCGCGGGGCGAAGATCATCGCGCGCGCCCTCCGCGACGCCGGCATGGAGGTAATTTACACTGGCTTGCGCCAGACTCCGGAGATGATCGCCTCCGCCGCTGTACAAGAAGACGTGGATGTCATCGGCCTCTCGATTCTCTCCGGCGCCCACAACACCATCTGCCCGCAGCTCATGAACCTGCTTCGGGAGAAAGGTATGAGCGACGTCACCGTCCTCGTCGGCGGCATCATTCCGGAGGCCGATATTCCTGCCCTCAAGCAATCCGGCATTGCCGAAATCTTTCTACCGGGCACTTCCACACAGGATATCGTCGACTTCATCCACAAGCGCACCGCGTCAAGGTAGCCCAAACTCCATTTATTGGACTATCTTCCCGTCCGTATCTCGGATTTCCAGCTTCCCAAGATTCAGTTTCTTCATATCGCCTTCGATCTTGGCGCGATCGCCGACTGCGACCACAATAATTTTCTCCGGCAAAATATGCTTCTGTGCCATGGCCTGCGCCTGTTCCGCCGTCACCGCATTCACCCAGTCCGGAAACTTCGCAAAGTAATCCAGCGGCAAGTCGTAGGTGAAGAGCTCGGCGAAGGTCGCCGAGGCATCTGTCCCGCGTTCAAATCGCCCCGGCAAAGACCGCGCGATGGAATCTTTCGAAAGCGCCAGCTCGGCCGGAGTCATCACCGTGTCCCGCATGCGCCGCAGTTCGTTGAAAATCTCTGCTGTTGCCGGCGCGGTTACGTCCGTTCGAACCTCCGAATACGCCGCAAAAAATCCCGGCGACCGGTGATAGTTGAAAAATGAGCCCGCCCCATAAGTGTATCCATGCTGCTCGCGCAAGTTCATGTTGATGCGGCTGGAAAACAGTCCCCCCAGGTCCGTGTTCATCACTTCCACCGGAACGTAATCCGGCGTGGCCCGCGCCAGGCCTAGCGAGAAGCACACCAGCGTCGATTGCGGAGCGGCGGGCTTATCTACCAGGATCAGCCGCGCCGACGTCGTTTCCGGCGACCCGTTTGCCGCCGCCGTGGGCTTTCCTGGCTTCCATTCCCCAAAATATTTTTCCACCAGCGGCTTCAGCGCGCTCAATTTGATGTTGCCGGTAACGATCAACGCGGCGTCGTTCGGAAAGTAATTCTGCTCCCAGAAGCGCGCCAAATCGTCACGCGAAATTGCTTTGATCGAATCCGCCGTGCCGCTGTCGGGAAATCCGTAGGTGTGGTGCGCGCCAAAGAGGGCCGTTGCCGCCACGCGCAGCGCCACCGCGAAGCTCTCGTCCTTTTCCTGCACCAGGGCCGCCAGTCGCTCCGAGCGCACCCGCTCGATCTCCGCTTGCGGAAAAGTTGGATGCAGCGCGACGTCCGCCAACAATTCCAGCGCCTCGGGGAAACTACGCGAGAGCGATTGCGTGGAGATCAACGAACTGTCGGTCGAAGACCGCGTCCCAAGAGTGGCTCCCAGGTCCGCAGCCCTGTCGGCAATATGCAATGCTGAACGGCTTTTCGTCCCTTGTTGCAGCATCCGCGCGGTCATGCTCGCTAGCCCGGGACGATCGGCGGGATTTTCACCGCTCCCGGCTTTGATCACCAGACTCGCCGCCACGACCGGCAACCCCGGCCGCTCGCTGTAGAGCACGGTCAATCCATTCGCCAGCTTGAACTGCTCCGGCACGGGAAGATGCAACGCTCCCGCCGGGCCGGCTTTCGGCTGCTCCTTTCGCCATTCCGCGTCGGCGTTCACTGCTTCGCCGCCACCTTTCGCCGCTCCCTTTCGTTCCGCTTTCGGTGTGGGAACTTCGGCACCCAGATCTTGCTTGCCGGGCACGCCATATACCACCACTCTTTGATTCTTGCCGAGCTGCCCTTGCGTAAACGCCTGCACCGCCTCTACAGACGCGTTTTCATAGCGGCCAATATCCGCCGCAAGAAAATCCGGCGTCCCTAGGAAATGGTTGTAGCTGTTCAGCCGGTCCGCGACGCCGCCGAATCCTCCCAGCGTTTCCAGCCGCTCGATGATGCGCGACTCGAGGACATTCCGCGCTCGAGCCAATTCCTCCATCGTTGGCCCCGTCTTGCTGAACGCAGCAAGTTCGTCGTCGATGGCCTTCTCAACCTCTTCCGGCTTCACCCCAGGCTTGGCCGTCGCCTGCACTTCGAATATGGACCCCAACAGCAGCGATTGCTGATTCACGGATACATCCAGCGCTATCTGCTTTTCATACACGAGCTTTTTGTAGAGACGGCTGGACTTTCCTCCGCCGAGCACCGTGGCGGCAAGGTCCGCTTCCGCATCTCCTGGTTTGAAAATCGGCGAGGTTAGCCAGCCCATGTACACCCGCGGAAGTTGCACGTTGTCCTGCACTATGGCTCGCCGCTCTGCCGCGATGGCCGGAGTGTGGGCCTTGATCTTCGGCACTTCTTCGCCGCGCTTCAGCGGACCGAAATATTTCTCCACCAGCTCGCGCGCCTTCTCCGGATTGAAATCTCCCACAATCGCCAGACTCGCGTTATTCGGCGCGTAGTACAGCTTGAAAAAATTTCGTACGTCCTCGAGTTTCGCTAACTGAATATCCGCGTGTGAGCCAATTACATCGCCATAGTAAGGATGGTCTTTCGGAAAGAGCTGGTGAAACAATGCTTCATCCACGATTCCATACGGAGCATTCTCAACGCTCTGCCGGCGCTCGTTGCGCACCACGTCCTGCTGGTTGGACAAGTTGGCCTGATCCAATTGGTCTGGCAGGTAGCCCATGCGGTCGGATTCGAGCCACAGGGCCAGCTCCAGTTGGTTCGCGGGCAGCGTCTCAAAATAATTTGTGCGGTCGAAATCTGTCGTGCCATTGATGTCGCTCGCGCCTGCGGCTTCCAGAAAATGAAAATGCGAATTACCCAGCACATGTTTAGATCCCTCAAACATCATGTGCTCGAAGAGATGCGCGAAGCCCGTGCGGCCAGGAAGTTCATTCGCCGGCCCCACGTGATACCACAGATTCACCGCCACCATCGGCAGCCGGTGATCCTCGGAAAGAATTACTTCCAGTCCGTTGTCCAGCTTGTATTTCTCGAATTTCAATTGCGGCACTTCGAGCGGCGCGGGCTTGGGTGCCGCTGCCTTTGCGGGTGTTTGCGCCGTGGTTTTGACGGGCGCTTTCGCTTGATCTTTCGTGGGCGCTTGCGTCTGCGCATTCGCCAGATTTGCAAAGCACAGAAAACCGCACAATCTAAACGTGTAACCACTCTTGCGGAGAAAACTCATCACCGTGTCCTTTCGAATTGGCACAATTTGGCGTCAGCCAAAGGACAGCACTCGCAGGTGTCCTCAAAAGCCCCGCTGCTAGCTTACCTTGCTTCTGAATCCGTGCAAGTACTTTACACTTTCGAATCGCGGCGAGAAGGCCGGGTAGTGGGCTGTTTTGTTTGCAATTTGGAAGAATGGGTGAGAGTATCGAACCAGAGAGCAGTAGGAGCGGCATGAAATACCGGATTGGTACGTGGGCGATTGCGGGTTTTCTCGTAGCGGGTTGCTGGGCACTTTATGCCTTGGCAAGCACACCTCCTGCGTTGACCTCTGCCGACCCGATGATAAATTTCATCCGATTAACCTGCCCAATTGCGCTTCTTAGTTTTTATCCGATTCGCCTTTATTGGGTTCTTCTTGCGAATGCTGCTACGTATGCGTTGGTCGGTCTGGTCGTGGAGACCCTGCGACAACGACTAAATCACGCAAAATAACTCAAACGACCACTTCCGAAGGCCGAGGCGGTTCGCACAACCGTGGCCAAAACTCGTATACTGTTGCGTTGATTCTTTGCAGCTTTGTATTTCGCATCATTTTGAAGGCTCGTCCGTTCGCGAGGTCTACGCGTGTCTGCTTCGGTCCTGAAAACCAGCGCCAATCTCAAATCACCTGAATTCGAAAAGAACGCCCGCCGCATCGTTGATTTGCTGACGAAAATCAAGAACGAGGAAGAACAAATCCGCCAGGGCGGCGGCGCGAAAGCCATCGAATCGCAGCACAAGAAAGGCCGGCTCACGGCGCGAGAACGCATCGCCAAACTGATTGATCCCGGTTCGCAGTTTTTCGAGCTGGGAATTTACGCCGCATTCGAGATGTACGAGGAGTGGGGCGGCGCGCCGGGCGCTGGAACCGTCACCGGGCTCGCAAAAGTTTGCGGACGCACCTTTATGGTGATTGCGAATGACGCCACCGTGAAAGCAGGTGCGTTTTTCCCGATGACGGCGAAGAAAGTGATTCGCGCGCAAAACATCGCCATTGAAAATCGCATTCCAACGATTTACCTCGTGGATTCCGCCGGCGTGTTTCTACCGCTCCAGGAAGATGTTTTTCCCGACACCGACGATTTCGGCCGGGTCTTTCGAAACAACGCGGTCATGAGCGCGATGGGCATCCCGCAAATCACCGCCATTATGGGCATGTGCGTGGCCGGCGGCGCCTATCTTCCGGTGATGTGCGACCACATCCTGATGACTGAAGGCTCGGGATTATTCCTCGCCGGCCCTGCGCTGGTGCAGGCCGCAATCGGCCAAAAAACCTCGGCCGAGGACTTGGGCGGGGCAAAGATGCACGCGCAGATTAGCGGCACGGTGGATTTTCGTGAGCCGAATGACGAAGCGTGCCTCGCGCGCATTCGTTCCCTCGTGGACAAAATCGGCGCACCGAACGTATCTCCGTTCAGCCATGTGAAGCCGCGCGAACCCCTCTATTCCGGCGAAGAAATTTACGGAATATTTTCCGGAGATCCCGGCAAACAGTACGACATGAGAGAAATCCTCGCACGTATCGTGGACTCCAGCGAATTCGAAGAGTACCGCGCGGAATACGGCGAGACTGTGCTGTGCGGCTATGCGCGCATCGGCGGCTGGGCCGTGGGGATCGTCGCCAACCAGAAAAAGCATGTACAAACGCTCGCCCGCGGCTCCGACCAGAAGCGCATCGAATTTGGCGGCGTCATCTACACCGAATCCGCCGAGAAGGCGGCGCGCTTCATCCTCGATTGCAACCAAAATCGTATCCCGCTCATTTTTTTGCATGATGTAAACGGCTTCATGGTGGGCAAGGACGCCGAATGGAGCGGCATTATTCGCGCCGGCGCAAAAATGGTGAACGCCGTTGCGAACAGCGTCGTTCCAAAAATCACCGTGATTTGCGGCGGGAGTTTCGGCGCCGGGAATTACGCCATGTGCGGAAAAGCGTATGACCCACGGTTTATGTTCGCCTGGCCCACCGCGCGCTTCGCGGTGATGAGCGGCGACGCCGCTGCCAGTACGCTGGTCGAAATCAAGCTCAAGCAACTCGAACGCGAAGGCAAAAAAGTAGACGAAAAACAAAAAAAAGAATTATACGAATCCGTTCACGCCACGTACGAGCACCAAACTGATCCGCGCTACGCCGCCGCGCGCCTTTGGGTCGACGCCATCATCGATCCCGCCCATACGCGCGAAGCTCTGATCTGGGCCCTCGAAGCCGCCGTCCTCAATCCCCATATCCGCGAATTCAAGACCGGAGTGCTACAAACATGATCAGCATCCGAACAAAGGTCCTGATTGGGTTCGCGGCATTGCCCGTTGTAGTTCCGATCGCAGTCGTTGTGTTCGTCATTCCGCTCTTTTTCTCGGGATTGGGAATAGACCTTCCTATCCTTCACACCGGCAGGATCGTTGCATTGCTGGTGGTCTGGCTAATTATTGTTGTTTCCGCTGTCGCTTCGTTTCGCCGTGATAGAAGGCAGAACACAAACAACTAGGAACGAATGGCGGACACTGCAAAATTCGTTGAATGTCCCCGCGATGCTTGGCAAGGCCTTGCCGATTTTATTCCCACCAAATTCAAGGCAGAGTATCTCAAGCAGCTTGTGCTCGCAGGATTCAAGCACATTGATGCCGTAAGTTTTGTTTCGCCGAAACACGTGAAGCAGATGGCGGACAGCGAAGAGGTGATGAAAAAACTCAACGCTTCCCTTCCTTCAAACACGGAGCCGCCGGAAATCATTGGCATCGTTGTGAATGAAAAAGGATTGGAGCGTGCTCTGGCCACTCCCGGCGTAACAACTATCGGCTACCCATATTCGATCTCTGCATACTTCCGTCGGGCGAATGCCAACATGTCACGTGATGAATCGCGTTCACTGGTCGAGAAGCTCAAAAAAGAAACCGCGGCCACAAAGAAAGATTTGGTGATTTATATTTCGATGGCGTTTGGGAATCCTTATGACGAACCGTGGGGCCCGGAAATCGTCACCGATACCCTGGAGTGGCTGAAGGACATCCGTGTTAGAACGGTTTCGCTTGCGGATACCGTGGGCACCGCGACTCCCCAACTCGTCGGCGATCTCTATCGCCAGGTGAAAGATCACGTCGCGGGAATCGAATTGGGCGTTCATCTGCACAGCCGTCCCGAAAAGGCGGAAGAGAAAATTCTTGCGGCGTACGAGGCTGGCTGCCGGAGATTCGATTCCGCGTTGACGGGGCTTGGCGGATGCCCCTTTGCGGGAGACAATCTGGTGGGCAACATCGCGACGGAAGACGTCCTTGCCGCGCTGCGCAAGGCCGGCGCTGATCCCGGGATCGATTCCGCACGGTTGACAACGGTGCTAGAAATGACGAAAGAAATTCGCGCCAAGTACGCGCACGCACCGCTCGTGAATTAAGGACGGGAATTTCACTATGTATTCCACACTTCTTTTGGAAATAACCGGGAATCTCGCGACCATCACGCTGAATCGGCCGGCGAAGCGCAACGCCATTTCCGCGCAAATGATGGCAGAGCTCCAGACGGCGCTCGACGAGATCGAAAGAAGTCATGCGCGTGTAGGGATTTTCACCGCGGCCGGCAAGGCGTTTTGCGCGGGAATGGATCTGGAGATGCTCGCGGCCATCGCGCAGCAATCCCCCGCCGAAAACCAGGAGGATTCGCGGCGAATCGCTAAATTGTTCCGCCGCATCTGGAGTTTTACCAGGCCGCTCATTGCGGCGGTAAACGGGCCGGCTTACGCCGGAGGCTGCGGAATCGCGACGTTATGCGATTTTACACTGGCGGTGCCGGAAGCAAAGCTCGGCTACACGGAAGTAAAGATTGGTTTTCTGCCGGCCATTGTTTCCGTCTTTCTCACGCGGCAGATCGGAGAAAAGCGCGCGCGCGATTTATTGCTCACGGGCCGCATCATCGAAGCAGCCGAGGCCAAGGAATTCGGCCTCGTCTCCGAGATCGTGCCGGCCGAGCGGCTGGTGGCGCGCGCGCATGAACTTGCAGAGACGCTGATTGCCGCAAGTCCGAGCAGTCTCGCGCGTTCCAAGCGGCTTCTTGTATCGTCGGCAGCGGCCGGGATCGACCAAGACCTGGAGCGAGCCATCCTGGAGAATGCCCGCATTCGTTGCACGCCCGATTTCAAGGAAGGGCTCACTTCCTTTTTGGAGAAGCGCAAACCAGTCTGGCAGGGCGAACCGGAAAAATAGCCGAGATGCGAAAGATTGAATATCACGATGCGGTGGTGCGCGTGCGATACGCCGAAACGGACCAGATGGGGGTGGTGTACCACGCGAATTACCTGGTGTGGTTTGAAGTGGGCCGTGTCGAACTGCTGCGCGCACTGGGCGTTGAATATAAACAGATGGAAATGGAAGACGACTGCCGCATCGTCGTTGCCGATCTCCACTGCAGGTTTCATCACTCCGCGCAATACGATGAAGTGCTGCGCATCCGCACACGCATCGCCGAGTCGCGTAACCGCCTCATCAAATTCTCCTACGAGGTGATCCGCGATGCGGACGGGAAAGTTCTAGCAAACGGAGAAACAACCCATGTGATTTGCGGAAGCAACGGACGACCGAAGATGCTGCCGAAAAAATACCGCGGTGTATTTGATCTGGTGGTCGCGGCACAACCTGACCGGAGCCCGGTATGAGCGTTGCCCTGAGCGGAAACGATCTGACGTTTCAGCAACTTTATAATGTGGCGCTGCACGATGAAACTGTCTCGCTCGCTCCCGGGGCGGCCGAGCGAATGAACGCGTCGCGCGCCGTGGTTGACCGCGTAGTGGCCTCGGGCACTGCTGCGTATGGAATCAACACGGGATTCGGAAAACTCGCTTCGGTGCGCATCTCGGCAGAGCAAGTGCGGCAACTGCAAGTGAACCTGGTGCGGTCGCACGCAAGCGGCGTGGGCGCGCCGTTGAGCGAAGCGGAAACGCGCGCGATGATGCTGCTGCGCGCAAATGCGTTGGCGAAAGGCTTGAGCGGCATCCGGCCAAGCGTGGTCGAAGCGCTTTGCCAAATGTTGAATTCCAGAGTGCATCCGGTGATCCCGTCGCAGGGCTCGGTGGGGGCTTCGGGCGATTTGGCGCCGCTGGCGCATCTCGCGCACGTGGTGATTGGCGAAGGCCGCGCGAGTTTTCGCGGAGAAATTCTTTCCGGCGGCGAGGCGATGAAGCGCGCGGGAATCGCTCCAGTCGCCTTGGAAGCGAAAGAAGGACTTTCGCTGCTGAACGGCACGCAAGGAATGCTTGCGCTGCTGAGCCTGGCGCTGCAGGAAGCGGATGTCCTGGTGGACGCCGCGGACGTTGCCGCTTCCCTTTCGCTGGACGCGTTGCGCGGAAGCCCAGGCGCATTTGATGCACGCATCATGGACGCGCGGGCGTATGCCGGCGCGGCGACCACGGCGAGAAACCTGGCGCACTTGAACGAGGGCAGCCAGATTCGCGAGTCGCATCGTACGTCGGAAAAAGATCCGCGCGTGCAGGATGCATATAGCTTGCGGTGCACTCCACAGGTACACGGCGCAGTGCGCGATTCCCTGGCCCAGGCACGGGAGATGGCCGCGGTGGAGTTGAACAGCGCGACGGATAATCCACTCGTTTTTGTGCGCGATGCGAACAGCGGGGACATCATCAGCGGGGGGAATTTTCACGGGCAACCGCTGGCGATGGCGGCGGACCAGGTGGCCATCGCGATCGCGACGCTCGGCGGAATCGTTGAGCGGCGTATCGAGCAGATGACAAATCCGCTGACGAGCCTATTGCCGGCATTCCTAACGCCAGAGCCCGGGCTCAATTCCGGATTTATGATTGCACAGGTGACGGCGGCGGCGTTGACAAGCGAGAACAAGGCCCTCGCAACTCCGCATTCGGTGGACTCGATTTCGACCTCGGGCAACCAGGAAGACTACGTGTCCATGGGCATGAGTGGGGCGCGGCGGCTCGAGCGCATGCTGGTGAATTTGCGGCATACGGTTGCGATCGAGTTGTTGTGTGCGTGCCAGGGGATTGATTTGCTGGCGCCGCTACGGACCGGGAAGCTAGCGCAAAAGGCTTACGAAGCCGTGAGGGCAAAGTCGGGAAAAGTAACTGAGGACCGGCCGCTGGCGCCGGAGATAGAGGCTGTCTCGGCGCTCGTGGCTGCGGGCACGTTCTCTGCGATTCTGCGCTGAGCAGAACGAATTTAACTCAGAAACGGGCCGACTTGAAGAGAAGGAAACCGCACCAGGGCCGCCGGTCTTGTAGAAGCCTTCAATAGTGCCCGCCTATAGGCCATGACGAGGCCTTAGTGACATCTATCATGTCAGGGACGCAATCAGAAGATGCGCGGAATTGTTTGAGGTATTTGCTAGCTACAGGCAAGCGGGACTAGGCGAGGAAGTCGAGGAAGAACGTGAGCATGCGGTAACCGGCGATGTAGGAAAAAGGGGCGAGCTCGAGGGAGTAGTGACCGCAAGCGAGCTCGAGAGTGCGGGGGTCGGCGCCGTGGCGGCGGAGGGAGTCGAGCATCTGGCAGCTCAGCTTGGGGAGCATGGTGGGGTCATACTTACCGTAGACCAAGAAGGAGTTGCGATCGGCACCCATGCCTCGTTCGACGTAGGGGATGGGGCTGATAGGGGCCCAGTAATCGCGGAGCTCGTCCACGGTGACGTGGTTTCTGAGCCCTTCCCAAACGTGGTTCGTGGTCATGCCTTGGCTGATGACGTCGGCGTAATAAGTGGAAAAGTGGAAGAAGCTCCCGGCCTTGATGGCTTCGTCGTGCATGAGGGTGATGTAGCCGACCGAGGAACCGAGGCTGGTCCCGAGGATGCCGAGCTTGGTGTAGCCCTGCTGCTCCAGCCAGCGGAGGCAGCGGCGGGCGTCTTGGACCGCTTGGCGATTGGCTTGTAGAGTGAGGCCGATGTTGGGGCCGCAGATCTGGTCGGCCCGTTCGTGGCCTTTGGCCATGCGCCTGTCGTGGTAGGGCATGCTCATTTTGAGAACGGTGATACCGAAGCGCTGGATCCAGCGGCAGAGACCGCTCTGACCGTACCATTTGGCGTTCCAGTTGGGCAGGACAAGAACGGCGGGGCCGGAACCGGAACGTTTGCCACGCGAGCGGGTTGAAACGGTCTCGCGCGCAGGGAAGAACTGGGCGTGGACGATGTTGTTTTCGGCCCAGGGAGATTCGATAGAGCTAGTGAAAGTCAGGACGTTAGCCGAATCGAGGCGGTAGTTGGTGGCGGGAGTAATGGCGTACCAATCGTAACTGGAGGTGATGGCGTTTTGTGCGTATTGGCGGACAAAAGCTGCGGGATTGGAGTCATTGGGAGAGCCGCCGATGTGCTCAAGGCCCCAGTGGAAGGGCTGGACGCGACGATTGTCGTCGGTCGTCCAACGGCGGTGCTCGTATCGGCGGATTTTGCGTTCGAACCAGTTCATGTAGTTCTGTTTCGACTATAAGGGAGGGCCCGTACGATGTGCAAATCGTGGTCCAAGGTAGGGGCGGCAGCAGAGTGACAGTGAGATTCTTCGCTTCGCTCAGGATGATAAGCTTGGCGGCCAGCATGGGGTATAGATGTTAGGGATGGGGCACGCCGGACAACGGGTTTGTTGAGAGGGCTGGATGGCTGTGGGACAGTAGTAAAAGCGGCCGCAAAGCGGTCGACTTCGTGCGCGACGTAAGGCGGCCGACTGACCTTTGGCCAACATGTCTATTTTCTTTTTCCTGTTTGGGATGGTGATCGGGAGTTTCCTGAACGTCTGCATCACGCGGATTCCGGAGGAGATTTCCATCGTTTCACCTGCGTCACGGTGCCTGAAGTGCGGGTCGGCAATCAAGGTGTACGACAACGTGCCGGTGTTGGGCTGGTTGTGGTTGCGCGGAAAGTGTCGCGCTTGCGGCGCGCCGATTTCGGTGATGTATCCACTGATAGAACTAGCGACAGGGCTACTGTTTGTGGCGGCTTTTCTGGAATATGACATTTCGCAGCCGACTGTAAAATGGCTGTTTTTCACATGTTTCATCATCGTTCTGACAATCACGGATTTGCGTGTGCGATTACTTCCGGACTTGATCACGTGGCCGGGAATGGCGGCCGGTTTACTGTTCTCCGCGTTTGTGCCGCCGAATGACGGGTTCGCGGGCCTTCTGAGTTACCAGTTGCTGCATCAGCGGTTGCCACGATTTGCGGTTGGCCTTTTCGATGGGATTCTTGGCGCAGCTTTCGGGAGCTTCTTGCTTTGGAGCGTCGCTAAGCTCTACAAAGTTGTGCGCGGGCGCGAAGGCATGGGCATGGGCGACGTGAAGATGATGGCGATGGCGGGAGCGTTTCTGGGAGTGCGCGGGACGTTTGTGATGATTTTGCTAGGCAGCGTGCTGGGAAGTGTGATCGGGGTGGGCTTGGTTCTGGCGCTTTACCTTGGCGGTTGGAGGAGCAATGTGGCCAAGCGCGCAAGCCGGCGCGGGCTTGGCACGGAGCGCGGTTTGCGATGGACGATTGCCAGCCAATACCAGTTGCCGCTCGGGACATTTCTAGGAATTGGGGCGCTGGCGATTGTGTATCTGGGGCCGCTGATTGCGTGGCAATGGCCGAGTCTCAGGGGAATCGCAGGCTAGCGATGCGATTCGAATGGCACGATTGATGTTCGTAACGATACAAGCCGGTGGGAACACACAACATATGTGGACGATTGCTGTGGGACTGGGCATGGGGCTGCTGACTATCGCGGGGCTGGCGGCCTTCCTGATCCGGAAGTTTTTTCAAAACACGCGGGAGACGCACAGGGAGGAATTGAGAGCAAGCACGCCGCGGACGGAAAATGCGTCGGCGTTCATGGCCGCGTCCATGCAAGGGGTGATCCAGCAACTGCGAGAACAAGAAAAAGAGTTGGAGCGCCTGCACAAAATTGAGAAAGAACGCGCGGAACAGACCGAGAGGCTCAGCGAAGAAGTCACGAGAAACATGCCGGCGGGGCTGGTGGTTGTGAATGCCACGGGAATTATTTCGAGTTCGAACCCCGCCGCGGAGCATGTGTTGGGAATTCGGGGCCTGGGATTCCGGCGCTACAGTGAGGCACTCGGGGAGATGTCGGAATTATCGAGATTGGTGGCGGAATGCCTGGCGACGGGAAAAATTTTCCGGCGGGAAGAAGTCGAGCACATTCCTCCGGCGGGAGACACGCGGCATCTGGGCGTAACGATTTCGCCGATTCGGCGCGGCGAAGGAAAGATTAGCGGGGCGATCTGCCTGCTGACGGATTTGACGGAGCTGGCGGCACTGCAACAGCAGATGCAGCTAAAGGAACATCTTGCGGCGCTGGGGGAATTGTCTGCGGGCATCGCCCATGAATTCAAGAACGCGCTGGCGACGATTTCAGGTTACGCGCAGTTGATTCCGGATGCTACACCGAGCGACGCTTCGGACTACGCGAAGCGCATCGTGGAGCAGACGCGAAACATCACGCACGTCGTGGCGGAGTTCCTGAAGTACGCCCGGCCGCTGGAAATCCCGGACGAGACGGTGGCGCTGGAGCCAGTGGTGGAGCGCGCGGTTTTGGAAGTCGCGCAGGCCATCCCGCAAGTGGAAATCGGGCGCGAAGGGACATTCGGTGACGTGGGGGGAGACGAGGGCTTGTTGCGGCAAGCGTTATTGAATTTGGCGCGGAACGCGGCGGAGGCCTGTGTGCTTCACGGAAACGGCGGGCGAGTGTTAGTGCGGGGAGAGATCTTTCGAGGGGATGAAGTCGGGTTCCAACGCATAACCATTCTGGATAACGGGCCGGGAATTACAGCGCAGGCGCTGCCGAAATTGTTCCGGCCGTTTTTCACGACGAAAGCGAACGGGTCTGGGCTGGGATTGGCCGTAGTGCAAAAGATCATCGTGCAGCACGGCGGGCAAGTAGAGGCGAGAAACCAGCCCGACGGAGGAGCTGCATTTATCGTTACGCTACCTCTGCCGCGCAGGGTCGAAGAAGCAGTAGAATCAAGGCAGGACAGCATCTAAGAGAGTATCGGGGTCTTCCAGTTGATCCGGGAAGGTAGGAAGCAATGCGGATGAATACTTGGGCGAAGGCGTTGGTCATGGTCCCGGCGCTGTGCCTGGCCGGATTGACGGTGAATGCGCGACAGCAGAGTTCCTCGCAGTCGGGCGATCCCGTGGCCGATGCGGCGCGGAAAGCGCGCGAAGAGAAGAAAAACGCAACAAAGCCAAAGAAGGTTTACACCGATGATGATGTGAACAAGGCCGCGCCAGCGACCGCATCAACAACAGAGAATTCCAGCGGCACGCCCGCCACTGGAGCTGCTACGGCCGGGGGCACGGGCGCGCCAAAAACGGGTGACGCTGAGGAAAAGGAAGACCCGAACGGCGAGAAGGCTTGGCGGAGGCGATTCCAGGAGCAGCACAACAAGATCGCGAAGGCGGAGAGAGAACTCGATATTCTGCAACGCGAGGTGGATAAAGCGCAGACCGAGTACTACGCTGACCCGCAGAAGGCGCTGAGCGAACAGAACACCCGTAAAGATATCAATGACAAAACCGCAAAGATCCAAGCCAAGAAGGACGAAATTCAGCAGCTGAAGCAGGCCCTAGACGATATGGAAGCCCAACTGAGAAAATCGGGCGGAGATCCAGGCTGGGCGCGTTAGCCATCACGGCCGTCGAGTTTCCCAGCTATTCCAAGAATGCCAACCGCGTGAAGTACTTCCCTTCTCTGCACATGTGTGTCTGGTTCTTCCCTGCCGGCGGCGGGATTCGTGGTAGAAACGAAAGAGATGGAACCCCTCCTACTCGTCGAAGACAAGAATGAACTGCGCGCGATGATGCGCAAGGCACTGGAGCGCGCGGGCTACCAGGTGGACGAAGCTCCGGACGGAGCCGCGGCGATCCAGAAAGTGCGTGCGCGCCGGTATTTGATGGTGATCACGGACTTGAAGATGCCAGGGGCCTCCGGACTCGATGTTCTGCGGGAAACCAAGCAAGCGGATGCGACGATACCTGTGCTGCTGCTAACGGCGTTCGGCTCGGTGGAAGAAGCCGTTTCGGCGATGAAAGATGGCGCGTTCGATTTCCTGCAGAAGCCGGTGGACCTGGAACACCTGAAATTGCTAGTGCAACGGGCGGCAGAGCAGCAGGACCTGCTGCGCGAGAATTTGCTGCTGCGGGAAGAGTATTCGAAACGATATGGATTTCCGAGGATCATGGGCGAACATACTTCGATCCGGGAAGTGAGCCAGCAGATTCAGAAAGTGGCGACCACGGATTCGACTTGTTTGCTGCTGGGCGAGAGCGGCACGGGCAAGGAACTGTTTGCGCTGGCAATTCATCACCTTTCGCCGCGGCGCGAACAACCGTTTGTGGCGCTGAATTGTGCGGCCATTCCGGAAGGGCTGGTGGAGAACGAACTCTTCGGGCACGAGCGCGGGGCGTTCACCGGAGCTAACACGCGAAAAGTCGGGAAGATGGACCTGGCGCACCGGGGTACGCTGTTTCTGGATGAGATTGGAGAATTGCCGCTGGCAATCCAGGCCAAACTGCTGCGGGTACTGGAGGAGAAACGATTCGAACGCGTGGGCGGGACGCAATCCATCGATGTGGACGTCCGGATCGTCGTGGCAACCAACCGCAATTTGCAGAGGATGGCGGAAGAAAAGCTGTTTCGCGAAGACCTCTACTTTCGAATTTCGGCCGTACCAATGACAATTCCGCCACTGCGTGAACGTGGAAACGACGTGCTGCTGCTGGCGGAACATTTTCTGGAGAAATTCAGCCGCGAATTCGGAAAATCCGCACTGGAACTCTCCGCGGAGGCGCGGGACAGATTGCTGCATTACGGCTGGCCCGGAAATGTACGCGAACTGCAAAACACACTGGAGCGCGCCGTGATTCTCGCGGATGGAACGAACATCAGCGCAATAGGATTGCAGTTGCCGGCCACCAAGCCGGATCCGGAACGGTTGCCGGCGGGAATGCTCCCGGAAAACTTTGACTGGAAGGGTTCGCTGGAAGAAGTCACCGGACGCGCGGCGAGTCATGTCGAGAAGGTTTTGCTTGAGAATACGATGCGTGAGTGCAAGTGGAATAAGACCAGGGCCGCTGAGAGTCTGGGGATTTCACCGAAGACATTGCTTGCAAAACTGCGAGCGGCGGGGCTCGAAAGATAGGCATTTCCCAATTACTTCCCGCGAATCGCGGTGTGCAACGCAACGGTGCCAAGACTCCAGACGCGGTAATCCACGGATTGAAAGCCGACGGCGGTCAAGAGAGCAGCGAGCTCGGCGGGTCGGAAAAAGCGCGCAACGGATTTTGGCAGATATTTGTAGGCCGCCTGATTACCCGAGATGAGTCCGCCTATCTTTGGCAGGACGCTGCAGAAATACCACCGATAGAGATCCCCTAACAATCCATCAGGCGGCTCGGTGAATTCGAGAATAGCGACGGTGCCTCCGGGCTTCACTACACGCTGAATCTCCCGGAGGCCGGCTTCGTAATTTGCGAGATTGCGGAAGCCGAAAGCGCTGGTTACAACATCGAAGGATGAATCCGCGAAGGGAAGACGAAGCGCGTCGGCTTCGAAGAAAGGGATGGGCACGGCGGATTGGCCAGCGCCTGGTGAGACCCTGGCGCTTTTTTCGTTTGCGCGCACCAGCATGGTATGAGCGAAATCCGCGCCGATGACGCGGGCTTTTCCAATACGCGCCAAAGCAAAAGCAAGATCCCCGGTTCCGCAGCAGAGATCAAGCACACGCGGATCGGGCCGGTCGAGGATGGGCTTGAGGCGCTTGGCGGCGCGCGCGCGCCAGAGGCGATCGAACTGCAGGGACAGCAGATGATTCAGGAGATCGTAACGCGGGGCGATCTGAGTGAACATATCGCGGACTTTTTTCGAAGCATCGGCTTCGGTGGCGGCGCCTTCGGGGCGGGTTCCTTTCACCGGCGCTGCGATTTCAACCATGTTGTTTCCCGGCGATTTTGTAGCTGGCGGCAATGAGGCGGGGCGTGAAATGGAGAACTCGTTCGACAATGTGAAGCGGGACAGTATCGTAAGACCACGCCTGGCCGATTCGTGGGGCGAGGACGAAGCGAAGGATGCCGCTACGCGTTTTTTTGTCCGAATGCATGGCGCTCACCAGCGCCGAGGGCGGAACGTCCGGCCATGCGGGCAACCCGCCGAGAGAACGGACTAGAGCGACGATGCGTGAAACGTCGGCGGCAGGTGTCAGACCGAATTCGTGGCCCAGGAAGGCAGCGGCGATCATGCCCCAAGCGACAGCCTCGCCGTGCTGATAGCGGCGATATTTGGTGGCACTTTCGAGAGCGTGGGCGAAGGTGTGTCCGAAATTCAGGATTTCGCGCAAGCCGGATTCTCGTTCGTCCCGGTTGACGACCTTGGCCTTGATTTTGACATTGCGAGGAATCAGGAAGCCGAGTGCGGCGCGATCCCGCCGCACAATTTTCGCCATGTTTTTCTCGAGGTACGCAAACATTTGTGCGTCGGCAATGATGCCATGCTTGATGACCTCGGCGAGGCCGCCGCGAAATTCGCGGTCCGGGAGCGTGCGCAACAATTCCGGATCGGTGAGCACAAGCCGGGGCGGATAGAACGCCCCAACCAGGTTTTTCCCCTCGGGAAGATTTACGCCGGTCTTGCCTCCGATGGAGCTGTCCACTTGAGCGACCAACGTGGTCGGCACGTGGACCAGGGCGATGCCACGCAGGTAGGTGGCGGCGACAAAGCCTGCGACGTCACCGACGACACCGCCGCCGACGGCTACCAGCACTGACTTGCGGTCGGCGCGCGATTTGACCAGCGATCGGGCGAGAATCTCTGCAGTGTGCAGGTTCTTTTCGAATTCGGCATCGTTCATGAGATGAACCGCGCTGTTCTTGAAAAGGCGAAAGCCACGCTGCACTTTTTCTCCGACGACGCGCCACACCTTGGGCGAGGAGACGACCTGGATGCTGGAAAAACGTCCCCTGGAAGCAAGTTCTTGCGCCGCGCGGCGGAGAACACCCGCGCCGGTTACGACCGCGTAGGAGCCAACCGAGGACCTTACAGAAATCCGGCTGATTTTCATTTGTGAGGCATTTTCAATGTAACACAGGGCTCGTCGGAACCGCATGCAGCAACTCGCGCTTCTCATCGATAGAATTTCTTCGTGCTACCATACGAAGCGCCGCATTTCCTGTTTCCATGACGACCTCCCTCAAAACCTACCATGCCGATTACGCCGTTGTAGGCTGCGGAATCGCGGGGTTGCGCGCCGCCATCGAGCTGAGCGCAAAAGGAAGCGTGTTGGTTCTGGCGAAATCCAACCTGACCGAATCGGTGACAGCCTGGTCGCAGGGAGGAATCGGGGTAACCCTCTCCGACGAAGACGAAATCGGGCTGCACGAGCAGGACACCATCAACGCGGGGGACGGATTGTGCCGTCCCGAAGCCGTTGCCTTGCTGGTCGAAGAAGGTCCGAAGTACGTCAGACAGTTGATCGATTGGGGCACGGAATTTGACCGCGCGGGCACCAAACTCGCATTTACGCGCGAGGCGGCGCACAGCCGATCGCGGATTTTGCACGCGCACGGCGATTCCACGGGGCGCGAAATTAGCCGCGCGCTGCTGGCGCGCGCTCATTCGGTCCCAAACCTGCATTTGCGCGCTCACGCGTTTACGGCGGAATTAATCGTGGAGAAGGATCGCGTCACGGGTCTTCAATTTATTGACGAAACGGACGGTTCGCTGCACGAACTGAGGGCGGGAGCGGTCCTGCTGGCGACGGGCGGACTGGGGCAAATTTACCGCGAGACGACAAACCCGGAGGTGGCGACGGGTGACGGAATGGCCCTCGCTTACGAGGCAGGCGCTGTGCTCTGCGACATGGAGTTCGTGCAGTTTTATCCCACGGCACTGTCTGTCAAAGGCGCGCCGCGTTTTCCTCTCTCCGAAGCGCTGTGCGGCGAAGGCGGGATTTTGCGAAATGTGAATCTGGAACGTTTCATGAAGCGTTATAACGAGGCGCAGGAGCTGGCGCAGCGGGATATCGTGGCACGCGCAATCGTAACCGAGATGCACCGCACAAACAGCCAGCACGTGTATCTCGATATGACGAAAAAGAGCGATGAGTGTCTGAAAAAACGCTTCCCGCGAATTTACGAGACATGCGCGAGCTTTGGGCTGGATTTGGCGAGCGATATGGCGCCGGTATGCCCTGCCGCGCACTACGTGATGGGCGGCGTGAAGACGGACCTGTGGGGCCGGACTTCCGTTCCTGGACTGTATGCCGCCGGGGAAACAGCGGCGACGGGAGTCCATGGTGCAAACCGGCTGGCGAGTAATTCATTACTCGAAGGACTGGTTTTTGGCGCGCGAGCAGGTCAAGCGATGATGAAGGATGCGCCGCCGGGGAAAAAACGTCCGGGAGCACTGCCGGGAAGCCCGGCGCCAAAGCCTGGGAATTCGGACGCAGCGCAGAGGGAAACGCCAAGACCTAAGGCGAAGGATTCCACGAATTGCGCGGCGCTGACGAAGATTCGGGATGTGATGTGGCGGGAAGTTGGGATTTTACGAAGCGGGAAAGAACTGGCGGACGCCATAAAGCAGTTGGGGGCCGTGGAGCTGCCGAAGGCGGAGAAGCCGGGGCGGGCCGAGCACGAACTGCGGAACCTGCACAAACTTGCGCTTTTGATGGCGCGCTCGGCGCTGGCACGTGAAGAGAGCCGCGGGAGCCACTACCGGTCGGACTTTCCGTACCGGAACGATGAAGACTTCAACAAACATTCAGCGGTTCAAGAAAGCAAGGATGTGCACTTCGAGTCGTAGTGGAATGAACCCCTGCGTTGCGATGAAAAAACCCGACTTCTGTAGAGCGCGACACCGAGCTATTTCGTTTGAAGCTGTTTTACAGATTCCAAGAAAACGTGCCCGACGATCGCGAGGGTCTTGGCGCTGATTTTGTCAAGGGTGTCCTGAGGGGTGTGCCAGTAGCCAGTGGCCGTGAAGTCGTTGATCACATCCACGGAAGGGACGTTGCGCTTCAAGAAGGAGTCGTGGTCATCCTCAACGCGAGCGGACTCATCTATGAACAAGTTGGCGTAGCCGAGTTTTCGGGCGGTTCCCCAAACGAGATCAACAAGCCATTTGGAAGAGGCAGTCTCGCGCTTGAAAACAGGGTTACGGCCGCCAACAATATCGGCCAGCAAAAAAGCTTTTATCTTTGAGATTTCGTGATTCGTCGCGAGGCGCGCGGCCATCTGGCGGCTTCCGTAGCAATTGTCGGGGTCAGCCCAGTTCAATCGCACGGCCTCCTCGCCGTCGAAAAAGGCGATCCAGACGGAATATTTGCCGCGTTGCTGGCACAGGAGACGGGCCAGTTCGAGCATTACGCCGGTCGAAGAGCCCGCGTCATCGGCGCCGACGAAGTTTTCCAGTTTTTTCGTGTCGTAGTGCGTGCCGAGGAGGATGATGCCGGGTTTTTCGCCCGAGACTTTCACGAGGATGTTTTTCATCGGAAGCCGACCCGCCGGGGTGTCGGCGCTAAATGCGTCGGTCTCCACGAAACAACCGTAGCTTTTCAATTCCGCCAGAATGTAACCCTGCGTTTGGGCGAGCGCGGGAGAGCCCGCCGGCCGCGGACCGAAGGCCACCTGCTTGGCGACGTGGGCATAGGCGCGCTTGCCGTTGAAGCCGCCGGTTTTATCGGGAAGCGGGGCGTCCTCAGCGGCTTGCGGGGGAGCCGTGGCAGCGGCGCTCATGAACGGCGGATCACCTGCTGCGGCCTTTGCCTCGGTGCTCTTAGCCTTGCATCCGGTGATCGCGGCTGGAATTAGGCACGCGAGAGCCGTTAGACGCAGAGTACTCCATGCATGTGAACTCATCTAGCGGGCCTCCGCTGGAGCAGCCAGCCGCTTTTCACGGCGTCGCGTGACGACCGCGGAGACGCCGATGCTTATGAAATAGAGCCCCACCATCGGGACCATGAAAATGAGCATGCTCAAGGCGTCGGGCGGCGCGGCCATGGCGGAGGCAATTGCAATGACCAAAATAGCGTAACGGAAGTTTTTCCAAAGAAATTTCGGCGTGACGATGCCGAACAGCGACAAAAAGAAAATCAAAACCGGCAGCTCGAACATCAGCCCAATGATTAGGAGCGTCAGCAGAATCAAATCAAAATATTCGTTGACGCTGATCATCGGCACGACGTCGCGCCCCAGACTGAACAACGGCCCCGGACTGACCAGGAAATGCATGATGTAGGGGATGGTGATGAAATAGCCGAAGGCAATTCCCGCGAGGAAGAGAAAAACGGTGGAAAAGAGGAAACCTGTTATGGCGCCGCGCTCGTGCTTATACAGAGCTGGCGCTACGAACAGCCAAATTTGGTAGAGCACAACAGGAGAGGCCAGTGCAATTCCTAGATAAACGCCTACAGTAATGACCAGATTGAGGCCGCCAGCCGGATGTGTGTAAATCAGTTTTTGATCCATGTGGGCGTCCCCGAGGGCTTTCAGTATCGGCTTGTTGATCCACCCAATGAAATACTTCGAAACGTAAACGCCAACGAGCGCCCCGATGGCGATGGCATAGAGCGAATTGATGATGCGTTTGCGAAGCTCGCTGAGGTGCTCGAAAAAAGTCATGGCCCCGCCGGGCTCGTTGTCTGGAGCGGCGGGCACGATACTGTTGTCGAGCTCAGGCTGGGTGCTGGGTGTCATGGGGAGGATCTTGTGAATTCGCCACGGCGGCAGCTTCAGACTTGATTTCGGCCGGTTCTTCGGTGGAGCGCGGAACGGATTCCGGAACCGGTGAGATCACTGGCGTCTCTGTTTCGCGCGCTTCCGCTTGGGTCTCGCTCGTTTGGGTGTCGTTTGATAGTGTCTCGGCACCTGAGGGCGTTGCCAGTGTGGCCGGCTGTGTTGGCTCGGCGCTGGCAGAAGCGGCCGCGGCTTCCGCGGCTTTCTTGCGCTCCGCCTGGAGGGCCTGGCGCTCCAAGTCCCGCATTTCCTCTTCGAAGGCGCTTTTGAAGTCGGTCGAGGCCTTGCGGAACTCGGCCATGAGCTTGCCAAGGCCCTTGGCAAGCTCCGGCAGCTTCTGCGGCCCAAAAACAACCAGGACCACGATAAACACCACGATCATATGAGGGATGCTTAACATTGCGCTTGAGAGCCGTCTAAAGGGCCAGTTGGCATCATAGAAAGTGCGATAGTCGGTGTCAAACCGGAGTTTGGCGTGTGGTATAATTTGAGCTTGGGTTGTCACGCGAGGTCAGAATGAAATCAGAGCGTCGCGGGCTTTTAATGGTCTTCGCGGTACTGGGTTTATCGGCGGTTTTGGGAGGCATTTACGGCCCCAACGTGAGGGCCACCACAGCCTCGGCGGATGACTATCAATCGGCCGTGCGGGACTTTACGCGCGTTCTGGACGTGGTCCAGAGCAACTACGCCGACCCCGTGGACGTGGACAAAGCCGTATACCAGGGCGCGATTCCCGGCATGTTGCGGATGCTCGATCCGCATTCCAATTTTTTTGATGCCAAGCAGTTCACGTTGCTGCGCGAAGACCAGCGCGGGAAGTACTACGGCGTCGGCATGGTCGTTGCGCCACGGGAAAACCATACGGTGGTGATGGCGCCGTACGTTGGGGCGCCCGCCTATAACGCGGGGCTGCGGCCGGGCGACGTGATTACCAGGGTGGATGACAAGTCCACCGACGGGCTGACCACGCCTGAAGTCGCGGACATGCTGAAGGGACCCAAGGGCACGGTCGTCAAGATCACCGTCTCGAGGGAAGGTTATCCGGACCCGTTGGTCTTCACGGTAACGCGCGATGAGATTCCCCGGCATTCCGTGGACATCACCTTCATGCTGAAGCCGGGCGTAGGGTACATCCGGCTGTCTGGGTTCAACGAAACTACCGATCGCGAGATTGCTGACGCTCTCAAACAATTGAATGCATCGTCGCTCGATGGGTTGATCTTGGACATGCGCGGGAACCCGGGCGGATTGCTGAATGAAGCGGTGGCCGTGGGGGACATGTTCCTGGACAAGAATCAATTGATCGTGTCGCATCACGGACGGACTTCGCCGGATCGGCGGTATTACGCGGTGCGTGGGAATCAGGGCGTGACCGTGCCGCTGGTGATTCTCGTGAATAACAACTCGGCGTCGGCGACGGAGATTGTTTCCGGCGCGGTGCAGGACCATGACCGCGGGTTGGTAGTGGGCGAAACGACCTTCGGCAAGGGGCTGGTACAGACGGTGACGCCCCTGAGCGAGAACACCGGGCTGGCGCTGACCACCGCGCGATACTACACGCCGAGCGGGCGGCTCATTCAGCGCGATTACAAGTCGGTTTCGCTCTATGAATATCACTACGAGCGTAAGGTGCCGGATCATCCGACGGAAGTGAAGCTGACAGATAGTGGGCGGCAGGTGACGGGAGGCGGTGGCATCACGCCGGACATCCTCGTGGCGGCACCAAAGCTGACGAAGTTCCAGCAAGTGCTCTATCGCAACGATGTGTTCTTCCCTGCCGAGACCGGGGTCGGCGGTTTCACGCGCTACTACCTCGGAACGAAGCCAACGATCACCAAGGATTTTGAGGTAGACGACATCCTGATGCAGAAATTCCGCGACTTCCTTAGCAAGCACGCTGTTCGCTACACAGAGCCGGAGATGGCCGACAACCTCGACTGGATCAAGCGGAAGATCAAGCAGGAAGTGTTCATGTCCAGTTTCGGGCAGCAGGAAGGATTCAAAGTGCTGCTCGAAGCAGACCCCCAGGTGCAGAAGGCAGTGGATGCGATTCCACAAGCGCGAGCACTCTATCAGAACGCGCGGAAAATCGTGGCGCAACGCACGGGCGGGTCGTTCAACCAGCCGTAAGATACCTTTTTTGATCATGCGTGACGGCCAAGCGCGCGGCTTGCTGCGCCTTTCGTTGCTTACGACGCGCAGAACCCGTGTTGGCAAGGACTCCCGCGTTTGCTAAAATTTCATGGCTGCTCGTGGGCGAGTAGCTCAGCTGGGAGAGCGCCTCGTTCGCAACGAGGAGGCCGGGGGTTCGAATCCCCTCTCGTCCACCATTCTTCTTCACTAGCGGGCTACTCTTGCCGCGATTGCGGCACCCAAATCCTTGGTTGTCGCGTTCCCCCCCATGTCCGGCGTGCGGACTTTGGATTCCGCCAGAATCTCGGCAATGGCGGTCTCGATCGCGTCAGCAGCTTCCGAAACACCCAGATGCCTTAACATCATCGCGCCCGACCAAATCTGTCCGATGGGGTTGGCGATCCCTTTTCCGGCGATGTCGGGGGCTGAGCCATGAACCGGCTCGAACATCGAGGGAAACTCCTTTTCCGGATTGAGGTTCGCGGACGGGGCAATGCCAATCGATCCGACCACCGCTGGCCCGAGATCGGAGAGGATGTCGCCGAACAGATTGGAGCCGACGACAACATCAAACCAGTCTGGGTGCCGCACAAAATGAGCGGTCAAGATATCGATATGAAACTGATCGGTCCGGACATCAGGATATTCCGTCGCCATGGCGTGGAAACGTTCGTCCCAAAACGGCATGGTGTGTATGATGCCGTTTGACTTTGTGGCGGAGGTCAAATGCTTGTTTCGTTTGCGGGCCGACTCGAAGGCGAATCGCAGCACACGATCTACTCCACGCCGGGTGAAAACCGTTTGCTGGACGGCCAGCTCGTCCTCGGTTCCTTCGTAGAGCCGTCCGCCGATGTTTGAATATTCACCCTCGTTGTTCTCCCGCACGATGCAGAATTCAATTTGACCGGGTTTCCAATTCTTCAGCGGAGTCTCAATTCCTGCAAACAGCCGCACGGGGCGCAGATTTACGTACTGCCGAAAAGTTCGGCGGATGGGGATCAAGAGTCCCCAAAGCGAGACGTGATCGGGAACGCTTGGGTGCCCGACGGCGCCCAGGAAAATGGCGTCGAACGGCCGCAGTTGCTTCAAGCCATCCTCCGGCATCATCTTCCCAGTTTTCACATAGGTGGCACAGCTCCAGTCGAAAGCGTGCCAGTTGCATCGGAACCCGTATCGCTGACCCGCGGCATCAAGAACCCGGATGCCTTCTGGAACAACTTCTTTCCCGATGCCGTCTCCCGCGATGACTGCAATGTTGAACGTTTTCATGCTAGCGGAACTCTACCCTTTCTCGGACGAGAGCAAAGGCGGGAGGGCGGTCACATCCGGAGCTGAATCCAGCGCTTTGACGAAAGTAACGATTTTCTCAGTCTTGGCCTTGGGCCATTCTGAGTATTCCGCGCATCCCCGGAATTTTGCCGCGGTTTCCTCGAACGTCATGGGGTTAGCCGGGCTGCCCTTGGCGAACTCGGCGCGGCCGGTGACGACTCTTCCATCTTTCAAGTGGATTTTCAGGATGGATGTCATCTTGTCGAAGCCGGCGCTCTCGGCCTTCGGATCAACGTGGAAATTTATTTTGCCCATCATCTCGCGGACGTCCGGTCTCTGAACTACTCTGTCAGAGAACTCACCCAAACCCGCCTTGCGTTCCAGGAGCAAAATTGCCAGGCAGAATTCCATGCTGAATTTGGCATTCAGACCCGTCTTGGGGTCGTGGTGAAGAAGCGTGGTGGTCATGTTGTGATTCGCGCCGACGTCGACCTTCTGCACCTGAGTGGCGTGTATGTTATTGGCTTCGATTAAGCGTAGGAGTTCCCCCATTGCGGGATGAGTGAGCGAACCAGATGGGTAGGGCTTAATGGAAATTCCTGGGGACGCGAAGGTCCACGGTTTTCCCAATCGATCCATAATCGCCGCAGGATCATAGGATCCTCCGGCGGCGTGGAAGAATCCCCGGTCCGCTTCCAGAACTTGCTCAGCGGCGGTCCAGCCTAGCGCTACGAGTTCAGCCGATGCCAAGCCGCACTCAGCCGCGTGCCCAGCTTGAAAAGGCTTGGTCATGGTGCCAAAGTTTTCTCTCAACCCTCCGGACTGACTGGCGACCAGACCGAAAGTATTCAGCGTCTTGTAAAGATCGAATCGCAGCAGCCGCGCGCAGGCGGCTGCGGAGCCGAAGGGGCCGCACGTTCCTGTCGAATGGAAACCGTCTTGATAGTGGCGAGGGGAAATCGCTTCGGCAATCTTGCACTCCACCTCGACCCCCAAATGATAAGCCAGCATCCATTCTTTGCCGGAGAAGCCGCCCCTTTCAGCTAATGCAAGAATGGCCGGAAGAACGGGGACGGTCGGGTGAACCAGAAGTCCATAAACGCGATCCTTGGCCACAGCGAGTTGCGTGTCGTCAAAATCATCGGCGTGGATCGAAACACCGTTCACGAAAGCCGCGAAACGCGGCGCAGTTTTAAGCCCCGAACCAATCAGGATTGCTTTTCCATTGCAAACGCCAAGCTGCTCGACGTATCGGCGGCTGATGGGCCCTGATTCCGCCTTCGAGCCGGCTAGCGCCAGCCCCAAACCGTCCAGGATGGATTTCTTGCCCAATTCAATGACTTCTGCGGGAATTTCCTCGTATTTTGTTGTGGTGACGAATTTACCGACGTACTCGGTCAGGCCGCGCACTTGCGGAAACTCTCCGCGAGGTGGTGGGGCCGCGCCTCTTACGGCGCCGGCAAAGACTTTTGAAGCCATCACACCTAGAGTAGCTTTGCCAAAATCACGCCGTAGCATTTTTCACCCTGAGATTCCCTGGACTCACTTTTGGCCGCATCCTTTGCCACCCGGGGCGTTCAAATCATTGCGTAGGAGCTGACCGCTCTTCATCACAAACTTCACGCGCTCGAGTTCCGCAATATCAGCCAGCGGGTCTCCGCAGACCGCGACTAGATCTGCGAATTTTCCGCGCTCGACGGAACCGATGTTGGCTTCCCAGCCCATCATCTGAGCATCGACTATGGTTGCAGCGCGGATGACTTGCGCGGGCGTCATCCCGAATTTGACCATGTAATCGAACTCCTTTGTCTGTGTGCCGTGCGGGAACGGGCCAACTCCGGTTCCAAAGGCAATCTTGACTCCCGCAGCAACGGCTCGGCGGAAGCTTGGTTCGGACACCTCGGCGACGGAATGGCCGTGGTACTTCTTTAAATCATGCGCACGGTCCAGTTGGTAGTGATAGAGAGTGGGAATCAAGTAGATGCCCTTTGCCTTGAACTGCTGGATGTCGTCGTCGGAAAGATCCACAGCGTGCTCAATGGTATCTACGCCTGCTGCAAGACAGTTGTGCAGTCCCTTTCCCCCAAAGGCGTGACAAGAGACCTTGTGCCCCCGGTCATGAGCCTCCTCGACGAACGCCTGGACTTCCTCGAGCCGGAAGAGCGGCGGGATGACCATTTTGCCGTCCGGTCCAAATGTAAACTCATTCGTGGCGTAAAACTTGATCCAGTCCGCTCCGTTCATGAGTTGCTCGCGAACCCCTTTGCGAACTTCCCACGGAGAATCCACGGTATCCAGCATCGAAGGAATCGGAATATCGCGTGAATAGCCCTTTGGGTGGAAGCCGCCTGTGACTTGAAAACCGCGGCCAGAAACCTGCATGCGCGGTCCTTGAACCAGGCCTTCGTTGATTGCCGTTTTTAGGTCCACATCACCGTACATGCCGCCTAGCGTCTTCAAATCGCGCAAAGTCGTGAATCCCACGTAGAGATCGCGCTGGGCGTTGACGAGCGCTTCCAGCGTGCGGTACTGCAAAGGTTCCTTCATCATCTGCTCATCGATGTCGGGGCCGTGGGCGAACACGTGAGTGTGGCCATCGATGAGTCCTGGAAGCACAGTGGCATTCGAGAGATCGAGAATTTCCGTGCCTGGCGGAATCTGCACGTCGTTCGCTGACCCCACCTGCACGATGCGCGTTCCCTCAATAAGGATGACCTGTTGCTTCTTGAGGTCGTCCGACTTTCCGTCAAAGAGGCGTCCAGCGTGGATGGCAACCCGTTCATTCGTTCTTGAAGCCGGCGGCGGAAGAGGAGGAGGTGGAGGTGTTTCCGGCTCTTGCGCCAAAACGAAACTTGGAGACAAAAGTAGAAGAATTGTCATTGTCCTCGTAAAAAAACAGTTACCGCGCAGACGCTTTGATGGAAACTTCATTGGCCCTCCGATGTTCGAGTTGCAGGTTGTTCCGGGACCGTCCTCAGAAGCATGGCGAGGGCGGCCGCGACCACCGTGGTTGCACCCAAGTACGTAAAACCAGAAAGAAAATTTCCCGTCCGTTTATTCAAATAACCCACGATGAGTGGAGCAAAGTATGCCCCCAGATTGCCGATGGCGTTGGCAAAACCCATGACGGAGCCGACGATTCTTGCCGGCAAGGTCTCTGTGGGAATGGCCCAGAACGCGCCCATCGGTCCGTAAGCGCCCACACCGCTTAGTGCGATGAACGTGAAAGCGACTGGAAGCGAGCGGGAGATGGTGGTCACGGCGAGAAGAATGCAGCATCCACCCAATAGCATAGCTCCTGCGGCGTGGTGCCGGCGCTCGTGGGTTTTGTCGGAGTGGCGAGCGACGATCAAGAGCGACGCGGCTCCTACGATGAAGGGCAGCGTATACAAGAGGCCAGTGTCGAGACTGCTCAGTTTCCGAAACTTCTCCATGGCGCTGGGCAGCCAAAACAGCAGACCCATCTGGCCGCTGACGAAACAGAAATAAACAGCGGCTAGAAGAAATACCTGGGGCCTCAACAAGGCTCGCAGGTACGGAATTTTCTGCGAGCCTTCCAACTCGGAAGCTTCCCGGCGCAGAGTTTCCACGAGCGAAGCGCGTTCGTCCGCTGGCAACCAGGAAGCCTCGCCAGGATGGTCCTGAATAAAGGCCAGCCAAATAGCCAGCCATAGGAAGGGGAGCGCGCCCTCTGCGACCAACATCACGCGCCAACTCCAATGGTCGAGAACCCATCCGGAGAACGGCGAGGAGACGATGACTGCCCCCGGAAGGCACAGCAGCCAAAACGCATTGGCCCGCGCGCGCTCGGCGCGAGAGAACCAGTGCGACAGAAGGATGAGTGTTGCTGGGAAAACGCCGCTCTCGGCGACTCCCAAGAGCAGCCGAAGAAGCAGAAGTTCGTGATAGGTGCGCGCCAGGCCGCAACCAACCGCAAATGTGGCCCAAGCCAGCAGAAGAACGCTGATGAACTTTTTTGGGCTCCAATACTTTGCCAAATGGCCGCCGGGAATTTGCAGCGCCAGGTAACCCCAGAAGAAAATTCCCGCTACCGTTCCGGCTTGTTGGGGATCCAGATGCAAGTCGCGGCTGATGCGGGGCAAGGCTAGAGAAATGTTCGTGCGATCGATAAACGCGATCGTGTACATGATAAGCGCTATGGGGATAATGCGAACCCAACGCTGGGACGCGCCGCCTAAAGTGACGGCTTTCAGCGCATCGCGTGTAGGCGCTGGCTGCGTGAAATTCTGTGAGGTTTCCATCAGACGATCAAGTTGCAGTTAAGACCGCACCCAAACGCGCCTCAAGGCTGTACGTCGAACACACGCACTTCAGCATCCTTCCCCTCGTGATGCGGAACAGCGAGATAATACCGGTTCCACTCCGGCACCAACATGCCGGTCTTCGCGCGAAAGCCGCCCGGTATTTTCGCCATCAGAACATAATGGTCGGCATCCTTCTGTTCGAAGACGTCCACAAATTGATCTCCGGCCAGGTAAATGCGCTTATGCTGGGCGTCGTAACTCATATCGTCAACAAGGCCTACAGCTGGTAGATCGGCAATCACCTTGCCATTATCCGAATTCAGGACAATCAACTTCCCCGGTTTGCGCGTAATTGTGAATAGACGGTGATTCGCTTCGTCGAGGGCCATTGCAACATTCTGCGTGTCGCCTGTGGGCAACGGCCAGGTCGCCGAGAGCGCCGGCTTATTCCGGTCGAGGACTCCGACTGCGTTTTGGCCCGTGATGTTAATGAACATGCGCGGCCCGGATTTCTCGAGCACGATGGCTTCGAGGTGATTCGAGTTAATTTTGATATCGCGCAGCTTCTTCGAGCTGTTCGTATCGATGACACTGATTAACGAATACGGCGTGTGCGCTTCCCTGCCGCCGTTGACGACGTACATATAGTTCGTAGCGGGATCGTAGGCGATGGAATCCGCGTCGATCGATACCTTGATCTCGCCAATCAATTTGTAGCTGTCACTGTCATAGACCTTCACAGCCGAGGCATCGCCTTCCACGATGAAAAGCTTTTTCAAATCCTTGCGAAAGAGGATGGCGTGCGGGGCCTTGACGTCCTCCATGGTGTGAATGAGCTTATTTGTACTGGTGTCTAGCACCAGCACTTTTTCATTTTCTTCCCCCGTGAGAAAGAGTCTGTGCCCCTCCAGATCAGGAGCGAAATGATCGAAATCACCATCCTTCAGTCCGGGAAGCGGGATCGTTTCCACGAGTTTCCAGGGCGCTTTCTCCTGGGCGCTCAGGCTGACGGCCAGTACCATAAACAGCGTGAAAACGACGGCTTGTATTCGCTTCATACCTACCCCCATGAATTCAAAGCATTCGCCCCAGCTCGCATTCATTCTGCTGGCACCCGTCAAACCAAACGCTCCTCACTGGATGCTAGACAGCAGAAATTGACCGCACTCGCTCCGCTGTTTGAGCGGTTGACCCGAAGAATGTGGGACGATCTGCGAATTTGATCCAGTTTTGAGACCAAACTTTCTTGCAAGACAGAGAAAGAATGCGAAAATGTCGCAAATGCCGGAAGAAAACAGGCAGCTCTCGACCCGGCGGATGCTACGTTACCAAGCGCCGCCAGTCAACGATCCTCTCCAGTTCCAAGCGGGGATGCGAAGCGAAAAGTGGGCTTAAGGCGATTGTTTTCAAGGAAAATCAGTTTGAGGTCACAATTCAGCTAAATGGAAATTAATCTTGTTTTAAGTTCGCGTGGCAATGGATCAAACTATGCTCTGTCGAGTTATCCTGCGCTGGAGGAAGAAGTCAGCCGCCTGCAATTCAGTGGAACGAAAATAAAGGGGAAATACTGAGGGAGAGAAAATGAAGAAACGGTTTCTAGTCGTCATCGCAATTTGCTCGGCGTTCGGGGTCAATGGCCGCTGCCAAGAGAACGCCCCGCTCAAACTGGTTCAGACTTTCCAATTGCCCGCCGAAGTGAAAGGGCACTTCGATCATTTTGCGATCGACCTCAAGGGCAATCGCCTCTTCGCCACGCCGGAGGATTACAAGGCGGTCGTAGTGTATGACGTGAAGACCGGCAAGCTAATTCATACGATCAGTGGTATCGAGAGGCCGCACGCAATTCTTTATCGCGAAGACATCGGCCGGCTGTTCGTGACGGATGGAGAAGCCGGAGACGTCAAGATTTTTGACAGCACGACCTACAAGCTGCTTTCGAGCGTGAAGCTTTTGGAAGACTCCGATTCCATCGGATTCGACCCAACGACAAGATATCTTTATGTAGACAATGGCGGCGGCGATGTCCATCAGACCTACTCGATGCTTAGCGTCGTGGACACGACAGACGGAAAAAAACTGGCGGATATCAAGATTGACGGCGACACTCTGGAAGCCATGGCGCTCGAAAAATCCAGCACGAAGCTGTACGTAAACAACAAAGCCAAAAATCAGGTAGATGTTGTTGATCGCGAGAAACGTAAACTTATCGATAGCTGGCCCGTGACAAAATGTAAGACCAACGTCGCCATGGCTTTCGATGAAGCAAACCATCGCTTGTTCGTGGCCTGCCGCACCGGAGTGATCTCCGTGCTTGATACGCAGACTGGTAAGGAAGTTGCGGCGCTGCCAATCACGAAAGGCGTGGATGACGCGGTTTACGACCCTGCCAGCAAACGTATTTACGCTGCCTGCGACGGTGCCGCCGATGTTTATGAACAGTCTGGCCCCGACACCTACAAGCTGCTTGGCACAGTCCCCACGGGGCCTGTCGGCAGAACCGCGCTTCTGGTGCCTCAGTTGAACAGGTACTTTGTTGCTGTGCCGCAGCACGGGACGGAGGGCGCCAAGATTCTGGTGTTCGAAGTTCACTGAGGCGTTTGCCTACTGGCCCGATCCGGTCACATCTGAGCGGAGCAACGCCGTGCGGCTCAGATTGCCAGCCATTGTGCGATGATACTTGGCAAGACCTATGAGGATCCTCTTAGTCGAAGACGAAAGGAAAGTCGCTAGCTTCATCGCACGCGCACTTCGAGAAAATACCTATGCCGTAGACGTGGTCGAAACGGGAGAGAAAGCCCTCGAAGTCGGTGCTGACGTCACCTACGACGCCGTCCTCCTTGACGTGCGCTTGCCAGGCATCAGTGGAATCGCGGTCTGCCGCGAATTGCGCCAACGGGGCATTGAGGCTCCCATCCTGATGCTCACGGCCCGGGGCTTGGTCGAGCAAAGGGTCGAAGGACTTGACGCCGGCGCCGACGACTACCTCACCAAGCCCTTTGTTTTGGCGGAACTTCTCGCCCGCGTGCGGGCCCTGGTCCGGCGGGGCTTCCACAGCGGCAACGCAAGGCTCCATTATGCAGACCTCGTGCTGGATCGGCACCGTCGCCGCGCTACACGCGGTCAGGAAGTGATTCCGCTTACCACGAAGGAATTTGCACTCCTCGAGCTTTTCCTGCTGCGTGCTCCCGAATTGGTGACCCGTACCGAAATTGTCGAACATGTATGGGACTGCCATTTCGATAGCGAGACAAACCTCGTTGAGGTGTACATCAATCGGCTGCGTCAGAAAATTGATCAAAATCGGCCCGCAAAACTGATTCACACCGTCCGGGGCGTGGGCTACCGCCTGGGGGCCTTTGATTCATGAAAGGCAGAACACTCCGAATTCGCATGATGCTGTTGTTCTGCACCGTGGTCGGCGTGCTCCTTGCCGCGTCCTACCTTGCATTCTTCGGGCTGCTCGCTCACGCGGTCGGCACGCAACTCAACCGCCAGTTGCTCGAGACGGCGCGCCCGCTTATCGCCGACATCGTAACGGAGCCCAACGCGCAGGACGTAAACCGGCTAGACATCCCCGGCGAGTTTTTTGAACTCTTGGATCCAACGGGCCGAGTCCTTCAGCGCTCGACAAATCTTTCATCTTCCATCGATCTGAAGGGAATTAGCCCTTCCGTTACCGAGCCCACCTTTGGGATTGCGGCCGTCGGGAATGCCGAGCCCGTGCGTATCGCGCTTATTCCTTTTGGACAAGGAAACCAACGGCGCGTCCTGGTCGTGGCTATTCCCACGTTTGGAACCAACCGGGTACTGGACAGCTTTGGAAAGGTAGCTCTGATTCTCTTTCCTCTGAGCCTGTTGCTGACAGCAGGGATTTCCGCCTTCTATGTGGGGAGGAGCCTTGCGCCCATCAATGACCTCACCCATCACGCGGCCCTGATGGCCAAGCGGGTTACCAACAGGCGGGGCTTCTGGTCACCGCTACCCGTTACTTCTCCTCACGATGAACTGGGCCGCTTGGCGGAAACATTTAATCATCTCTTGCAAAGCGTTGATTCCGCTGTCCTCCAATTGCGCCAATTCGTAACGGACGCATCACACGAGTTGCGGACTCCACTCGCCATTCTCCATGGTGAGACGGAACTTGTTCTTTCCAAGCCGCGCAGCGCCGAAGAGTATCGAAAAACATTGTCCGTATTTGATGAGGAATTCAAGAAACTCACGCGAATCGTGGAAGGGCTGTTCACGCTTTCGATGGCGGATGCCGGACAGCTTCACCTGGCCTGCGAGCCGCTCTACATCAACGAGGTTCTGGAGGAAGCTTGTGCGCTTGTGTCTTCGCGCGCCCACGCGAAGAACATTATCATTGCGCGGAAGCTGGACCAGGAGATGGCTCACTACGGCGATGAGGCTTTTCTTCATGAACTGTTCCTGATCTTTCTTGATAACGCAATTAAGTACTCCACGGAAGGCACTCGAGTACAAGTTGGATTAAAGAAGGAGGATGGTTCGATTCGAGTCACTTTTGAAGACCAGGGGTGTGGCATTCCAAACGAGCACCTACCCCGAATTCTCGAGCGGTTCTACCGGGCCGCTCCATCCAGCAACGGGGAACTCCACAGCGGGGGGTTGGGCCTGGCCATCGCGCTAGCCATCGCGCGCGCACAAGGTGGCGCCATCGAATGCCAGAGCACGGTGGGTATGGGCTCCGTCTTCACAGTGATTCTGCCCGTGATTAACTCGAACGAGACCTCTCCTGAAAACAAAGCTAAACAGAAATTAATTTCAGGTTAAGGTATCCGCGTAGAGTATGCACTAGGCTCCGCCCAAACCGTGGAGGTGAGTCCTTGTCCGTCCGAACTTTTCCTACACTGCATTTGTTTAGCTCCATCGCTGCTGTTTTTGTGATCGTGGGAATTCTCTTTTCCGTTCCAGCCAGCGCCCAGGTGACCGGCGGCACTCTTTCCGGAACCATAACAGATCCGTCCGAACGCGCTATTCCGCAAGCGCAGGTGGCCATTACCAATGTCGCGACCGGCGTGACCACGACGGTCACTACAAACACCGAGGGCTACTTTACCGCTCCAAATCTTCGGCCGGGAGACTACGATGTCACCTTTTCCGCGAAGGGGTTCACCACCGAAACCAGAACCGGAATCTCCCTCACTGTGGGCATGCAGCAAGTCTTTAACCTTGTCCTCAAGGTCGGGAGCGCCAAGACGGTGGTAGAGGTCACTACCGAGGCGCCCGCTGTGCAATTGGCCAGCTCGGACATTAGCGCGGTCGTGAACGCGACAACGGTCCGCGAGCTACCACTGAATGGCCGCAGTTGGACGGACTTGGCGGCTTTACAGGCTGGCGTCGAGACGATTCAAACTCAACCTACCTTTGCGACCGGTGCCGATCGTGGCAATCGCGGCTTTGGCCAGCAGCTCACCATCTCCGGCGCCCGTCCTCAGCAGAACAATTATCGCCTCGATGGCGTAAGCCTCAACGATTACGCCAACGGAGCGCCAGGTAGCGTGCTCGGCGGAAACCTGGGCGTGGATGCCATTCAGGAGTTTTCGGTCCTCACGAGCAATTATTCGGCAGAGTACGGAAAGACGTCAGGCGGCGTTGTCAACGCCATCACGCGCCAGGGCACCAATGCGTTTCACGGTAGCGCCTATGAATTTCTTCGGAATAGCAAGCTGGACGCGGCGAACTTCTTTGAGGCGGGTCAGCGAACCCCATTTAAACGAAATCAATTTGGCGGCGCCATTGGCGGGCCGATTATAAAGAACCGCACGTTCTTTTTTGCGGATTATGAGGGTATCCGGCAGTCAAAGGGCATTGCCAACGTGGATTTTGTGCCCTCGGCAGCAGCTCTGAGTGGAGTGTTGTGCTCCAATCCTGCAGGAGCCCCACCGTCGAATCCTTGCACAACTACGAAGCTAACTCCTGGTCCAAATACAGATTCGAACGGGATCGATCTTGAGGTTAAGAAGTACTTGGTATTGTATCCGATAGCTCAGGGAGCTCCGATCGGAAACGGAGACGTTGCCCCGTTCACGTTCTCCGCCCAACAGATTATTAACGAGAACTTTGTCACTACGCGTGTAGACCACAGGTTCTCTAGTAAGGACGGCATTTTCGGGACCTACCTGTACGACAAAACTCCTTACTCGTCGCCGGATTCGTTTGGCAACGTTCTTCTCGGCAGTTTGAGCTCAAGGCAAATTGTTGCCGCCGAGGAGACTCATAGTTTCACGCCGACCTTTGTGAATGCTGTGCGCTTCGGCTACAACCACGAAAACGTGAATAACAATCAGAGCCTGAGTGCGATCAATCCGGCGGCCGTGGATGCGCCGTCCTGCGCCATGCAGACGCCCCCGACCTGCCTTGGAGCGTTTGCGGGCCGAAACGCCGCGTTTGTGAACGTGACCGGGCTCAGTCCCATGTCCGGCGGCGTTGGCGGGCTTCCCACCTATTTTTACCGTTGGAATTCCTTCCAAGGCTACGACGATGCGTTCTTCAACCGAGGCACGCACGCGATCAAATTCGGGTTCGCTTTCGAGCGCTTGCACTTGCAGGCCACTGCCCTTACCGACCCTAATGGAATCTGGACCTTTGGCGATATAGGGTCATTTCTGACCAATGCTCCCACCAAATTTCAAGGTGGGATCGCCAGTTCCCTGACGCCGCGCAATTTTCGACAGAGCATCATCGGCGGCTACGTGCAGGATGACTGGCGCACAAAACCGAATCTGACGCTGAATCTTGGGCTTAGGTATGAGATGGCCACTGTGCCGACAGAAACAAACGGCAAGCTCGTTAATCTGAGGAATATCACCGACCTCCTCCCCATCTGCGGCGTGCTTGTCGCGGGAAGCTGCTCCGGTACTGGCCCTTTATTTTCCAATCCCACTCTGCACAATTTTGAGCCGCGTATCGGTTTCGCTTGGGACCCATTCCACAACGGCAAGATGGCGGTCCGTGGCGGAGCCGGCTTGTTTGATGTGCTTCCGCTTCCTTACGAGTTCATCTTGATGGAGACACAGGCCATACCGTTCTTTCAATATACGACCCTCAAGGTAGGCGCGTCTCCACCTCCGACTTGCCCGCCGGGAACCATGCTTACCTTCCCGTTGGTTACGCAGTGTCTGATCACCGGGAACAAGCTGCGCTCAACGTTTATTGACTCCAATCCGAATCGGAATTACGTGATGCAATGGAACCTTAATGTGCAATACCAACTTACCCAAAACCTGGCAGCTATGATTGCCTATGTAGGGTCACGTGGGGTTCATCAACCGTTTCGAGTGGATGAGGCTGATTTGATCACCCCACCAACCCTGCAGAAGACCTCGGCGGGATATCTCTGGCCCAAGGTCGATGTCTTCGGCAACGTTTGGGGGCCAGGGTGTATGGGAACCGATCCGAATGGCCCAGCGGACGCGGCATCATGCGCACCGCCCAATCCCATCAATCCAAACTTTGGCTCCATTCGCGGAATGTTTTATCAAGGACGGTCGTACTTCAATGCTCTGGAGCTTCAGCTGGCACGGCGCATGAGTCACGGCTTCCAAATGCAGGGTACCTTCACTTGGGGTAGGAGCATTGATACGAGTTCAGCTACGGTAGCAGGCGATGCATTCGGTAACTCCATTTCCAGCCTGAACTATTTCGACATGAGATTGACTCGCGGCCCTTCCGACTTCAACGTCAATCGAACGCTGGTCCTCAATGGCACTTGGGAGGTCCCGGCCGCTAAGTCGCTCTCGGGTCCTGCTCGCTGGCTTACAGATGGCTGGGAGCTGGGCCTGATCTTAACCGTTAGCGACGGTGTTCCGTTTACTCCTACCTGGGGAACCGGCTCCGATCCCGCTGGCACGCTCAGCAGCGACGATTTTGCATTTCCCGATCGCCTCGGCGGATCAGGATGCCACTCGCTGACAAACACCGGCAACCCAGCGAACTACATCAAGACGCAATGCTTTACCGTTCCCTCCGCTCCGGACCCGACCTTTTGGAATGCGCACTGCGATCCCGCGCCTCCCAGTGCCCAAAACCCCTCAGGAACTCCTCCCGTTCTTGCTTCTTTTCCACAGTGTTTCAATTTGCGAGGCAATTCCGGCCGCAATATTATGATTGGCCCCGGCATTACCAACTTGGACTTCTCGGTCTTCAAGAACAATCACATCAAGAGGATTTCGGAGAGTTTCAACGTTCAGTTCCGCATGGAGATTTTTAACATTCTTAACCACGCCAATTTTGCACCGCCCGGACCGGGTGATGGCAATACTGACATCTTCGATGGCACCGGATCCCCCAACCCCATCGGCGGCGTGCTGGTCCGGACGACGATTCCGGAGCGGCAGATCCAATTCGCGATCAAATTCATTTTCTAATTTCATTAGCAAGGCGATACGAGTCTTTCGAATGCCTCACTCCACTAGTCCGAAACTCGTCGCTGACTTCATCGCTCGCATGAGCGCCGTATTTGTCTGTGCCCTTGTGGCAGCTCTTGCAATTCCTTCCACGCAAGAATCCGCCCTGCTCACAGTACTGGCTCAAGGCGAAGTTTCACCCAGCTCCACGGCCCAGCCTGCTACTCCTCTCGACTTCGAAACATACCGGACCCGCGTCGAACCCATTTTCTTAAAACAGCGGCCCGGCCACGCGCGTTGCTACAGCTGCCACTCTCTTTCGAATCGCGCTTTCCATCTGGAGACTCTCGCTCCCGGCGCATCAAACTGGACGACGGAGCAATCAAAACTCAATTTCCAAAGGGTTCGGTGGCTGGTCGTCCCCGGCGACCCGTATGCCAGCAAACTCCTGCTCCATCCGCTTGCGCCAGAAGCGGGCGGCGACGCCTTTCATTCCGGCGGCAGGCAATTTGCCTCCCAGGATGACTCCGACTGGGGCGCAATGGCAGACTGGGTTCGCGGCGGTCGCGTAGAAATTCGCGCTGAACCGTCATCGCATTCCACCGCGTGGATCTACGTAACCAACAGCGCGGGCGATACTGTTGATGTCGTTGATCCCAGAACAAATAAAGTTGTACAGGTAATTCGAGGCATAGAACTTCCCCATGGCGTCGCGTTCTCACCCGACGGCACGCGCGTGTACATCAGCAATGAATCGGAAAACGTGCTTGATGTCGTGGACCGGAGCAGCGGCGACATTCTTCAGAAGGTTCCACTCAGCGACCGTCCGAACAACATCGCCATTACAAAAGATGGAGGCCGGGTTCTGGTCGGTATTCATACTTCCCCGGGCGTCGTTGATGTGATCGACTCGGCTTCGCTCAAGCGCGTGAAAAGCATTCCCGTGGACGGCAGTGTCCACAACGTCTACGTCACACCCGACGGCAAATTCGCGGTCAGCGGTTCCATCGAAAACAAAGCAGCCTCTGTGGTCGACCTACAGACAGAACAAGCCGTTTGGGAAGTCAAATTCGACCGCGGCGTACGGCCCATGGCGTTCGGGCAAAATCCCGACGGGTCGACAGCGCGTATTTTCATCCAGCTTTCCGGCCTCAACGGATTTGCGGTCGTCGATTTCGCAAAACGCGCCGAAATTGCCCGCATCAAGCTCCCGGATCAGCCTGGCGGTTTCGGAATCGACGAAGGGCGAACGGGCACTCCTTCGCATGGCATTGGCATTGCCCCCGACGGGAAGTCGCTGTGGGTGAACAGCACCGTAGCGAACGCAGTTTTCAAATACTCGCTGCCGGACTTAAAGCTCGTCGGCCATGTTTCCTTGCTTGAAGTTCATCCGCTAGGTCGCTCAACGACAGGTTCCGTTCCCGAGTGGATCACGTTTACGCCTGACAGCAAGTTTGTCTACATTTCGAACTCGGGAGCGGGAGTGGTGTCGGCTGTCGACGCCAAATCTTTAAAAGTCGTGGCCGTCGTCCCCGTTGGGGAAGCACCCAAACGGATCAACACGCTTGTTCTGCGCTGAAATCGGTAGCTCGCAGCCGTTAGCTCCGCTGAAGCGAAGGCCGAAGTTCTCGGACATCCTTTACGGTTTCGATCTCAAGCAAGCGTTCAACCAATTTCGCACATTTTGCCGCCCCGAGGACGGGCGTCATTAAGTCGCGCGCTTTTGCGACAACTTCTTCGCGGCTCATCGGATTTTCTGGAGTGCCGCGTACCGCCTCGACGCGCTCGCTAAGAACCGTTCCATCGTTCAGGGTGACCTCCACAATCGCCACTCGCACAGGTATCAATTTTTCGAGTTCCTCGTCGGGGACAAGCTGCACTTTTGCGCGCTCGCGCAGAACCGCTGGGTCCTTCATGCGCGCCACGTCGTGCGCGGCACGGAAGGTGACCGTCTTGTCCAGCAACATGACTGCGACCATGTGCTGAAGGCAAATATCCGGCATCTGCCGGTTGTTGACGGTAAAGGCTGCGCTCGTGGCAGCGCGCACGACCACCTGTTTCACTTCGTCCGCGTTGAAGGGGTGCCTTTTCTGCAGATTTTCCAGTGCATCGAGCGGTGACTGGATCGGTCCTCCGGTGGTCCATTTTTTCAGCGTTGTCAGCGTCACCTCATAGCGCTCTCCAAGCTTTTCGATCATCCCTCCCGGGTCGCCCTTTGGAGCGTAGGACTGCACGAAGTTTCCGGTGCCGGCAAGAATATCGTTCACGCCCGTCCAGCCTGCCTTAACAAGCAGTGCAGCGGAAACACCACTCCGCGCACCCAATCCACCGAATACAAAGGCTTTCTCGGTATGCTCGGTGTCGCGCCGCCACGCTCCGAGGCCTGCCCCGGCCTGCTGCGCGGCATAGTCAACAAGCCAGCGCATCTGTTGAGCATCCAAACTCGCTGCACAACCGCTGGCCGCTGCCGCGCCCATTGTCGCAATCAAGATATGCGTTTCCTTCAGAGAGCTGCCGGGTCCGGCGACAGTCTTCATGGCCCGCATGGCGACGTCATAGCCAAGCGTCACGGCCCGCAGAAAGTGCGTCCCGCTGATCTGAAACTGCTCGCCCATCGCCAGTGTGGCTGGCACGATCGCGCAACCCGGATGCGCTCCACCTCCGCTGTAGTCATCGTCGCTTTCATCGGAATGGGCAAGCACCGCGTTTGCGAACGCGGCTTCGATCGGTCCGCACAAGACTTGCGAGCCTGCAACGGTGGCGATCTTCTCGCCTCCCGAGGCCCGAGCGAACTGAATCGCTCGCTGGCCGGGGAGCAGTTCAGCACCGGAGATCATGGCTGCGAATGTGTCCAGGATGTGGTGCTTCGCCTCCGTCACAACTGCATCCGGCAGCGCGCGTGTGCGGGCTTGGCTCATATAGGCGCTCAGTTGCGCCATGACGGGGCTAATGTCCTCCGCGAACGCCATCTTCGTGCTGCCCGGCACCGCTGCAGCCGCGATGATCCAGCCAGCGCGTTGGAGCAAGCTGCGCCGGGTCAGGTTGGGACTGCGTTGTTTTGCCAACCTGCCCGCGCCCTGATCAATTCCCATCTCTATTTCCTTGTCCATTCCCATCTGGTCTCGCACGCGAGCCGGCTCCGCGTGACGGCTCAAACCTCTTCGCGGGCGGGTGTGACAGAGCATAAATGATTCAGCGCCTCCCAATCTTAAAACAACCTTAATTTCTGTTTAGCCGAAGAGAGGCCGATGATGAATGAAATGACCTTATGATCTGTGGCGGCGTTCTTCGAGGCGTTGCAGTTGCAATTCGCGCCCCTTCCTGACGCACGAGTTCCGTGTGCCGTATTTAATACTCCGTGTAACATCCTGTTTGCATTGCTGAAACGGTGGTGTAACACCATTCATTTGAAACTTAACACATGGGAAAAACCGCTGTCCTCACGTTTGACTGCGGCAATCCGATCACCACCACCGACCTCTTCCGCGTCAGGATGGCCGAGACGCTTGAAGATCTCATCGAATGCCAGCGATTGCGGTACTTGGTCTTTAACTGCGAGCTCGGAGAAGGCCTGGACAGTTCGGTTCGTGCCGGGCTGGATCGCGACCAGTTTGATTATATCTGTGACCACCTGATGGTGCAGGATTCACGTACGGGAAAGCTCGTCGGGACCTACCGGATGCAGAGCGGGTACCGCGCCAAGGGAAATCTTGGCTACTACGGCGAGCAGCTCTTCGATTTCGCTCCGTTCGAACCGCATCGCGAAATGGTACTGGAGCTGGGCCGCGCTTGCGTACACGGTGAGTATCGCAACACGCCAGTGCTCCACATGCTCTGGAGAGGGATTGCGAAATATGCGGTGAGCTGTGGCGCTCGATACCTGATTGGCTGCAGCTCGTTGTCGTCACAGGATGAGGGCGAGGGCATCGCGCTTTATGAATCGTTGCGCGAGAAATACCTCATCGAGCCGGCGCTCAGAACCTTGCCCATTCCTGGGCATGAATGCCGACGCAAGAACTCGAATACTGGCCCAGTCCGCCCGCCGCGGCTGTTCCGAGCCTATCTGGATATTTCCGCGAAACTGTGCGGGCCGCCCGCGATTGACCGCGAATTCAAGACCATTGATTTTCTCACCGTGATTGATTTGAAGCGTTTACCCGATCGCCTGCGAACCCGGTTTTTCTAATTCCTAAAGAACATTCGCAACACAGAATTAAAGTACAGAGTTAAAGGATGGTCGGCCGGCGCTTGCCGATGTTTGTGGCCTGTTCGAAAGCGTAAGCCATTTGCAAGACTCCCCAGTCGTCGTGATGGCGGCCCACGATTTGAATCCCGATGGGAAGCCCACTGGCCGAAAACGCGCAGGGAACGGACATCGCGGGATTCCCCACGGTCGAGATGTAATAAGCGGATTTCATCCAGGCGATATAGTTCTCCATTTTCGCGCCGGCAATTTCGGCGGGGTAGTGCTGGTTTACGTCGAAGGGCAAGACTTGATTCACAGGCAAAATGAAAAATTCGTATTTGCTCAGGAAGGCGTGCATGCGCTCGAACAGCGCGGTGCGCTTGGCTTCGATGCGGGATAGATAGGACCCAGTAAGTTTGCGACCCTCTTCGACATGCCAGTGGATGTATTCGTTGAGCTGATCACCGTGGGTGGCCAACTGGTCGCCAAAGGCGAGCTCCGTGGCCCAGTGCCGCCAGCCCACGAAGCATTCATTCGCGTCGCGAAAATCCGGCTCCGCTTCCTCGACAATGCATCCCAGGGATTCGAATACTTTACCCTGCGCTTGCACCGCGCTCTTGACTTCGGCTTCCCACGGCAGGCCGAGGTCCTTAAACAAGGCCACGCGAACGGCTTTGAAACTACGTCCGCCAAGCGGCTCGGCAAATTGCGCCGCAGGCGTCTCGAGGGAGATTGGGGAATGCGAGTCGAATCCCGCGAGTACGCTAAGGAAAAAGGCGCAGTCGGAAACATTTCGCGCGACGGGTCCCGGCACGGACAGCGTGAACCAACCTAAATGAGTCGGCACATCAGAGACGCGCCCGGGCGATGGCCGGATGCCCACGATATTGCAGAAATTCGGTGGATTGCGCAGGGAGCCGCCCATGTCGCTGCCGTCGGCCAAAGGAACCATGCCGCAGGCGAGCGCCACCGATCCGCCTCCCGTGCTCCCGCCGCAAGTCTTGGTGACATCGTAGGGATTGCGAGTCGGTCCAAAAACCGGGTTGAAGGTTTGGGAGCCCAGGCCGAATTCGGGCACGTTGGTTTTGCCGACAACGATTGCGCCCGCTTTTTTTTCGCGCTGCACGACCCGGCAGTCGAAATCCGGAATGTAATCGCGATGAAGCGGCGAGCCGTAGGTGGTGCGAATGCCATTTGTTTCGTGCAGATCTTTTACCCCAACGGGAAGTCCGTGCAACGCGCCAAGCCACTTCCCTTTCGCGAGCGACTCGTCGGCGGCGCTGGCTTGCGCCATCAACTGCTCTTCCGGAACCAGCGTCACGATCGCATTGACTTTCGGGTTTACGCGCCCGATTTGCTTCAAGTGGGCCTGCATCACTTCGCGAGAAGAGAGCTTCTTCTGGCGGACGAGGTCCATCATCTGTCGCGCGGGCATGAAACAGATGTCAGAGTCTGAAGCGGCTGGGGCATGGGTCTCGGACGGAATCTCGGCAGCGGGTTCGCGTGATTCGTTGAGAGTGGCCTCGATGGATGCCGGAAGAAGTGGGTTGACGGCCGCGGAGACGGCAGCTGTTGTTCCGAGTTTGAGGGCGTGACGGCGCGTGATCCTCTTGTTCATGATGAGGAGACTTATAACCCAGAGTCTAGGCAGCCGACAATAATTGTTTGGCGAGCTCGATGGCGTTTCCGGCATGCGACGCCTCGCTCAGCCGGCCGCGCACAAAATCGCGCGTGCCACCGCCCTTGCCCTCAACTTTTTTCAGAACCTGTTTGAGAAGCGCATTCATATCTTTTCCAGCCGACGGATGCTGGGCAAAGAGCAGGTCGCCTCCGTCCATTGCCGTAAGGAGAGCGATCGTTTTTTCGGACTTTGCGAGTTCGGTGGCGAAGAAGCCGAGATATTCCACAGGAAGGCTATCGAAGATGGCGGAAACAACGCGAAGACCATTGGGACCGAGCGGAGTAGTTTGAAGAGCGAGTGCAGCCTCCGCCGCGGCCAGGCGCTCTAGCAAGGTTCGCCCATTCTTAAAATTGGCGTCGCGTTCCGTAAGCGCTCGAGAGGCGGCAGCGACGAGCTCTTCGGGAGCGCAACTCAATTTCTCAGCTGTCTGCCGCAGCAAGTGGAAATCTCGCCTGGCAATGCGTTCCGCGCGGCCACCGCACACAAATTCGACGCGCCAATCCTGGCGTACTTTTGCGCAGCGCCGCACCAATACCATGCCAATCTGCCCGGTGGATTTGACGTGCGTGCCGCCGCAGGGCTGCAGATCGGCAGATTCAATCTCGATGGCGCGGAGAATGCCGTCGCGGTCAACTTCTTTTCGAACGCCTAACTGGGATAATTGGTGTGCAGTGCCGTAACGCACGCTGACGGGGCGATCCTCGAAAATCACCTGGTTAGCCGCGCGCTCCGCGCCCTCAAGGATTTCTTCGGACGGCTCGGGGCCCCGCAGATCAATCGTGCAAATTTCGCTTCCCAGATGAAACGAAACTGTAGGAAGGCCGAAGCGCTCCTGAAACATCGCTGAGAGCAGGTGCTGGCCGGAGTGTTGTTGCATGTGCTCGAAGCGTCGTGGCCAGTTGACGCAGCAATTGACGTCTGGATCTCCGGGCCGGCCGTCCACGACGTGAATAATGTCGTCTCCTTCATCGCGGACGTCGAGGACGTTGGCATCACCGACCTTTCCCAAATCATTTGGCTGGCCTCCGGAGGTGGGGTAGAACGCCGTGCGGTCCAGGATCAGGCTCCAAACGGGCGTCGTAATTCCAGAGTTCACATCTGGCGGTAAGACTTCGCAATACATGACCCGCGCCGTGAACTCCTTCTGGAAAGCATCGTCGTAGTAGAGTCTCCGTGTGGTCACTCTGCTTACTCCTACGTGGGTAGCACAGAATTCATTCTGTGCTCTTCACTTCGTTTAGCTCAACGGCTCGACTTTAAAGCGCGCTGCCACGCCTCGGCGTATTTGTACCCGGTACCGGTGTTGAAGAGTACGGCGGATTCGTGCGGCTTGATCCAACCGGAAGCGGCGAGTTTGCGCACCGCGATTACCGTGGCGGCGCCTTCCGGCGCGGCGAAGATACCTTCGAGTGAAGCGAGTTCCCTGCCCGCCTGGAGCATCTCTTCGTCCGTAACCGTTAGCGCGGTTCCGTTCGTTTGGCGAAGCATGCTCAAGATCAGCAAATCGCCCAGCGGACCGGGTACGCGCAGGCCAGACGCGATCGTCGCGGCATTCTGGAAAAATTGCGCGGAATTCTGGTGCGCTTCCCAGGCCCTCACAATAGGAGCGCAACCTTCCGCCTGGACCGCGACCATGCGCGGCCTCCCGGCGCCGATCCAGCCCATCTCCTGCATCTCGTCAAACGCTTTGCACATGCCGATTAGACCCACGCCGCCGCCCGTGGGGTACAAAATTACATCGGGCAGTTTGCGCCCGAATTGCTCCCAGAGTTCGTAGCCCATGGTTTTCTTGCCTTCAACCCGATAAGGCTCCTTGAGCGTGGAAACGTCATACCAGCCTTCGCGGTCCTTGTGTTCCCCGACGTACTTCCCGCAATCGGAAATGAGCCCATTTAGTTTAACGACTGTGGCGCCGAAAGCCTGGCACTCCATGACGTTGGCAGAGGGCGTGTCGGCGGGCATCACGATGACGGCAGGAAGTCCCGCGGCAGCGGCATAGGCGGCCAGAGCACCGCCTGCATTCCCAGCCGTAGGCGCCGCGACGGCCTTTGCACCGAGCTGCTTGGCGCGTGTGACCGCCGCGGTCATGCCCCGTGCTTTAAACGAGCCTGTAGGATTTAATCCCTCGTCTTTCACGTAAAGATTTCCCAGCCCTAGTGATGCACCGAGCCGCTCCGCGTGCACCAAGGGCGTCATGCCCTCACCGAGCGAGACCGGCGAATCGTTGGGAAGCACTTCGGCGTAGCGCCAAAGCGTGCGCGGCCGGCTTTTCAGGTTTTCAAGCGTAAGCGTGGCAGCGGCCCGGCGCAAATCGTATCGCGCCAGCAACGGCTTCCCGCAAGTGCAGAGGTGTTGCTCTACCGAAGCGTCGTATTTCTTCCCGCAGGCCGAGCATTGCAGTTCAAGAATATTCGAGGCATTGCTCATCACCATGAAAGTCTAACATTATCGCCTTGTAGCACAGACTTCAGTCTGTGCGCCTTTCTCCGTGAACCTTCTGGTGTCGATCATCGCTTGCAAGCCGGGTGGGTAGAGGCTGGAAGGGCGAGTCCTAATTTGAGGGGCCGTCAAGGTTTAGCCGTATTTCAGGCTGGGGTAGAGGCCTTTTCCGGAGCTGCACTCTAGGATGGAGGCTTTCCAGTAGCAGAAGAAAGATAGTCGCGAACATAAATACAAACGCAGTGACCTCGAAGACGCGACCCTGCCGCGCGAGGACAAACAGAGGCGCCATGAGGGGGCCAAATACAGCATACCGCGGCGGCTTCATTTCCAGTCTTGCCTTGCATTGCGTGCAGGCCAGATGCGACCAGCCGTCCAGGTTAAGGAAAAATGGCGTGCGAATATCGTGATCGCAAGCGGGGCATTTAGCCATCGACCACACTCCCTCGGAGTCCTTAGGTTAACTGTGCGCTGCCCGTTCCAGCTTGTCAATGGAACCGAAGGATGGGTAGTGGTCAGTTTGAATTTTCTTGATCGTGGCAATAGAGGTCAAAATTCAAACTGATCCACTACCGAAGGGTGCCGGGCCTACTCCGGCTTCGGTCCTGGCGCCTCTTCCCCCATGCGCTCACGAATTCTCTCCTTTTTCCAGCGCGACTTTCCCATCCTTCCAAAGGAGCTCCGCCTGAAGAGGATATGGGAGAGGAGCAGGATGCCAATCGCCTGCCAGAATCCAATGGCGGGCAGCTTGAAGATCGCAGGCATCAGCCAGTTCCAGAGCCACATGGTTACAGCACCGCAGAGGACGAGGAACGTAGGAATGAAAACGAGCCCCGCCGCTACCATCACCGCGATCCTTGCCGCGCGGGAATACTCGCACCATCTCTTGTGACGCCGATAGCCTTCTTTTTGATAAGACATCGTATTCCTCCTATTTCGAAATCAATCGTCCATCCAATATTCAAGCGCCGCGGCGAGCTTGCGCATCGCATAACGCTTCCTCGCCATGAGCGTATCGATCGATACGCCCGTCGCCTCGGCCAGCTCCTTGAATCCGACCCCGCCGAGCGCCTGGGCGCGGATCACCTCGCGCTGCGGCGCGGGCAGGGCCCCGATAGCCACTTCGAGGGCAGCCAGCATCTCGTTCCGCTGAAGCTCGTCCTCCGGGTCGAGGCCCGCCTCGGCGGCTACCGCCTCGAGGACCTTCGCGGCAACTTCAGTCGCTCCCGCCCTCCGCCTCGCGCCCTCGCCCCTCCACAGGTCAATGAGCCGGTTCCGCATCACCGAGAAGATCCACGCTGCGATGTCCGCAACCGGAGAGAGCGCGTCGGCGTTGGCCAGGGCGCGGAGGAAGGCGTCCTGGAGGACGTCCTCAGCCGTCTCCGCGTCAGGGGCATGGCGCCTCGCCCAGGCGAGGAAGCCCCGCCCTCGCTCGCGGTACGTCCGCTCGATGGACTTCTCCGTCGCCGAGGCGACCTCGCCTTCGCTTTCGCTCATGGTCTTCAGTCTTCACCAATAACGACGACTCAGGGGAACTTATCGTGTAGGAAAAAACGAATTTCTAGTGCCCTCTTACCATCGATTCGCGATCCTTGACTTGAGCTGATTTGCGCCCTAGACTTTTGTGCTTCAGACGTTCCCTCCCTGGGAACAGATGTGTGAACCACCGCTTTCGCATTTTCGTCGGGTTCGCCCTCGCAATGGGACTTTTGGTACCAGTGACATTGGGGCAGAAGCCTCCAGCGCCTCCCGCACCCCCAACCCATTCTGCGACTCCAGCTACCGTGAGTCCCCAGCCAGGTCAGCCGAGAGAAGATCTTGTGATGTTTCTCATGGGGCGCGTTGCAACCGCTGACGGCACACCCGTTCCAAACGATGTCGTGGTTGAGCGTGTCTGCAACGCCAACGTGCGCCAACAAGTGCATGCAACTTCCCGCGGCGACTTCAGCATGCAAATGGGATCGATGGCCGATTCTTACCTTGACGCTACCGGCGACCGGAGCAACGACCGGTTTTCGCAAGATGGCGCGGCTAACAAGGATTCGACGATGGGAATTCCACGACGCGAGCTGGTGAATTGCGAGCTACGGGCCTCGGTTTCTGGTTTTTACTCCAGTGTCATCAGCCTTGCAGGAGTCATCGATCCCGGCAACAAAAGGATTGACGTGGGCCCTATCGTGGTGCAGAGGCGTACAAACATTGAAGGCATGGCGCTAAGCGCCACCCCCTACAAAGCACCGAAAGAGGCCACAAGAGCTTATGAGAAAGGCCTGGAGGCCGAGAGGAACGGAAAACTCGCCAATGCACGTAACTATTTTCAAAAAGCCGTGAACATCTACCCGAAGTTCACGAACGCCTGGTTTCAGTTGGGCACCGTTTTACAGAAGGAAAACCAGAAGGATGCGGCTCGCACTGCTTTTACCCAAGCGACGACTATCGATCCCAGGTTCCTGCCGCCTTATCTGTCGCTCGCGTCGATGGCCTACGAGGCAAAAAATTGGACAGAGGTCCTTAACCTTACCGGTCACATCCTGGATCTCGATCCACTGAATCACGTCACGAGTTACATCTTGGATCTCGACCCCTTGAATTACACCGAGGCCTATTTCTATAACGCGTTCGCAAGTTACAAGCTCAACAAGATTGAAGACGCGGAAAAGAGCGGGCTCAAGGCGGAACGCCTGGACCTACGCACTCATTTTCCGCAACTGCATCTGTTACTGGCTGAAATCTTTGCCAGAAAAAAGAACTATGTTACCGCGATCTCAGAGATACAAAGTTACTTGGAGTTAGTTCCCCGTGCGAAAGACGCGGATCAAGTGCGGGAGTGGTTGGCAAAATTGGAGACTCTGAACGGCCCAGTGTCAACGAGTGAAGAGCCCGATCAGAAGTGAGTATCGGTAACCGCAGCCCGGAGCGTCGCCACCCGCCGGAGATAATCATTTCAAGCAAGCAGTCCTCGTGAGCGCAGTCGAGTTGCCTGTGCAAACCCGGTTCAGGATTGGCTCGGTGCCTGATAGAGCGTGATTGTGTACGATCAGGGTCTTGGAATCGAGTAGATTTGTCGCCCCGCGGCGCGTGGCCCGGACCACACACCCCATCGCACCAAGCATTCGATGAAATTCCTGAACGCCCATCTGGCCGGTGCTGGTACCAACCTGTCGGTACAGCGTTAAGCAGGAGATGGCCAATTCGAACATTTCGTTCGGGGTGGAGGCGGTGGCTGGCACAATGTCGTGTGTAATCCGCGCCACCGCCTGTTCTGTGGAGTTGGTTACACGCTGCGCCGGACTGTGCCATGATGTCCATCGGGGAATCACTGTAATTAACTGCCAAGGAAGACCCCAATCGGACGAAGGTCCCAGTACCCACTTCTCCGGCACGGCTTACCGGACAAGTTGGGCCGCTGCAAAGTATCCCGACCAACCGTCGCGTTCAGCCGCGTTGAGCGTATGTTATTGGTTGGGTGGGAAGTTCATAATGGAAATTCCATGGGGCGACAGTGGGCTTCCCAGCGGCGGGCCCCAAAAACCCCGGGGTGATCATGAGCAACCCAAAGACGGCACCTTACCCTCCCAAGCCTGAAGTCCGAGACGGCTGGGTCCGCAAATGCGATTTGGATGCCTTGCTCGACCGCTACTTGCCGGTACCCACGCAAGTTATTTCCAACGAAGAGTACACACCCATCGCGCAGACTACGCAGCAACGCCACCTGGAGCAAGAACTCATCGCACAGGCGGAGTTCCATGCCCGGCGGCTGGGTACGGATCGGCGCACCTTTCTGCGCAGTTCTTGTGGGATGGCGCTGGCATTTGCCACGATGAATTCAGTATTTGGCAATTTTTTCCGGGTGGATGCCACGGAGCTCACCGAGCCCGCTGCCGTCGCGGAAAACAATCTTCACGATTTTATTTTTGACGTGCAGACGCACCATGTGGCCATGCCCAGCCAGGCGCCTCATGCCGACCAAGAGTTTCTGCGTGGACTGCTCTCGCTGAGAGGCATCGCGCGCCGGATGAATCCCGCGCTCAAAGACCGCACCCCGATGATCGAGGATATTTACCTCGAAAATTACATCAAGGAAATTTTTCTCGACAGCGAAACGGATGTAGTAGCGATCAGCGCTCTTCCCGGAACCACCGAAGAGACGGATGTGCTGACTCCCGATATGCTATATAAGAGCCGCACGTGGATCAATGACGTGACGCGCTCGCCGCGAGTCATCAGCCACGGCTATTTTTCTCCCGACCTCGGTGAGCAGAACCTCGAATCCATGCGCGCGCAGATGGAAAAAATCAAGGTGGACGCGTGGAAGGGCTATACGGGCGTGGCGCGCGCCAAAGGAAAGCAAGGCTGGCGCCTCGACGATGAAAGCACGGCGTACCCTGCGCTGCAGCTGGCGCGCAAGCAAGGCGTCAGGAATATCTGCGTGCATAAGGGACTGCCGTTTCCCGGAGATCCGGCCCTGTGGAGCCCCATGGATGTGCCCCGCGCGGCAAAAGACTTTCCCGAGCTCAATTTCCTCGTCTACCACTCCGGCTTCCGGGACTTGCAGGAGTCACTTCCCGCGGCGGCGGACGGCTTCAAGGCCAATGCCCACGTTCCGTGGGTCTCCGACCTGTGCGCTTGGAAAAAGAAGAATCCCCAGACCAACAACGTCTACATGGAAATGGGCAGCACGTTCGCGCTCATGGTTTCCGCCAGCCCCATGCTGGCCGCTCATGTCCTCGGGATGATCATCGACGCGTTCGGAGACGATCATCTTCTCTGGGGCACCGATTCCGTCTGGTGGGGTTCACCGCAATGGCAGATCGAAGCATTTCGCCGGCTAGAAATGCCCGTGGAACTCACTCAGCGTTTCGGATGGAAGCCATTAACGGCCGAGGTGAAACGCAAAGTCTTCGGTCTTAACGCGGCCCGTGTTTACGGTGTCGACCCAGCCACCAAACGCAATCCGATGCCCGCCGATTTCGTTGAGAAGCTGCGCAACTGGTACAAACAATCCGCCAAGCCAACACCGAGCCACACACAATATGGCTGGGTTCGCGCAGATTCGCTCGTGTCTCGGACCTAATCAGGACTTGAGACTTTACACGGGCATCATTGAATGTTTGAGGCCGGAAGCTCTTGAATGCCCTGTTGGCCGGAACCTGACTCGGACGACGAACTAATCGCGTCCATTGCACCAGACCTGATGAGGGTCTTGGAAGGGCTGGCTTCTCTGAAAAACTCAATGACTTCCTCAACCCTCACGCTGAGCAAATCTAGCTTGACTTTGGCGCCGCCAGGCTTAGTATCCGTGTTTTGGCGAGCCCATTTCAACCTTGCTCGGATAGGCTTGCCTGAATCAGCTCTTAGCTCCGATCTATAAGCAACCAACCCGGTGGGTTGGACGTTCGGTTCAAATCTAATGCCCAGGGGGGCCCGCTATGGCCGCAACACCTCTGTCCACCTCGGAATTAAGGCTCGAAACGATAACAGCTTCAGAACAGACTCTTGTCCGATGCATCGGCAGGATGACATACCCAAGTTCCGGCCCACTACAGACCACGATACGGGGCCTAATCCCTGAAACGAAGCGGCTTGTATTGGACTTGGCTGATGTGACCTACATGGATAGTTTTGGTCTTGGTGCGCTGGTTAGTGTCTACCTGTCTGCCAGAAGGCAACATTGCGAACTGAAGATCATCAATATGAATCAACAGGGGAAGGAACTCTTGCGAATCACGAATTTGGCTTCTATCCTCGAGTGACACGGCCGGGTGCCCAGACGCTATCCTTGCGTCTGGATTTTCCTTGGTCCAACTCCGTTACCTTCTTACGAACAGATCGTTGCGAACGGCCAATTTGCAACCCCTTTGCATTCAAATCTATACAAACTGCCCGGGGGGTGTATCCCCCTCCCTGCCAGCGATCCAAAGTTCCACTTCGACTGTTTTCCTCACTCTCACCTACCCTCGCCTTCGCATCCAGCTTGCCCCGAGCCGGAAAGGATGCCGCGGCGAACGGCCCGAGCTTCGCCGATCCTCACCTGCCAGCCTCTTGGTGCTCTTTTTCCCAATCTGCAACCTTCAAACCTCCCAATCTTCAAACAGTCCTCGTCCCCAACTCCTTTAGAATCCGCACTTCCAAAAGTGCGTCAAAACAAACGACTTTATCTTCCTCTAGAATCAACTCTTGCGAAAGACCAGGGGGGAGGGGGGTTACTCAGTCTTCCAGCGTGGGCAGCGTCTTCAACACTTCCGCGGCCCTGGGCCGATTCACAACCGGTTCGTCCTTGCGAATTTTTCCATCCCGGAAGACCAGCACGCGTTTCGCGAACTGCGCAATATCGGGTTCGTGAGTGACCATCACAATGGTTAACCCTTTGTCGTTCAGGTCCTGCATGACCTCCAGGATCTCTACCGAAGTGTGGCTGTCCAGATTCCCCGTCGGCTCATCCGCCAGGAGGATCGCAGGACGGTTCACCAGCGCGCGCGCGATCGCCACACGCTGCTGTTGCCCTCCTGACATTTGCGACGGAAAATGCTGCGAACGGTCTGCCAGCCCGACCAACGCCAGGGCCTCCGTGGCGCGTTTCTGGCTCTCCTCCTTGTCAATCTTCGCGTACAGGGTTGGCAGTTCCGTATTTTCCAGCGCCGTGGTCCGCGCCAGCAGATTGAATCCCTGGAACACAAATCCAATCTTCTGGTTGCGGATCAGGGCGAGGGCCCGCTTATCATGCTTTGTGACGTCGATCCCTTCGAGCATGTACCGTCCGGAACTAGGCCGGTCCAGGCATCCCAGCATGTTCATGAACGTGGATTTTCCGCTTCCGCTCGCGCCCATGATGGCCACGAACTCACCGCGCCGAATCTCCACGCTCACGCCGCGCAGTGCGTGCACGCGCGCTTCTCCAAGCTCGTAATACTTATGGACCTCTTCTACGCGTATGACGGCGCTCCCCGCCGCCGCGGACGATGTTCCTTCGACTTGGTTGGCAGTCTGCATTTGCTTCACGCTGGTAGCCGCTCTGTTGATGGAACCCGGGACTTTACGGTCGCAGGGGCGCCGAACTCTTTGGCATCGCCGTACGGATAATAACCTCGTCGCCTGCTTTCAATTCACCTTTCAAAAGGGCCGTCACTTCGGTGTAGGAATGATCGGTGATTCCCAGCGCCACCCTCACGGGCTCCATGCTGTTATCCGCATGAATTTTCCAGACGACCGCGCTGTCCGATCGTGGCGCGCGCTGCTGATTCTGACCGGCGCCAGCGCCTGGCCCGGCGTGCTCCGCCGCCGCTGCCGCATCCATTGCTTGTTTCTTTTCACCGGGCTCGATGCCGTATCTTTTGTACAGCGCCAGAACCGCGTCCGGCTCCATCGGCGGCTTGTACCGCAGCGCCGTATTAGGCAGCTTCAGAACATTTTGTGCCGTGGCCACCGGGATGGTCACATACGCGGTCATTCCGGGAAACAGTTTCAAATCCGGATTCGCGAATTCGATGATCGTGTCGTAGGTGACCACGTTTTGAATCGTGGTCGCATTCATGCGCACCTGATTCACAATTCCACGAAAAGTCTCTTTCGGGAAAGCATCCACCTTGAACGTCACCGGCTTTCCGACTTGGATATTGCCGACGTCAGACTCATCCGTCTTGGCGTATACCAGCATCTTCGTCAAGTCTTGCGCGATGGTAAAAACCGTCGGCGCTTGCAGTGACGCAGCGACTGTTTGGCCTACGTCCACGTTGCGTGCTACCACCGTTCCGTCAATCGGAGAGCGGATCACCGTGTAATTGAGATTGGTTTGCGCGACCGTCACAGCTGCCGCTTTTTGGCTGACCTGCGCCTCGGCCTGCGTGACGTTTGCTGCGGCGGCGTTCACCGTCGCGTTCGCAGAGTCATAGTTTGCTTTGGCCAGGTCGAGTTGCTGCTGGCTCGTAATCCCACCTTGGGTTAACCCAACTGCGCGGTCGTAGTCCGCGCGGGTCTGCACTAATCCCGCTTTCATTTTCTCCAGGTTGGCGCGTGCCGCCGCCAGGTTGGCCTTGGCGTTTTCCAGATCGGCGGTGGCTTGCAGGAGGGTTGCCTGGAACAATGCGGGATCGATCAGGGCAACAATGTCACCTTTGTGAACGCGGGAATTGAAGTCCACATTGAGTTTTGCGATCGTTCCCGAAACCTGCGATCCCACCTGCACGGTGATCACCGCATTGATCGTTCCCGTGGATTCCACGACATCGCGAATTTCGCCCTTTTCTACTTTCGCGGTGAAGTGTTGCGGCTGCGTGCCGCGGTTCCACTTGAACTCGGCGAACAATCCAGCAGCAACCACCAAGCCCGCAAGGATGAACCACTTGCTCTTTATTTTCATGTCCCGCCCTAAGATCGAAAACCCAGAAGTTTCATTCGTACCGCAATGCCTCGATGGGATCGAGCAACGAAGCTTTCCTCGCCGGGTAGTACCCAAAAAATACGCCCACCGCCACGGAAAAGAGCGCCGCAATCACCACGGCTTGCAGCGACATTTGCATCGGCCAGTGCAGCGTTTGACCAACAAGGTAGGAGCCGAGGACTCCGCCCAATACCCCGGCGGCTCCGCCAACCAAACTGAGCATCACGGACTCGCCGAGGAATTGCAGTTGGATCGCTTCTTCGGTCGCGCCGACGGCAACTCGCACACCGATCTCCCGGGTCCTCTCCGTCACCGACACCAGCATGACGTTCATGATCCCGATTCCACCGACGATCAGCGAGATCGAGGCGATGGCAATCAACAAAATGGTCATAGTTTTGCTGGCTTCGAGTTGGGCTTGAATAATGTCTTCGGGATTGCGAATGTTGAAGTCATCATCCTCTTCCGGACGCAAATGGTGGCGATCGCGAAGCAAGGCCGCGGCTTCCTGCCCGGCAATCTTGACCGATTCAGGAGAGACCGCCGAGCACAGGATATCGTCGAGCCAGGGTTCGCCTTTGACTTTTTTCATCACCGTCGTGTACGGCAAAATGATCACGTCATCCTGGTCTTGCCCGGAGACGCTCTGGCCTTTTTGGGTGAGTGTGCCGATCACCTTGCAAGGAAGCCCGTTTACCCGCATCACTTTTCCGACCGGATCTTCCGCGCCAAAGACTTGATCGCGCACCGTGCGCCCGATCACGCAAACGTCGGCGGAGCGATCCACGTCATCTACAGTGAAAATCGACCCCTGCTCCACCGGCCAGCGCTTGATGTCGAAAAATTCCGGCGAGACTCCGCGAAAGCGCGTGAACCAATTCTGGTTGCCATAAATGATTTGAATGTTGCCGTCGGCGTTGGGCGCGACGGCCTTGATGAGTGGAATCTGATTCTTGATGGCCACGGCGTCCGAGAGCACCAGCGACTTGGTACCGTGCGAACCGGTGCGGACGCCGTTGACCGCGCGTCCGCCCGCTTCGATCCAGACAAAATTGTCGCCAAGATTGTTGAGCTGCTGCTCGACGCGAGCTTGCCCGGCTTTGCCGATGGCCACGACACAAATCACCGCGGCGATCCCGATGGTGATTCCCAGCACCGTCAGGACGCTGCGCATTTTATTCCTGAGCAACGCCACAAGGGCAGAGCGCAGTAACGCGGCATAGTTCATATGCTGCTCCCCGTTCCCTTTCCGACCTATTTTCGGCAACTCAAGATAAACGGAAGATAAACCTGCTCCGTTCGAAACCGTTCCGAGGGACATCTTTCCACGGAAGACGAAGCATTACCAGGGTTCGAAGGCTCTGGCAGTGGGTCCATTCCCGAATTGCCGACGATTCTGAAGCTGATAAGGTCGTTTATCAATCCATTTAACTTTACATAACAAAGTACTTCATATAGTATCCCCTTCGCATGCTCAGGCGCCTTCTCAAAATCTCCGTAGCTTTAGGTGCGATAGGAAGCCTCGCTGCCGCAGCGCTTTTGGCTTTTTTGTGGTGTGAACACACCAGACCACTGGTCCTCCCTATGCCAACTGGTCATTTCGCTGTTGGCCGCGCTGTCTATACGTGGTTCAATGACGCCGCATCAGAGCCGCTCTCGCCATCGGATGCGGAGAAAGAAACCGTTGTCGCCTGGATCTGGTACCCGGCGCGGCTTTCCACTCAGTCCCAGCACGCGGAATACTTTCCGAGCGCCTGGCAAGCTGCGCTCACGCGCCGTTCGGGTGTGCTAATGACCGATTTCTTCACGCGTGATCTGAGTTCCGTTCAGGTCCACAGTGTGCTCAATGCCCCAGTCTCGCCCGAACAAACGTCCTATCCCGTCCTGATCATGCGTGCTGGTGCGTCCGCGTTCACTACAGACTACACCGTCCTAGCCGAAGATCTCGCCAGCCATGGCTACATCGTTGTCGGCCTCGATGCGCCATATCGAACCTTCCTCGTTGTTTTGCCTGATGGACGCGTCGTTGAGCGCGTTCCAACTGCAAATCTCGACCTGGCCGGTGATGCCGGTGCGCGCTTCCTGGCTAACAAGCTTCTTCCGATGTGGATGGCCGATATCGATTTTGTCTTGCATCAGTTGGAGGGACTAAATGATGCGGATCCGACCGGCAGATTTACCGGACGGTTCGACTTCCACCGCCTTGCCGCGTTCGGCCATTCATTCGGCGGCGCACAAGCTCTGCAATTCTGCCATGAGGAGCCCCGCTGCCGCACCGCAATAGATATCGATGGCATTCCGTTTGGCACCGTCATCCGCGACGGGCTCAGCAAGCCCGGAATGATTCTGCTGAGCGATCACAGCCGCGAGAAGGCCGATCCCGCGGCCAAACAAGTATTCGCGGATTTCCGCTCAATCTACGTGCGCTTGCCGAGTGGATACTTCGTCACGATTAATGGCGCGAATCACTTCACCTTCAGTGATCAAATCTTGCTGAAGAGCCGTCTCGTCGTCTCCGCGCTTATGGCCGCCCGCGTCTTGGGCCATTTGGAACCTGGTCGAGGCCTCGCCATCACCACCGACTACGTCCATACTTTCTTCGATGTTTACCTCAAAGGGGCGTCACCATCGCAGCTCGCGGGTCTTGCCGGCAAGTACCCTGAAGTCCAAACCGAGTCCCACTAAGGGCAGGTAGGATCGCCAAGCTTCCCAACTGGTATCACTCGCGCTCTCGGCATCCTGTATCCCCTACGCCACGCCACACGCGTCGTTTCCACACTTGGCCCTCGGTGGGAATAATCGGGGTTCTCGCATACAAGGGCGTAACCATACACAGCGTAAGTCCCGATAAGTCGGCTGGTGTGAATCGATCGCAGAAGCTCCTGGATAACGGGCTATTCGGAAACTGACTCAGTACCCACGCTCTGGTATGATTTGACGTGGGACCCATGCGGCCTGAACGCATTCCTCTGTTTCCGCTAAACGTCGTTCTCTTCCCCGGCGCTCCCCTGCCCTTGCATATATTCGAACCGCGTTACCGCGCCATGGTGAAAAACTGTCTCGAGGAAAAATCCGAGTTCGGGATCCTTCTTTCGTTGCCCAAGGGCGTGGCCAGGGTGGGCTGCACTGCGGAAATTACGGAAGTGGGAACCCGATATCCGGACGGGCGCATGGATATCCTCACAGTCGGCCGCGCCCCCTTTCGTGTAGTGGAGCTTTTTTCGGAGAACCCGCTGCTGGAAGGCCAAGTGGATTACCTTGAGGACCGCGAGATTCGGAACAATCCGCGAATCCAGCGGGAACTCGTCGAGCTGTTCGAAACCTGCCATACACTTATTTTCGACGACTATCCCAAGAATCTCGAAGGCTCATCCCCAGACGAGCTTTCCTACCTCGTTGCCGGGACTTTGCCGATGGAATTGTTGTGGAAGCAACAAATCTTGGAGCTGCGCTCCGAGGCAGACCGGCAGGAACGCCTGGTAGCGTACCTTCGTGAATGGGCCCCGCATCTACAGAACAAAGGTGTGATGCGGCAACGCGCCGGCGGGAATGGGCACGGATTAAATTGATTTTGTGCGAGCCGATCAGACCGGCTCGCGGAACGGGACACCAATGACGGCAAGCACATCGCCGCAAACTCCAGGTCAAGCGAGACCGCGCACGCTCGGCGAGCTCAAGCGCATTCCGGATTTTGATTCGAATGCGGCACCACGTTCCGTTAAGGATGAGATTCGAAGGAATCTTCTGCGGGCGGTCGAAAAAGGAGAGACCCTTTTTCCTGGCGTGCATGGATATGAAGACACGGTTATCCCGCAAATCGTAAATGCCCTGCTCTCGCGCCACAATTTCATCCTGCTGGGACTTCGCGGGCAGGCGAAGAGCCGCATCCTTCGGGCGCTTACGAGCTTGCTTGATTCCGAAATTGCCGTGATTGCCAGCTGCGAAATCAACGACGATCCTTTCAAGCCCATCTGCCGTGCCTGCCGGGAGAAAATCGCCGCGGAGGGCGACAACACTCCTATCGCCTGGATGCCGCGCGAAAATCGCTTTGTCGAAAAACTTGCGACTCCCGATGTCACCATGGCGGACATTATCGGTGACGTGGATCCCATCCGCGCGGCCCGCGGCGGCCGCGACCTCTCCGACGAACTCACGATTCATTACGGACTGCTTCCCCGCGCGAATCGGGGCATTTTTGCGATCAATGAGCTTCCCGACCTGGCGGGAAAAATCCAGGTGGGCCTCTTCAACATCATGCAGGAAGGCGACGTCCAGATTAAGGGCTATCCGCTTCGGCTTCCTCTCGATGTGCTTCTCGTATTCACAGCAAATCCCGAGGATTACACGGCGCGCGGAAAAATCATCACGCCGCTCAAGGACCGCATCGGCGCCGAGATTCGAACGCACTACGCCGCGACCGTCGAAGAAGGCATGACCATCACGGCACAGGAAGCCTGGGTGAGCCGCGACTCCGGAAGGAAGATCGGCATTCCGCAATACTTGCGGCAGGTGGTGGAAGAGATTGCGTTTCAAGCGCGCGAAGATAAGCGCGTAGACCGCCGCTCCGGCGTGAGCCAGCGTTTGCCAATCACGACTCTCGAGAGCCTAGTGAGCAGCGCAGAGCAGCGGGCCGCGCGGACCGGAGAAAAGAATACGGTTGCGCGCGTAGCAGACGTTTATGCCGCGCTTCCGGCCATGACCGGAAAACTGGAATTGGAATATGAAGGCGAGCTGAAGGGGGCGGATACCATCGCGAGGGAGCTGATTCGAACGGCGGTCGGCCGGATTTTCAGCAAACATTTCACCGACGTAAACTTCCAGCCGGTCATTCAGTGGTTCGAATTGGGCGGCGAATTGAAAATCCCGGACCTGGCGACGACCAGTGAACGTTATCAGCAGCTTTCGAAAATTCAGGGACTGATGGAGCACATCGGGAGGCTCGGCGTCACTGACCGCAAGGAAGCGGGCGCAGCAGCAGCGGCGGCGGAAATGATTCTCGAAGGATTGTGGGCGCACCGGCGGATTGGACGCAGCGAGGAGCGCGGCTTCTACGCCGAAAAGCCCAAGCAGCCCGAAGTGCGTGAGCGGGAAACGCCCGGGCGTCCTCCGAGGCGGCAGTTTAATTAGCGCGGCGCACGCGGAAAGGCGCGTCATGAGATTTGTTCGGTACGGAAAGTATGTCGGCGAGCCCGCTGACGCCGTTGATTTGGAGGAACTCGTCAAGCGCCTTGGCGATTTTTTTCTCCAGAGCGGATTCGAATCGCAGTTCTACGGTGTTTCCCGGATGAATCCTGAGCGCTCGATGGAAGCGCTGCGGGAGGCGATTCTGCGCGCGCTCCAGGAGGGCGACCTGCTCCCGGAAGACGCCATGAGCCAGGAATTGCGAGACATGCTGAACGACCCCAACGCCATGAACAACCAGGCGGTGAAAGATCTTCTCGATGAACTGATGGAACGGATGGCGAACGAAGGCTTCATTAATCCGCAGCAGCCACCGCAAGTCACTCCGCCGCCGCAGACCTCGGCTCGCGGGCAACTCGGCCAGCCGCAAGGTCGGCAGACCGAAGCGCGATTCGAGATCACCGACAAAACGATTGATTTTCTTGGATTCAAAACGCTGCAAGATTTGCTCGGGTCGCTGGGACGAAGCAGTTTCGGGCGTCACGACACGCGCGACCTGGCCACCGGAGTCGAGTCCGGCGGTGTTTCGCGGCACTACGAGTTTGGCGACACCCTGAACATGGACATCAGCGAGACACTTTTCAATGCCGTGCGCCGGGAAGGCGTAAAGGTTCCGATTGAAATGACGTATTCGGACCTGATGGTTCATCAGTGCGAATACCAAAGCTCGTGCGCCACCGTGGTGCTTCTCGATTGCAGCCACAGCATGATTCTCTACGGCGAGGACCGGTTCACGCCCGCGAAACGGGTGGCCATGGCGCTCTCGCATCTGATTCGAACGCAATATCCCGGAGACTCCCTGAGCCTGGTGCTCTTTCATGACTCGGCGGAGGAAGTTCCGCTGGGCGAACTGGCACGCGTGCAGGTGGGGCCGTATTACACGAACACGCGCGAGGGGCTGCGCATGGCACAGCGCATCCTGCTGCGCCAGAAAAAAGATATGCGGCAGATCGTGATGATCACCGACGGAAAACCGTCGGCGCTCACGCTGGAAGACGGACGAATCTACAAGAACGCATTCGGACTCGATCCTTTCGTCGTTGGCCAAACGCTGGAAGAAGTGAACAAGTGCAAACGCGCCGGCATCATGATCAACACGTTTATGTTGGCCAGCGACTATTCCCTAGTGCACTTTGTTCAGAAGATCACGGAGATGTGCCGAGGAAAGGCGTATTTCACGACGCCCTACACGCTTGGCCAGTATCTGCTGATGGACTACATGTCCCGGAAGACCAAACAAATCCACTAGGTCCATGTTCTTCGCGCCACCGAGAGGGTAACTCATGCGGAGCCTTTGCGGGCGTTCTCGCTCTTGCGCTAAACTTCAGTGATGGGAATTTTGCGGCGGCTTACACGCTGGATGGAAAAACAGGAACCGATGACGCACATTGTCGCAGGAAACATGGCCCCCGGATTTTTGCTGAAATCGCTAGACGGCAAAGAATACTCGCTCGATTCGGTGATGCAGCGCGGCCCGGTCGTTGCCGCATTCTTCAAAATTTCATGTCCGGTGTGCCAATTCACATTCCCGTTTCTGGAACGACTGCACAAAAAGTATGGCGGAGAAGGCGTGACGTTTCTCGGCATTTCGCAGGACGACGCGCGATCCACGAAGAAATTTGCGCAAGAGTACGGATTGACGTTTCCGGTTCTAATCGACGAGGACGGCTATCCCGTCTCCAACGGGTACGGCTTGACGAGCGTTCCGACCATTTTTCTGATCAACACCGATGGTAGCGTAGAAGTCAGCTCCGCGGGATTCGACAGGAAGGACTTGGAAGCGATTGGCGCGCGCCTCGCCGAACGGCGAGCGATGGCGATTACGCCGCTGTTCCGGCCGGACGAAATTGTTCCTGCGAACAAACCGGGGTGAAGCTCGAAAAACTAGGTCCGGTCGGGCCGAAAAAGTTCACAGTAGACAGCTTACAGCTTACAGTTTACGTTTACGGCTTACGGTTTTCACCTTTGGCGCACGCCTTTGCAAGCGTGAGTGACTGACTGTAGTTGATCGCGCCGAAAAAAAGCCGCTTGCCGCCTCCAAAACCGAATCTATTCTAGCTCGACATCGAGGACTTGCTTTTTGTGCTTGGGCGGGCGCTTGCGCTTGTCGGGAATGACGCGAGTAACAGCGGGAACAATGCCAGACTTGCGTGCGACGCGGCGCGCTTCCTTGCCGACGTCGATGATTTTCTTCTTCCGCTTTTTCATCCCGCGCCTGGCGGGATTGTAGCGCAGCTAGAAATTGAAGGACAGTTGCAAGTCAATGCGGCGATTGGCAGTGGAAGAAGAAAACGGGCCGCCAGCGAGCGCGTTCGATTCGCCGAAGAGCGGTGAGCTGAGATTGCCGATGGGGTTCGACGCGTTGACGTTATTGAAGACGTTTCGAGCGTTCACGCTGAACGTCAAACTGTAGCGGTTGTTCAAAGCGCTCCCGCCGCCAAACATTAAGCCTCCGCCGCGCCCCATGGCACCTCCGCCGCCACGCGGTCCGCCACCACCGGGTCCGCGGACAACCATGCCACCACCTGGCCCGCCGGGACCGCCTTGCGCAGCGGCGCTGTTGGCTTCTTTTTTTTGGCCGAAACCAAACGTTTTGCTGAGGCGCAGATTCAGAGTGAAGCGGCCGGGGCCAGTGAAATCATTGATAGGAATGACGGGCTGTCCCGGCTGCGTGGCGAGATTGAAGCAGCCGTAACGAGTCTGCCGGACGGTGGGAGAGCCAGAGGAGCAATCGCCGGCAGTGGCGCGGATATTGAAGACGCCGTTTCCGAAAAATTGCTGATCCGTGGTGATGTTAAAGGGCGAGCCAGAACTCGCAATCATGAAAGGGCTGACGCGGAAACCGGCGGGAAGGCCGACGCTGCCGCCGAAGAAAACGCGATGGCGAACGTCGAAGGAAGCGCGGCCGTAGTCCTGGGTGATGTCGAAGGGATTCGAAGGGATGTATCCGGCGCCGGAGGTATCGCTATTCGCGTAATTCAGAGTGTAGTAGCCGAAGAGTGAAAGTTTTTGCCCCAAGCGAATGCTGCTGTTTACGATGAGCTGATTCTGCTTGAAGATTCCGCCGGATTGATACTGATAAAGAATTTCGGAGGGAGGCGGAGCGAGGGCGGAATTGGCGTTGATGAAATTCGTGTAGAACTGGTGGACGCCGCGCGAATTGAGATAGGTGAGGGACAGATTTGCGGACTTTGTGAGCTGGCGCTCGAGAGTGACGCCTGTTTGCATGACGTAAGGCGTGCGAAGATGCGAATTTTGTTGATAAATCGTCTGGGGCGCGCAGGTCTGAAATTGTGAAGGCAAAACGGTGTTGTTGGGGTCGAAGAAAGCAGGGTTTTGCACAAGGAATTGCTGCTGAGTCACACCGTTCTGCAGTTGCTGCTGAAGAACGAGGTCGGAAGTAAAGCGATCGTAGAAAATGCCGTAGCCAGCGCGGAGCACGGTGCTGGGAGATTTATTCTTTCCGTTCCCGCCCAGGCCCCAGGCGAGACCAATGCGAGGGGCAAAATCGGCGTGATCGCCGAGATTATTTTGCGTTTCGTAGCGCAGACCGTAGCTGAAGGTGACGTTTTGGCGGACGCGCCAATCGTCCTGGAAAAAGAGCGCGCCGTCGGCCCAATCCACGGACGCGTTGGCCGTGCCAGACGGATTGAAATTGAGTGAATAAAAACTTGCGCCGCCTCCCATGGCCAGGATCTGGGCAAACGTGAGGTTTTGAGCGAGGTCTTGCAGCGTAATCTGATAAGCCTCCAGGGGCGTGACCTGACAACTGTTTGTCGGTGTCGGTGTGCAATTTGGGAGCAAGCGGGAACCGAAAGAATACGAGCCGTTGAATTTGGCGTTCGAATCATTCTGCATGGTGGCAACGCGCAAGCGGCCGCCGTACTTGATGGCGTGTTTTCCAATGTTCATGTACGTGATGTTGTGAAGCTCGTAGCGATTTTGGGTATCGCGGGCGAGACCGGCGCTACTGCCGCCACCGACGAAGGCACCCTGAATTTGAATGGCAGGAACTGTGTTCAAGGGAGTCTGATTGTTGCTTTGGTGCACGAACTGAAAGCGTGTTTCGTTGATGGTGCGGCTGCTGAGCACTTGCGTGTCGCTGATCTGCACGGTGTGCTCGGAATTGAGCGAATTGTAGCCGACCGCGGGCAAGCTGAAGGCGCCGATGCCGTCGCTGTCCTCGTTATTGCGCCAATACTGGTAGCGCGCGGTGAGAGTGTTGGTGGGAGTGATCTGGTAATCGAAGCGCTGGCTGAAGTTGGTACGCGTGCGTGGATTCTGGACGGCCTCGGAAACCTGTGTAAATTGGAATGTATTGGGGTCCACAAAGGGAGTGTTCACCACGGAAAGTTCGTTGAGGTTGCGGCGCTCAATATTGGTGAAGAACGAGGCTTTTTTGCCCAAGGGGCCGCTGAGATTGGCGCTGTACTGGGTAGAATTGTAGCCGGGCTGCTGCGCCGTGCCTTCGAAGGGATTGCGCGAATTAAAAGCGGCGGTGTTGCCGCTGATGTAGGCCTGGCCGTGAAACTGATCGGTGCCGGGCTTGGTGAAAATTTCGATGCGGCCGTAGCCGAGCTTGTCGTATTCGGATGAAAAAGGATTTTGATTGATGCGGATTTCGCGGATGGAAGCCTTGGGAGGGAGTTGTCCGGCGGTGAAACCGTCGATATAAATCTGGCCGCCGTTGGGGCCAGCAGAAGGGCCAGCAAGAGCTTGCAACTCGGCTTGCAACTCGTCGGGGTCATCGGAGAGGGCTTCCAAATCCTTGTCCTTGAGCACCACCATGCCCGCATTGTTTGCGGGATCAGCATCCAGTTTGGTTGAGGAGTCTGTGACTTCTACTTTTTGCTCTTCAATCTGAATGGTCAGGCTGATATTGAGCTGTTGGGTCTGACCGGCGGCGACCTGCAGGCCTTGCTGGGTGAAAAGTGCGAACCCCTTGGCCACAGCTTTGATCGTGTAAACGCCCGGTGGCAAACCCTTGAATTCGTAGACGCCGTCTTTGTTCGTGGTGGCATCGAGCGATGCGCCGCTTGAATTGGTCAGGCGCACAGCCGCTTTGGCAATCACGGCACCGGAAGGGTCGGTGACGACGCCGCTGACGGCACCGGTGGGCGCTTGCGCGCGAAGAGTCCCGATGGACAGAACAAAGAACAGGAAGCAAAGAGAGCGCCGTAGGAAACCTTGGACGGACCGAAAATTCATCGAGTCTCCTGGGTCAAGAATTCCTGCGTCGGAATCGGGGACTTCAAGGTGCGGCTGCTTCCCCGCCAGGTGCGGTACCGAGACTCCAGGGCGAAAGAATAGTCCCCGCGGTGGTCTTGGGAGAGGCTTCCAGGATGGGCTCGACTCCGGCAAGCAGAATGATTGCACTGGGGACACCGTTCGGGCCGCTTTCCGTAGTAACTACCATGATGGCGTCGCCCCTTTGCAAATCCGCCAAAGTGGCGGCGGGCATGCGGTTGATCGCTTGTTGCAAATCGGGAGTTCCACTGCCACCGCGTCGGCCGGCTCCGCCGAAACCGCCGGGGCCGCCAGCAGGGCCATTCGCTGGGGCGCTGCTGGGTCTTGCAGGCTGAGCAGCGTTGGAACCAGGGGAGGAAGCAGCGGCCGATGGCGGGGCGTCGGTCGAGATTCCTTTGAGGCGGGCGGCAATACGCTGGGCCATCAGAGGAGAAAGCTTGCGCAATTGCGAGTCGGACGTGATTTTCAGGGTGACCGGCTTCTTCGTGGTCAGATCTTGGACGGTTAAAGTATTTGTGGAAGCGTCGAGGGCAGAGATGGTGCCAGCGATATTGTGAAACGTGCCAGAAACGATTTCGATGGCGGTGAGTTCGCTGCCATCGGGGTTGCGGGTGCCGCGAGCGCGAAGCTGGTCACCCGGCTTGATCTGATCGATAGGAGCCGGTTTGGCGTCGTCAAATTTCACGGAGTCGGCAGCATAGCGACGAAGGACCGTGTCTTTCGAAAGGTGAACGGTCACGTTCCTTTTCTCGCCGATGGCGGGAAGGGTGATGGTGACAGTGTTCGCGGCGGCGTCAACGCTGTTTACGAGACCTCCTGTGCCGTGCCGTTGCCAATCTTCGCGCTCGCGGGACTGTTTGTCGGCGATATCCGCCTTTTTCATGACGATCACGGAGGCGGCGAGGACAGATTTTCCGTCGCCGGCAAGAGCGCCGCGAACGAGAATGCGGTCGCCGGCTTGCAGATCGCTCAATGCGATCGGGGCGGCTTCTTTCAAGTCTTTCTGACCTGGCGCGATACGAAGGAGCTTGGTGGCGTCTTGGACCAGAACTGTCACGTCAGTGCCTGCGTCAGTGGTCAACGTAATGGTATTCCCGGAAATGGACTTGATAGTTCCCACGGGCCGAGCGGGCGATTGCGTGGCAGGTGGCGCTGTCGTTTGGTGCATGGTAGCGTCCGCAAGCGATGGAACCGCGGCACTGATACTGATTCCCAGGCAAACGGCCGGGAACAAAGCGACATAGCTCAACAGAGGCCTCATTCGAACCAACATTCTGGATTCCTTGCCAAGCATCGTTTTGTTCCCTGCCTTGCGTTTTGCTGGGGTTGGGAACGCGCCGAGGCACACGCCAACGCAGAGTACTGCGACAAGCGTTAGACGTAGTCTAACTGGGAAAATGTTACAGAAGGTCGCTCATTGCGCGTCTCAGAGGCACATCGATACACCGCATAAAGGGAACGTAGGATGAGTGTTCGGCGTTTCGTTTTTCTATCCTGCCAGCTCCCATCGCCCTATATTTTTCGCTGCCCAAAGTGCCCTTTCTACTGTGAGCGCCAAGGAGCGCGTACCAGCTGACAGACTCACGCGTTCTCGACTGAACGCATTGGAGGAGTTGCAATGAAAAGGATCGTTTTGACTGCGGTTCTGCTATTTGCAGCGTTTTCCCTCTCCGCGAAAGACAAGCCGGCTTACGAGAAGGGTGTCTTGGCGCAGATGGATTCGACCGCCTGCGGCTATGCGGAAAAGGACGGCAAGACGATTGCGGGCGAAATTTTTGGCACCGACGGCCAGCACAAGAAAACGCAGGAAACTCTTTGCCAGGAATACATCCTGCGCGGAGCTCGAATCATTTATCGCATCCGACCGAAGGATGACAAGCATCCCGCTTTGCTTCCCATCGGCGAAACCGCAGAATTTCGCATCCACAAGGATAAGCTGCTGATGCGCGTGCCGGAAGCAGACGGCAAGGAAAGAGAATATGTGGTGGTTTCGATGACGCCAAGAGCTGATGTTGCAGAGGATCGGTCGGCCTCGGCCCGCGTCAGGCCGTAGCCTTCGCGTTCGACGGTTGTTCAAGCCTATAGGAGACCGCGGACTGCGGGAGGGAGTTCATTCCATCTCCGTGAGCCAGGGTCTTCCGAGTGGCGCCGTGCGCTGTTGTCCAATCATCATTACCTTTCGAGTGTCATTCTGCACGTCTGCCTTGTTCACCTGAGTCTCTTGAATGAACATGGATAGGGAGGCAGGAAAAGGCCTGCCCCTGGTCCATCGCATGAGACCCTTTCTAGAAATCCAAGATCTTCATGTCGCCTACCATTCGCGAGCAGGTAGGGATGTTCCGGCGCTGGCAGGCGTGACCTTCGAGGTTCAAGCCGGGGAAATTCTGGGGGTGCTCGGAGAATCCGGGTCGGGAAAGAGCACGCTGGCTGCTGCGCTTTTGCGGCTGCTTCCAGCAAACGGGAAGATTCAGAAGGGTGCCGTCCGATTCGAAGGACAGGATCTTCTGCCAGCGAAGCCGCCAGAACTGGAGAAGATCCGCGGTGGGCGTATCGCGATTATCTTTCAAGAGCCATCGATGGCCCTCCACCCGACGATTCGGGTCGGTAAACAGATCAGCGATGTCGTGGCCGCGCATGAGGCGATACGCGGGTGCGCACTACGAGAAAAGACGCTGCGAGTTCTCACGACAGTATTTCCGGCCGAGGCGCAGCGAGTATCCGAGTCCTATCCGCACCAGCTTAGCGGGGGGCAGCGGCAACGCGTCCTGATGGCACAAGCGATTGCCTGCAGCCCCTCCTTGGTGATTGCCGATGAGCCGACGGCTTCGCTAGACCCTTCGACGCAGGAGGAAATCCTGTCGCTCTTTCGGACTCTCCGGCAGAAACTCAACCTGGCGATGATCCTCATCACCCACAATCCCGCGATTTTGGCGGGACTTGCTGACCGGATCCTTGTCCTCTATGCAGGGAGAGTCGCAGAAATCGGTCCGACGGAGGAAGTGCTCACGTTGCCCCGACATCCCTACACACGAGCTTTGTTGGAGTGCTTGCCACCGCGAATTGAAGAAGAGTTATTTCATCGCAAGGCCAAGCTCACGGTGATCCCCGGAGATTCACCGAACATGGCGCGGGTTGTGAACGGATGCCAGTTCGGACCACGGTGCATAGATCGAATGGATGTCTGCACCGCAATCGAACCGGCAGAGGTGACGTTCAGCGATCGCCACGCTGTTTCTTGCTTCAAGTACGGAGGCTGAATGCTGTTCAGGTGTGAAAACGATCAGCCGCTGCTAAGAGCAGAAAATCTTGAGAAACGCTACAAGCGCGCAGACGCGCTGGATTCGAAGGAAGAAGTTGCGGCGCTCAGCGAAGTTTCCTTTTCAATCTTTCCTCGGACCACACTGGCGCTTGTCGGCGAATCGGGTTCCGGGAAAAGCACGCTGGCATTGTGCCTTGCGTGTTTGGAGAGACCGACTTCCGGAAATATCTGGTTCGGCGAGCGCGAAGTGACTGCGCTGAATGAAAAAGAGCTCCGTGCGATTCGCCCGCAGATTCAGCTTGTTTTCCAGGATCCAGCAAGCTCACTAAACCCCGGTTGGACCGCATTAGAGATTGTGAGCGAACCGCTGCTGGTTCAGCAACGATTGGGCAAGCAGGCGCGGCGCGCAAAGGCTCACGCGCTGCTCGAGCAGGTCGGCATACCAGCGGAAAAAGCCAGCAAGAGACCGGGCATATTCAGCGGCGGACAACGCCAACGGCTTGCTATTGCAAGAGCCTTGGCGCTTGAGCCAAAAGTGCTTATTTTGGATGAGGCGCTTTCCGCGCTCGACTGCTCGGTGCAAGCACAAATCGTGAACTTGCTGCTGGAGCTGCAAACTTCCCTCGGTCTGACCTATCTTTTTATCAGCCACGATTTTGCCATGGCCGCGCATCTGTCTGACCAAATCGCAGTGATGCATCAAGGGAGAATCGTGGAAACGGGTTCTGTCGAAACTGTGGTACACGCGCCGAAGCATACCGTTACACAGCGCCTGATTACAGCGGCAATGGGCTCTCCAGCCCTGCCGTACCCGCCGAAGGTGGCCTGATGCGCTACACTTTTCGACGCATGATCCAGGCAGCCATTCTTCTCTTCGGAGCCTCCGTCCTGACATTTCTTTTCTCCGCGCTCGCACCTGGAAATTATTTCGACGAGATGCGGCTGAACCCGCAGATTTCTCCTGAGACGATCATCTCCTTGCGTGGGCAATACCATCTTGACCGGCCGCTGCCGGTGCGTTACGTCCAGTGGGTAAATTCCTTAATTCACGGCGAAATGGGATTTTCCTTTGCTTACAACAGTCCGGTCGGCCCGCTCCTATGGGTACGCGCCAGAAACACGCTCATTCTTACGCTGACTGCCACGCTGATCGCCTGGGCTATAGCCCTGCCGCTCGGGATCTGGAGCGCGGCGACCGCCGGTCGATGGCCAGATCGCGTTCTTTCATGGGCCACGGCGAGCTTCCTGGTCCTGCCGGATCTCCTACTCGCCCTTTGCTTGTTGATCCTGGCAGTGCGCAGCGGCTGGTTTCCGACAGGTGGACTCGTATCCACAGGTTTCGAGACTCTTTTGCCATTCGGGAAATTCCGCGACATCGTCATGCACTTGACCTTGCCGGTTACGGCGCTCGTCCTCTCCTCGTTACCGATTCTCATTAGGCATGTGCGCGCCGCAATTGGCGAGGTTCTGGGTGCTCCATTTCTGCGAGCAGCGGAGGGTCATGGAATCCCACGCCGCAGGTTGCTCTACCGATATGCCCTTCGCGCCGCCGCAAATCCGCTGATTTCACTTTTCGGGTTCAGCATCGGCGCCCTACTGAGCGGATCCTTCCTGGTTGAAGTGGTAATGAGCTGGCCGGGGCTAGGACCTCTTATGCTCGAGGCTATCCTGGCCCGCGATTTGTATGTCGTGATCGGAGGAGTCCTGCTTTCCACGCTTTTTCTGGTTGGGGGCAATTTCATCGCCGACATGATGCTCTACTGGGCGGACCCAAGGATTCGCACAGAAGCGGCGACCCAATGAAGAATCCGCACCGGTTGGGAAGATGGCTCGTTGCTCTGGGCTTGCTGCACGCAATCATAGCCTGCGCGGGTTTCTTTGCGCCGTACGACCCAAGAGAACAGGACCGCGAGAATCCTTATGTGCCTCCAACACGGGTTCACTTGGTCGACGCGCACGGGCGTTTTCACTTCCGACCGTTTTTCTATGGCAGTCTGATTCGCGAAGATTCCTTCGAACGATTGGGTGAAGATTCGGCAAAGGCTGTTCAAATCCAGTTCTTCACGCACGGAGCGCGCTACCATCTGCTCGGCTTCCTCCCCTGCCGTTTGCACCTGTTCGGGACGGGATCCGGACGAATCTACGTTCTGGGGAGCGATGCGTATGGCCGCGATCAACTCTCAAGAATCTTGTACGGAGGACAAATCTCCTTGCTAGCCGGATTACTGGGAGCGGGACTTACATTGCTTCTTGGGGCGACCATCGGCACGACGGCTGGCTACTTTGGCGGCTGGCGAGATGCGTTGCTCATGCGTCTCGCGGAGCTTTTTGTGGCGCTGCCCTGGTTGTATCTCCTCTTCGCGTTGCGCGCGTTTCTGCCGCTCGCGGTGAGCCCGCTGGAAGCGTTTCTTCTTGTAACTGTGGTGATCGGAACGGTGGGATGGGCACGTCCAGCGCGGCTAGTCCGGGGCGTGGTGCTGAGCGCGAAGGAGCGGGACTTTGTCCGGGCCGCGCGCGGATTCGGCGCCTCCAATGGATATCTGCTCCGGCGTCATGTTCTGCCCGCGGCCTCGAGCGTGCTCTTAACCCAGGCTGCGATTCTGATTCCGCAGTTCGTGCTCGCGGAGATGACGCTTTCGTTTCTCGGTCTGGGGGTTCCCGAGCCGGTGCCAAGCTGGGGAAATCTTTTGGCAAATCTCCAGGAATACAGCGTGCTGATTTCCTACTGGTGGATGTACCTACCCGCGCTGGCGATTGTGCCGTTCTTTCTCGGATACCTAGGCCTTGCGGGCGCGTTGCAGGAGCACGCCAACCCGTACAAGATGGAAGCGGCTAGTCTTGGAGGCACGGGGTGAAGGCACGAAGGCCGACCTTGATGTTTACTGGACTTGGCCTGGCGTTGCTTCTGTGCGCTGGCGAAGGCACCGCGCGGCCCTATCCTCCTAGTCCTCCACAGGGAAAACCAAAAGAGGAATTGCTTATTCTTCCCGGAGAAGTCGGCCGAACCGGCGGACGGTTGGTGGTTTCGTTGCGCGCAGAACCTAAGACGCTGAATCCGCTGACGGCCGCCGACGCTCCTTCGCGCGAAGTGATCCTTGGCGCCATGCAGGCCGACCTGATCCACATCAATCGAGCTACCCAACTGACCGAACCCGCCCTGGCAAAATCCTGGAAAGTTTCCAAGGACAATCTCGAATACACGCTGACGCTGCGAAAGGGATTGCGCTTCTCCGACGGCCACCCGCTGGATGCAGACGATGTCCTATTCACATTCCACGTCTATCTGGACGAGAGTGTGCATGCTACCCAGCGCGATTTGCTGATCATCGGGGGAAAACCGATCGCCGTCCGCAAGGTGGATCCTTGGACAGTTGTCTTTCAGTTGCCGAAGACCTATGGCGTGGGAGAAAGACTTTTCGATGGACTTGCGATTTTGCCGCGGCATCTGCTCGAAAAACCCTACACCGAGGGTAAACTTGCGCAGACGTGGACGGTCTCCACTCCAGCAAATCAATGGGCCGGGGCGGGCCCGTTCCGGTTGAAAGAATATATTCCCGGACAGCGATTGGTTCTGGAGCGGAATCCCTTTTACTGGGAACAGGATTCGAAACAAAATCGCCTCCCCTACCTGGACGAGTTGGATTTCATCTTCGTTCCAAGCTCTGACGCGCAGGTGCTGCGCTTTCAATCCGGCGAGACGGACGTGATTAGCCGGCTTGGAGCAGAGAACTTTGCCGCGCTGGAGCGTTTGCAGCGCGGTTTCACCATGGCCGACGCTGGTCCGGGTCTCGAGTACAACTTCTTGTTTTTTAACCTGAACGATCTTGGTGAAAAGGCCCCTCCGGAGATCGCGCAGAAACAGAAATGGTTTCGGGAGGTAAAATTCCGCCAGGCCGTGTCCTTGGCCGTGGACCGTCAGGCGATCGTGCGCCTAGTCTATCAGGGCCGAGGGGCGGCGCTCTGGGGACCAGTCACGCCTGGCAATCGACGGTGGGTTAATGCGTCGATCCCGCATCCGGCGCGCTCCCTCGATCGCGCTCGGCAACTCTTGACGGAAGCTGGATTTACGTGGGGCCACGGAGCGAACGGAGACTCCGTGCTCCTGGATTCCGAAGGCAAGCCCGTGGATTTTTCCGTTCTCACAAGCTCCTCGAGCGCCGACCGTATGAAGATGGCGACGCTGATTCAGGACGATTTGAAGCAGCTCGGCATGCGCGTACAGGTGGCGCCGCTGGAGTTCCGGTCTTTGATCGATCGTGTCACGCAGACCAAGACGTACGAGGCTTGCGTGTTGGGACTGGTGAGTTTCGATGCCGACCCCAATTCCGATCTCAATGTCTGGCTCTCGAGCGGCGGCACACACCTCTGGAATCCGTCACAGACACATCCAGCAACGGCCTGGGAGGCCGAAATCGACCGGCTGATGGAGCAGCAACTCTCGGTAACCGCATATGAGCAGCGGAAAAAACTCTCTGATCGCGTTCAGGAAATTCTTGCAGACAATCAGCCGATGATTTTCCTAGCGAGCCCTAACATCCTTGCGGGAGCTAAGAATACGATCGGCAATTTCCGTCCAGCGGTTTTGGAACCTTATGTCTTGTGGAACGTCGAGCAGCTCTTTTTCCGGAATGGAGCGGGGAGTGCCAGCCAGTGACTCCGGTCTCCGCCAAGACTCCAAGAAACGCTTCCGCCGCGCGGAACGACACGCGCCTGGTGAAGGACTGCCTCTCCGGCAAGGAAGAAGCCTGGTCCTCGCTGATTGAAAAATACAAGGCGCTCATCTACTCGATCCCGGTGAAGTACGGACTGCCACCCCACGAGGCGGCGGAAGTTTTTCAAGCAACGTGCGTGGAGCTTCTCACGCGGCTGCCGGAATTGCGTGAGCCGCGGGCGCTGCCAAAATGGTTGATGCAGGTCGCTCACCATCAATGCTATCGCTGGAAGCAACAACAGCGGCGCCTCGTCAGCCGGGACGCCGAGTCCAACCTGCCTGAACCGATGACGCCCGCCGTCGCCGACAGCCTCGTCCAGCAAACACAGGAAGAACAGATGCTTCGCGAAGCGTTGGCTGCGCTTACGCCGCAATGCCGACGTCTGGTCGAACTCCTCTTCCTAGAAACTCCGCCGCGGCCGTACACGGAAGTTGCCGCGGAATTGGGCCTGGCCTTGGGCTCCATAGGCTTCACCCGGCAAAAATGCATCGACCGCCTCCGGCGGAATCTTGACGAATTGGGATTCCTTTGATGCCGACAATGGCTAGTAAGGCCTCCCGAAAAGAATTATTTTCTCAATTGAGCCAGCTGGAAACGGAACAGGACCGGCGAAAGTTTCTTTCACGCCATAAAGAGCTAGCCCGCACAGAAGTCGTGCAGCAACTCGCAGACCTGGTGGTCGAGAAAGTACGGGTGGATACCAAAGAAGCGCTACACCTCGCGGACGCCGCCCTGTTGATTGCGAGAAAGTTGCGACGAAAAGAAGAGCTGGCTCTTGGCCTGCGCACCAGGGCGAACGCTCTCTATGGCTCCGGAGAGAATCGCGCGGCTGTCGAGCATCACGGGCAGGCCATTGAGATTTACGAATCCCTGCACAACCTGAAGGAAGCGGCCCGAACATTAAGCAGCTCCATCCAGCCGCTCATTTTACTCGGTGAATACGACCGCGCATTCCAAGCCTCGGAACGCGCGCGGGAAATCTTCACGGGCCTCGGTGAAACGCTGCGCATCGCAATCCTGGATAACAATGTAGGGAACATCTTTCACCGTCAGGATCGTTTCGAGGAAGCCATCGTGCATTACGAACGCGCGTACAAGACGCTCTCCGACCATAAGAGCTGGGAGCGAGCAGCGATTACGCTGCACAACATGGCGATGTGTCTGATCAGCCTGAACGAATTCGCCCGTTCACTCGACTGTTATCAGAAATCCCGTGAACTTTGCGAGCGGTACGGCATGCCTTTGCTGCGCGACCAGGCGGACTACAACATCGCTTATCTCTACTACTTTCGTGGCGAATACAGCCGCGCCATTGAGATGCTTTTTGCCACACGACGCGCCTGTGAGGTGAGCGGGGACGCCTACCATCTGGCGCTCTGCCACTTGGATCTTTCGGACATTTATCTCGAGTTGAATCTGAGCGAAGAAGCGCGCGAAATGGCCCACGAAGGATTTTTGCGCTTCCAAAAACTTAGCATGGGCTATGAAGCCGCCAAAACGCTGGCCAATGAAGCCATCGCGTATGGGCAACAGGGCAAGACGATGCAAGCTCTCGAACGATTCGCGAAGGCTCGCGAGATGTTCGCGCACGAAAAAAATCTCGTCTGGCCGTGGCTTCTGGATTTATATCAAGCCCTTCTTCTCTTTCACGAAGGACGCTACTTTGAGGCGCGAAGGCTCTGCGGCAGCGCCGCGGCGTTCTTCGACCAGACGGCGCTGGCAGGCAAGGCTGCCCTTGCACGCCTGTTACTCGCCCGGATCGCCATGCAAGTTGGAGATCCCGGATCCGCGGAAGCGGAGACAGCCGCGGCACTGGCGAGAATCGAAAACGTACAGGCGCCGGTCCTCGCTTACCAGGCCCATTTCTTGGTAGGACAGCTTGCCCAGGGCCGGAATGATCGTCACGCGGCCCTCGTTGCCTATCAGCGGGCTCGCGAATCATTGGAGGCTCTGCGCAGCCGTTTGCACTCGGAAGAGCTGAAAATTTCGTTCGTCAAGAACCGGTTACAGGTTTATGAGGCGCTCGTCGACCTCTACTTGAGCGACGCGCAGGGCGCTGAATCCTCAGCCGCCGAGGCCTTTGCCTGCATCGAGGCGGCAAAGTCGCGCAGCATGAGCGAAATGATTTTTCAAAGCGGCCAGAGCCTTCCGCTCGGAGACGAGGGCCAGAGCGAACTCGTCCGGCGAATTCGCGACTTGCGCGAAGAGCTGAACTGGTATTACCACCGTATCGAACTGGAGCAGTTGCGTCCTGAAGACAGTTCCGCGAAGCGCCTCCAGCAATTGCAGGAAAAAGCCGTTTCGCACGAGAACGAACTATTGCGGACGCTGCGCGAACTGCCCGCAAACGAGCGTGAGAGCGCCACGCTGGAACCTCCCGCCGACTTTTCGCTAGCCCGATTGCAGGCAACGATTCCCACGAACACGGCGCTTGTCGAATACTATTCGACCGGGGACCGCCTATTGGCGGTGGTCGTTACGCAGAGCGTTATCAAAATCATTCCTGTAACAGTGGTTTCGCGCGTTCTGCATTTCCTGCACCTGCTCCGCTTTCAGCTCTCCAAATTTCGAATGGGAACCGCCTACGCGCAACGTTTCGAGCGGCCTCTTTTACAGGCGACCCACGGACACCTGAATGCCCTCTACGCCGATCTCATCGCGCCATTGCGCGAGCATTTAAGCGCAAAGCATCTGGTCTTTGTGCCTCATGGCGCGCTGCACTTTCTTCCATTTCATGCCCTTACCGGCGGTGACGAATATCTGTGCGACGTTTACACAATTTCCTATGCGCCCAGCGCCACCGTTTTCGCTCTCTGCCAGGAAAAAAGAGCAGGCGACATGCCTAAGTCTCTGGTTATGGGCATTCCAGATGAACGCGCACCGCAAATCCTCTCCGAGGTGCAGTCCGTTGCCGGGCTTCTTCCCGACGTGGAACTCTTTGTTGGTCCCCAAGCGACGGCGGACGTCCTCCGCCGGCGCGGCTCAGCCAGCGGCCTCCTGCACATCGCCACGCATGGAACGTACCGCCAAGACAACCCAATGTTTTCAGGCATTCGATTAGGGGACGGATATCTGAACCTCTACGACCTCTATCAGATTCGTCTCCCGGCGAGACTGGTCACCTTGAGCGGATGCGCCACAGGAATGAACTTTGTCTCCGCGGGGGATGAACTGCTCGGCCTGCAGCGAGGCCTCTTTTGTGCGGGCGCAACCTCTTTGCTTCTCTCTTTGTGGGATGTTCACGACGAAAGCACCGCCTCGCTTATGAAGGCGTTCTACAAGGACTATGTAGCGACCGGCGACATGCCCGGTGCTCTCCAATCCGCCATGAAGCAGCTTCGTCAGCAAAACCCCCATCCGTATTTCTGGGCCCCTTTTGTCCTCATCGGAAAACTTGCTGATAACAAAAGCGTTAGCTGAATCTGCGTTCCGTCTATATTTTCATCACCCCCGGTGCCCCTTATTCCACGGGTGCAGTTGATGCTGCCCTCCGCTGGGGAGCGGACTGCTAGAGAAAGGTAAATGGGGGAACGGAAATGAAACATTTTACGACCGCGGAGTGGATTGATCTCGTGAACCAAGTAGCTTCCACCAGCCAGAGGAAGGCAATGCAAGAGCACCTGGAAAGTGGTTGCAAGCGCTGCACGGAGACCGTTGAGCTATGGCAAAAGGTTCGCAATATGGCAGCCGCAGAGGCCAGCAACCAGCCTCCGGCCGACAGCGTTCGCGTCGCCAAAGCTTCGTTCGCGACATCCGGATGGGTTGCCAAGCCGAAGAAAGGGCGGGTCTTAATCGAATTGCTCTTCGACAGCTTTCTGCAGCCAGCTCTTGCCGGTTCGCGCTCGGCTGCCATGGGAATGAGGCAAATGCTCTACCGGGCTGATCCTTATCAGGTGGACATCCAGATCGAGGCGAAGCCGGAAGGCCATCGCCTGATCGTGACGGGGCAATTGTTGGATGTCAGCCGCCCGGACGTGGTGGGCAGTGAAACCCAGGTTACGTTGTCGAATCGTCGCGGCGCCATTGTACACACGATGACCAATCAGTTTGGTGAGTTTCGCGGTGAAATCGAGAACTCGGGTGACTTGGAGCTTTCTTTTCCACGTCCCGCCGAAAAACCCATTGTGATTTCGCTGCGGAATGCGCTGGATCAGCTGCCGGGAGGCAAGTCATGACAGGCAATCGCCCGGCGCCGAAGTCAGGTTTTTCCCTGATGGTACGAAAGTACCGGAGTGGAATAGTTCGCAAGAGTGTGACCGATATCACACTCGTACCATTGGCCTAAGAGCTTGAGTCCACCAGACTAAGCGCGTGTCCCGTTAGGCCGATGACGAGTGAACCAGAAGACCCTGGAAGGGACTCATAACTATGAAACGCAGCTTGCAAATCTTAACCGTCCTCATCGCCATCACCACCGTCGGAACGAAACCGGCCGCAGCCCAGAATCGATACATCGTCCGCACCACGGGCGGGCTGTCCTCCGTTCTCAACCTTTGTTCGCTGCTCGGATGCCAGGTTCAGGGTTCGTTGGATGGAAATCTTGGCCAGACCTTTCTTGTAACTTCTTCCGGCAACCTTGTTGTTGATGTTGTGAACTTCACCGTAAACCTGGTGGATTCCCTTCTTGGAATTCAGAGTATCGAGCCGGATTCTCTTCTCCCAATTCCGGCGGTGCCGCTCAACAACATTTCTTCTGGACTTTATGACACTTCGTTGGTCAATTATTATGGCACACTCGTCACACATGGCTACGCGGCTCAGCCCGCTGCCCAACTCATCCGCTTGTCCGATGCGCAGAATGGCTTTGATGTAGATGATGGTAAGCCAATCGTCGCCGTTATTGATACTGGCGTGGACCCGAATCACCCAGTGCTTCAACCCGTGCTCTTGCAGGGCTATGACTTCACGCGGAACCAGCCGGGTGCCTCGGAATGGCTCGACGTAACTTCTACTGGTCTAAGCTCTACCAGCACTGGGTCGGCGCAACCGGTAAAAGTGCAGCAGTCCAGCGCGGCCATTCTCGATCAATCCTCGGCCGCGATTCTCGACGGGTCGCCGTATGTGGCGTTCGGCCACGGCACGATGACTTCCGGACTCGTCCACTTGGTTGCCCCGAGGGCTTACATCCTGCCGCTGAAGGCTTTCTCTTCCAACGGGACTGGAAACCTTTCCAACATCGTGGCGGCCCTGTATTACGCTGTGCAGAATAAAGCGAATGTTGTGAATATGAGTTTTGATCTTTCCTACAATTCACCCGCGCTTTCCCAGGCCATCTCCCATGCTAATAAAGCCGGAGTAGTGCTCGTGGCAGCGGCGGGCAACGAAAACACAAGCGCGCGCGTCTATCCGGCCGCCATCTCTGGCTCTGTGGTGGGCGTTGCTTCGACGTCGGATTGGGACAAGCGCTCTTCCTTCTCCAATTACGGCTCGGCAGACGTCTGGATCGCCGCGCCGGGCGAATATGTCATCAGCACCTATCCCGGAGGAACATACGGCAGTGAGTCCGGCACCTCATTCAGCTCCCCACTTGTAGCCGGAACTGTGGCCTTGATGCTCAGCGCAAAGCAGCCAATCAACCAATCACAGGCTGCGAGCGCGCTCCAGCATGCTGTACCGTTGACCTCGGACCTTAATCACGGACGCCTGGATGTGTATCAGGCAGTTTCCGCGTGGGTGAATGCCTCCTCCTCCAGCTCCGGATCCGGTTCGTGCCTATTGCTGTGCCTGTAGGCACCACATTGCCCAGCCGCGTTTCGGTGGTCACAATGGACTCGACTCTCCAGTGGACGCCAGATTCGCTGCGAATCAAGCAAGTCGAAGAGCAGGTCACCGCGCTGCGGAGCTCGGTGATCTGCGCTTTCAATCAACTGCTTGATCTGAAGGATCTGAACACCGGAGTGCATAGCACCCGCCTGGCGGAATGGGGCATGCGCGTCGGGCAAGAGCTTGGACTTGAAGAATCACAATTGCAAAACCTCGAAGTAGCCGCACTTCTACACGACATTGGAAAAGTTGGAATACCTGATTCCATTTTGCGCAAGCCCGGGAAACTGGATGACGACGAATATGCCTTGATGAAGAAACACCCCGAGTACGGCTGGGCCGTCTTGCGTATGCTCCCCGGTTTCGAACGCGCTGCGCTTGACATACTTCATCATCACGAATCTTACGACGGGAAGGGCTATCCGGCAGGCCTGCGAGAAACGGAAATTCCAATCGTTTCTCGAATTGTTTCAGTGATCGATGCCTTCGATGCCATGGTCTCTTCGCGGCCCTATCGCAAAGGTCTTCCATACGAAGAAGCGGTGCGCCGCCTCATCCTGGCAAGCGGCACCCAATTTGACCCCGTCGTAGTGCAGTGCTTCCTGTCCTTCGCACAATCCGAGATGGCCACCGTATTTGCCGCTGCTGGCACCTCAGTCTCCTCTGCTCTCTAGATACAGCTTCAAACCGGCAGGGCGTACTGCTTAGCGTGAACCCTACTCCCAGCCTCCGCCAAGTGCCAGATAAAGCTGTACGAGGGCATTCAGTTCGTTTGCCTGGGCTTGCGCCAGTGTCAGTTCCGCGGAGAAAGAGTTCGTTTCGTTGGTCAAGACTTCCAGGTAATCGGTGGTGCCAGCCTTGAAGCGGGTTTCGGAAAGCCGAGCCGCGTCCTGCGCCGATTCCACGAGGTGTTCCTGTTGGATGCGGAACTCGCGAAACTTGCGATACGCGACCAGCGCGTTGGACACGTCGCGGAAAGCGCCCTGAATCGATTGTTGGTAAGTGAGAAGCAACTGCTCGTGCTGAGCCTCAGCCAGCCGAACGTTGCCTTTGAGGCGCCCACCTTCGAAGATCGGCTGCGTAAAGCTGCCCACCAAATTCCAGATTCCAGCCGGTCCAGTGAACAGATTCGTGAGAGTGGTGCTTTGGTATCCCGCCGATCCCGTCAATGAAATCTGCGGAAAGTAAGCGGCGCGGGCAACGCCGATTTGTGCGTTGGCAGCGATGAGATTCGCCTCGGCTTCGCGAATATCCGGACGACGTTCCAAGAGCGAGGAAGGAAGGCCGACGGGAACTTCCGGCGCGTGGGGTTGTTCGGTGAGTTTCAAGCCGCGGGGGATGTCGCCAGGATTATTTCCCAGGAGAATGCTGATGGCGTTTTCCTGCTGCTGAATTTGGCGCTCGAAGTCAGGAACCTCCGCAGCGGCGGTGTAGACCAGTTGCTCCGATTGGCGCACGTCCAGCAGGGAGTTGATCCCGTGCTCCTCCAGAGTCTTAGTTAACTCGAGGGAATCCTGGCGAGAGCCCAAAGTGCTCTTGGAAATCTCGAGTTCGAGATCCAGCTCGCGGAGCTGAAAATAGGAGCTTGCCAGATCGGCGACCAGAGTGGCCATGACTTCTTTTTGCGCCCATTGATTGGCAAGCAGAGTGGCCCGCGCCGATTCGGTCGCTCTGCGATAGCGGCCCCAGAAATCGACGTTCCATGCGGCAGAAGCTGTTAATTGTCCCTGGGTAAACTCAAAAGAGGGGATGGGGCCATTTTGGGAATTGCGCACGCTGTTAACGTTGCCACCGGCGCTCAGGGTAGGAAGCTGGTCGGCGCGAGTGATGCGAAGCTGGGCCTGGGCTTGAAGAACTCGTGTGGCCGCAATGCGGACGTCGTAATTGTTCTTGAGCGCCGTACGAATAAGCCCCTGAAGTTCCTTGTCCTGGAAGACTTCCCACCATTTCTCGTCACCCAGCGAAGCGGCCGGAGAGGTGCCGGAAGGGGCGGGGCTGGATGATGATGGCGCTGCTTCCGTGGTTGGCGCCCCGGACGCAGTGGCGGCCCGATAGGCTGTCGGGACGGTTACAGCCGGCCTTTTGTAGTTCGGCCCAACGGAACAGGCTCCCATGGAAATCAAAACTCCGCAGAACACCAGTGCCAGCAAATATCCTGAACGATTGCGCGGATGCATAGCCATCGCCGCTCTAATCTCCATTCTGTTCCTGCAACGCATACGCAGGGTTTGTGGCTGGGACTTCGGGAAAATGCTTGCGCGTGGAACGGAAGAAGGAAAAACGGTCCAGCACCTTCTCCTGAAACTCCTCAAGGTACAAATAAATGGCGGGCGTGACGAACAGAGTCAAAAACTGCGAGACGACCAGACCGCCTATCACCACTAAGCCTAGAGGGCGCCGCGACGAGCCGTCGGCGCCGTAGCCCAGCGCGATCGGCAAGGCTCCCAGCAAGGCTGCCATGGTGGTCATCATGATCGGACGGAATCGTTCTAGGCTGGCGTCGTGAATCGCCTGATCGTCTTTTATTCCTTGCCGCACACGCTGTTCGGCAAAGTCCACGATCATGATTCCGTTCTTTTTCACGATGCCCATCAGCATGAACATGCCGATGTAGGCGTAGAGTGAGGCTTCTTCCTTGAAAAGCCAGAGAGTAAGCAATCCTCCGAGCAAGGCCACCGGCAGCGAAGAAAGGACCGTAATCGGATGCAGGTAGCTCTCATACAGAATCGCAAGAATCACATACATCACAAACACCGCCACCAGCATGAGGACGGCTAAGTCGGAAACCGTGTTCTGAAACGTCAGTGCCTCACCCTGCAGTGATCCTCGAATCCCGGGAGGCAAAATCTGCTTGGCCGACGCTTGCACAAACTGAGTTGCAGGGCCAATGGAATAGCCCGGCTTCATGTTAAAGAACATGGTTACGCTGGTAAACTGATTAATGTGATTCACCGCTTGAGGACCGATCACTGGATGCGCGCTCGTCACCGCGTTCAGAGGGATCATTCGCTGGCCGTCGTCACTCTTGATGTAGAGCTTGCTCAGATCGTCGGGTCCCGCGCGCTGGTCGTCAGCAACTTCTAGAATCACCTGGTACTGATCCGTGGGTTTCTTGATCAGATAGCTGTAATTCTGTGAGTACGCGTCGTGTAACAGCGTCAGAATCCGCGTTTCAGAAACACCGTAGAGCTTTGCCTGATCCCGCAGGATATCCACCTGTAGATTCGGAGTGTGATTGTAGAGGTCAGAATTCACAAACAAAAATCCCGGATACTCGTGCATCTTTGCCATCAGCTTGCCTGCGGTGGCATACACTTCAGCCGGATCGATTCCCGAAAGCGCGAAGGCGAATTGACCCTGCACGTTGGCCGTGGCGCCCGTGCTGATTTCAAGCGCTGGGTTAGGCTGCAAAAATGCCAGGGCGCCAGGAACCGTGCCCGCGATTCCGCCCATCAACTCACCTGCCACTTGCTGGATCGGCGGACGCTGCGAGGGATCCTTCAAAAAGGCGATCAGGAATGCCTGGTTCGACCCCAGAAATGCGCTGTTTCCGCTCATCGTGAACGTGCTGCGCACGGCGGGATTGGCGTGCATGATCTTTTCCGCTTGCGTTTGATAAGCGTGCATTTGCTCAGGAGAAGTTCCTTCCTGGGCGATCAGCACGCCGCGGATAAACGAACTATCGCCGACGGGCAGGAACGCTTTCGGCACAACATAGAACAAGTAGGCAGTTCCGGCGAGACACACGACCCAAGTCACGGCTGAAATCCAGCGATTACGCAGAAAGAACCACAGGTAGCGGCCATAAAAATCCAGCACGCGGCGTTCTATGCCCCCAATCACTCGCTCCACCCAGGTTTTCTTCGCGTTTGCGCCGCGATTGTCCAGCAACCTCGACGTCATCAGCGGTGTCAGTGTCAGAGAAACGATTCCGCTGGCGATAATCGAAACCACGATGGTGATCGAGAATTCGCGGAAGATACGCCCCATCAAGCCGCTCATAAATACCAGCGGGATAAACACGGCGGCCAGCGAAAGGGTCATCGCCAGGATCGTAAAACTGATCTCCTTGGCTGACTCGAGCGTGGCATCGAGTGCGGTTCGGCCTTCCTCCATCAGCCGCACCGTGTTCTCAAGAAACACGATGGCATCATCGACCAGGAAACCGATGGCGAGCGTAAGCGCCATTAAGGAGAGGTTGTCGAGGCTGTAACCGAGGAGGTCCATCGCCACGAATGTCAACAGCAACGACAGCGGCAGCGCGACGGCGGGAATCAATGTATCCGTGGCTCGTCCAAGGAAGACGAAGATCACCATTACAACCAGAACAAAAGCGATATAGAGCGTGGTCTGCACGTCGCTAATACTCGTGACGATGGTCTGCGACCGGTCATAGGCCGTGAAAAGTAAGACAGAACTCGGAAGTTGCGTTTGAATCGACGGCAACAGGTCGCGCACCGACTTGGCCACGTCCACCGCATTTACCCCCGCCCGCCGAAAGACGCCGATGAAGACGTTTGCCCCCGGTTGTGGGTAGCCACGGACCCAGACACGCATGTCAATGCGTTCGTCTTGCACTCCCTGCTTGGCGGTTGCCACATCTTTCAAATAAATCGGAGCGCCGTTGGCCTGTCCGACAATCAGTCCGTCATATTGGTCTGCAGTCATCAGCTGCCCTTGCGGTTGCAACAAGAAGCTGCGATGCGGACCGTCGAATTGCCCAGCACCGGTATAAGCGGTGCCGTTTTTGACCGCATTGGTCATATCTTCCAGCGTGATATTACGGGTTGCCATCGTCGAGGGATTCGCTTTGATGCGTACAGCCGATTGTGTTCCGTAAATGGCAACTTGGCTCACTCCCGGCAGAATGCTAATCCGTTCGCCGATCTGCGTGTTGGCGTAATCGTACAACTGCCCCTCCGTCACTGTGTCGCTGACGATGGCGATGTACATGATGGGCTGATCGTTGGGGTTGGTCTTCGTAAACGTGGGCGGACTAGGCAGATCGACAGGCAACTGCCCGCTCGCGCGCGTAATGGCCGCTTGCACGTCGGTAGCGGCACCGTCGAGACTTTTTGAAAGGTCAAACTGCAGTACAAAGCTCGAGTGCCCCTGGATATTGTTTGAGGTGACCATCTCGAGTCCGGGGATCTGCATGAACTGCCGCTCAAGCGGAGTGGCGACGTTGTTCGCCATAGTTTCCGGGGTGGCGCCCGGATAGTTCACTTGGACCTGAATGACTGGGTAGTCGACTGCCGGCAGGTCGCTCACGGGCAATCGGGTGTACGCAAATACTCCGAACAGGATGACGGAGACCGTGAGCGCCACGGTCATCACAGGCCGTCGAACAAATGGTTCAGAGAGGTTCACGAGCCAGCTCCTCTTTCCGAACCAGCCGGTTTGCTGCCGCCTGCGGGCCCTGGGGCCGGGGCTGAGGTGCCCTGGACCTGCACTTTGCCTCCCGGCCGAACTAGCAAATGACCAGCCAAAACTACGCGCTCGCCTGCCTCAAGACCTTTGGCTATGACGACATCGTCGCCCTGGCGCTGGCCTAAAGTGACGGGACGGAGCTCCGCAGTGTTATCCCGCTTGACCACGAGTACGAACGGCCCCTGCTGGCTGATTTGCGCTGCCTGGTTGGGAATAAGCACCGCTCCCTTTTTTGTTTCCAGAACCAGCTTGACGTTGACGAACTGGCCTGGCCAGAAGTGGCGATCGAGGTTGGGAAGCGTTGCGCGCAGGTTCACCGTTCCAGTAGCGTTCTGCACCGCGTTGTCGAGAAACTCCACTCTGCCGGCCCGCGCGGTGTTTTCCGAATCAGCCGGGCAGCGAACCAATGCTTTCAGATTTCCGCGGCTTATCTGTTTCTGCGCTTCGGGAAGATCCCGCTCGGTGATCGTAAAAATCGCGTAGATGGGATCCAGCCGTTGGATGGAAAGGAGCGACGTTGTGTTGGCCTGCACCACGTTTCCAACATCAACCAAACGAGCGCCCGCACGGCCGTCAATTGGCGAGTGAATATAGCAGTAGTCCAGGTTGATCTGCGCGGTTTCGATGGCCGCCTCGGCTGCTTCCACCTGTGCTGCGCTCACATCAACGGTGCTTTTCTTTGTGTCGTAGTCCTGCTTCGAAATGGCACGCGTCCCGACAAGCTCCTGATCGCGCGCAAACTGAATTTGCGCTAATTCGAGCGATGCCTTCGCCTGTGCCAGGTTCGCTTTTGCGGAGTCAAGCTGCGCTTTGTAGGGCCTCGGGTCGATCACGAAGAGGAGCTGCCCCTTCTTCAGATTTTCGCCGTCCTGGAAATGCCGTTCCGTGATTTTTCCCGCCACCTGAGGGGTCACATTTACGGATTCAAACGCCACGTTTCTGCCGATCTCGTCCAAGTATTGCGGAACGTCCTGAGCCGTCGCTTTGGCTACGGTCACCAAGGGTGGCGGCAGGGTAGCTGGACCTGCGGCCCTCACGTTGGCCCTGTTGCACGAAACGCAGAACAGGAGCAACGGCAACGACAAAATCACGCCGTAGGCTCCGTCGTGCAACTGCGAGCCACGCTTCGCGGTTACGACCGCCGCCAAAGCGAGTTTTCTGTAATCTCCGCGACTTATAGGCCCCATTTTTGTTTCTCCCTGGTCCATAAGATGTTTTGGCATCCGCTTTTGCTATTCGATAAAAACATATCCATTAAATTGAATTTATTTTCTTTACTTGCTCTTCAATTTACAGATGGCGTCAAATGGGCTGGAGCCCCTGTGGAAACGGGTTTCTGAGATTCTTGCATTCTCCTGGATCAAGACGCTTGAACACGTTGAAGTGTTTCGCAATTTCACGCGCCTTTGCTTAAAGAATTTCTGTGCCCTTTCTTGAGTGCCAATTCTGTTTCACTAGCCAACTTCTCCCATAGAACTGAAACGACAGCCCTGGGTTTCTTCCAACCCAAGGTACTCGTTCGATGCAGAGATTGCTTCGAATGGTACTCGGTCCAATATCTCAGAACTATGTCAGTCGAGTTTCGTGGCGCTAGAATTGGCGTGAAACTGAACGAAGTAGTCTATGAAGTTAGTAAACCGGATGCCCTTAGGAGGAGCTTTCTTCAAGGAATTCCGCGAGCGCGATAGGTACCCCGCCCGAGTGCGACCAAGGTAGTTTGCCATTGATATTTCGTTCGTCTTCTTCACGCCGGGCTATCGAACTACACGGGGAGAGGCTGATCCCAGAATCAGTTGCAAATGAGTTTTGGACGTCGCGTATGCCATAAAGAGCGCAAAGGTCGACTCATAGAACAAAGCGAGATGCGCGAACTAACGAAATCGCTCATTCGAATCGGCTGTAGCTCCAGTCTCCGCTTGGAGAGGAACCGCAGGATTGATCACGTACTGTTGATGATCGACGGTGAATACTCTTCGGCCGTAGATTTTCACTTCAACGAACGTTTCGTCCCGGCAAGGAAGCCAAAAACCCTCAATTCTTTGATATTGCCGGACAAAGTCGGCGCGATTGATCCAGAAAGACGGTTTTTTGGCGGGGTGGCCTGCGATTTTCACAACCGCGAAGTCTTCGGCATCAATCCATATTTTCCCCTCGAACAAATACTTATCTTTGCGCTTCGCAGTGGCATCGAGGACGAAGCAATGATACGGGCCGACGTCCTCTTTCCCGCTCAGCGTGAAGGTATAGTTCGCGGTCGTGATCGCGCTGTTGTGATGCTCCCGGCCGGAAGATGTCTCGCCCTCGCTCTGCATAAGGTGATCGAACACCAGGTGACGCACGATCCCCGATCCTTTTTCGGAGGTCTTATGGAACGTTTTCTTGTCAGGCGCCTGGTAGTCCACGCGAACCACTTCTTGCGCAGCCAATTTTCCCTCGAGGTTTCTGATCTCGTACGTTCGCACTGCCGAATAACGTTGCAGTCGGTCGTTTCGTAAGCGATTACGCTCAAGCATTCTTGCAATGATGTCGTCGCTATTCAGACCAGATGGAGCAATGTAACTCGATTTGGGTTCCTGCGTGGTCTGGCTCGCGGAGTTTTGGCTTTGCGCAACCGACGCGGTTGAGGTCCCTCCCAAGATAAAAGCGATCAGGACCAGTCTTCCCCATCTTCCAGCATGAATTGCCATAACTTGCGGGCCCTCCTCCCTGTCCATGTTCCCCTCGCCGTTTGGGCGCGGCGCATTTCAGTCAGCGAAACTGAGAATGAAGCCATCGACGCGGCGCTGGAAGCCCGTGAACCGGCCAAAGAAGGGCGACGTCACGTTGTTGTATACGTCATGAAAATTGCCGTGGTTTGTGAGATTGATGGAATACAGGCCGACGCGAACCTTGTGCTGCTTCGCGCGCTCCTTAAAAGGCAGGTGCAGCTGAAAGTCCCGGTAAACCTGCGCATCGAGGGAAAAGAACGTCGGGAAGCGCTGGCCATTCGGCACGGCGGCATAATTCTGCAGCACGTCGACGTTGGAGTACGGATAGCCGGTGTGAACGTCAACAACAGGAGTCACCGTGAGAGACATTGGGAGGTGCAACACTCCCCAGCTGACCACGCGATTGGGAACGTCCGAAGGCAGAATGCCGAAGACGTTGGGACGAATCACTGGTTGCTCGAACGGAAGGAAAATGCTGGAAACAGTATTCAGGTCACCGCGCGCGCGGCTCCAAATGTAGGAAACATTCAGATCGGCGCCATGAACAGGTTGAAAATGGAGCGTCGTTTCGAATTCATGATAATTCGCCTGGCCCGTCGGAAAAAGGCCCAATACGCCCGCACTTCCAAACACATCCGCGACGGGATTTATGACGAACAGGTTGCGCGTCTGGCTGTAAATATAGCTCACGCGAAGAACCGCGTTGGCCCACAATTGGCGGTCGACTTCAATATTGCTGACGAAACTTCGGGGACTGGAGGCTGGTTCGGACCGCACTCGTGATGCAAGCGGGCCGGCGCCATACCCTAAGAAGGCATTGAAATAAGGAGTGGGAGTTCCAACGAGCGCTCCGGTTTCGTCAAAAAAGCTCAGGGTTCGCTGCGGGTTGTGAACGAAGTCGGCTTCCAGTAAGGAAACGCGGTCGTAAAACAAACCTGCTCCAGCGCGAAACACTGTCTTCCTGCTCTTTCCAGGCGAATAGGCCAAGCCGATACGTGGCCCAAAAGCGGCACGGCGCCCCACGGTCTCGCTGGTCAGCCGCCCTCCCAGATCGATCGCTAGATGGTCGTTCATCATCCATCGGTCCTGGATAAACTCTTCTACATCAGTGGCCGAAGCGCTCAGCGCTCCGTTGCTCGTGAAGCTGATCTCCTCGGCCAGCGTGCCGTCTTGCCTCAAGAGTTGAACTGGATGCGAAAAGGCACTGCCGCCGTACGACCGGTGTGTGACATCCGCGCCAATTTTCAGCTCATGCCGGCCGAGCCATTTCTTTGGGGCGAGCTGAAACGTCGGATAGATTTCGTACTGATTGGCAGTTCTGTTCCAAGAGCTAAAGAAATTCCCGCTCCAGCCTTCGGGATTGACCAGCATGTCCGCCGGTCCTTGACCGTGGGCATTGCTATCAAACCGTGTATAGCGCAATGCGATCCTGAGCAAGGCTCCCGATTGAAAGGTGCGTATGTCTGAAATTCCTGCCGAGATGCCTTTCTGGTCGTAATCCGAGGACGCGGTCTGTGGCACGAGCGCCGTGATATTGGCGAACTGTGTGCGCATCGGAAAAACATTGATGTCTACATTTAACACATGTTGTGGAGAGAGGATCGCCTCAGCGCGAGTAAAAGAATTGAAACCCTGAGCTTTGATTTCGTTTCGGGGCCAAGCTAACCCACGTACAGGATCTCTTCTGACGTCGTACTCAAACACCTCAGAAAAGTTCAATTTGCCGGCGTCGATTGGACCCCCAAACGATACCCGTGGTGTCGCTTGCGAGATGCCAACGATGTGATCGTTCTTGCCGCGCAAGCTTACGTTGAAATCCTTCACTTTATAGAACCAGTCGCTGGGAGGTGCTGTAGTTTCAATGGTCGTCAACCCTCCGGAAAATCCCCCGTTCTCAGCGCTGAAGGGAGTTTTATCGACATTGACCTTCTGAATCGCGTCGATGGGCACTGGGATCGAGAACGACCCCGTCACGGGGTCGACTGTCTTTGCCGAATCCACCTGCAGCATTCCTTGATTTTCGGACGTGCCTCTAACGCTCAGTTTTCCGTCCAGCGTGCGAATTACGCCCGGAACTATTGGCAGCGCATCCCGGAACTTTTGCTGCGCCAGCGGCAACGTCTCCAGCTGCTCGTTATTGACGGTTGAAGCTGGGGAAGAGTTTTCTGTCGGAAGAGTTGCGGCCTGCTCCTTGACTTCTACTTTATCCACCACAGTATCTATCGTGAGTGCGACTTGGACGACTGAGGTTTCATTTGAGTTTAGCGAAATCGTCTCAGAAAACGCCTTGAACCCTTGTTGGTTTACACGCAGGGTATACGTGCCGCGAGGCAACTGCGTGAATTCGTAATGTCCTGCCGAATCTGTGACAGTCGTAAGAGGCTGCGAACCCTGAGAGTCCATGGCCAGCTGGACGCCAACACCTTCGAGGGGAATTGATTCTCCCTGCTGGCCGACTACCATTACGGCGCCGCGGATCGTTCCAACTGAAGATTTGGCTGTGTTCCCCGCGGTTGTCTGCGCGCGTACCGGGACTGCGCCGGCGCTCAGGACAAGAAGAAGCGACACCCCGAGCACGCGATTGGAGGCCGCCCACGGTTTAAGCAACTCCAGTTGACGCATGTAACCAACTTCCTTTAGGTATACTAATACCAGGCCACACTTGCGCGCTACTGCCGAACGAAGAACCATCGCCCCTGGAACCGCGTGACGGAGTCACGGGACTCCTTCCCTCACAAAATCCTCTGATGCCCGGAAAAGGCAGAATGGCACAGAGAATCAACGAGCGCACAATTGAATCGCCTGCCTGAAAACGCAGGAGGGGATCTCTAACCGCCTGCCTGCAAGCACGTTCCTCGACGCCAAAAGAACCCGGAAGTACTCTCGCGTGTCTTCAACAATTCCGAGCACGCTTTGGTCATTGCCGGGACATCTTTGCGACGAGTTTCGGTACAGTGCGGCGTGGAATCAAACGCTGCGCGAAAACGCTGAACTTGTTTATAAAGCCGGGAATCACAAGCCCACCACCTCTCGCCAACGACTCCAACGCTTCGCGTGTCACATCCCCAGGTGATTGATAAACGAAACCAAACTTTCGGTTGCCGTTTTTGCCTTCTCCGGGACGCCCCTCGGCAAGTATCCGGCCGGGGCACAGTGTGACCACGCTCACTCCTTTCGATCGGAGTTCTTCTTCAAGTCCCAAGGAAAAATTCAGTAGAAACGATTTCGTCGCGCCGTAGAGGCTCGCATAGGGCATCGGCTGAAAGCCCGCGGCGGACGACACGTTGATGATTCCCGGTTGGGAATGCTCCATCAATGAGGGCAAAAGCAAGTACGTGAGTTCGACGACGGCAGCGTTATTCAAGCGTATCATTTCCATCTGCCGCTCGAGGGGAAGTTTAAAGAACTCTCCGCGGACGCCGAACCCTGCGTTGTTAACAAGCAGGTTCACTTGAAGTGCCTGATCGCGTAGTTGCTGAGCAAGACGCGCTCCCGCAGAAGGAGAAGCCAGGTCAAATTCGAGTACCTCGGCGAGAACGGAGTGTGATCGTTTCAGCTCGTTTGCCAGGCTTTCCAGCTTGTCTCTTGATCTGGCAACGAGTATGACATTCTCTTTGCGCTCTGCGAGGGCATGCGCAAAGACTCTACCCAGTCCTTGAGAGGCGCCGGTGACGAGAGCATAGTTTGGATTCTTCATCTCCGTACTGCCTGGGCGCCGACGACGCACACCCCTCCCTCTCTATAGGTCTTAGATATCCGAGCCGAGAAGAAAGATACAAGTTTTTATCGGAATTCCATGCCCGCTTTTCGATTTGCGTTTGGCATTTACTGGGCGCAGCGGTCCTCTATTGCAATTCTTGTGCCTCTATGCCAGGGTCGAGAATCAAAGGCAGTATGTGAAGTGCAAATGCGCGTTCGTGTCCTGACCAGCTGGGAGCAAGAACGTACGGAGGCGGTATGTCCGATTTGCAGCAATTCCCTGCTTTGTCAGGTGCACTTGCGCGGCCCGCAGCGGCCGGCGCCTTCTTGGCGGCACTGCTTGCATTGAGCGTTCCGCTGGCCTCGGCCGAGGATCCTTCGACGCATTCGGTCCCAGCCCGACACGAGGGCATGGACATGTCGATGCCTATGCCTGACCAAACGCAGGGTGGTGCCGCAGAACAGGCCGCCCTCCTCGCGGACAAAAGAGAAAGTGAATTCAATCACCACCTGGCTGGACTCTTTGTACTCCTCGCGGGCCTTTTCCTCCTTGGGGAAGGTAAGCTGCGCCAACACTGGCCCCAGGTGCGCTTCGCATGGCCGACCTGTTTTCTTCTTGTTGGCTTGTTCCTTCTCGTCTTCAGCGACACGGAACTCTGGCCCTTCGGTTCCTATAGCTGGTGGTATGGGCTCACTCAGAGTCACGAAGATATGCAGCACAAGGCATTTGCGGCGATTCTGCTGGCTCTCGGCCTCCTTGAGATTCAACGGGCCCGCGGCATTCTGAAATCGGCCTGGGCTGCCTGGGTATTCCCCGTACTCGCGCTTTGTGGCTCCGTATTGCTTCTTTTTCACGAGCACCATAGCGGCATGCATGGAGCCGACCACATGACAGTGATGGCCCGGATTCAGGCAGAGCATCTCAATTTCGCCATCGCCGGTTGCAGTATTGGCGTTGTTAAAGGATTATCGGAATTGCGCACTCGCTGGCAAGTTGTTTTCATGAAGTCCTGGCCACTCCTGTTGATCGTTCTTGGAGTCCTTCTCGTGCGCTACACCGAATGACAATCGGATGTTTGCCCACGGTACATTTTCTTTCCCATTGGAGATTCGATTGTCAGTGTATAAACTGTATGGACGATTTTTCTCGAAGCGACGTTGGGGCGGCATATATTCGCGGAAGCTCCGCATTCCTCCGGTACAAACTTGTTGCCCATTCTCAATCCCATCGACTGGTTGCCTGCCATGAAATGCGGCCTGGCGTTCCCGGACTCAGATTCTTCTTTTAAAATTCTTGTGTCTTTTTGTACACTGCGAGAATCTAAGTGCGGGTAGGCGGAGTCCCACTACACGTTTGTCGGCCGTCCGGCACGACGAGCTGGGGGGTCAGTAAGACTCGGAGGTGGTATGTCTGAACTGCAGCAATTCCCTACTTTGCCCAATCAGCCGTTCCGGCTCGATGTGCCCCTACACGAACTCTTGCAACAACCTTCACAGGCACCATCATCGCATTTACCCAACCCGGGGAAAGTCGAGACGCTGCCTCCAGCCGTGTTTCCCCAATATCCTGAGTTGTTTCACGACCTCGATGAGCAGGATATTGCCGCGCACGAGACTGTAATTCGCACGGGCAAGCGGCACTGGCCTGCTTCCAAAGTCCTCAAGACCATGAAAGGCTGGATGTTTCCTTACTTCAAGTCCCGGCTGCTTCCCGGGGACTTCCAGCCAATCATCGCTTACCTGTTCACCGAGTGGAAATGCAATCTCGATTGCCACTACTGCTGGTCGTACGACAATCGCGTGAAAGGCATGACCGAAGACACGGCACGCCGCTCCATCGATTGGTTGCACTCGACGCCTTGCCGCGTGCTTGCGCCTACGGGCGGCGAGCCGCTGTTGCGTCCTGATTTTGTCCACAAGGTCGTCTACTACGCGGCAAAGAAAGATTTCTGGGTTTATCTTGCCACCAACGCGCGGCTCCTGCGGCCGGAAGTAACGGACCGCTTAGCAGACGCGGGGATCGCGACAATTAACTTCGCCGTGGATACGGTGAAGGAAAAGCCCGGCTTGCCGAAGGCTCTAGAGCACGTCCGCTCTTATTTTGATTACCTCGTCAGACGGCAGTATCGCTACGGGTATACCGTATTTTTCAACACCAACATCTGCCGCACGAACATCGAGGACGTGAAGGAACTCGCCAAGATTGCGCACGAGAACGGCATCTCCATCACTTTCCACATCAACGAAGCGCCCATGATGGAGCAAGGTCACTTCAAGCATTTGCACGAGAACGACACCTACATTCGCCAGGAGGACTTTCCGGTTGTCGATGATCTGCTGGACTGGCTCATCGACAAACAGCGGCAGGGCTGGAAGATGGTCGATTCCATTCCCCGGCTGCAGAACATGAAAGGCTTCATGCGCGGCGTCGGCGAACACTGGGGTTGCCGCGCAGGCCAGAACTGGCTAATCATCCGTACGGATGGAACTCTTGCGCCGTGCTTCCCCATGTACAACGCAAAATACGATTGGGGCACGGTCGAAAACCAGAAGTTCGACCTCAAGCAGCTCGCCGAGATGAAGCAAGGCTGCGAGCCGCAATGTTTTTCAACGCTTGGCTATAACGTGGCTTATTGCTACAGCGCGGCGCGTGTGATGCGCTGGCTTGCCAAACAAGCCCGCAACGGCTTTCAGGGGGTAACCGGCAGCTTCGAGTAAGCCGGAACCAGGCACACGGAGCATTGCAGAAGGGGATCCGTTCCCCGGAGGTGAGTTGTGTCCGCAGGATTGGCGCCGGCCCTAACTGGCTATCGGCCGTCCGAGGTTTCGTTCGGAGCCTACAAACGCGAACAATCCCGTATTGCACGGCGGCGGCTCTATCCGCTGACGGCCTTCTACACAACGTACTCGGTGATCGTGATCCTGCTTGGCCTGCGCAGTGCGCACCCGTGGATCGGGATCCCTTTTTATCTGGCAGGTATCCCGGTGTGGAGCTTAGTGGAATACCTCTTTCATCGCTACGTTCTTCACGGCCGCTTTCCTCCAGGCGAAGGCCTAATTCGCCGCTTCCTCCACGAGCGGCTCGACCCGCTCCATTGGGAACACCATGAGAGACCTTTTGACGGCTGGCACATCAGTGGTGAGCTGAAGGATATCTTGCCCCTGTTTTTCGTGGCCGCGCCCTTTAGTTTTCTGTTCCCTGCGTATACCTTGCCCGCCCTATTGGCGGGTGTCGTGGAAAGCTATGTCGGCGAAGAATGGCTCCACTATTTCCTGCATTTCGGCAAGTTTCGAAATCGCTACTTCCGGCACCTCAAGCGATATCACCTGTACCATCACAGTCCGCGCGGGATAGCGATGGGTTACGGAATCACCAGTGGGATTTGGGACCTTGTATTCGATACGCAGTATCCAAGGCCGGTTCGCAAACAGCTCTTCAAACGCAACGACGCTCACGTCAGGAAGATGACGCCGTCCGAAGTTTCAAGGCTTTTCCGCGAGAGATTCAGGAAACGATAACACGCAGCTTGGCGCCTTTATTGGCTGGTCAGAGATCCACTGTAAATCTATAGAACGCATCGCAAATCATTCCATCGGAAACGCGCAAGAAAAAACGTCAAACACCCGCATAACAGCCGCAAAACGCATCCAATTGGCACAAATCTACTTTAGCCGCTGATGCCATGGTCTGCCTCATTTGGTCCCCCTTTAACAGGGAAAAAAACAGGGAAATACCACGCTGTTGGCAAGTTGACCCGACCGCGAAGCGGCAACTGGCGCGGACACTGATTATCTGAGCGCCTCGGAGTAGTTGGGCGGAACAGGGAATTAACAGGGAATCGTGGCTGCGAGCTGCGATCCTGCGTTGCAAAAATGCTACTTCGTCGGTTGGCAACTTTAGTGGCTGCCGAGTTCAACTGTCTTGCGGAGGGATCGCTCAGGAACGATCAATGAATGTTGATGCGGTCAGGGAATAAGAGTTTGATCGCGAGCTCTAGTCTCGCCAAGTCCCTACCAATGGGGCGGCCAAATGGAATCTATTCCCATCCCACGGCCAGGGCGATCCCCCGCCTTCCTTTCCTCAGCCTTCTCCTTGTAATATTCGAAGATTCCGGAAACCGGAGTCATAGATTTCTGCTTGAACCAGTCCAATGCCTGAGAGGTTGAATCAACACTGGGTCTCTTACTAGTGCAACAGAAGTTGTTGGGGAAGCTATGCTGTTGATTCGTCTGGCCCATAGCTGCGCCATGCAGGATGGTTTTGAGGTGTTTGAGTGGGTTGTGAAGTGCTCGCGATAAAAGCTAAGTGTATCCATTCACAAGACTTGCCGAAGTTCGTTTTGCAATTTCGTCCATGTGGAGACCGATGACCAAGACGGACCCTTTTCCGGTTCGATACTTCAACTTTTCCGCTCATCCTCAGGACAGGGAATGCTGCACCTCAAGTTTGGGCAGGACTGGTTGGCCCAACCGCATCCGTTGCAGACGTTCGAGCTGGCTCAGAGTTCGATCGAAGTCTCGCTGCAGAGTTGTTTCGTACCTCAGCAAACGGTCCAACTGTGATGCGTCGGGGACGTTCGCCCGAAGCCATTCGATTTCCATCTTATTGGACTCGATATGGGCGCGCTCCTTCTTGTAGCGTTGAAGACGCGTTATCTCCTTATTGAGGAAATGGAAAAACTTATATTTACATGCTGCTGGGGACAGAAACATTACTTCACCGCCTTCGTGGGCGCTTGCGTGGGAGTTGGCCGTGCTTACGCAACTCGAATATACATCGAAGAGTGAATTCTCTACCCCACCGAACCCACCAGAATCCCCATAGAGTCGGGCCAAGATAGCCTTGTCCTCCTTCTCATCAAAACCGCCCTCCTCTATTTCCTTATGTAATCTTTGCAACAGATCTAAGCATTTCTCCAGGACTTTCGGATTCGTTATTTGCGACACGAGGCCAGAGCACTGAACGTCGAGAAAACTGATATTCGCCGCTTCGTCATCCCGCTGTCGCTTTGCCTCCCACTCGATAAACTCGGTTCCCTTCCGAATCTCTGCTCCCTCCGCAATCAACAGCCTACGTTTGCGCCAGGAGATAGCGGCAAGATTATCGACAAGAAGTCCTTCGAGTGTTCCTTCTGGTTTAAGATCGCTCTGAAGTCCACGCAGTAGAGAATCGAATTCGGCTCGCGGTTCCTCCTTTAGCAAAACCACCTTGGAAAAGATTCCGTGCCTCAAAGCGTTACGCTTACTTCTCGCTTTGCCTTTTGGAGTTCGCGGGCCACCGGCGCTGCTAGCGAGAGGGGCTACCCCAGCTTCGCTCTCGGCGGGTGCCGGCGACTCGAGCATTTCGACTTCAAGGGATTGAGATTCGCGCGCCATCTCGAATCTAGATGTATTGTCGGAAGCGTGGGTTATCTCGGGATTCAATTTGTCGGTCTCCCCTTTTTGGTTTGTACATTTTCACCCTGACCTCAATGCAAAATGCAGGCCTTCAATTCCTGACCTTCGCCGACATTAACAATGCGATGCGGCAGGTACAGCACGACAAATCCACACGGAACTTAAAGAATTGCCTCTTGTAATGTCTGCCTTTCATATTATTCTCTGTCGTGTTGCATAAGAGTTTGTGCAACCTGGGTGCACAAGGCATTTCTCTATCACCGCTAGCTTCGCTTTTCCTTCGCCATCATACCTCAATGCCTGTAAAAGTCAAGAAGTCTCTCTCAGGGCCTTCGAAAAATGCCATAGTTGCGAGAAAGGCTTCTCACCACCGTCCAGCAGCGCATATCGCAGGATCCGTTGAAACTAAGCTATTCGGAGGATTCCTTCCTTAGGCGGGCGACTAAGCGCTGTAGGTACTTCACACCTTCTTTTCTGTACGATTCTAGCCCGCCAGCGACAAACATTTCACAAATTTGCGAAAGAGTTCTCCCCTCGCGTTTAGCAACGTCTTGCAGCTCTCTCTTCAAATTTGCAGAAAGCCTAAATCCAATCTGTTCGTTCTTAGTGTCCATCGGAAAAAAGATATTAGAGCCTCGGCGCGAAGGAATCAAATAAAAACACTTGACAATGCTAAACACGATGCTATACATTGTTTAACAATGCGTAGCACGAGGAGCTTGTCGATCATGCTGAAGACAAAGCACGACCTTAAGAAGAGCGCATCGCTCGTACGCCAAAACACTAAACACGCAAGGATTCTCTGGTCAGGCGAGCTTGAGCAGTCCAGTCTCACGGCCTTAAGGAAGCTGACACGCGAGTCTGGGCTTTCTATCGCATCAGGTGAAGTTCTTTGGCTCAACCACGGATGGTATGTAACGAGCGCGGGCCTACTTCGCGTGGCTAAGGAGAACGGTTGTGACGGAATCCAAGCTCGTGTTGTCTCCACACTCAGCGACGCAAGGGCCAGTCGCTGGGTTTTCAAGGCCACCGTCTACAAATCTCCAGGATCGAGAGGATTTATCGGTTATGGAGACGCTGACCCTTCCAACGTGTCTCCTCTGGTGCGCGGGGCTGAGATGCGTGTCGCCGAGACGCGAGCCGTCAACCGCGCTTTGCGCAAGGCTTATGGCATCGGGCTTTGTTCGGTCGAGGAGCTCGGGTCGGTTTCTCATTTTGCGGAACGCTCAAAAAATCATGAGCCATCACTGCCATCACACTCCTCAAACGGTTCGAGTATCGGGCAACCCAAGCTGCGAGACCAGCTATGTGTCTTAATCCGTCAGCACAACCTCGATCCCATACTGGTCAAAGCATACGCCGCGGACTTCTGCGGCACACCTACCCTCAAAGACGCCAGCCGCGATTTAGTTGAGTCCTTTATCTTTCATCTAGCGACAACCGCGAAGGAAAACAGGGACGGCCTAGTCTGCAAACTCAATTCCTATGCTCAACCAGTGGAGGTGAAGCTATGAAACGGCAGATTCCGGGCCTGCATTTGAATCAACGGGGAGTTGAAAACAAGCTCGATGGGTTATTTCTTGTTCGGGTGGATAGGGCTCGCTACCGATGGCATGCACAGAAGCCATTCGTAGAGATCCAATTTGTGATTCTGGAACCCAAAGCTTTCGAATCTCGGTCATTCACCGGGCGGCTGTACTGCACCGAAAGAGCCCTTTGGAAGCTCAACAGGTTTCTTCAAGATTTTGGTTACGACGCACAGCTCCTCAAGGATGACCAGGTCGATGAAAAAGTACTCCGCAATCTTCGCGGGGTCGTCCGGACCTCTTGCACAACTCTGAACGGACGCTCTTATCAAAACCTCGATGCCTTCGCACCCACGGCAGACTGGGAGGCGCTTGAATGCACATCACTGGCCCACAGCGATGGGCAGGGCGGCAGCGATGGTCTATAGCTACACTCAGATCAGTCAATATCTGCGCTGCCCTCGCAGCTACCGTTACCGCTATTTGGATGGATGGCGGGAACGAGAGGCACGGGCAGCGATGGTCTTCGGTCGCTGCTTTGAAAAAGCTCTGGGTGCCTACTTTTGTCAAGAGGATAGCGCTGCTGTGCTTTTCAAGGAATGGAATGCATACCGCGATGGTCCTTTTGAGTACCGCAAGGGAGAATCCTGGGACCGCCTCTTCCACCAGGGCATCCATTTGCTCGAAACATTTGCACGGGATGATCGCGTTCGGGTCCGCAATCCGAAACAGAATCTGCAAATCAAAATGATGCGGGCTCTGCTGGGCGGAAGTGAATTCGTCTCCTATCTTGATGCCATCGGGGAGATCGATGGCCAGCACTGCCTGATCGACTGGAAGACCACAACCAGCCGCTATTCAACAGAACCTGAGGGATTGCTTTCGCTTGACCCCCAGCTCATTTGCTATTCCTGGATCAGTGGAATTTCGGAAGTAGCGCTGGTCGTTTTCGTCCGGAAACACGCTCCCGAAATTCAATATTTGAGAGTCACGATCTCGGAAGAGCAGCGTCAAGAATTCAGACGCCTCGTAGAGACAACAATCGGCCAGATCGAAGGGGCTCAGTTTGTGTCGCACACCGGTATCCGCTTTCCCCAAAACGGCTGCCTGAGCTGCCCACATCTAGGACTCTGCCTGAATAACGAGCAGTTAGTAGCGGCCAACCTTATCCGTAGACCAGGAGCGAACGATCTTGATTGGCTTGACGAGCTTGTGGATTAACGGACGAGCTGCCGTGGCACCGGAATTGAATCATCGGCGGGCGGTCTTCGTCTTGGGCAAGATCGACGAGATCTTGAGCTGGGAGAAGACCAAAGAGCAGGAAAAGGACACGCGGTTTGTCGAACTTGGGGAATATCTGTGTGAGGTCAGGTCGAAGCAATATTGGAGGTTAGAGAAACTGAATTCCTTTGATGAATTTCTGGCAAGGCGTTTCCCTGAATCGCGCCGGAAGGCCTACTACTTGATGGCGATCCACGAGAACCTGACGAAAATTCCGAAACAGCAGCTTCGCGAGGTTGGTTGGAGCAAAGCGACGGAACTGGTCAAAGTGGCAAGGAAAGACGGGGAGGCTTTCGACTGTGCAACCTGGTTGCACAAAGCAAGGGAACTACCAAAGGAAGGCTTTAAGGGAGAGGTGGAACAGCATCTTACGGGAAAAAACACCGAGCCTTGGGAGATTGTTTACTTCAAGCTTTATAAGAGCCAGTTACCCGTGGTCGAGAAAGCTCTCGAGACTGTCGGCTTGATGCTCGGAACTGATAAGTCCAGGGGCTATTGCCTGGAGATGATTTGCGCTGATTTTTTGGCGGGCGCCAAGCTGGGAGAGACGCAACAGTAGACTTGATGATGCGAAGTTTAGTGGATCCGATGCATCTACGCCAAAAGCAACCGCGGCTTAAACTGAGCCCGGAAGCGTACTCGAAACTCCGAACCCGGGTCCTGGAACGAGATGGTTGGCGTTGTCAAGAGTGCGGTTCCATGGAAGGGTTGGAGGTCCACCACATAAAATCCCGGAGCCGGCTTGGTAGTGATGTGATGGACAACTTGATTTCGCTTTGCGTCAGTTGTCACGGCAAGTGCCACAGAGGGAGTCGTTAGAACCAACCTACTCAACAGAATAAGCCAAACCACGTGTGGGATTCTAATCGGGATCAACACGCAGCGCATTTGCAGCTCAAACGACTGTCCGCCCTCTCAACAAGATGGAGTTGATCGTCCCTCTAGGATTGGAATCTAGATCCAACGGTGACAATAGTAAAGCCATGTTGTTGATTCGTCTAGCCTCTAGCTGCGTCGTACATCACGATTTTGGGCGTATTTTGGGGGTTTTGTTCTCGAATTGTTCTCGACTCCGAACCTGTAAACGAACCTGTTTCCGCCCGGATCGTTTCGGAGAATTTTTCGGGGGTTCTGTTCTCGGATCGTTCTCGACTTCGAAGCTTGCAGCTTCGCTGAAGGAGTCCGTTGCGATGGCAAGTTCGCGTATCTAAATTCACGGTTGCCATTTGACCGAGCACAGCCAAAAGGCCTTTGCTCGATCTTTGAGGCCTGCGCTTTCAGCGGGCTTCGCTCCTGTCGCTTTTTTTGAAGAGAACGTCGAGTACCTCCCAACGCGTCGGCACGGTCTTTTGAACGACTCTCACTTTCTGTGGATGACGCCTTTCCCTTCACGCAACGGCTCGAGCGCCTTCCCCACCACCGCCCAACATCCGAGTGCGGTTCCTTCCCTTCATCGCATACCCGGGTGTTGAGGCTGTCACCAGCAAATCTCCCGGCGCGATGGGGCCATTCTCAGCTGTGACCTTGCAAGGCACGATGCCCACAATGGCGAGAGGAATCTCTTCCGCGAGCGCATCGGATTCATCAATGGAGTGAGTCGTAGCGAGCACCCCGGGTTTGGTCGAATAGATTCCTACGACGCGAGTGGAATACGCCCGTCGCGAGAGCATCAAGCGTCGCCCTGCAGCCCGGTCAACCTCACCGGTGAGCAGTTGCGCTCAGCCCGGTAGCCGAACAGTGGGCAGGACAAACGCCCAAGCAGACAGGAAGAGTGGAGCGGGTGTACACTTGCAGCAACCTCAGGGTCCCAAACAGAAATTCCCGTTGAGGAGATTCAAACCATGCGAGTAAGAAAATTCATAGCCGCTGGGGCGGCGTTGTGTGGCTGTGCTCTGCTTTTTTTATCGCAGACGACTCACGGGCCAGTCGTACCGGTCGTTTATGCAGCACCGACCAATGAGGACAACCTCGATAGGGCCTTGGCGGCCGTGCTATCAGCCGCAGGGTTCACGGGCAACATCGAGCAAACGTTTCACAATCGGCTGGAAGCAAATCTCGGCAGACCTATCAACCCCAAACTTGCCGATCTCGGTCGCATGCTGTGGTTCGACAAGATTCACTCGCTCCATCACGACAATACCTGCGGCGGGTGCCACTCACCCACGAATGGGTTCGGCGATTCCCAGCCCATGGCTATCGGCGTGCAAAACAACAACACAGTGGGCCCAGACCGTGGCGGACCTCGCAACCAACGCCGATCGCCTCTTGTCGTGAACACAGCAATCTATCCGGCGATGATGTGGAATGGGCGGTTCAATTCCTTGTCCGGCGACCCATTTGACAATTCACTCGGCTTCCGTTTTCCATTCCCTGAAGACGACACCCGCTTCTCAAATGCCAACGACGTCGAACACCTTGTGACGCATCTGTTGCAGGCTCAGGCGCACATGCCTCCGACGGAGCTCATCGAGGTGGCCGGTTTCAACGGAACGTGCCCGAATAGTGTCCCTGACGCGACCCTGGGGCCTGCCTTCTGCCAGTTCGACGACGGCAAGGGAGAAATCGTGCCGTTGCCGGACGATACAGGATCGCGCAACGAGCCCATCCGGCAAAAAGCTCTCGCGATTCTGAACGCAACCCCCGCTTACCGGCAGCTCTTTGGCGAAGTGTTCCCCGAGGTTGCCGCGGGCGCACCGATCGATTTCTTCATGTTTGGGAAAGCCATTGCCGAGTTTGAATTCACGCTCGTTTTCGCCAACGCCCCCATCGACCAATTCGCGCGCGGCGATAGATCCGCCATGACTTCCTCTGAAAAACGCGGAGCTCTTCTCTTTTTTGGCAAGGCCAACTGTGTGCAGTGCCATGCTGTGGCAGGCCGCTCCGCGGTCGGTGAGTCCAACGAGATGTTCACGGACTTCGAGGAGCGCGTTATCGGCGTTCCGCAAATCGCCCCTTTCTTCGGAGTGGGGAAGGGCAACGTTATCTTCGATGGGCCGGGACAGGACGAGGATTTCGGCTTGGAACAGATTTCCGGCAACGAAGCGGATCGATACAAGTTTCGTACGGCTCCGCTCCGTAACTTGGCCATTGCGCCCGGCTTCTTCCACAATGGTGCCTTTATCAGGCTCGAAGACGCTATCCGCCATCATCTGAACGTTTACAAGTCTGCTCATTCCTATGATCCGGTCGAGGCTGGAGTGCCTGCGGATCTCTCCCATCGCCTGGGGCCGATCGAGCCAGTCCTGAAACGCCTCGACCCTCTGCTCCGGCATCCGACTGAACTTACTGTAAGCGAATTCGACGATCTGGTTTCGTTCGTCAGGGACGGTTTGCTGGACGAACGGGTGAAGGCGGAAAACCTTTGTAAACTAGTGCCGCCGAGTGTGCCCAGCGGCCTGCCTGTGCTCGACTTCGAAGCCTGTCACTGAACCGAGTCGCGCGCGGCCGCGAGGTCAAGAAAACAAAACGAAGATTTTCGTGGGCCAGTTGTAAGAGCGCGACGCCCCCCTTGCGCCTACAACGGTCGCGAGTTAAGGCGCCGGCGGGCACGTAACGGGGGTAAAAGTTTCCGCCCCCGCATTGTCAATTCCAAAGAGCACGCAGATGCTACCGTTTGGGCTCTTCAAAATAACCCCATTCCCTGGAGTAGTGGAATGAAAGTTGCCACGAACCAACACGTTGCCAGCGCCATCCACGCGGAACTCAGCCGTACCATTACTGCGCCCGGTAATAATGTCACCCGTGGTTGCATCCACTTCGAGCTTTGACGCCGGGGATGGTGTGCCGATGCCGACGTTCCCCGCATTCGGCTCGGTCACCAGTGCAAACTTGTTCGTCACTGCCCCCGCCCCACTTGGGGAGCCAATGTACAAGCCACTGAAGTTGCTTAGTGTCTTCCCTGTCGCCAGGGTTGGTCCTTCGATGTTCACCCCCCGCAATTGATACGGTGTATCCGCACTCAGAAACGACGTGGCTGTCATGATGGAATCAAACGCCGTCACCCCTCCCGTCGCTGCCGCATCCCGCACGTAGACAAAGCGCGCCGGCTGCTTCGACAGGTTTGAGGCCGTGCTCGCATCCACCAGGGTCATCTTGAACGCCGACAGCACGCTCCCCGTGATCGGGCTGCTGTTGTTCAAGGTGATCGTGGAATTCAGCGCATTGCTCGCGGAGCCCGTCGTCAACTGCACATCCAGGCTGGCTTGTGGGTTGGTGGTGCCGATGCCTACCAGCCCGTTGTCGAAAAGCGAGGAGTTGATTACATTCGCTCCCGTGGCGTCAAACTTGGCTACAAAGTTCTGCGTGCCCCCGCCTCCGATCGTGGCTGCTCCTATTGGCGCAGTACCTGCTGGGTTGAGCGCTGTGCCCACTCCCACAACGCCTGCCGACGATGCGGGCGCCAGCACAAACGACGACAACGGCTTGCCTCCCAGCGTCTCCGCATCCGCCGCCTTCAACGCATACGGCACACTCACCAAAAGCACTCGCGCCTGCTCCACCTCTTTCGGCAGATTCACCTGCACCCCCAACCAGCGAGGTTCTCCTGCAGTGAACAACTCCAGCGGCAACCCTTCGCTCTTCGTTGCACCCAGCAGCACCGTGTAGTGCCCCTGCTCGTCCAACTCCATGTTCTGCGTTTCCAGCCACAGTGCTGCTCCACCCTCCTGCTCCTTGTAAACGGCGAACGTGACTCCCACCACTCCTGTTCGGGGTTTCCCCAACTCATCCCTCAGCGTCCCAGCAAACTTCACCAACCGAGGCACCGGCAAAGGTGGCACCACCTCGCGCGGAGCCTGCACTGTTCCGCTGGGCGCTTGTGGCTCCGCGCCTACGCGCTGTTGCGCCTGCACTCCAGCAACACCCCAGCCCAGAGAAAACAACAAACCCACCCCAACCCATCTCATGGTCCGTTTCATGGCGGCACCCCCCTCATCTGCAGTTGAAGAAATCCTGATTTTTTTTCGGGTCAAGCCGCGGCGTACTTCTAAGGAAGGGACGATTCAGGAAAGCTGGGCAATGACCCAGAAGATGAGCGGATACTACGTCGTACTCATCCCGATGTCAACCACAACCAGTCTCGAAGACACTGTACCCAATTTTGTGCCCACCCCCAAATAGAAACCATCGCAAACGGTAGCAAAGCGGCAAGGGTGAGAATCGCCTGTGGCTGGCGATGCCAAGAGTGCGGTGACATGGAGAGCTTGGAGGTCCATCACATGTCACGGCAAACATTACGGAGCGCGTCGGTAGAAACAATGGGACGACGTGGCGAGTTGCATAGAAGGCAAGAGCATGCGCAACAGGCTGCGTGACAGTGGGACGGTGCTGAGGAGTCATTGGCTGATGAGCTGTCCGCGTCGATGTTTCGAGACGACGATACTATATCCGATTACGTCAAGGGCCCGGACTTCCCGAGAGGTAATGGTCAAAGAGGGAGGAGTGCCACTCAAGTTGAGAAATGCATCCTGCACTTGTGGCGACAGTGTATGCTCAACCCAATCGCCGTAGTCTCCGGTGTTGTTGCAGTTATTGAAGTCATCCAGATCCGTCGTACCGCCGTCGATCGAGAAATAGGCCAATGGGGTGCTGCCACCGCACGGTTTTGTGGTGGAAGCGTCGGCAGCGTAACTGCGGGTGCCGGGGGTGCCGGCGCTGTGCCAGCGGAACAGGTCCTCAGTCCAGGGTACCAAGGGAGTTGTGGTGCCATTGAGCGCGGAGCCCAAACCAAGAACCTCGTCGATCTCGTGCTCCACGACGGCGAACAAGAGGCCGGGGTGCATGTTTGCCAATGTCACGTTCAATCCGATGCAGCCTGAGCCAGTAAAGTTGGGTGTAGGACACGCACCGCCGAATGGCCCTTCGGATGTACCTAGCCCCCCAAGTGCCATGCCATTGGGTACCTTCACGCCGATATTCGCGTTCCCGTTTATCGGATTGGTAGAGCCGCACGGTGTGTTCGCAAGCGCAGTAATGTCATCGGGGCTCGTCGCACTGGCCCCTAGTGCCGTGCAGTAGGTCTGATAGGATACGTTAAAGATAAAGAAGGTACTCAGTCCGAGCCCGCCGCTCATGTTATGGAACTCGATGTTGACCGTAATATTGTTGGTGAATGTATTTTGGTAAAACGCGATCGCATTGTTGATCACGGTCTGCGTGGCAGCGTCGATAGCAGTCACCCCAGTGGAGTTAAATGTGGGAATGATGGTAAGGCCGGCCCCGCTTCCGCTGACCTTAGGCGTCATTTCTGGAGGCGGAGGGGAGATCGGCTCAAGGGCGATTGTGGAGTATTGGCCGGAGCTGGAGCTGATGACACGCGGGGTTACCGGGGTACCCTGCGATTGAGCATTTAGGCGCTCTGGACTCGGACCGAAGTGGATCAGTAGCGATCCCGAAAGAATAAGCAAGGCGTACGGGCGCTTGAACCCGTATGTGCTCGCAGCCATGAACCCCCTCTTTGCTCGAAACTTTGAAGCAAACGCTTCGCGATTTCTCCGACTTAGTTCACCGTGGCTTTGATGACCGTGGTTACGCGCTTGGCTACACTGTCCGCGACCAAAGTGAAGTTGAGGATATCGTTCACGCTGAGCGCGCTTGTTGAGAAGCTCGTGCTAGTTGCGCCCAAAGTGGAGCACGTCAAATTGGAGCTGAGGACATTGGAAAGCGAGCCGCCATGGTTGACCTGGATGTTTATCGCTGGAGCGCCGGCATCGGAGAAGCAAGTAACCGAGTTGACCGTCATAGCTCCAATGAGATCTTCAAAGATTACGTTTTGGCTGTCCGCGTTGGTCAAGACACTGCAGTTGTCACAACCGGCCAGATAAGTGATCGCCCGCACCAAGGACGCCGCGGGAAGCTGAGCCGTCGTTGCAGCACCGCTAACTTGCGAGAACGAGTAGTCACCCGGGTTAGCGGTCACTGTACCGGAACGTCCGTTGAACGAAAGCACCCCGGCGTTGTTCAGCACGACGCCGCCTGTCGTGCCTCCGCCCGTCAGCCCTGTCCCTGCTGCGACCCCTGTGATCGTGCCGCCGTTGGTGCCGGCACCGGCACTGGTCATCACCGTGCCGTCCGGAAAGACCAGGGCATTGCCTCCTCCGCTGATCTTCACGTTCCCCGCTA
>DASSXG010000091.1:0-4981 GCA_035704085.1 Candidatus Acidiferrum sp. | reverse complement strand
GGCGGCTTGGGAAGCTCTCTGATCGAGACTCTTGACGTGCTGCTCGGCGCCCTGCACGCGCTGGTTGAGCTGCTCTGTCTGACGATTGAGGTGCGCCACTTCCCGGTTCAATCGCCTGACCGACCTCACAAGCCACAGACCGAAAACGGAAGCAAGAACCAGGACAAGCCCTATCGCGGCCACTCCAAGAACCAAGGACGGCCCTGAGCTGCTTTGCCGCTTGGCAAAACCGTCGTAAACGTGTTGTGACACGGGGTTGGACGGCCCGTTGGCCGGCTCATTTTCGTGAATCCGCTCCTCGACTTCCGATAGGTTCGTCATGGATTCACTCCTTCCTGGTCAAACCGTGGGGCGGGTTAGATCCATTTTATAAGAGGGGCTCGACAGAGAATCGGGTGGCGAAGGGCAAATTGCTCAAGGATTATCTGTCCGCAAGTACAGGCCGAGTTCTTTCTGCCGGCGTACGTACGCGGAACCGTATCTAAGCTAGAATCTCCCCCGTGCGCAGACGATTCTTCGTTGAACAATTTGGCGGGTGGCCGCGCTTTAATTCTGAAAAACGTCTCTGGGTGCCCCATCCTTGCGGGTTTGTTTCATGCAAGGGTGGGGATTTTGCTGTCTGTCGCTGTCGACTGAAAAGCAGACGTTTTCATTCCTTCTCGTCCAACTCTTCGGCAAGCCCCTCCAACTGATAGCGCCAGTCCAACTCGCGCACCTTTTGCGGACTCTCCCGCCAATCCGGCGCGACCTTCACGAATAGTCCGAGATAGATCTTGCTGCCAAGGATCGCTTCCAGTTCTTTTCGCGCCTCGGTGCCGATTTTCTTCAGCATCTCGCCCTTATGGCCGATCAAAATCTTCTTCTGCGAATCGCGCTCTACGTTCATGACGGCTTCGATGCGCAACAGCCTGGGCTTCTCCTCGTACTTTTCCACCACCACCGCCAGCGCATACGGCACTTCGTGATACATCGCTTGAATGGCCTTCTCGCGAATAATCTCCGCGGCCAGGAATCGTTCCGGCTGGTCCGTCACCTGATCCTCGGGAAAGTAAGGCTCGCCTTCGGGCAACTGCTTCAGAATTTCGGCTAACAACTCATCGCAGCCGTCTCCTTTTAAGGCGGAAATCGGCACGATGGCGCAGAATTCAAGAGCCTTTGAAAATGATTCGATTAGCGGCAAAAGTTTTGGTTTTGGCAAACGATCGACTTTGTTCAACGCCAGTATCGTTTTTCCGCGAAACCGCTTCGCTTTTTCCAGCAGCAAATCGTCAGCGTGCGGCTGCATCGTACTGGCATCCACCATCAGCAGCAGAACGTCGATTCCTTCCAGCGCCGACGCCACTTCCTGCATCATCTGCCGGCCCAGTGCGGAGTCTGCTTCGTGCAAACCCGGCGTGTCAATGAACACGATCTGGCCTTGCGGCCTGGTCCATATTCCTTGAATGCGGTTGCGCGTGGTCTGTGGTTTGGAAGTGACGATCGCGATTTTTTGCCCTATCAGCCGGTTCACCAACGTTGATTTTCCCGCGTTGGGGCGCCCAATGATAGCCACGAATCCAGAACGGAACGGCTTCTTCTCCGGCTTATCATTGTTTTTCATTCGAAAATCTCAACCCCGCTTTATGGACACCTACGATTTCGAAGGAGCAGCCTTCATCTGCTTGCGAATTCGCACACGCAACACTTTTCTTTGATTGGCTTCCACGACTTCGAAGCGATGGCCCGCGAGATCAACTTTCTCTCCCGGCGCAGGCACCTTGCCGGACACATGGCTGAGCAGACCCGCGAGAGTGGTTACCGTTTCGTCCGCCTCCTCGCCAAACTTGACGCCCAACAAATCCTCCACGACGCCAATCGCCATGCTGCCGCGCATGACCAGTCCGCCGTCCGCCTCGCGTACCACATCCGGCCCCGGCGGCTTCCCGTCGTTGCCGCTTACACCGACGATTTCCTCCACTAGGTCTTCCACGGTGGCGATTCCCGCCACCGTCCCGTGCTCGTCTATGATCACGGCAAGCGGCTGCCCTTTTTGCCGCATTTCGCGGAGCAACTCTGAGCCCGCCTTGGTCTCCGGTATGAAAAGAACCGGCTTCGCTAGCTCGCGGACTTTGCGTTTCGGCAAATCCTGGTCCGCGATTTGCAAAAGATCCTGCGCGTAGACGACGCCAAAAATGTCGTCGAGAGATTTTTCATACACGGGCATTCTGCTGAATTTCGTTTCCGTGACTTTCGCGTGCAGTTCTTCGAGTGTGGCGTCCGCGGGCATGGCAACAATGTCGGGCCGCGGCGTCATGACTTCTCGCACGCGTTTGTCGCTGAATTCCACCACTTGCTCGATCAGGTCGGCCTGCTCCGGTTCGATGATGCCTTCTTCCTCGGCGGCTTCCACGAGCGCCTCGATCCCCTCTTCGGTACGCTGCTCTTCGGTCTTTTCGGCTTCGTGCTCGGAGATGCGCGCAAGGGACTCCGCGCCTTCCAGGAATACCCGCACGGGCCAAACCAGCCACATTCCCCCGCGGATCAACGGAAGCAGAGGGAGCAGCCAGCGCCCCGTTGTGCGGTACAGAAGCATGTCCGGAATGAAGTGCATGAGAAAGACGACCTCGAGCACCAGGAAAACGCAGAACTCCACGAAGGATTCCCAGGTTCCCGGCACGAAGTACACCACGCCACGCGTCGTTTCCAGAACCAGAAACGCAAGCATGAAATGGCCGATGATGCGAAACGTCCGCCCGCCGCTGTGACGTTTGATCTTCAGCTTCGGTTCGATTTCCGCTTCGAAAATGTCCAGATGTTCGTGGACGCGGCCGGTGGTCATGCGGCCCAGCTCTCGGTAAATGAGCGTCAAATACGAAAAAATGGGAAGAGTGCTGCCGACGAGCACGACACTCAACGCGTAGAGCCAGCCCAAGTTCATCACGCCAATCCAAACCGTTTGCGCAGCTTTCGCTCGATGCGGTCCATCTCGCCGCTGTCGGTTTCGTGGTCGTAACCCAGCAGATGTAATACGCCGTGAAGAATCAACACGCGAAGTTCTTCCGGCAAGCGCCGCCCATGTTTTTTCGCGTAACGCCGCGCCGTTTCTGGGGAGATCGCGATGTCTCCCAGATCAGTGGTGAGTGGCGAGTGACGAGTGGCGAGCGTGGGAGAAGGGCGAGCGGCGGAGTGACTAATCTCGGGAAACGATAGGACGTCGGTCGGTCCTTGCTTCCCGCGGAAGTCTCGATTCAAACGGGCAATCTCTGCATCGCTCATCAGGCAGACCGTCACACCGGATTTTGCCACGCCAAGTTCTCGTTTTACGCGGCGAAGGAACGCTTCCAAGGGACCCCGCGCCAGGCGCACCGCTCGCTGACGGTTCAGAATCATCCTGGCAGGATTTCTTTGTCTTGTTCTTTTCCGGATTCTTTTGCCTGCGTTCCCGCTTTGCTGTTCGCGGCCATTCCGCCGCGCTGCGGGTGAGCTACATCATACTCTTCATAGGCGCGGATAATCTGCTGGACCAGGTTGTGCCGCACCACGTCTTTCTCGCCAAATTGCACCACGCCGATGCCGTCGATCTTGCCGCAAACTTCCAGCGCTTCGATCAAGCCGCTCTTTTTCCCCTGCGGCAAGTCGATCTGAGTGATGTCACCGGTGATCACCGCTTTCGAGTTGAATCCCAGCCGCGTGAGGAACATCTTCATTTGCTCGCTGGTGGTGTTTTGCGCCTCGTCGAGAATCACGAACGAATCATTCAGCGTGCGACCGCGCATGAACGCAAGCGGCGCCACTTCGATGATGCCCTTTTCCAGAAAACGCTCCAGCTTGTCCGCGTCCAGCATGTCGTAGAGCGCGTCGTACAGGGGACGCATGTACGGGTCGATTTTCTGCTGCAACGTGCCCGGCAAGAATCCGAGCCGCTCTCCCGCTTCGACGGCTGGGCGAGCGAGAATGATGCGGTTCACCTGTTTGGTCAGCAGCGCGCTGACCGCCATGGCCACGGCGATGTAGGTTTTTCCGGTGCCGCCGGGACCCGTGGCGAAGACCATATCGTGTTTCTCAATTTCCTCCATATAGCGCCGCTGGTTCGCGCCTTTGGGCGTCACCTGCTTTTTGCCGAACGAACGCGCGCGCCCGTGTTCAAACATTCCGCGCGGCGATTCGTGCGGCTCTTCGGTGGCCACGCGCATCAGCGATTTCACTTCCGCGGCGGAAAGCGTGCGCCCGTGTCGCGTCAAGTGGTTATACTCCTCGATGATTTTCACCGCCTGGTCCACGCTGTCCTGCTCGCCTTCGACGGTCAGCCGCGTGTCGTGCAGGTGCGTGCGCACGCCCAGCGAACCCTCGAGCAGGCGCACGTTTTCGTCCAGCGTGCCAAAGAAGGGTTCAATTTGTCCGGAAATGTGAACGGTACGTCGCATCCAATTGGAAGGTTTTCCTGTTACGGGAACCGGGTGGCCGATGGAATTCCTCCTGTACGTGCGTGGCTGCTCGCGAACCACTCAGGGAGAAACTCCCTCCACCCTAGCGCACCCCTCCGTCGCGGTCAAGTTACGGGTTCGTGACAGTCAGCGAAAACCGACCCCCATCCTTTCGCAAAAAACGAGAAAGGATGGGCCACCCAAGAGGTCACCAGAATCAAGGTCGGCCACCCGCCAGGCGGTTAGGAGATAGACAACTGATTCTCTTCCGAGAATGCGCCAAGCTTTGGGATGCTCTACGATGCTATACGAGGGAAAATTAACACCGAGGTGCTCCCGTGAATCAGCGTTTGATTGCTTGTCTCTTGGCTTTCGCGATGGTCGCACTTCCTCTTTCCGCAATGGACAACAAAAAGGAAGCTGCGCGTCTGGAAGACTGCGGAACGGTTCTCAAGGAAATTCTCGACATTCCCGACGACATTCCGCAAGACCTGCTCGACAAAGCGGAATGCGTCATCATTTATCCGTCGGTTCTCAAAGCCGCTTTTGTCTTTGGCGCAAGCTACGGTCGTGGTGCG
>DASSXG010000003.1:0-127631 GCA_035704085.1 Candidatus Acidiferrum sp. | reverse complement strand
GCCAACCTCGCCTACCTCGGCCTCTATGCCCTCCAGCATCGCGGCCAAGAATCTGCCGGTATCGTCTCGAGCGATGGCCACGACCTCAACGTCCACCGCGCCATGGGCGAAGTCGAGGAAATTTTTGTTCCCAGCGTTCTCGCGAAACTTCCCGGCCACAGCGCCATCGGCCACACGCGCTATTCCACCGCCGGCGATAAAGCCATTCTCAACGCCCAGCCCATCATGATCGATTGCAACAAGGGCAAAATCGCCGTCGGCCACAACGGCAATCTCACCAACGCCGCCGACTGGCGACGCAAGCTCGAGCATCGCGGCTCCATCTTCCAGACCAGCAGCGACACCGAGGTGATCGTCCATCTGATCGCGCGCTCGCAGGCCCGCAATCTTTCGGGCGCGCTGGGTGACGCCCTCAATCAAGTCGAAGGTGCGTATTCACTGGTGATGCTGACGCAGGACGAATTGTACGCGGTTCGCGATCCGCGTGGTTTCCGGCCGCTCGTTCTCGGCAAACTCACCACTCCCGGCGGCTTCGATTCCTGGCTGGTTGCTTCGGAAACATGCGCCTTCGATCTTCTCAACGCGCAATACATTCGCGAAATCGAGCCTGGCGAAATGGTGCGGATCTCCAAGTCCGGCATCGAGTCCATCCATTTCGCCCCGGAAAAACCGCTCCAGCATTGCATTTTCGAGCATGTCTATTTCTCGCGGCCCGATAGCATCATCTTCGGCCGCTCCGTGAATCAAAGCCGCGAAATGCTTGGCCGCCTCCTCGCGCAGGAACATCCCGTTGAAGCCGACATCGTCGTGCCCGTTCCCGATTCCGGCGTTCCCGCCGCCGTCGGCTACGCCCTCGAATCGAAAATCCCGTTTCGTATGGGGCTGATTCGCAATCATTACATCGGCCGCACCTTCATCGAGCCCTCGCAGGCGATTCGCAATTTCGGCGTCAAGCTGAAGCTCAATCCCGTCCGCGGCCTGATTGAAGGCAAGCGCGTCATCCTCGTGGACGATTCCATCGTCCGCGGCACCACCAGCCGCAAAATCGTCCGCATGGTTCGCGAAGCCGGTGCGAAGGAAGTGCACGTGCGCATCAGTTGTCCGCCCACGATCTCCCCGTGTTACTACGGCGTGGACACGCCCACCCGCGAGGAATTGATCGCTTCCTCGAACACGCCGGAGGAAATCTGCAAATTCCTCGCCGCCGATTCCCTCGGCTATCTTTCCCTGCCGGCCTTGAAACGGGCTGTCGCTGATACCGAAGGCAGGTTTTGTACGTCTTGTTATACGGGCGTCTACCCGACGGATTTAGTGCAGCTTGAGGTTTGCGACGGCGCGTCCAACGGCAAATTGAATGAAAGCATGTACGGCAATGACGAGGAACCCGCGCCCGCAGAGCGGCCGGTGGTGGTGGAACGTGAAAACTGACAAGAATAAAAAGCAGGAAGAAGCAAACCTCCCGGTGAAGATCAAGATTCAACGCGAGATCATCGCCTGGTTTTGGGTCGGGCTCGCCTTCCTGCTCATCAACGGCACCATTGGCCAGGCGCGCGTCATTCCCTCGGGCTCGATGGAGAACACGCTGCTCATAGGCGACCACCTCATCATGAGCCGTGTCGGGTACGACGCCGGCGTGCCCTTTACCAACTGGCACGTGCCTCTCTGGCGCAATCCCAAGCGCCAGCAGGTGATCATCTTCAAGCCGCCCTTCGCGCCGGATACGCCGGATTACGTCAAGCGCGTCATTGGCCTCCCCGGCGACACTATTGACATTCATGACGGCGCTGTCTGGGTCAACGGCCAAAAGCTCGTCGAAAAATATACCAGTGGCTCCAGCGAACCCTACGACATGCGCCTGCCCTTCAAAGTTCCCGGCGATTGTTATTTTGTGATGGGCGACAATCGCGGGAACTCCTACGATAGCCGCTTCTGGGGCTGCGTCCCGCGCAACGACATCATCGGCACGCCGGTCATGATTTACATGTCGCTGGATGTTTCGCCTGAAGCCTGGGAGCCGGGGCAGATTCGCGAGCGTTTCTTTGCCTACGCGAATGCCCTTCTCCATCCCGGCATCGTGCGCTGGAAGCGGATTTTCCATACGTTCTAAGTTTTCGCGTAAAATTGTCCTGTATGCAGTAGCTGCCGCGAATCCCAACGGCCTTCGCGGATCTTCCACAGAACGAACGACGGGCGGCTTCTTGCGCCCAAATTAGACGCCGAGCAGGAACGGAAGCGGACGAGCCTCTCATGAAATATGCCGATGCCGGAGTGAACATCGCCGTCGCCGACGACGCCAAGCAGAGAATCCGCCATCACGCCAGCCGCACCTTCACTCCCGGCGTGCTCGGCGGCATCGGCGGTTTCGGCGCGCTCTTTGCTCTCGACAGAAAAAAATGGAAAGAGCCGGTGCTCGTTTCCAGCGCTGATGGCGTGGGCACCAAGCTGAAAATCGCCATGGCCATGGGCGTGCACGCTACGGTTGGCGGCGATCTTGTCAATCACTGCATCAACGATATTTTGGTCCAGGGCGCCGAGCCGCTCTTTTTCCTGGACTACCTCGCGATGGGCAAGCTGGATCCGCCTGTCGTCGAACAACTCGTCGAAGGCATGAGCCGTTCCTGCCGCAAATTCGGCTGTGCCTTGATCGGCGGGGAAACCGCGGAGATGCCCGGCTTCTATGCGCCGGGGGAATACGATCTCGCCGGTTTCATCGTTGGCATTGTCGAACGAAAAAAAATCCTAACCGGCAAAAACGTCAAGCCCGGCGATGCCTTGATCGCCTTACCGTCCGCCGGCCTGCACACCAACGGCTATTCTCTGGCGCGCAAGCTGGTCTTTGAAGTTGCGAAGTTGAAGCCGGAAACGTACGTCGCCGAAGTCGGAAACAAAATCGGTGCGGAACTGCTGAAGCCGCATCTCTGCTACGCGCCGGCCCTGAAAGACATCGTGGCCCGCGGCTGGGTCTCCGCTCTCGCGCACATCACCGGCGGCGGCATCCCTGGTAATTTACCCCGCGTCTTGCCGAACGGTGTCAAGGCGGAGATTGACTTGGCCTCCTGGCCCGTTCCCGCCATCTTCAAGTACCTTGCCAAGCTTGGGAAAATCGACACGGACGAACTGCTCCAGTCCTTCAACATGGGCGTCGGCATGATTCTCGTGGTGCCGCCGAGAAACGTGAAGTTTGTCGAAGCTTCGCTCAAAAAACGCCGCGAAAAATTCTTCCTCATCGGGCGCATCGAACGCTCCGAATCCGGCAAAGCTCGCGTTTCCTTTTCAGGCTCCCTCAATCTGTAGCTCCTTCAGGCGTGAGGAACTTCAGCAACGAAAACTCGAGCTATCCTTTCTTCCTCCTGGTCTTAACGTTGCGAGTCATGAGTCGCCATCCAAGCTTCTTGGCCATCGCACGCACATAGTTTTTTTGGCCCTGTAGATCTTTAGCCGGGTCCGAACGAAAAGCTCTGGTTGGAGGATCAAAGGATTCGGCCTCGGCAACTCTTATGCGCACATTGTCGCCGACCTTTAGCTCTCGTTCCTGCCACCGTACATGTTCTTTCGTGGACCCCTGCAATCCACCGACGCGGAGAAAGAGCTCATCTCGATTTGGTCCGGTGACAGAATCGAGAATAATGCTCATCACCCCGTCCCCGGTTATCCCCGCTACGCACAAGCGCTGTTCGTTGAGAAAAACTTCAAATGTACGCATGATGGGAAATCATAGCACCGCCTCGCATGGCGGGTGGGGCTGAGCGCCCCCGCACTTTGCTCCGCGCGGAGTCTACTTCGGCAAGCCCTGGGCAAACACGGATTGCGGATGGAAGGCGTTAGCCCTTCGCTTTAGGCTGCGTTCCAGCTGCCTCGTCCAGCGCACCTCGGTCTTAATCTGATCCATCATCAGGCCCACCATCCAGACCGCTTCGTGGAATTTGTGGCCCACCTCTTCATAGATCGATAGCATCGTTTTCTTTTCTCTCGCCAGTTCCTTGAGCAGGAATTTCCGCCTGCGCTTCAACTGCTTCCGGAAAGTCCCCGGCCGCGCTTGCCATGAAAGTGCCATCCAGACAAGAAAAGCCGGACGATCGCGCTGTGTCGTCCACTCCTCCCACTCCAGCGCATCCGCCAGCGCTGTGCGCCCCTTCTCCGTTGTTTCGAACGTGCTGCGCTCCGGCCCGGCCGCCGGCTCGTTCGTTTCCGAAGCCCGGATCATTCCCGCTCGCGCCAATTTCTCCAGCGAGTAATAAACCTGTGGCCGCGAAATCCCTGCCCAATCTCGGATCTCCCGCCTCTCAAGTTCCAGGTTGGCTTGATACCCATGCATCGGCCGCTCCGCCAGCAAACTCAGCAGCACCAAATCCGGCGTTGTCAGTGCCGCTCTCCTCTTTGCCGGCACAGCTCTCCGCCGCTCCTGCGGGACCTTCGGTCTTCGATTTCGCTCCAGCCTACTTACCATCAGAACCGCGCTTAGTTGTCATCCTGAAGCCATCCGATATGGATGGCTGAAGGATCTCAACGTGGGAATAAAGAGCCATGTCAGCCTCCTTGTTTCGAATTCCGCGTTTCGAGCTTCGCATTACGCCCTGCCTGCTTCCTCTTCCTGCTCCAATACCACCACAGACATTTCTCCGCCGCCAGCCGAGGATTCCGCGCCTGCGCCACCGCCGCGCAAAATGTGTCCAGCACGCACGGATCCTGCCGCTTGCCCGTCGCGCGATTCAGCCGCGCATATAGCCGCTCCGGATTCTGCGTCGCCAGTTGCTTCACGCTGCGAACCCCCAGCAACTCGAAGTCCCGCAGCATCGCGGGCCCAATGGAGACCAGGTCCCTCAGTTGTCGCGCTCTTGCCGCCATGAAAAATCTCCTTGACTTGAATTCCTATCTTCCGTATCCTTGGCTAGTCTAATTAAGACTAGTGATCTTGTCAAGAAGAAAATCCGCTATGCGCGCCGTTTTGCCATGACCGCCACCGCCGCGGCCCTATGTTTCGGATTTGCTTTGCAAGCCCGTCAAATTCAGGAGAAAAAGCCCATGAACGTCAAACGCATCACGCCCGTCCTGCTCGTCAACGAAATCGAGCCGCTCATCCCCTTTTGGGTGGACCGCCTCGGTTTCACGAAGACGGTCGAAGTGCCCGACGGCAACAAGCTCGGCTTCGTCGCCTTCCAGAAAGGCTCTATCGAAGTGATGTACCAGACCTATGCGAGCGTGGAAAAAGACGCGCCGCCATCGATGTCGACGGCAGCCCGCAAAGGTCCCACTTACCTCTACATGGAAGTCGACGATTTCGATGCCGTCCTCGCCGCCATGAAGGACGTCAAAATCGTCATGCCCGCTCGCACCGCGTTCTACGGCATGAAGAATTCGCGGTTCAGGATCCCGGCGGCCACTTCATTACTTTCGCCCAGCAAGTCGCCGCGCCGCAGCACTAGCGCGCCTTTCTGAGCTTGGCCAAGACCGAGTACTGGCAGTCTTCGGCTGCGTCGCCGGAGCGAATCACATTTCTTGCAGGCTAAGGCTGCGTCGCTCGGTCGATAAAGTTCGCAATCTGGTTGTGCAGGCTGATGCGATCCTGGTCGTGCAAATACATCATGTGCCCAGCCGTGTAGTAATCCTCTTTGATGTTCTTCTGCAGCGCTTCCGGCAATCCCAGGTGTTCCATGGTATGTTCCGTCGCGAAGAACGGCGTCGCCAGGTCGTAATACCCGTTCTCCACCTGCACCAACAGCCGCGGATTCGTGATCATCGCCTGCCCCAGGTCTGTGTCCACGTTCGGCGCTCCCGGAAATCCGAAGCGCCTCTGTTCCTTGCGCATCCAGTTCCAGCTTCCAAACGCGTTCGCCGTGTTGTGGTACACCTTGTCCTTGCCGAATTTTAGTTCATCATGATTGTAAGCGTTGATCAGCGCGGTGAAAGCCCCACCCACCGCCGGTCCCTCAGGGTCACCCTGCGCGTTTTCTTCCAGAAGATCGTAGGTGTATCCAGTGAACCGTGCGTCGATACGGCCCGTCGTTAGCCCCTCTTTCCGCTGCAGTTCCGCCCGGAACTGCCCCAGCGTCACGCGCAAATCCGCCTTGATCAGGTAGTCTTCGCCCAATCCCGTGAAGAAGGAAACTCTCTTGGCCACCGCCGCTTTTTCGCTTGCGGAAAGTTCTCCGCCCTTGTACAGGGCCGCTGCGTACTCGCCCTGCGCGTATTTCCTCGCTTCCTCGATGAATGCAACTACATCCGCCGGACGATCCTTCAACACTTTGTGATACCACGCTACCGCCGCATAACTCGGTAGGTAGAATACATAAGGCCGGTCATCTCCAGGCGTGAACGTCAGCGACGACAGGTCCAGCACCGACGAAATCAGCGCGATGCCGTTCAAATGTACCGTATCGTGCGACTGCAAATAATTTCCCAGCACCGCCGACCGGAACGTACCGTAACTCTCTCCGATCAGGAACTTCGGCGAGTTCCAGCGGTCATTCCGGCTCAGGTATGTCACGATAAACTGCGCGAAGGCCTCCGCGTCCTCGTCGATCCCCCAAAAATCTTTTTCCTGCGCCTTGCACACTGCGTGGCTGTAGCCGGTCCCCATCGCGTCGATGAAGACCAGGTCCGTCTTGTCCAGCAAACTCTCCCCGTTATCCACCAACTTATACGGCGCCGGAGGCGTAAAGCTCCCATCGACCGTGTGCGCTCGCCGAGGCCCGAACGCGCCCATGTGCAGCCACATCGTCGCCGACCCCGGCCCGCCGTTGTACAAAAACGCAACCGGACGCGCGCTTAAATCCTTGACGTCGCTCCGCGTGTACGCCGCCGAATACAGCAAGCCCGTGGCCTCGCCTTTGTCGTTTTTCAGCAGCGTCGTGCTCGCCGTCGCCTTGTAGGGAATCGTCTGTCCACCGATTCGAATCGTGTGGTCTGTCACCGACAATTCTTCCTTTGTCGTCGCTGCGTCGCACTTCTCGCTGCTCTTAGCCTCTGGCGCCTTCGCATCCTTGTCGGGCGCCTGCGCCGCTGCTCGCCCCGCAAGTCCCAAGCCAAAAAGAATCGCCAGCCCCCACACCCACACGATCTTCCGCATTCGAATGCTCCCTTCCTTCAGAAATCTAACGAAATTCTTAATTCTTATTGCTGCTTGGGCGGCGTCGGCAACGGTGGCGCGCGCCGCTCGATCTCTGTGGGAACGGCAATCGAGCGTGCGCCATTTTTTCCGACAGAGCGCACCGCAAAGAAGTGATTGTCCGTGGAGACACCCTTCAGCACCGACTCGCCCACGGACGCCACAAAGTCATAGACGTGCCAGCGGGCCTCCGTCGTTTCACGCCACAAAATCTCAAAGCCCGCTCGCTCCGGATCTTCTCCCGCCGACCACGACACTTTCGCGTCCGGCGTCACCGCACCCGTGAGCCTCGCATTCGTAGGTGCCGCGGGAGCCATGGCCAATTGCCGCAGCGCTTCGGCATTGTTCCGAGCCACATCTCCCATGAACGTAAAATTTAAGTATTTTTCAAAATCCCCATACTCGATTCCATTTTCCGTGCGTGGCGTTTGATGCTGATGATTGTAATCTTCCAGCGGCTCGGTAAAGCGCACTGCAGGCAACCCCGCCTTGTAAAACGGATAGTGATCGCCGCCGCGCCCATAGCGATCAATTCGAAAAATCATTCGAATGGCCGATTGCCCGTCGATTTCTTCCACAGCACGGGCCAACTCCCGTGAAGGTGAATCCGCATCGTCAATCTCGCCGTTCCCTGAAAAAAGCCGCACTCGATGAGACGCGCGTGCCGCCGGATCGGATCCCACAATATCGTCGTCCAGCATTCCGCCCACGGTGTAGCCTTGCTGCTTCGTCCATTCCAGCAAGTGCGTGGAGCCAAGCAATCCTTGCTCCTCGCCCGACACGGCCGCAAAGAGGATCGTCGCCCGATACGTGCCGTGGCCCATAGGGCCTAGTTTGCTCAAGAGCCGCGCACACTCCACGCTGACAGAGACTCCGGAAGCATCGTCGTCCGCACCCGGAGCGTCCGCCTTTGGATCCATCACATCCGAAGGCCGCGAATCAAAGTGCGCCGATACGATGAAAATTGTCTTCGCCATCTTGGGATCCGATCCGGGCAGAATCGCGTAAACATTTTCGAGTGGAATGGGTTTCGCAGAAGTCCGCTCCGAAGCCGATTCGAATTTGTCCACCACCACTTGCAGCTTGCCATTCGAATCCTTCGCAATGTCATTCAGCCGCGCCACGATGGCATCGCGCCCGCACCCCACGCCGCGTTTCGGGTCCATCCAGGAAGAAAGCGTCAGCCGTGTCCCGCAAGCCACCAATTTTCCAATCAGCGCTCGCATGGATTTTTCATCCACAGTCTCCCGCGCGATATTTCCGTCAGGATGAGGCAAGAGCCCTAGCTGCGGTGGGCCTTGGGCCGGTTCCGATGGATCCCGCGGCAAAGCCTGTTGCGCGAAAACCGGGATCGCGCTAATGGCCAGGCTGAGCGATGCGATGAAGACTGCACGGGATGCGCGTTTGCAAATGGCTGTTTCTGCGTCGACCATGCTGAGTGAATCTCCGGATAGAATGGAAATCTGCAGACCTGGCATTTTAGCGCGAGTAAGCGCCCATTGCGACAATCATTGCCGCGTTAGCCGGATCCATCCCCAGGAAAGGCCGAGTTTTGCCGAGGCGAGCGGGTGTGTTAACGTTTTCCGTTTATGAAGAAACGCATTGGCGTGCTCTTAAGCGGCCGTGGTTCGAATTTCGAGGCCTTGGCGGAATCCGTCGCGGCGGGCCGCATCCCGAACGCGGAGATCGCCATGGTCATCAGCAACCGCGAGGGTGCTCCGGGAATCCAGCGCGCCGAAGCAGGCGGCATTCCAGCACGCGTGATCCCTTCGAGGGGCCTGGAGCGCGAAACCTACGATCGTCAAGTCGCTGCCGTCCTGGAGGAACAAAAAGCCGATCTGATTTGTCTCGCAGGGTATATGCGACTGCTGTCCCCGTACTTCGTTGCGAAATTTTCGAACCGCATTCTCAACATTCACCCATCGCTGCTTCCGTCGTTTCCCGGCCTTGAATCGCAGCGCCAGGCCCTCGAATACGGAGTGAAATTCGCCGGCTGTACCGTGCATTTTGTGGACGAAAATCTCGATGCCGGCCCAATCATTGTGCAAGCAGTTGTTCCGGTGCTCGACGGAGATACAGAAGCTTCACTCTCCGAAAAAATTCTGAAAGAGGAGCACCGCATCTATTCCGAAGCCGTTCGAATCGTTCTGGAAGGAAAATTCAAAATCGAAGGCCGCCGCGTCCTTCGCGCGGGGTGATCTTTGGCCTGTGTCATCCTGAAGGCATCCGATGAGGATGCCTGAAGGATCTCAGTGTAAGATAATTCGCCAGAACTAAACAAATGGCGCAAAACCAAAATTCGAAATGACCGAAAACAAATTCAAACCCGTCGAAGAGCAACTCGCCTACGTCAAAAAAGGCGTCGCGGAAATTATTCCCGAGCCCGAGCTCAAAGCCAGCCTCGAAAAATCTCTGAAAACCGGGAAGCCGCTGCGCGTCTATCTCGGCGTCGACCCCACGGCTCCAGATCTTCATCTCGGCCACACCGTGGTCCTACGCAAGCTGAAACACTTTCAGGACCTGGGCCACACGGCTGTTTTCCTGATTGGCGATTCCTCCGCGATGATTGGCGACCCCACGGGCGTTTCGGAAACACGCCCGCCGCTGACGCGCGAACAAGTCCACGCCAACGCCAAAACTTATCTCGAACAAGTGTTTAAGATTCTCGACCGCAAAAAAACCGAAGTCCGCTATAACAGCGAGTGGCTTGGCAAAATGAACGCCGAAGACGTCGTGCGGCTTTGTTCGCACTACCGGCTGGCGCGAATGCTCGAGCGAGAGGATTTCAGTTCGCGCCTGGAGAAGGGCCAGCCCATTGCCGTTCACGAACTGCTGTATCCGCTGCTGACCGCGTACGACGCCGTGTCACTGAAGTCCGACGTCGAGCTGGGCGCCACGGAACAAAAATTCAATCTGCTGGTGCATCGTGAAATCCAGCGCGAGTATGGCTTGCCGGGGCAAGCAATTCTCACGATGCCGATTCTCGTGGGCCTCGATGGCCAGCGCAAAATGTCCAAGAGCCTCGGAAACTATGTCGGCATAACAGAGGCACCACCAAAAATGTTCGGCAAGCTGATGTCTATTCCCGATGACCTGATGTGGTCGTATTACGAACTTTTAACGGATCGGAGCATGGAAGGTATCGAGAATTTGAAGAAAGCCGTGGAGATAGGCGCTCTGCATCCCATGAACGCTAAGATGGATCTCGCAAAGGAAATCATCACAGAATTTCATAGCAGAAATGATGCACAAGCGGCAGCGATAGAGTTTCAGAAGGTGGTTCAGCAGAAAGAACTGCCCTCTGAAGTGATGCAATACTTCGTGCCAGAATCCGGGAAAATCAAACTTGCGCGACGTCTCGTTGACTGGGCTAATCTTTCTTCTCGAACAGAAGCCGATAGACTCATCGGGAGTGGCGCCGTCGAGATTAACGGGGAGGTCATCAGGGACCCAGCCTACGATCTGGACTTGAACGCGCCCAGAGAACTGGTGATCAGGGTCGGCAAGCCGAGAGAGGGCAGGATTCATCTTTTCAAGGTAACCATCGGCCCTCCCCCTCCGAAGTCTTGACGATTCTCTGTTTCCCCACGAAGCATCAATTCAGCACTTCATTCACAATCTTCGCGACGTGTTCGGCGATGGCCGGGGCGGCAGTGAGGCCGGGGGACTCGATGCCGACGAGATGGATGGCTTGCGGCACTTTGGCGTCGCGCGTGATCACAAAATCGACGATGCCCTGGTGTCCTGCCGGAACTAGCTTGGGACGGAGGCCTGTGTAACCGAGTTGCAGGTCGCGCTCCTCGATTTCCGGCAAGAGCGTTTTCGCGCTCTCCGCAAATGCGGCGATGGGTAAGCGATCCTTCTCGTAGTTGTCTTTTCCTTCGATATACGTGGCAGTCGGCCCCAGCAAAAAAGTTCCCCAGAGCGTTTTGGTGAAGTGCACGCCGAGGCTGATGCCATCGGCATGAGGTAGGGGATAAACAAGATTGTTGATGAGCGCTGAACGCGGGCCGCGCACCTCGCAGTATTCACCGCGCACGGGATAGATGCGCCACGAATTATTGCCAAGAAGCGCTGCAACCTCATCGGCGTAGAGGCCGGCGGCGTTGATGACGCAGCGCGCTTCGATTTTCTCTTCTTGTGAATCCTCCTCGTCGCCGATGCGCAGGCCCACGCGAATCGTTTTGTTGGCAGGCTCCAGCGAAGTCACCTGCGCGCGGGTTACGATGTTCGCGCCCTGATTCGTGGCCACGCGCGCATAGGCGTGAACAAGTTCTTCGGCGGAGACGATCCCGGTCGAGGGCACGTCGAGCGCGGCGACCCCTTTGATGTGCGGCTCGTGTTTCCGGATTTCCGCCTCGTCGATGAGACGCAATCCTTCAACGCCGTTGTCTTCGCCGCGTTTCTTCAGCGCGACAAGCTCCGCTTCTTCGTGCGCATCGGAGGCGACGACGAGTTTGCCGCAATGGCGGAAGGGCACGTTGTGTTTCGCGCAAAATTCGTAGGTAAGGCGGTTGCCCTCGACGCAGAAACGAGCTTTCAGCGAATTCTTCGGATAATAAATTCCGGAATGGTTGACGCCGCTGTTGCGCGTGCTGGTGGCCATGCCGAGCTTGGGAAATTGCTCGACGAGAAAAACGTCCTGCCAGCGGGAAGAAACGGCACAAGCGATGGCGCAGCCGACGACGCCACCGCCGATAATCAGAATATTGGCTTGGTCCATGCGTCTAGTTTACTGATCGCCGCCCACTTCGTCGAAGAAGGGTTTACAAGGGACAAGGCGGGCTTCGGTGCCATCGTGGACGGCGTAAGCAGCTTGTTTGTTGGCTTCGTAGCCGTTGCGCCAGAGGGAAGCGGCGCCGTGCACGCCATCTTTGTTGATCGCATAAAAATAAATGTGGAAGGTGGTGAGTTTTTTCTTGTCGTTTTTGTAGTTGTGCGCGATGCGCGTCATGGCTTCGAGGCAAGCTGCTTCGGGTGATTTTCCCTGGCGCATCATTTCAATGATGGTGTGGCCGCCGGAGATTTTGATGTTTTCCTCGCCCTTTCCGGTGGAGCCCGCGGCGCCAACTTCATTGTCTACGCAGCAGCCCGCGCCGATGATAGGCGAATCGCCGACGCGACCCGGAATTTTCCATGACAAACCGGAAGTGGTAGTCGTGGCGGAGATGTCTCCATTGGCATCGACGGCCATGCAGGGAATCGTGCCGGTCGGCGGATGGGCGATGACGCGCTCGGCGTAGGCTATTTTTGCCTGGTCGCCATCGAAAAGAGCAGACATGTGTTCTTTCCATTCGGGCGAATCGATTCCAGGACGCCAGTTGAAAGAAGTTTTGGCTTTCCAGGCGAGCCAGATTTTCCTCGAATGCTCGGTAAGGAGATTCATTTCCTCGAAGCCTTCGGCCACGGCGAAGCGGCGCGCGCCGTCGCCGACGATCATGACGTGATTGGTTTTTTCCATGACGTTTTTGGCGAGGCGCGAAACATTTTTGATGTGGCGCACGGAAGCCACAGAACCGGCGCGGTGCGTAGGACCGTGCATGACGCTGGCGTCAAGCTCGACTTCGCCTTCTTCATTGGGGAGGCCGCCGTAGCCGACGGAGTCGTCGCTGGGATCGTCCTCCACGACGGTGACGGCAGCAACAACGGCGTCGAGTGTGTCGCCGCCCTTCCTGAGAATGTCCATGCCCTTGTCGAGGGCATGGAGTCCGTTCGCGCTGGAGATGATGAGCGGGCGTTTGCCCTGCGCAGGAGGGGCGAGGTTCGAGAGAGAAATGGCGCCGCTGCTGTTCGGCGAAGTGCGGCCGAAGAGCTTGCCGGCGCTGGCAAGAGCACTGCCAGCCAGGGAAGCGAGAAAGAATTTACGGCGTGACCAGATTTCCATGGTGTATACCTCCTGAATGTGCGGAGGGCAATATACACCGGAAGTTCGAGGTTAGAGGTTCGAGATTGGACGAAACTCCGGTTAACCATAACACCTGCCTCCACTATGTTTCTCATAGGTGTTCGTTCTAAAGGGATGGAGCGCCTATTCGTAGCGCAGAGCGGCCATGGGATCGAGGCGGCTGGCGCGCAAGGCAGGAATATAGCCGGCGGCGCTGGCGACAAGGGCGAGGGCGCTAGTGGCGAGGCCCAGCGTCAGGGGATCGTGCGGAGTCAGGCCGAAAAGCTGGCTTTGGACCACGCGGGTGAGCGCGAGGGAGGCGATGGCGCCAGCCGCGACGCCAATAGCAACCAGCAGCAAGACTTCGCGCATGACCAGCCAGATTACGTTTCCGCGGGCCGCACCGAGAGCCATACGAATGCCGACTTCGCGGGTACGCTGTGACACTATGTAGGCCATGACGCCGTAGAGGCCGATGACCGCGAGAAGAGTGGCGAGGAAGCCAAAGACGGCCGAGAGGCTGGCAATCAGGCGTTCCGCGGAAAGAGAATTTTTGATTTGCACTTCGGTGGTGCGCATTGCGTAGACGGGCAGGTTGGGGTCGAGATCGCGAACCTTCGAACGCACCGTGGAGATCAAGAGATTCGGGTCGACGGAAGTGCGAAGGTAGACCGTCATGCCGCCGAGGAAGCGATCGCCCAGATAGGGAACATAGGCTTGTTCGGGGATCTCGTCGCGAAGATTGGTGTATTTGAAGTCCCTGACCACGCCGATGACTTCCATGTCGGTGGGCGTACCGGGATCGGTTCCAAATCCGAGGTGAAGACCGACGGGATTTCGGCCGGGAAAGTACTTCTTCGCAAATTTTTCGTTGATCATGACAGCGGTGGGGACCCAGTTCCAGACTTCGGGACCATGTTTGACCACACGATTATCATTCATGGTAAAGTCGCGCCCGGCAAGGATAGGCACGCCCATGGTGGCGAAGTAATTCGGGCTAATGGAATTCATGTATGGCTCGGCATGTTCATCGGGCTTAGCCGGCGTGAAACCCTCGACGCTCATGCTGCTGTCCCATTCGTTGTCTTCGAGAATGCGCATGGAGGCGAGGCCGACCGATTGAACTCCGGGGATGGAGCTGAGAGCGTCGGACAGTTGAGGATAGAAAACTTTGAGGCGCTCGGGAGTGTAGCCGTTGAGCGAAGGGTCGACATTGAATCCCACGAGTCTATCAGCGGGAAAGCCTGGCCCGAGATTGCGGAGGTTCGAGAGACTACGAACGAAAAGGCCGGCGCCGACCAGCAAGAGAAGGGACAGCGTGACCTGGGCAATGACCAGGCCTTTGCGCAAGCCATTATGACCGCCGCCCACGACGGCGCCGGCTTGATCCTTCAAGGTTCCAGCGATATTGGGTTTGGTGGTGCGCAGTGCTGGAACAAGGCCGAAGATGATTCCAGTAAGGATGGTGACCCCGAATGTGAACAACAGGATGCGAAGATCAGGAGTGCTGGAAATATTGAGGTTGGCCGCATCCGACGGAAGGTAGACGCCCATCAAGGCTTTGTCCGCCCAAAAGGCAAAGGCCAGTCCGGCGATACCCCCGAGCATTGAAAGAGAGAGACTCTCAATCAAAAGCTGCCGAATAATCTGCCAACGAGTGGCGCCGATGGCCAAGCGAATGGCGATCTCCTTGGTCCTGGCGCTGCCACGCACGAGCAAGAGATTGGCAAGGTTGGCGCAAGCAATCAGGAGAACGGCTCCCGTCGTGGCCATCAAGACCCAGAGCGGAGTGGAAAGCTGGCGCCGCGTGTAGGAGCGGCCCTGCGAACCAGGCAACACCTCGATCCAGCATTTTAGAAATTCCTGGCGATCGTACGCCGACGCATGAGCGAAGGCAGCTTCCTGGACTTCCTGTTCAAGCATGGAGTGCATGAAAGGCTGGACCGCGACCTGGGCCTGCCGTTGCGAGATGCCCGGTTTCAACCGTCCGAAGGCGTTCACCCAGCGATTGCGGCGCGCTTTCAGCATGTCTTCCGGGTTCCCAACGACAACCTGAGGCTGCATCATGATGGGAATAAAAATCTTCGGCGAGAAGCCAAGTTCCACTCCGTCAAATCCGGCTTGGGCGACGCCAACAACGGTCATGTTGTAATTGTTAAGCATCAAGGTCTTGCCGACGATGGCGGGATCGCCTGCGAAGCGCGTTTTCCAGAAGTCATAGCTCATCACCAGGTAGGGATGGCCGCTGGGCACGCGATCGTCCTCAAGCGTGAATATGCGGCCCAGTGCGGGGCTGACGCCGAGGGTAGAAAAGTACGTTCCGGAGACCAGTTCGACACTTACGCGCTCGGACTGGCCCCCAACGGTAAGGCTTGAGGCGTAGGGGAATCGGCAGAACATGTCCGAGAAGACTTCGTTGTGAGCCTGAAAATCTCGAAACATGGGATGGGAGATGGCGTTGCCACCCCAGTTGTTGCCGTAGTGCCGGCCGCGCATGGTAAGAAGGACAAGTTGCTGAGGATTCTTCACAGGCAGGAGGCGCAGCAAGACCTGGTCGAGGAGGGTGAAAATGGCGGTATTCGCGCCGATGCCCAAGGCAAGAGTCAGGATGGCGATAGCTGTGAACCCGGGGGTGCGCACGAGAGTGCGGAAGGAATACTTCAGATCCCGAAGTAGGTTGTCTAACAGGCCGGTGCTATCCAGGCGGCGAGTGGCATCCGTGGCGGTGGACACAGGATTCTCCCTTATTGCTGAAGGTAGAGACGAAATAATGGGAGAAAAGTTTGATCAAAATGGGCGTGACTCCAGGACGGGCCAAAACGCAGACTTAAGATTCAGATTGAAGGCAGAGGGAAATAAAAATGGCTTCGCGCAGGATTTCGTAGTGAGCAGATAATAATAAACTTAATCGGCGCTTGCGGCGACCCCCCTTTGGACTTCTGAGCTGTCAGTCTTTTGCTGAAAAAATACACTGACACGGTCGATGATTTCGTTTAACGGGATGCGGGGACGGAAGCCGGTGAGCGCGTGGAGCTTATCGACGGCGGGGACGCGGCGCATCATGTCCTCGAAGCCAGGCTCATAGGCTTTGTCGTAGGGGACGTATTCGATGGGCGAAGAGCTGCCGGTACGTTCCTTGACTCTTTGGGCGAGGCCCTCGATGGTGATCTCCTCAGTGTTGCCGACGTTAACGACTTCGCCGATGGAGCCGTCTGTGTCCATGAGGCGGACCACGCCTTCGACGGTGTCCTGCACATCGCAGAAACAGCGCGATTGCTTGCCGTTGCCGTAAACGCTGATGGCGGTATTGTCCAGGGCGGACTTTACGAAATTAGGAAGGACCATGCCGTAGCGGCCGGTCTGGCGCGGGCCGACGGTATTAAACAAGCGCACCACGATGACCGGGAGCTTTTTTTCTTTCCAGTAGGAGAGCGCAAGGAATTCATCGAGAGCTTTGGAAGCTGCGTAGCTCCAGCGGCCTTTCGTGGTGGGGCCGAGAACGAGATCGGCATCTTCGTGGAAGGGAACGTTGGTATTTTTTCCGTAGACTTCGGAAGTGGAAGCGGTCAAGACTAATTTACGCTTCTTGCAGGCAGCTTCGAGAATCATCTGCGTGCCGTTGACATTGGTCTCGATGGTCTTGACGGGGCTTTCGACAATGAGCTTGACGCCAACGGCCGCGGCCAGATGCACGATGATATCGGCATCATCCACGAGCTCCGCGACCAACTGACGATTCTCGATATTGTCGAGGTGATATTGCATGCGGCCGGAGGATTTGAGATGGCGGATATTTTCGACGCTGCCGGTGGAGAGATTGTCGAGCAAGACGACGTGGTCGCCGCGGTCGAGAAGGCGCTCCGCGAGATGTGAACCGATGAAACCGGCGCCGCCTGTGATCAAATAGCGCAAAAGACCTCCTTAAAGTGCCTGCAAGTCATCGTCGCTCTCATCCGAGACGCGCTGGACGACCGTTTCGTGGTGTTCGCCATGCTGATTCTCAGCCGTTTCCTGAGGGCCATATCCATAAGAATATGGGTAGTACCGATAAGAGTAGTAGTAGTCGGGCGCGCTGGAATCAACGGCGTTGAGGACGACGCCGAGGATGCGGCACTTGACGCTGTTGAGGAGGTCGCGCGTGCGGGTAAAAGCTTCCTTGGGAGTTTCGCCGCTGCGGACAACGAGGAGGACGCCGTCGGTTTGCACCGAAAGGATGACCGCATCGGTGGCAGCCATGACCGGAGGAGAATCAATGACGATGAATTTGAATTTTGTGCGCAGCTCGGTGATGGCCTCAACGAGCTTATAAGAAGAGAGCAAGTCCGCGGGATTGGGAGGCAACGGGCCCGTGGGAATGGCGGACAGATTGGGAACCGCGGGATGCGGCACGGTGACGAGATCGAGGCTCGAGACGCCAGCAAGAAATGAGCTCAAGCCTGCATACTTGCCGCTGCCTAGATTGAGAAGGCGGCCGACGCCGGGCTTGCGAAGATCCGCATCCAGAAGAACCGTCTTGTCTCCAAGCTGGGCAAGAGTGACGGCAAGATTCGCGGCAGCGGTGGTCTTCCCTTCGCGCGGCAATGCGCTGGTGACGAGAATGACCTGCGGCGGATGATCGGCCTGAGAGAGAAGGATGGAGGTGCGCAAAGCGCGGAAAGCTTCTGACATCTGCGATTTGGGAAGATGTTGAGCGACTAGTTCGATGCGCTTGTCGTGACCGTTGGAGGACATACTTTGGAGCAGACCACGGCTCTTGGAATTGCCATTGGGACCGGCGAACTGCGGCACAACGGCGAGGGAAGGCAAACGAGCCAGGGTCTCGATGTCATCAGGAGTTTTCACGGTGTTGTCAAGGTACTCCCGCATGAGAGCGAGGCCGATGCCACCGACGAGACCGACGAGAAAGGCGAGGGCCAAGTTGCGGGTCTTGGCAGGGCGCGCGGGAGTGGCGGGAATCATGGCGGGATCCACGACGCGAATGTTGGAAGAGCGCAAACCCTGAGAGACCGCGGTTTCTTTCAACTTGGTCATCAGACCTTCATAAAGAACCTTATTGGCCTCGGCTTCGCGCTTAAGGATGTTGTATTCGACAAGCTTTTCGGCCATCTGGTTGGCGGCAGCTTTCTGCTCATCGAGCCTCGTGGACCACATGGTCTCGCGCTGTTGTGCTTCGTGGTAATCGCTCTCGAGGCCGTCTACAATTTTCTGCTTTTCTTTCTGGATAGTGTCGTCAATTTCCTTGAGTTGCGCCTCGAGACGTTGCACCTTGGGAAAATTCGGACCGTACTGGCTCAACGCATCGTTGTACTGTGTAGAAGCGTCGGTGCGTTTCTTCATCAAATCCGTAAGACCCGCATTGCCCTGGACCTGGGGCACCGCATCCACATTGCCGGACTTTGCAAACTGGTAGAGAGATTCCTTCTTCATGCGCTCGCTTTGGGCTTCGGTAAATTCCTTGTTGATGTCGCCGAGGCGCTGAGTGGTTATGTTTTGCTTGTCGTCAAGCGTCCAAATCTGGTTCTGACGCTCATAGGCGATGCGCGCGTCCTCGGATTTCTGCACCTTGATTTTGAGATCGTCCAACTGGTCGGAAAGCCAGGTGGAAGCGCGCGTCGTGGCGTCATACTTGCTGCGAAAATTCTGCTCGATGTAGCTGGCGATGTGAGCGTTGACGATCCTGGCGGCCAGCTGGGGATCAGTGGACTCAAAACTGACATCCATGAGGCGGCTGTTGGGGACGCGCTTGACGCTGAGACTGCCCAAGAATTCGCCGAGTTCGGACGGCCTCTTTTGATTCGCCAGGTTTCCGCTTGCTACTGCTTCCGATGGACCGTTAGGAGAAGAAAACTCCGGGCGGGCCGTGAGGCCCGCGTTGCGAATGGTTTGAAGCGCGAGAGTCTCGCTGGTGAGAATCTTGGCCTGAGTTTCGATGTAGTTTTCGAGATCCATCATGAAGTCGTAGGAATCCGCACCTTGAAAAGGCAGGATATTGGCATTTTCGCGGTCAATTTCGATGCGGGAGGTAGCAACGTAAACCGGCTGCATTCGAAAGGTGGCAATCGCCACAATGGTCACGACAGCAAGGAGGAAAGAGAGGATAAGCCATTGGTGCTTCCGCAGAATCAGCAGGTAGTCATAAAGGTGCGGTTCCCGCGGAGACAATTCCCAGGTGGGAACCCGGGAAGAGGCGGGCACCAACTCGACGACTCCATTCGAGCCGTTTTCGCGAGGTACGATTTTGTTCTCTTCGGACATTTCTTAGTGGTACGCCACCCGATAGAGGGCAACTCCGGATCCCAGGGCAATTCCGAATTCCGCAGCCCTCACAAGAGCTTGTTTTGCGGCGCTGTCCGGCACATACAAAATATCGCTGGGCAGAAGCTGGAGATCCTCCGCGCGGCGTTCCAATACCTTTTTCAGGTCAACGGCGACTTCATGTTGCTGTCCCAGATTGTCTTTTCGGATGATTACAGCGTGATCTTTTTTTGCTGTGCGATTCAAGCCACCGGCAAGTGCCAGAATTTTCAAAGTGGTCATTTGCGCGCGGTCGTTCACAAGGACGAAACCCCCGGGTTTGCCAACAGCTCCGAGCACATAAACGATTCCGGCGTGGGGAATGGTTACGATATCGCCGGCTTGGAGAATAATATTGTTGGTGGAATCGCCAGTTTCGATCAAGTCATTCAGGTTGAGGGTCGTCGTGTTGCTCAAGCGGGGAGGCTCGCCCGCGGCCGGGGGGGTTGAAGAACTGTTCGTTCCCGCTCCGGCGGAAGGGGGCGTAGCCTTCTGCGGGGGAAAAGAGTTGGAGGCAGGAGCCGCACTGGAAGACGATGAAACGCCGGGGCCAGATTGCGAAATTTCCTTCGGAGAGTTGGCCGCAGCGGGGTCTTCCATGCCTATCGGCGGCGGTTCTGCGGAATCGGGCGCAGAATCCTGAGAAGGACGCGTGACAATGACCGTATCTCCGGCGTCGTTGGCCACTCCGCCGGCCTCAGCCAGGACTTCGAGAATGGTAACAGCCCGGTCTGCCTGATACACCATGGGATGCGCCACCGCTCCCACTACGGTGATAGGTTTGCTTCTTCGTTCTTTGACGCTCACGCTCACTTGCGGATGAGTGACCAGACCGTTGGCTTCCAGCACTTCCGCAATTTTCTCTTCCGCCTGCGTTTCGGTTAATCCGGTGACATGCAAGCGAACCGGTATTAGAGGAATGCCGATGGAGCCCGTTTGGCTGACACGCACTTCCCGGCTGAGCTCTTTTACATCGAAGACTTCAATGTCCAGCACATCACCGTTGCCGATGACGTAGTCGTGCTGCACCATGTGCACGGTAGTGGAGAGAGACCGTATCCGGTCGTTAACCTGCTGGGGAGTCTCGAGTTCAGCCTGAGCACGGCTGCATGGCGCCAGGACGAGCACGCCAAACAGAATGCTCGAAACGGAACACCACACCGACGCACCCAGTCTGACTGGCTGCATGAGAATAGATGACCCCCGGTTCGCGATTATACAGCGATAAGTCCCGATTCAGTCAGTGATTTCGCGGAGTTCGATGGCGGCGGCCGGAGGAGGGTGGTCGAGTGGCGCTGTTTTGCATCTCGGCCGTGGCGAGGTGGGCCATGAGAAAGAACAAAAGGGTGTTAGAAGGGATGTGAAGATTGAAATCCACGAGACTATGCACGAGTATGCCGCTACAGGCTACCAGGCCGGAGAGCTGCAAAGCTCCGGCAAAGGAATTATTGAGGTCACGGGACCGTTTCAAAGCTTCGATCAGTAGGACGCCAATAAACCAGGCACAGCAGAGGCCGCCAAGGAGGCCGGTTTCGGCCAGGACTTCCAGATAGTCGTTATGGGTGTGATTCACGATTTTGCCGTCGTACACCGTTTCGTGGGGTGGATAAACGATTTGCAGAGTGCCAAGTCCGGTACCGACGAGAGGATGATCCAGGAAGATCCGCCAGGTGTCCCGCCGCATCGAGGCTCGCTTTCCCTCGCTGACCTCAAGCGACTGCAAAGAAGAAAACCTTTGAAGAATTTGTCCCACGCCGAGCCAGGAGACAAGCAGCAAGGCAGCGAGCAAGATGCCGCCTGCAGCGAGCAACTGTTTCCCTTTGGTGCGTCGCAAGACGACAACCAACGCAAGAACAACCAACTCCGCTCCAAAACTTATGATGCCTCCCCGAGAGGCGGAAAGGAAAAGTGCGCCGATGGGCAGTACGGCAAAAAGCCCGACGATGGGCCAGCGCTCGCGCCGAACCCGGCCCAGAACGAGGGGAACGAGGGCGAGGGGCAGAATCAACTCCGCGAATCCCGCGAAGTGGTTGCGGTTTACGTAAGGCCCAAAAGGAATTCCCCCGTAGCGCATCTCGCGGAACCAGTAGAGTTTTCCATTGAAGGTGAGATGTTGAAGAATTCCGAAAACGCTTACGATGAAACCAAGAGACATGCCGACCCAGACGAAACCCCGCCAGTCTTCGAGCGTGCGGAAGGCTTGAACGGCGAGAAAGAGAAGAATCAGATCCGCGAAAAGAAGCAAAAGCTCTATGCGAGTGTTGTATGGAGAAGCGGTCACGCGAAAAAACCACTGACCGAAGACCAAGACAGAAAGTGCTGCGAGCGGAGGAAGGAGAGGCGAAAAAACAATTTTCTCCTCGCGTTTGAAGTAGTGTCGAACGGCCGAGGCAACGAGGAGTATTCCGGCGCCCGTTTCGAGGACCGCGCGCGCCCATTCCTCGACAGCCCCATGGGCCACTACAGAAAACGCGACTATTACGAAAATACCTGCGCGAAGAAACTTCATGGGTGGGAGCGCCCCGAAGCGGCAGCGACCAGCGCAACATCATCCACCCAAGCCATCCCTTGAATCTTGTTCTCAGGCTCCTGGCTGGGGAGGCGGGCAAGGCAAACTTGCGCTCCTTGGACGTCTTTTCCCGACAGCCAGGGCATCTCGATGCGCGTCCAGGGCTCGCTGCCGCGGATGTCAGATGTGACGATTGCGGAGGTGTCTCGCGGGCTGAAAGAGCGCAGCTGGAACCTCACACCCTGATCCGTTGTGAGGGATCTAGTGTAGATCCAGGCTGAAAATTGATAGGCTGTCGAAGGTTGAACCGCAACATAGTGGCAGACACCAACGAAATTGACGTTTGATTTGCCGTTGAATATAAGGCGAAGGGAACGACTTCCGGAGTGCTTTTCCTGGGAATCCAGGCTGATTTGTGGATCGGCAGATTCCTGCGGGATGAACCAGGAAAACCCGCCGCCGGAAATGCCAGACTCGAAGCCGCCGTCCCACAAGAGCGAGCCGGGCGGGTCCGGCAGACTGGACAATCCTGCAAATAGCGCCGCCTGATCCCAAACGCGGTGAGCCTCCGACATGCGCTTTCTGTTGATGAGAGCGTCAACGAGGACAAACGCATCGTACTGAAGCAAGCGAGGATGAATGGCGGCGAGCCGGTCCCAGATCTTGAGAGCGTTATCTATATTGCCGTCCGTGGTTTGGTCCCAGATCGCATTCACATAGACGTCGGCCCGCGCAGGGAGGACGCGATCCAGAATCTTGTCGACATTGGAATCGGCGTGCAAGGCGCGGGAGAATGCTTCCGCGCCACGTTTCGGGTCGACATCCACAGCGTGGCGCATCTCAAGAAAAGCTGGCTCCAGTTCGCCCTGGCGCAAGAGGAAATTGCCGTACCGCCAGGAAACATCGGCAGAGAGCGGATAGGCTTTCTTGGCGTGAAGAAAAGCATCACGCGCAGCGGGGAGGTTGTCCTCCGATTCATAAGCAGTGGCGAGATCCAGCCAGGTCTCCGCAGAGTGTGGGTTGAGAGACAAAGCGGAAATGTAAGCGTGAATGGCGAGTGGGACGTCGGAGTCTTCGAGATGATACTGCCAGTAGCGGCCCAATTGATACCAATTGCGTGAGTCGCTGGGCTCGAGGCGAATCGCTTGTTCGAATCCCTGCTGGGTCTGCAGTGCGGCGAAGTGAGCCGCCAGTGCATTTCGTATGCTGAAATACGAAAGAAACAGCGCGGAAAGAGAAGCAGCGAGGACGAGCAGGCCGCGCCGGGCAGATTGGGAGAGAGGTTGAATCATCCCACGGTACTCTGCCTAGAGCGCTCCAGAGTTGCAAGGCAAAAGTCTGTCTTGTCTTGAAGCACTCGCAGCACAGACGCGGTGCAGATTCCGCCAAAGGGATTTGCGGGCAGTTGAAGTGACAGGCTCAATTGCTGTCGAAAGGCGGTGCTGTACAATGAGGGCGCTTGCTAATACCGTTTAGGAATGCGGTGTTTACGTCTGGGAATCTCTGCTTCGAGGCGCATGACTCTGTGGAATTCGGTGCCATTTGAGAGATGAGGAGTTTCCAAGCTTCAAAAACTGCTTTTCCCACGAAGAGCCAGCCCTTTGATAGAAAGGCATTCTGATTGAGCGGCATCGTAGGAATCTTTCATCGGGATGGAGCGCCAGTCCAGCCGACGCTCCTGCAGTCTCTCACGGATTTCCTCGCCTACCGTGGGCCTGATTCCCGCGCGACGTGGTCGGAGGGGTCCGTGGGCCTGGGACACGCGATGCTGTGTACCACGCACGAATCGCGCACCGAGTTCCAGCCCGCAGAGCTGGACGGGCAGTACTGGATCACAGCAGACGCACGGCTCGACGGCCGGGCAGAACTGATCGCCGAGTTGCTGGGCGCCCGCCGGGATGTCCGGCCGACGGCATCCGACTCCGAACTCATTCTGCGTGCGTTTGCCAACTGGGGCACGACGTGCGTCGAGCATCTGCGAGGCGATTTTTCCTTTGCCCTCTGGGATGCAGGCAACAAACAATTGTTTTGCGCGCGCGATCATTTCGGGATCAAACCTTTTTACTATGCCAGCCTCGGTCCCCTCGTCATCTTCAGCAACACCCTCGACTGTATTCGCCAGCATCCCGCTGTCTCCGGGCGATTAAATGATCTTGCGATTACCGATTTTCTCCTCTTCGACATGATCCGGGAAACTGCGGCAACATCCTTCGCCGACATCCAACGGCTGCCGCCCGCACATACGCTTATGTGCGACGAAGTGGGCATCTCTGTCCGCCGCTACTGGGTGCTGTCGGTGAGTACTCCAATTCATCACAAGAATCCGAGCGAGTGCGTGGAGCAATTCCGGGAACTGCTGGATCGTGCTGTGGGCGACCGGCTGAGAACGAACAGTGCTGGTGTCTTGATGAGTGGTGGACTGGATTCTCCCACAGTGGCGGCGAGCGCACAGCGGACACTCGCACGCGATGGGGCCGCAGCGGGGCTGTGCGCCTACACGGAAGTCTTTGAAAAACTGATTCCGCACGAAGAGCGCCGCTACGCTGGACTGGTTGCCGAAGCGCTAAAAATCCCAATCGAATTTCACGTGAATGATGGAAGCGATAAAGATCTGTGGAAGTCTTTAAATCACGAAGACAATCGCTGGCCCGAGCCTGTGCATTCACCAGGGTCCGATGGGGGGCTGGCACAAATGCGTCAGCTTGCTGCCCGAAGCCGCGTGGCCTTGACTGGCTTTGGGGGCGACCCCGCGCTCTCAAGCCTGCTTTCTGTTTATTTCTTGCGATTGCTCAAAGAGAAGCAATTTGGCCGCGCGCTGGTCGAAGCGATGCAATATCTTGCGGCTGAAGGCAGGCTTTCGAGGTTGTATCTTCACACGCGATGGAGGCGATGGTTTGCTTCAAAGAGTCAGGCGCCCTGCTACCCGGGATGGCTGAATCGGGACCTGGAAAAACGTCTCGGTTTACGCGAGCGGTGGGAGGCGTTGACCCGGGACCCCAGGCCGAACGAAGCCGTTCGCCCGGTAGCCTATGAAGCGATGGCTGACCCCATGTGGCCAGTCTTGTTTGAAGGATACGATCCCGGACTAACACGCATTCCCGTGGAAGTTCGTTATCCTTTCTTCGATTTGCGATTGGTGGATTTTTTGCTCGCTTTGCCCGCGCTGCCGTGGTGTTCCGACAAGGAGTTGCTACGCGAAGCTGGTCGCAATGTCCTGCCGGATGCGGTGCGCCTGCGGCGCAAATCCCCCTTACTTGCGGATCCTTTGGTTGCGCTTCTGCAACAAACGGAATCAGCCTGGGTTGATTCCTTTGTGCCTGTCCCCAAGCTCGGGCGTTACGTGGTGCGGCAACGAATTCCTAGAGTGTCCGGAGAAAAGGATGCTTGGAATGCTTGGATTCACTTGCGGCCGCTCAGTCTGAACTTTTGGTTGCGGTCGCAAGAGGCAACAGGATAGACTTCTTTGGAGGCGCTAGTGACGTCGAATTCGCGGGAGTGCGATAAAAAAAGGCCGTATCAAAAACCTAACCTCCGGGTTTATGGTGATATTCGAACGATCACCCGGACCACGCCCTCAGGGAAAGGCAACAGAGACGCCACCGGCAAAACCGCGCATAAGACATAAACCAGTCCACAATCATTAGCCGAGGGACTTTTTTGTTTGTATGGCATGTTGCTTATGGACTACGGCTCGAAGCCAACACCTGGCTTCCCGGGCTTCCCCTTTGGTCTGAAGCAGACGTGTTCGACGTACGGATACGGTTAAAGGAGTGGGAGACGTTTCCCCCGGCATTTCCTGCCAACACCGATATTCCCTATACCAATGCAGACGACAGTGCGCTGCCCTACCATCCCAATCTGCGCGTGCGTGCCTCTCCGGGCCGGGAGCATGTTTGCCTTTTCTATGGCGATGGGGCGCGATTTGCCGTCGAGCGTCGCGGTCGCGAAGTGTGGGCCGATTGGCCGGAAAATTACACACTCGAGGACGCTTGCACTTACTTGCTCGGGCCAGTGATGGGATTTGTTTTGCGCCTGCGGGGTACGGTGTGTCTCCATGCGAGTGCCGTGGCTCTTGGTGATCGGGCCATTGCCCTGGCCGGCCTGCCCGGCGCTGGCAAATCAACTACCGCCGCTGCTTTTGCGTGCGCAGGTTTTCCGGTGCTCTCTGATGACATCGTGGCGCTTGTGGACAAGGGAACGCAGTTTCTTGTTCAGCCTGGCTATCCCAGGGTGAACCTGTGGCCAGACTCGGTCCGCACGTTGTTTGGATCGGAGGATGCCCTGCCGCGCATCACGCCAACCTGGAACAAACTTTATATGCCGCTTGGCAAGAACAGTCACCGTTTCGCGTCAAGCCCATTGCCTCTGGGAGCCATCTACATCCTCGACAGCCGCGACGCGGCTCTAGAAGCTCCCGTTATCGAAGAGGTTTCCGGTGAAGAGGCCTTCATGGCTCTCGTGGCCAATACGTATGTGAACTATCTCCTCGACCAGAACATGCGGCGGACGGAATTTGAAGTACTGAGCCGCGTAGTCTCGGAAATCCCCATTCGTCGAGTACGCCCTCCAAGTGATCCCTCCGCCATCTTCAAGCTTTGCGATGCGATTGCTGCAAATGCCAGGCAAGCGATGGCTCCCGCCCCGCCAAACGTAACCTCGGTGCACGGATAAATTCAGATGTACAGCTTGGGCGCCTACGGCTCGATGGTCGCGGATCGCGTTCGCGTGGAAGCTTACGCTGAAGCCCTACGAAGGACCGTTCGTAAGGGATCCGTTGTCGTGGAAATTGGCACGGGCCCTGGCATTTTCGCGGTGCTCGCATGTCAGTTTGGTGCCGAACGGGTCTATGCTATCGAGCCGAGCGAAATCATTCAGGTGGCGCGCGAAATTGCCGCGGCCAACGGCTGCGCGGACAAAATCGATTTCTTCGAGCAGCTTTCCAATCGAGTGACTCTTCCCGTTCGGGCCGATATCATCCTGTCGGATCTTCGGGGAATTCTGCCATTATTTGAACGGCATATCCCGGCGATCGCGGACGCACGGCGCCGTTTTCTCGCGCCCGGGGGAATCATGATCCCCCGTAAGGACAAGTTGTGGGCTGCGATCGTGGAAACTCCGAAGCTCTACAGCGAAATGGTGGACCCTTGGGAGCAGAATCCCTTTGGCCAAGACCTGGAGCCTGCCCGGCTGGTTGCTGTGAACGACACCCACAAGGCACGTGTGAGTCCCAGCCAGCTCTTGACCGAACATAGACTGTGCGCCACGCTGGATTATGCCACTGTCGAGAACACCGATTTTCAAGGCAACTTGGAGTGGGCAGTCAAGCGACCGGGGACTGGACACGGAATATCGGTCTGGTTCGATGCAGACCTCGCCGAGGGCATCGGTTTTTCCAATGCGCCTAGCGCTCCCGAGACAGTTTACGGTTCTCTTTTCTTCCCTTGGACGCGGCCCGTACCCTTAGCACAGGGACAAACGGTGTGCGTTAGCCTTGCGGCAAAACTTGTGGAAAGCGAATACGTATGGCGATGGACCACACGCACCCAACCGCTTGAAGGGTCGGGCGCTTCCCTCATCCATTTTGAGCAATCGCAATTAAACGGGATGGTTTTGTCCACAAAGCATCTTCACAAGATCGCGGCAGATTACATTCCAGAGCTTTCTGAGGAGGGCATTCTTCGCCGCAGAACTTTCGAGCTGATGGACGGAAAAATTCCGCTTGAGGAGATTGCACGCCGGCTGGCAACTGAATTCCCCGAGCGCTTCCCAAGGTGGCAGCAAGCATTGTCGTACGCCGGAGTGGTTTCGCGGGAGTACAGCCGCTAAACAGACTCGGCGTCCGCCCTTCCGTGCTTGCGCCCGAGATGTAACCTCCAATGGCTACGTACTCTAGGTACAGATTCAGACTCTGCCGTGTCGTTTATACTTCCGGGCTAAACGAAAAGGGCGCCGCATTGCCTCGAGGAACGACTGCCAGCGGCCCTCGGAGCCCTCACTCCAGTCCTCCTCGGTCGGCGAAAGAGAAAGCCGCAGCAGGTATGCCGGGGCCGCGAGCAAATTCCCGCGCATGCTCAGGCGAAACTTGACGCGTTCGAAAAGGCCGGTTGACGCGTAGCCCGCGGCGGGGAGCCAGGTATCAATTCGGCGCGCGAGACGCCCGGCGACCCGATCGGACTTCACCGTGGCGGAAACATGGTCCGGCAGGCGTGCCTTCAACAAATCTGTGGCAAGACGCAGCCCAGTGCATAACATCCGCTCCGCGCCCACCTCTTTTGCAGATTCAGCGACGCACTCCCAGTCTATGCCGGATTGGCGCGTCACTAGCGCGGCGACGTCAGCGATCCATAGGAGGCGCTCCCAAAAATGTTTTGCGCCGTGGATGCAGATCAGAACCAGGTCATCCTCGGCCGATAAAGCAGGAACATCGTGAGAATCCAATGGAACGCGTATTTGCCTCTCGAAGAATTCTTCGATGGGAAGGCGGCGGGGGAAATAGCGAAGCGTGCGGTCGTTGTGGAGTTCGACGAGCAGTTTCAAATCCCGTTTGTGGAAGAGATATTGTCCGGGGATTTTTCCGGCATCAATGGCCGAGATGGGAACCTTGGCGCTATAACCCGCGGCGATCATCGACTCGGTGGCGCAGCGAATATCGCGATGGCGGACGAGCAGATCCAAATCGCCGTAGATCCGCATCGCGGGATCCCCGTACGCCCGCACGGACAGCACCGGGCCTTTTACGACCAGCGCGCTAATCCCCGTGGACGCAAAACGCTCCAGGACACGAAACAGCTCGGCAGTGATTCGCAGTGAAAAAATTACCTGGGCACGCTGGCGTTCCGCGAGCGCCTGCGCAATTTCGGGCGGGATCATCGCACGATCCAGATTTCTCAAGGATGCGGCGACGTGTCCCACCACGCCGTGCTCTTCCGCGAGCAAAAGCAGCCTTGGCCAATCAACCGTTAGGATCAGCCCGGCCAATTTCCGTACATCAGCGGTGGGTGAAGCGCACTCTATCAACACAGGCCATTCGCACCGGAAGGCGCTGATTTCGGACGGATGCGGTAGCGACAAAGAATCGGACATGGCAAAGCAAGCGTAGTGTACGTGAACCGACGGAGTATTTCGCCAGGGAGATCGCCGAGGATTTTTTGACGGAGGTTATCTGCGTGTCATTTTCCGATCGAAGCGGAGAAGGTTTCATCTCCGCGGCCGCGGCGGCGGACGTCGATCCCGAGGCGTTTGATTTTCTGGTTCAGCGTCGAAAGCGGAATGAGGAAACGCTCCGCGGCTTCCGTCTGGTTCCAAGCGGTGCGTTCCAGCATGTCAATGATGATGCGGCGCTCGATTTCGTCCATGATCTGGAATAGAGACGGCTGCGGGCTGTCAGCGGCGGAGCGCGAGCCCGGCTCACCGGGGAGAGCCGGCAGGAATTCCGAGAGTTGCAACCGAACACCGCGAACGATTTCCTTACTGCGGATGCTTTCAGGGAGGAGATCCACGTCCACACGCTCGTGCGTAGAGAGGACGACGGCACGCTCGACAACGTTTTCCAGTTCGCGAACGTTGCCTGGCCAATCGTAATCCATCAGAACTTTCATCGCCGCCTGAGTAAATTGCCGCATGGGTTTGCCGTTTTCCAGACAATACCGTTCGAGAAAGTGAGCGAGCAAAAGAGGGACGTCGCCGCGGCGGTCGCGGAGCGGCGGAATCTGGAGGTGGATCACGTTCAAGCGGTGAAACAGATCCTCGCGGAAGCGCCCTTCACGGACGAGGGTCAGCAGATCGACGTTGGAAGCGGCGACGATGCGAACATCCACTTTTATTTGTTCGGTTCCACCTAGACGCATGAACTCGCGTTCCTGAATGACACGCAGGAGCTTGGCCTGAGTCTCCGGGCCGATGGTGGCGATTTCATCGAAGAAAATCGTGCCCTGATCGGCGACTTCAAAGAGGCCCTTCTTGGAAGCGACTGCGCTGGTGAACGCGCCTTTGACGTGGCCAAAGAGCTGGGATTCCAGGAGATCCACGGGGATCGAGCCGGTATTCACCGGAACAAAAGCTTTGTCGGCGCGAGTCGAGGCAGAGTGAATGGCCTTGGCGATCAGCTCTTTGCCCGTTCCGCTTTCGCCGCTAATGAGAATTGTCGAGCGCGAAGGAGCTACTTGTGTGACCAAGTCGAGCAGAACATGCATTTTGTCGCTCTTGCCGACGATGTTGGGGAAATTGAAACGCTGCTTCAGAGCGCGCTTGAGCTGGACATTCTCATCGCGCAGACGGCGTGACTCGACGGCCTGCGCCACTTGCGCGAGCAGTTCGTCGTTGGACCATGGCTTGGTGATGTAGTCCATCGCGCCGTTCTTGAAAGCGGCACGCGCCATGTCAATTGACCCGTAAGCGGTAATCAGAACAATGGAAAGTTGCGGATCGCGGCGGTGAATTTCCTTCAACATATCCAGACCATTGCGGTCCGGCAAGCTGACGTCGAGCAAAAGAAGATCGAAGGGATGCTCTTCGAGCTTTGCGAGGCCGGACTCACCGGTCTCGGCGCTTGAAACTCCATAGCCCTCGCCCTTGAGCAAGAGCTCAAGTCCCTCGCGGATTTCAGATTCGTCATCAACTACAAGGATGGAGCCCTTATGCATGGACCGCTTTCTTGGCCGCGGGGAATTCGACATGGAAGGAGGTGCCTTTGCCAGGCGTCGAGCGAACGTCAATCTTTCCAGCATGTTCCTTGATAATTCCGTAGCTCACGGAAAGCCCCAAACCTGTCCCACGGCCGTTCGGCTTGGTGGTGAAGAACGGATCGAAGATGCGATGAATGTGATCGCGAGGGATGCCCCCGCCTGTATCGGTAACCTCAATCTCGACGCTGCCATTATGCGCCGCGGTGCGAACCTCTAGCATCCCGCCGGAAGGCATGGCGTCGCGCGCATTTAAGAACAAATTCAGGAAAACCTGCTGGAGCTTGTTGGCGGAACCGCGCACCGCCGGAAGCGCTTGGGCCAATTGCTTGACAACCTGAATCTGTGAGGTCTTCAGCGGGTGCGCGACGAGCGAGAGCGTTTCCTCCACGACGCGGTTCACATCCACGTCGGCTGCTTCGGCAGCGCCGGTTCGAGAAAAATTCAGCAGGTTGTTTACGATTTCGCTGGCACGGAAGGTTTGCTTGACGATTTTCTCAATGATGGATTGGCGCGGGTCGCCTTCCGGCATCTGCTTCGCGAGCATCTGAATGTAGTTGGAGATGACTGCGAGCGGTGTGTTCACCTCGTGCGCAACCCCGGCGGCGAGCAGTCCGAGCGACGTCAGCTTTTCCGTCTGCGACATTTGTTCTTCCATGCGTTCGCGCTGCGTAACATCATCGAAAAGGAGAAGTCGGCCGATGCGCTCATTCGATTTGCTAACCAGCGGGGTGATGGAGACATTTAACGTGAGCAATTTTCCCTGGTGGTGCAGCCTCTGTTTATAGATTCCAGTAATCTGCTCCTGGTCACCGCGCGCGGCGATTTCACGAGCCAATTCCTCCGGCAAGAGAGAGCCAAGCTGCCGCCCGACGGCTTCGTGGCGCGCCACGCCAAAAAGCTGCTCCATCCGGGTGTTCCAGGACTCGACGATCCCGTAGAGATCAACGGCCAGCACGCCGACGTTCAAAGATTCCACGATGTTCTCGCTGAAATCCTTGAGACGCGCGATTTCGAGAGCTTTTTGTTCGAGAGAGCTGTAGAGCTGGGCGTTGTCGAGCGCGACGGCGACGTAGCCAGCGATGGTCTCCACGAGCTCGACGTCGTCGCTGGACAAGAAATCACCGTCCACCGTCTTGCCAAGGCCGAGAACCGCCACGGTATGCTCGCGGATGCGGCACGGTACGAAGTAATTCAGATCAAGCTGCTCAAGCGTGCGACGAACAGGCTCGCTGACATCTCTTGCCGCGCGGGGCGACTCGAAGAAGAGCGCCCCGCGGGCAAACTCGGGCCGGGCCGCCTCGAGGAAACCAAGATCGAGGGATTCGAAGAGACGCACGCCCATGGAGCGCGCGATGCGCATGTGACCGGGCCGTCCAGAGTCCTCAACAAAGATGGCCACCCGGTCGACCAAGAGGGTCTGCGAGATGCGATCCATGACCGAACCCAGCATGGGGTCGAAGCGTACTTCGTTCGTCAGTGTGCGTCCAAATTCGATCAGTGTACGGCGGTAGTCGAGGCGATCCCTGTAAAAAAAACGGTCCAAGCGCGCCTGAACCCATTCACGAAAAGGCTGAAACAAGAAGGCGGCGATGACGATAGCGATCATGCCGCCAACCGGGCCGGTCGTTGGAGCGTGGAAAATATAGGTGATAAGGGCAACCAAGGAGAAATAAACGGTGGCAACTGCGGCTGTAGCCGCCGTGTAAGCCAGACCTCGTTTGAAGATGATGTCCACGTCCATCAAGCGGTAGCGGATAATGGCGTAGCCAAAACAGAGGGGAATCAGCACCAGGCTAAGGACGGAGAGTTTGATCCAAGGGTGCAGCGCCACATCCACGTCAAATACCAGCGGAAGCACATAAAGCAAGGAAACCGGCAGGATGCCGACCAGAGTTCCGCCCGTAAGCCATTTCAACTGCTGGCGAAGAACGCCGTAGGGAGCTTCGCGGTAGCTCCGATAGAACACAAAACCGGCCACCACCAGGCACCCAGCGAGATAACTGAATTCGATTTTGCTCAGGACGATGTACGCACCAAGCCAGGGGACGAAACCGAAGGCGTTAAGCGCCGTACTTACGTGAACCAAGAGCAGGGCAAGAGGCAGCAGGTAAACGGCCAGGAGTTTCGTGGAGGAACGAAGCGTCGTCTCAGTACGCCCCGGGAAGGCCAACGCGAAATGGAGGAGCAGGGCGGGCGCGAGCAGACGCGCAACAATTTCCGCCCAGTAAACCTCCCAGTCAAAGGTATCCAGTTTCCCGCTGAAATGGAACGAGCAGAAAATGAAAGAAACCAGGCAGAAGACGTAAAAGTGGACGGCGCGGGGCGCATTCCAGCGGCGAATGAAGATAAACAACCCAATAAAGAGATAGAACAGGCCCACGATGCGGAGGTAGTTCTCAATTGAAGTGGGTTTTTCAGCCGGGGCAGTAACTAGCGGCGTTTCGAACTCTTCGCCGTTCCGCGAGACCTTGTAGCGAACCAAGGTCCAGAGTCCAGCACGGGTCAGACGGCTGGTGACCTGTATGGCCCTGGCGAGTGGAGCGCCGTTGATGGCTCGAAGCACATCTCCCGTTCGGATGCCTGCGCCAGCGGCCGGCGAACCGGGCGAAACCTGACGGGCTTGAATTCCGTGCTCCGTGTCGAGCCAAGTCACCCCATCCGCGACCACATCGAAGCGGCTACGCTGGTCGAAGTTCAACAGGGCGAAAATGACCGCAGCCAGCGTTGCTAGCGCCAGAACCACCGCCCCAAGACTGACTCGAAGATTCTGCTTCATAACTCGGCCAGGAGGGGATACACCCCACCACAAAGAATCAGGTGCAAACCAATGTCCAATGTTTGGTAGATGGCAGTTCGCCGAACTCTATTTTTTTCAACATTTTACGACTGCGAGAGGCTGGACCGCTCCGCACCATCCAGTTTCTGGTAAGACAAATACAGCTTTTAAGAACTTCTGAAGTTCCTAAAACTGCACGCTGAAGCCACCTCGGAACGTTCGAAAAGCTGGGACGAGAACTACTTGGCCGTCTCTGCTGATGGCGGAGATCTTTCCTTGCTCCAACAGATTTTCGCAATCGGCGATTGCTTCCCATCGTCCAAGAGCAAATTTTGGCAGAGGTTGGCGGAGGCTCATGTGGAGATAGGGATCCATCTGAAACACCGACTCGCCGTAGGAGTCAACGCGAGAAACGGCCGGACCGTCCACCCACTTGTATTGCGTCTGAAATTTGGTGTGGAGGCGAGGCAGCTTCGCAGAAATCCCAGCTCCAACGGAATGCCGCGGGACGGTCCTGAGCATATCGCGGAGCAACGTGCCTTCCGCGTCCACAACGGTGAGTGCTCCGCCAAACGAATAGACTGCAGTCCATTCCAAGTCAGTATCGAGTTTTTGACGAAATGCGACACGCGTACCCCAACTGCTGGAAGAGCCTCCGTCGTAAGCGAAACCGTTCGAAAGATAATCCTGAAAGTAATCCGCTGTGGGAAGATCGCCGCCGCGACCATATACGGCGACATGGCGATTATCATCGTGAAAGCCGGCGATTTGGAGCTTGCCGCGACTCCCGATTTTGCGCTCTGCGGCAACTTCCTCGTGCCAGCCGCTCTGCAGAACAGGCCTGGCATCGCGCCACAACAAAGCCGGAAACGCATCGAGTTCGTTCAGCGCCGCTGCTAGAGCCCCGCCAGGCTGGCCCTCACTTGATTCAAGTGGACCGGGTCCTATTGGCATGGAGGCAAAGGTCATGGCCGCCTGCCAATTGTCGGAAACTCTCACACTCAATTCAGCTCTTGGCCGGAGCGAAGAAGCCACGGGGCCCAGCCCAACGAGGACATATTCCGCGCCATAACGCAAGACCAATTGGTCGCCGAGAGCTACCGCGCCACCCTGGTCTAATCGAACACCGCGGAAGGTCGGCCCTTCCGGGTTTAGCTTGGCTTCACGTAAAACGAGCGCCGTGTGCGGCCCGGCGCCAATCGTTCCCGTCGGCAACCATACTGTAGCTATGCCGCCCGCACGCGAATCCTGGTCATAGTTTACTTGTCCGGCGAGGATGATCCGGCTGGCGCCGCCTAATTTTTGATCGTAGGCTACCGCTGTTGCTGGCGAAGATGCGATGCTGGAAGCGGACGTGGGGCGTCGTGCGCCATCCGTGAACTCCAGCCGGAGCCGCGGTACTGGAGGTCTGCCCAATTCTTTGCTTGCGACAGTCGTACTTGATGCGTCTCCGTCAATCCATTCCATGACCGGGCGCACTGCCGAGGCGGAGCGCAACACCCACTTCCAATCCTCTGTATCCGCGGCAGTATTGGAGGGAGTGCGCCGCAATTGATCCACGGAAGTAAAGATGGATTCCAGCTCGATTCGAACCACAGTAGTCAGGTTTGAATTGATGCGAATGCGTTTTTCGAGCGTTGGAAGAAAACCGGCGAGGGTCACGCGCAGCGTGTAAAAGCCTGGAGCAAGTTTCTCGTCCCGAAAAATACCTCGTGTGTTTGTCAGGAAGGTCCGGGTGGCGGCCAGTCCTGCTTCCGGTATCAATTGCACACTCGCGCCCATCTGCGGAGTGCCCGCAGCGTCGCGCACCACACCTGCAAGCGTGCCAGGGACGAGCTTCGCTTGCGCGGCCGGTGGATTCGTCACAAAGGACGAAACCATAACGGTCAGGATCAGGGCCCCCAGGGCTCGGAGCCGTTCCTGTTTCACTTTGTTCTACCTCCCCGGTGCAGAGTTAGCCGCAGTCTTGGTTTCCGGCGGCGTCTTCACCGTAAAATCCGCGGTACGCGAAATAGTTTGATTCGAAAGCGTATCGGTCGCGCTGATCTCCAGCGTGTATTTTCCCGGTGTGAGCGTTGCGAGCGGCAGCCACCGTTCGATAGTAATTTGGTCGCCAGTCTGCTTCATCTCCTCCGACGTTTCTTTGAACTGGAGAACCTGCTCGGCGCCTTTCTTGACTGTGAACTGGAATGTCGCATTCGATTTGTGCGTCTTCTCATCCGGTTTGAGGTTGTAGACCTGAAGATAGATTCCAAGGCGGTCGCTTGTCGTGAAATCACTCTCCAGTCGCGGCCGCACTTTCGTCGAACCCAAAACGAATTGCCCCGCCCCAATCTGTTTTGCAGGGACCCGCTCAAGCTGGTCGGCAAGGATTAGCGAACTCGTATCCAACTTGTCATCGCTGTACCGTGGCACGGCCAGACGGGAATTCACCACGCCGATGTTTCCACTCTGGACGTCCTTGATCACCAGGTCGAGGCGATACAGGCCCGGGCGCAGGGGAACTGCCTTCTGATAAATGGATTGCAGCTTCAGAGATTGCTGGAAAAGCGAATCGGGAAAGTCCCGGCTGACGGGGTCCTCGAAGGTCTGAACGACCCGGCCCGTCAGCGTGCTGACGCGCCCGAAGATATTCAAAGTCGCGGAATGAATCCCTTCCTTGGACTGGAAAGTAAGCTGGCTGTTTGGAATTTGGATCGTCACCGGCACGAGAACGGTGTCATTGGTCACTTTCAGGAAATCCGGGCGCCAATTGAAATGCACCTGGTTGCGAACAATGCGCGAGGTCACGACCGCCTCGAGATCCTTGAATTTCACCTCCGGTGGCTTGTTCACTTTGGCGTAGAGCTCAAGGCGGCTGAATTCGTTCATGCTGGCAGGCTCGCCGCCCATTGACCTAGGCAGGTTGGTGCCGTCGGAACGCGTGAAACGATCAGTCTTCGACGCCATGCCCATGGATTCCATCAAACTCAATCCAGCGCCCGGCACGTGCAACAGCGCGTCTTTCTCAGATGGATCCATGGTCAGGTGATATTCCCCGGAGCCGCTAGGATCCACGAACTCCAGGATGATGTTCTCCCCGATGCCTTCCAGATAGCGCCAGCGCCATGTTTCCCATGGAAACGTGCTGGTGGAGCCGCCGCCTTCTTCCATGGGCCGGTCATAGGTGCCGCCGGTCGGGTGTGACTCTACTTCATCGGCGGGGCCCCACATGATGTACATGCGGCCGCGGTCCGTTTTCCATCCGGGAATACCGGACGCGAAGTGCTCGTTGGCATAAGCGATGCGGCGATAATGTTCTTCCTTAAAATCGTTGTCGGGTAAATCGGGGTTGCTGCTGCGGCGCAGCCAGAATTGCTCAATAAATTGTTCTCGTTCCTCGTTGGTGTCTAGCTGAAGGAAAGCGTTGCGCTCGTCCGGAGAGATGATGTAGGTAACATCTTCGGTCAACCACTGACGATAGGCGCTGTCCAACTCCTTCAGCGTCCTCTTCATCTTCCTTTTGGTTTCTTTGTCTGGCTTTTGTGGTACGGCAGTGGTACCGGGATCCCGACCCTGCTGTGCGTAAGCTCCCGGAATACTAAGAGCAAAGGAAAAGACGGAAATGAATACGGTGCGTGCGACCCGCGACATGAAGACACCTCAAGCTCTAGGACGTTGCGATTCTAACCCCCGGACTAGCCCCCCGTCAATCAAAGGAATCTCCTGCATTTTGTGACACTTGCCCCGTGAACTGGGTTAGATCGAACACGGAAAAGTTTGGTTGCCTGACAATTTTTGACCTGAACGAGAGTACAGGTAATCATTCTCCAGGCCGCTGGGTGGACAGAACAGTAGTTAACTCATACTTCGGCGGCAATCCGCTTTCGATCGTGAGGGGAATTACTGAACGCGTAGATGCTGGCCGTCGGAGCCCACCAAGGAGTCAAATATGGCTAGGACATGGCGCCGGTAGTCCACCATGCGCGAAAAGATATCACGCAGCTGCGGGTCACGCTCCGCTTCGCGATGCCACTTGGCAAGAACCGCAGCTGGAACTTCAATGTCCCGGCGCAGTTGATCCGCGGAATGACCGCGAAGGAAGAGCCCGTAGAAAAACGCCGCCTCACGCTGCGGGAAGTCGAGATCTTGCACGACCTCGGCGGGAACGAATTGTGGCATCGTGGCCATAAGGAAAAATGCAGTTTACCCAAAAGCTTGTCCACGTCAAGTAGGACTGCTGATTTTGCGGCGTTCCAAGCAACTGCTTCCCATCGAACCCTTAGATACTGGCCGGAAAGCCCATGCAATACTGTGGTTGCCCAAGGGTTCTAACGGCCGTAGGATGATAGTAGATATGGCTAGGTTACCCAGACGCGCGAAAGGTTCACTGGCGGGGGGCACGTTCGGCCGGCTGCTACGGTTCGGCGTGCTCCGCGGATTCCCCTCGGTCGAAATAGACCCCGAGGACTTCCGGCGCCAGCTTTCCGAGAGGCACGGCCTTTGGATACCCGATTTCACGCGACTGAACGATGTTCCCGTTGAGCAATTGGACGCCATCGCGGAGAAGTTGATCCGCGATGCCGAACGCCTGGCACTGGTCGAGGGCGCGGGATTGGGCCTCGGCGGCATGATTACATTTTTGCCGGACGCCAGCTTTCTTACCGTCATTACTTTGCGTTTAATTCAACGCCTCGCTTTGCTCTATGGATTCGCGGAATACGGCCGCAACGAGCGTTTGGAAATGTGGAAGGCGGCCGCCTCTGCCGCTGGAATCGACTACGGCAAAGATATCGCCGAAAAGCAGTTGTTTGAAAAGCTGGCCCCGCGGATCGCGGAGCGTTTTGCTGCACGCGTGGGGGCCGAAGCCGCAGAAAAGTGGGTAGGGCGCCTGATTCCGCTGGCGAGCTCGGCGATCGGCGGCGCGTTAAATTTTTCTTTTGTGCGCACCTGGGGCCGCCGAGTGCAGCGGAATCTGCGTGCCCGGCATCTCGCCAAGCGCTCTTCCTCCCGGCCGCCTGCCGCGGCAGACAGGGCCACACGGGCCATTCCGATTCAATAATCTTTAAATGCCAGCCGAAGGAAATAGGGGTTGAGTATGCGCGGAATTCGGAAATTCCTGGGAGGCGCGGTTCTATTAGGTTCGGCGATTGGGCTGTGCTTCGTTCCCCAGCGGGCCTCTTCGAAATTACCTCAAGAACAGAGCACCGCGCCGTCCGGAACCGAAGAAGCAGTACCGGCATTTCACTCAAAGGCTCCCCAGGGTGAGCTACCCGCAACAATCAACCCCGATCTCTTTACAGATCCAGTGGTGCAAAACGCCTACACGGTGGCCGCCAAAATCAAGAAGACGCTCTACCAGCAACCTTGCTACTGCCACTGCGACCGCAGCCATGGCCACACCAGTCTGCTCGACTGCTTCACCAGCAAGCATGGTTCCGTTTGCGGCACGTGCGTCTATGAGGATTTCTACAGCTACGAACAGTCTCGCAAGGGAAAAATCGCCGCGCAGATTCGCGCCGGCATCATCAAGGGCGAATGGCAGTCGGTGGACGTCACACCATACAGAAGCAAGAACTAGCCAAGTGAACGGGCATTCCTGCGATTGCGCTGGCAATCGTTTCTGTAGAAGCTTCTTGTAACGACACACGGCTATTCGTAAACTAGTCTTACCCCAGCCAATCATAGGAGGAAGAATGCGATTTCGCGTGAAGCGGTATGTGTCAACGCTGGCGATTGCCGCACTGTTCGTTGTGGCAGGAATCCCGGCACGGGCCCAGGACAAACAGCACGTCGTATCTCTAAGCGACCTGAACAAAGACGCTGCGCGGCCAGCCCAGACGCGGCATGCAAACGAAGAAACTGTTCGAACGTTGCTTTCTTCCGACCAGGCTCAAAAAGCAATGAATTCCGCCCACCTTGACTACCAAAAAGTGGATAAGGCCGTTGGTCAATTGAATGACGAAGATCTCGCCAAGCTGGCTGAGCGATCCCGCCAGGCGCAGAGCGATTTTGCCGCGGGACGCATTTCCGACCGCGACCTTATGTGGATCATTGTAATCGCCCTCGGCATTATCATCTTGGCGCTAGTGCTCCGTTAAGCTTTAACATTGGGAGTCATTTATTACGCGGATAAACCGGATCACTTTCGGCCTGCTCCTGATTTCTTTCTTGGGGCGCACGATCCAGCCGGCATCCCAGGAAAGCGCAGGAGTGTGGCTTGACGTACCATACGTCACGCAAAGCGAGGACGGCTGTGGGTCCGCGGCGATCTCCATGGTTCTGCAATACTGGAATGCACACGGTACGCGTGTCGCTTCAGACCGCACAGACGCAGTGAAAATTCAAAAGCAGCTCTATTCGCGCAAGGCGCGCGGCATCTATGCTTCTGACATGCAAAGCTACTTCAAGGGTTCAGGCTTTCGGGCTTTCCCCCTCAACGGAGAGTGGAAGGATCTGCGGGAGCAGTTGACCCAGGGCCGGCCCGTGATCGTAAGCCTGCAACCAGGGAACGCGAAATCACCGCTGCACTACGCTGTGGTCACGGGAATGGACGAGCAGAAAGATGCAGTGTTTCTCAATGATCCGGCGCGCGGCAAACTTCTCCGGGTCGAACGCGCTGAATTCGAGAAAGAATGGCGGTCGAACCACAATTGGATGCTCCTGGCGCTCCCTGAAAAGGCCGCGTGATCCTTTTTCTATTTGCCGTACTCCTCCTGGGATCGCCCGGGCTCGCGCAGGAAACTTTCTCCGATGCGGCCCGCCTTGCGGCCGCACAAGAAGCTTTTGATGCGGGGCGTTGGGAGGACGCCAGCAATCTCGCGCACGGTCCCGCCAATCAGTCCCCCGAACTCGATCTCTTGGCCGGACTCGCCTTGGCGCGATTGGAAAAGTGGATGGAGGCAAAACTGGCGTTTGGAGCGGGCGCACGGAAGGCGCCGAATGATCCGCGGTTTCTTGTTGAATTAGCGGGCATCGCTTACAAACGGAGAGATTTTGGGGCGGCCAAACGCTATTTGCATGCGGCGCTTCGTTTGCATCCCCAAGACCCCTATTCGCTGGAGTTCCTCGCTACGATTTATTTCCTCGAAAGTAATTTGCCGGCCGCGCTGAAGTACTGGAATCCGGAAGACAAACCTCGAATTCGAAGCGTCGCGTTTGCGCCCCAGTTGCAATTGAAGGAATCGCTACGCAACCGGGCTCTCGCCTTCAACGCTCCGCAAATCTTGACCGCCGATGCGCTTTTGATTACGCAATCGCGCCTGAGCAACCTGGCCATCTTCACAAGCCAACGGATCGAACTTGCCCCTGCCGGCGCGGACGGTTTCGACGTGACGCTGCACCTGGCAGAGAGAAATGGCTGGGGCGACTCAAAATGGGAAGGTATCGTTTCACTTTTTAGCGGTTTGCCGTATGCGACCGTTTACCCGGAATTCTACAATCTTGGCCATGAGGCCGTGAATCTGACATCTCTTGCCCGATGGGATTCCGAAAAACGCCGCATCTCCCTCTCGCTTTCCATGCCGCTCGAGGGCAATCCCAGCCGCCGATTGCGTTTCTACGCCGATGCGCGCAACGAAAACTGGAACCTCGCACAAACTTTCTTCGGCTCCGGCACACCTCTCAGCGATCTGAACATGCGGCGCGTTTCCGCCGGAGCGGTATTTCACGCCGTTCAGGACGGCCGTTGGAGCTGGAGCGGCGGTATGGAGATTGCCAATCGAAACTTCCGAAACCTGAGCGGTCACACTGGGCCTGCGGAGCGCCCGTTTTTCACCGCAACGACTTCCTTCGCAGGATGGCTGGGAATACAGCGCGTTCTTCTAAACGTGCCCGAGCGGCGCATTGTGCTGGATTCTTCAGCGGAAGCAAGAGCGGGACGCGAATTCGCGGATGGCCTTGGCCGGTTTGGCACGCTGCGGGGCTCGCTTTCCGCGCATTGGTTTCCGCGAGCACAGGGCGACGACTACGAGATGCAATCACAGATTCGCGTAGGTGGAACCGCCGGCAAGACCACCCTCGACGAACTCTTCCAATTGGGCGTCGAACGCGACAACGATCTCTGGCTTCGAGGACATGCGGGAACCTTTGAAGGACGAAAGGGTGCTGCCCCCCTCGGCCGTCGCTACTTTCTGGCAAATTGGGAGATGGATAAGAACATTTACCGGAACGGTTTCCTCGCAGTCAAACTCGGACCCTTTCTCGACAGCGGCGCCGTTGCAGATTCATCAGGCCTCTTCGGCTCACGGCGATGGCTTTGGGACTCCGGCCTGCAATGCAAAGTTCGAATCCTGAGCACCGTAACAGTGCTGCTCTCCTACGGACGTGATTTGCGCGGAGGGAAAGGCGCCTTTTACGGAACGGTTCTGCGCTGACTCCAAGCTCTGGTTTTAGGAAGTCCTCGCGCAGGTGCCAACGGCTGGAACTAGAAGTGGGCGACGATTCCGGCTGTGGCCTCGTAATTGTTCTGGGACTGTCCGAAGAACGAAGTATGGACATAATCCCCTTCCAACCGCCCGCTGAAGCGCGGGTTGAAGCGGTAATCGGCCCCGCCACCCGCTTGAATACCGAAAGCATTCCTGCTGCCCGCGGCCGTTTGTGGCTGTTCGTGTGCGCCGCCGACAATGACGTGCAGCCAGGGTTCCCACTGCTTCTGCCGCCAGGCAATTTTCGGCCCGCCACCGTACAGCACGGTCTTCACATGCTCTTTGACATAAATCTCCGGCGCGAAAGCGGAGGAGATATTTCCTTCGACGCCGAACCAGTCATTCAGAAAATACGTCACAGACGTTTTTACGCCCAAGGCGGTGGCATTAAAAACTGAATTCTGGAAGCGATACACAGTAAAGCCCAGACCGAGCTGCCAACGGTAGTCATCGCGGCCACCATAGAGAAACTTAGGCTTGGGTGACGGCGCAGCGGGCTCTGCGTTCTCGAGCGGCAAGGCCAGCGCGGCGGCTACGGGTGCGCTTGCGGAACTCAAGCCCGGCGCGAAAGGGGTGCCGTTAGCAGAATAAGAACGGATGGGCGAAGTCTTTGCGGCAGAGGTGGCCGCGAAGTCCAGCGCGACATTTCCCTCAACGTTTGACAACACGGGAGCGGCCGACTGCGCCTGCGCCGCATACGAACTCCCAAGCAGCAACAATGCTAGTACACATAGCCTCTTCATTGGTGCTCCCCTCAGAGGGCTAACCCCACGCCTGGAATCAGCCACCCTGCTACGGTAAACAACACGATGTCCTTTGTCTATGCTCTTTCGCGAAAACGGGACAAAAAGAAACGGGGCAGGAGCTTTCCGCAGCCGGTTACATTCGAGAGATGCGTCTCATCGGCCGTGGCGCAGATAGTCATCCGTCTTGTTTAGCCAATCCTCGCGCGGCGGATCGAAGACGTCGAGGTCAACCGTATCTTCCAGCGCCCAGGCTTCATGAGGCATCATGGACGGGATGCACAGCACTTCTCCTGCGCGCACGACGACTTCTTTGCCGTCAATCGCGAACTTCAGCGCACCTTCGAGGATGTAAGTGACTTGCTCGTTGTGATGATGATGCAGAGGCACGTGTGCACCTTTTTTCAGCAGCACGCGCGCCAGCATGATCTTGTTGCCCACGACCATTTCCCGGTCGATCAGTGGATTCAGCTTTTCTCGCTCTACGTTTTTCCAGGCGATGTGTTTTGATGGTGTCGCAGTGCTCATTTCATTTCTCCATAAAGCCTTGCCGCATTGTCATGCAGATACAGGCGCGCCAGCTCCATCGCCTTTTCTTCTGTGACTGCGCCTTCGGCGACAAGTTCCGCCAGCGCTGCCGCAACCGCCGTCCGCGCCGAGCGCTCCGCCAGCCAAAACGTCTCTTCGGCCCCAACAGCGTCGTTAAACGGGAAGGCATCCGACCCGAACATGATTTTTTCCGGGTAGAGCGAAATCCACTGCTTGAGAACATTTTTCAATTCCGACGGATAGACGTAGTAGCCCATCAGGGAGGAGTCTGTATAGACGTTTTTCCCCGCCGTCAGCCAGATCATGTCCAGCGTGTAGGGATAGCCGCCGTGAATCAGCACGAATTTCACGCTGCTATAACGCGGGTCTCGCAGGACGTTTTCCAGATTCAACGGATTGCCATTGCGGAGGCTGAAATAGTCCCCGATGCCCACCGCGCTGTGAAAATGAACAGGCAGCTTCAGTTTTCCCGCCTCGTTGATCATCACACGGAAAATGTAGTCCTGAAAAGTGCGGTAGTCCTCGTCCGAAGGCACGCCGCCGGAACGGTATTTCGCAAAAATCGCTTCGGCTTTTTCGCGCGGCGGGTCGCGGAAGAAGAGCGTGCGGAAGTAGGCGGCCTCGAACTTCATGGCCACTCCGCCCATCTCTTGATTGTCCGCCAAGGTTTTCCGGACGAAGGCTTCGTAGCCGCTCAAATCGGCGGGCAAGCCGTTCACCCCTTCCTGCTTCATGTAACGCTGCAGCACCTTTTCCTGGAGCGGGATGTAAACACCCATGTCGCCGTTTTTCGCGGCTAGGTCATGGTTGTCCAAGGGGAACAGAAACGAGTCGACAAAAAACACCCAGTGAAACCGTTTGGGATCGAGGTACGGCCCCGGCGCCACGCGATTCGCGAGGCAAATCTCGATGTTCATTTTGTCCAGGATGCTGTCCCAGTACGCCGTGCCGCCCGCTGCTTCCGCGGCTTTCTTTTTGTCAATGAGCCACTTCGCGTGCTCCGGCTTGAAATCGTCGTACGGGTAGCCGAAAAGGGCTTTCGCTGCGGCGACAAATTCCGGATTCGTGTCGCGCAGCCGCAGTACCATACTTTCATCGGGCGGCGAAGCCATGGCATCCATATCGGAATCATCCGGAAATGTCGCGTGCGAGTGATTGTCGTATACGGGAATCTGATCAATCTGCTTCAGCAGACGATCGTAAGTCTTCTGAACGTCTCCGCTCGCCAGCGGTTTCGCCTGCGCTGCTGCCGTGGTTACACCAGCGAATCCCGCCAGGATCGTCATTCCGAGGTGAAACAAATGTTTCATTTTTTCCAATCTAGCGGGACACAGCGGGGCGCCAGTGCAGCGAGACGCGTTGCATGCGCTCCAGCGCCTCTTCCAACAGATTCCGCGCGCTGACGAGCGAGAACCGAAGATAGTCCCTGCCGCCCGGGCCAAACGCTGTGCCTGCGATCCCCGCCACGCCAACCTCTTCCAGAAGCAATCTCTGCGCGTCTTCGGCGGAAAGTCCCGTATCAGCAATATTCACCCAGGCATAGAACGCACCGTCGGGCGCCTGACAGCGAAACCCAGGAATGCGATTCAGGCCTGCAACAAATAAATCCCGCCGCCTGTGGTATTCCGCGACCATCGCCTCTACTGCATTCGTGGAATCGCGCAGCGCTTCGATGGCCGCCACCTGTGTAAATTCCGCCGCACAGGTAAACGTGTTCAGTACGAACAAGTCCATCGCATCGATGACTTGCACCGGCGCCACGGCATATCCCAGCCGCCAGCCCGTCATCGCAAAGCTCTTGGAAAAACCGTCGATGATCACCGTGCGGTCCGCCATGCCCGGGAGCGAACGAACGGACTTGTACTCACCGGTGAACAAAATGCGCGCATAAATTTCATCGGAAAGAATCCAAAGGTCGTGCTTCGTAGCAAGTTCCGCGAGGCGGTGAAGCGAAGCATCGCTGAAAACCGTTCCGCTCGGATTATTCGGTGAATTGAAAATGATCACACTGGTGCGCGGCGTAATTTTCGAGGCGATCTCATCCAGATCCGGCTGAAACTTGTTTTTCTCTTCCAGCCCGAACGCCACCGCCTTCCCGCCCAGCCCGCGAGTGAACGACGGATAAATCGGAAATCCCGGATCGGGGTAGAGCACTTCGTCGCCCGGCTCGATCAGCGCCATCATCGCCAGCGAGAGTGCCATTTTGCAGCCCGGCGCAACAAGCACTTGCTCCGGCGCAATTTCCAAACGCCGGGTGCGCTTCAAATATTCGGCAATCGCTTCCCGCAACTTCGGCAGGCCGCGCGTCGAACAATACCGATCTCGCCCGGATGCCACTGCGCTTCTAACCGCATCCACCACCGGCGCCGCCGGATGAAAATCCGGCTCACCCAGCTCTAGGTGAATGATCGAACGCCCCGCGCGTTCGAGTTCCTTCGCGCGCGAGTAAACCGCCAGAGCGCCTTCGCCATTCAGCTCAGAAACACGCGATGCGATTCGCGTCATGGTCTTTCCCGGACGGGCATTTTACCACTCTGACGCATACTGCAGCTCGGCTTGACGCCTGCATTCCCGGGCGAGACTATGGAACACGACCCGGTGCACGCAACCGACCGTATCTCCCGAGCGTCTAACACTTTGGGTTCCTTCCCCGTGAGGGGGCAAACATGACTTCCCGCAAGCTGATTCCTTTCCTCTCCTTGATTCTGTCATATGCGCTTTTCCTCGGCACTGCAACGGCCGCCGCGGATAACAGCCACGCCCGCATCATTCGCCTAAGCCTTGTCCAAGGCGATGTCCGATTTGCCAGGGAGGCTCATGGTGACCCGCTCGCGGACTCGAAGGCAACCTGGGAAACCGCCGAACTGAACCTTCCGATCCGCCAGGGCTACATTTTGGCTACTGACAATGGCCGCGCCGAAGTCGAATTCGAGAATGGCGCGATGGCTTTTCTGAAAGAAAACACCGTTCTCGAGTTTTACGATCTTTCCCTTCATGACGGCGACCGCATTACACGCCTGGTTCTCCGCCAGGGAAGCGCCTCTTTCTACGTCAACCCCGCGGGCGGCGATTACTTCAGCGTGACCGGCGGGGACTTCACCGTGGAAGCCACCAGCCGCACGTCTTTTCGTCTCGACAATTACGATGATGGCAGCACGGTCGAAGCGACTAAGGGCAGTCTCTCCGTCCTCCACAAGGGCGATGCCACGCATCTCGTCAAGGGACAATCTCTATCCGTTAATGCCGGTGACGATTCTTCTTTGACAGTTAGCAGGCTGCCCGACGAGGATGATTTTGACCGTTGGGTGTCTGGCCGCGTAGACAGTGTCAGCACCGCCACCAACGCTGCCCTGCAATACACCAGTTCCCCCTACGACGCGGCGGGATTTGCGGATCTCTACACCTACGGCTCCTTTTTCAATTGCGGCGGCTACGGATACGGCTGGCGGCCCTTCGGTGCGGGAATTGGCTGGTCGCCCTTCGCAGCGGGTCAGTGGTTCTGGGATACAGGCTTTGGCTGGACTTGGCTGAGTCCTCAGCCTTGGGGCTGGGCTCCCTATCATTACGGCGGCTGGCTCTTCGATAACTCTTGCGGCGGCTGGTTTTACTCCCCGCCATTTTATGGCTACCCCGGAGCATTCGGCCCGAGAAAAAGATTTCCTCCTTTTGTTCATCCACCGCGTCCCGTCTATCATCCAGTGACGGCCGTCTTCGTTCGCAACAACGGCAAAGTTGGCATCGTGCCAATGCATCCGCTCGATCAAAAGGGCCATGCTCCGCAAAATTTGGAGCACGGCGTTTTCTCTGCCGGCGGGACAAGAGGCTTGAGCGAACCCCCTTCGGGCGTCGTCCCCGGTCAGGGTCAAAAATGGGAGACGCTGAAATCCGCTCCGCGCGAAGCGCTCAGCGGAAACCTCGCTGCTACCACTCCCCCCACCCGCATTTCTAGGACGGTGCTCGAAGGTAACTCTGGTATGCGCGCCGTGGCTATCAGTAAGGATTCTTCGATCGCTTACGATGCGCGCGAGCATCGCTTCGTGAATACAAATTCTGCGGCAGCTTCTTCTTCCGAAAACACGAAGGAATTTCATTCGGGCAATGCACAGCCGAATTTTACAGCTTCCGAGCGGTTTGGAAACGCGACGGCAAGAACGGCGGCACCAACGACAGCCACCCCGAATTCATCGCGCACCTCGGAGGTGCCTTCCGCGGCGCGCGCCTCAACGCCGCCACCCGCGCGCACCATGACTCCTCCGCCCGCTCCGCGCTATTCAGGAGGGAGTGCGGGAAGTTCCAGCGGTAGAGGCAGCAGTTGGGGCGGCTCCGCATCCTCCGGCGGCAGCGGCTCCGGTCGCTCATCTTCTGCTCCAGCTCCATCTTCGCACCCATCCGGTGGCTCTTCCGGCCGCCCGCACTAGTTGCGCGGAAAACACTTGTGGTGACAAAAACGGCTCTCTGGACCGGCCGGCGAGCCGTTTGTGCTTGAGTCGAATAGTTTCCCTGCAGCGCTGGTTTATGAGAAAACCATCCCGGCGTAGCCCACCACCGCGTCGCGATCACCGGAGACGTCCCCTGACGTCGCGTACTTCACCAATTCCGATTCCTTCACTCCCAAAGCGTTTAGTGCCGTGAGCATGGCTACCGCCGGCCCCAGCCCGCACATGGAGATTTCTTCGTTTCGGCAAGTGTCGTAAAGCCCGCGCGGATCCAGCGCCAGCAGCTTCTCGATGGCTTTGTGGTCCTTGACGCGCGTGGTCGCGTCATCTTCATAGTGATTCAAGTCCGAGGTCGTCAGCAGCAGCACGCCCTCGCTCGAATCGTCAAGCACTTGCGCGAGCGCTTCCCCCACGCTCACCAGCGACTCGAGATGAATCGTGCCTAGTGCCACGGGCACAAATGCAAATCCCGGCGCGAGCACCTGCAGAAACGGCACCTGCACTTCCAGCGAATGCTCCGCGCTGTGCGCCTTGCTATCCTCGCGCAGCAGTGGGCACGCCTTCCTCAGTGCAACCGCTAGCGGTTCATCAATCGGCGCGTCCCCCAGCGGTGTGCGCCATGCTCCGCTCGAAAGAATCGCCACCGGCTCGCCTCGCGGAGAATGCCGTACTCCCAAGATTATGATTTTCTTCGGCAGCAGAATGCCCCCAAGCACCGCGCCCGCCACGTGTCCGGAATAGACATATCCAGCGTGCGGCACGAGGCAAGCTCTTACAGAAATGGCCGGGTGACGCGTGCCACTGCTGCTGTACTTGCGAACCAGCCCCGAAAGTTCTGCGGGATTCGAGGGATAAAAGCGTCCGGCAACGGCAGGCAGGCGAAGCATACTGCGGCTCCGCAAATCAAATGGGCTTCGAGGGTTTTCCCTTAAACGTGGCAGCTTTCATCGTGGTGGCATCGTAGAAAATCGTAACTTTATCGCCGTACTGGTAGCCGCCCTTGTCCACAATCTTTTGCATCTTCGCCGAAGCTTGTGGAGAGAGGGAGAACGTCTGGATGGACATTTCGTTCTCCTTGGACCGCGCGGTGATCTGCGCGATGTTGGCGTTTTGCACGTAGCCCTGGAATTTCGTCAACCCTGTATGCTTTGGCTTCGGCTTCACCGCGCCCACGATAATTGGCACCGCCGTGTCCACGATGATGGGCGTCATCACGGGATCCTGGGCCTCTGCTGGCACGGCAAAAACCCCGGCCGCCGCCAGCATCAGCGGCAGTCCGAATCCCGCGGCTTTGAGTAAACTCTTCATTCCACGTCGTCCGTCGCGATCCGCAGCGACTTCAAGAACCGCACGTCCTGCGGCGTCATGGGCAGTCGCGCCGCGGGCTTCTTGTCATTCTCTTCCGTCGGGGATTCCTGATCCACCTGAATCCGCAGCGACTCCAGGAAGCGTTTATCATGCGTCGTCAGCCTCGCTGCCTCGGCAGCGGCCGCGTCCCGCTTTGCCAGCCCAATGGTCGCATCCAGCTTCAGCACGATGTCGTAGCCATGGGCACGCACTCCCGCAATGGCACCGGTAATGCGATCGGAGTCGGACACTGTGTCGTTGATCGCATGTCCCAGTTCCCGGAGCAAATTTTTCAGGTGATCGTCGAGTTGCAAGGCAGGCTCTCCCGTACTACTTGGGCCATTTTAGGCCCACATAATGTTTGATACAAGAGACGTTCGCTCCGTTGTCTCCAATTCGTTCATAGTCCCTTCGTTCAGGTTTCCCGGCCAATCGTTCAAAAGAATGCCAGCCTGAGATTCCGTCCCGCGCCTCTTTTTGCGTTAAGATGCTCCTATGTCCACCGCCGCTCGCGCAGCGACTGCGCCTCAACAGCAGGGCGGTTTCCGGCGCCTTTGGCGCGTGCTCCGCCAGCTCTTTCATGAGGCGACAGGCGCGATCTTTGCCGTTCTCGCCGTCGGTTGGCTCAACGCCGCATTCCGCGCCTGGACGCGCGACGTCGCTAACTGGCTTATCTGCGTCGCCGTCGCGGTTGCTCTGTTATTTGTGTTTTTTGCCGTCACTTCGTTTCGCCGCGCCCGCAAGATCTAAGCGGAAAAGAGCTTGTTTGGCGCTCGATCGGGAGGAACGAGTTTCGAGTTTCTGCTTCCCATGTCAGACACGAAAACCAAATCTGCCGCCTCTCCCGAGCGCAAAGAACAATTCACCACACTTTCCAGTCTCCCCGTCGACCGCCTCTATACCGATGAAAATTTCATCGGCTGGGATCCTGAAAACGACCTCGGCTATCCCGGCGAATTCCCCTACACACGCGGGATTTACCCCACCATGTATCGCGGCCGCTTCTGGACCATGCGCCAGTATGCCGGATTCGGCACCGCCGTCGAATCCAATCAGCGTTATCGCTATCTTTTGAGCAAGGGCCAGGCCGGCCTTTCTGTGGCCTTCGATCTGCCCACACAAATCGGTATGGATTCGGATCATCCGCTCGCCCTAGGCGAAGTCGGTAGAGTCGGTGTCGCCATTGATTCTCTCGAAGACATGGAAAATCTCTTCAACGGCATCCCGCTCGAAAGTGTCTCCACCTCCATGACCATCAACGCCACCGCCGCGATTCTTCTCTGCCTCTATGTGGCAGTTGCGAAAAGGCAAGGCGCGATCTTGGGAAAACTTTCGGGCACTGTGCAAAACGACGTCCTCAAGGAATACATCGCCCGCGGCACCTACATCTATCCCGTGCGCCCCGCCATGCGTATCGTCACCGACATTTTCGCTTGGTGCCGTGACAATCTCCCCAAGTGGAACACCATTTCTATCTCCGGTTACCACATCCGCGAAGCCGGCTCGACCGCCGTCCAGGAAGTCGCCTTCACCCTCGCTGACGGTATCGCCTACGTCCAAGCCGCTCTCGACGCCGGCCTCGGCGTGGATGAATTTGGCCCGCAGCTTTCTTTTTTCTTCAACGCCCACAACGATCTGCTCGAAGAAGTCGCCAAGTACCGCGCCGCTCGCCGCCTCTGGGCCAAAATCATGCGCGACCGTTTCCACGCCAAAGACGCTCGATCCCTTCTCCTCCGCTTCCACGCGCAAACCGCCGGCTCTTCCCTCACCGCGCAGCAGCCGGAAAACAACATCGTCCGTGTAGCGATTCAAGCTCTCGCCGCCGTTCTGGGCGGTTGCCAGTCTCTGCACACGAATTCTTTGGACGAAGCGCTCGCTCTCCCCACCGCAGACGCCGCGCTGATCGCCCTGCGCACGCAGCAAATCCTCGCCCATGAAACCGGCGTCACCAACACGATTGACCCCGTCGCCGGTTCCTACGCCATCGAGCATCTCACCAACGAAATCGAAAAAGGTGCCCTCGAATACATCGCCAAAATTGACGCCATGGGTGGAATGTTGCGCGCCATCGAAGCCGGCTTCGTCCAGGCCGAAATCCAAAAAGCCGCCTTCGACTTCCAGCGCGCTGTCGAGAAAAAAGATCAAATCGTTGTCGGCGTCAACGATTTTATCGCGCCCTCGGGAGAAAATGACGACCGCACTATTCCCATCCTCCGCATTGATGCCGAGATCGAACGCTCCCAGATCGCCCGCCTCAACGCTCTGCGCGCCAAACGCGATTCCGCGCGAACCAAAGCTGCTCTCGCCGAACTCCAGCGCCGCGCCACCACCACGGAAAATCTGCTCCCCGCCATCCTCGCTGCCGTCGAAGCCTACGCCACCGTCGGCGAAATCTCCGACGCCCTCCGCCGCGCCTTCGGCGAATATCAGGAATCTGTCGTCATTTAATCTGGAGTGCGGGAGCCCTGCTCCCGCTTTTACGGTCCCTCCGTGCCACTGTACTTCGGCTACACCTCAGCACAGGCTGTCGCTGCCGTCGCGCTGTAGTATCCTTCCGCTCTTGGAATCGTCATGAAACTGATTCTCGCCTCGGCCTCCGAGCGCCGCGCCGAAATTCTTCGCGACGCAGGAATTCCTTTCACGGTGCTCTCCGCCGCCGTGGATGAAACTCCCGTTCCTGGCGAAACCGCTCACGATCTGGTCCAGCGGCTCGCCGAAGCCAAGGCTGAGCTTGCCGCCGCCCGCGCTGTCGGCCCCGCCATCGTCATTGGCGCCGACACCGTCGTTCTCCTAGACGGCCACATCCTCGGCAAACCCCGCACGACTGATGACGCCCGTCACATGCTCGAACACCTTTCCGGCCGTACTCACCATGTCGTCACCGGTGTGGCGCTCATCCGTCTCCCTGACGTCGAGCGCCTCAGTTTCATCGAAACCACGCACGTCCATTTCGCCAAGCCTTCCGACGACGACATCACCCGCTACCTCGCCAGCGGCGAAGCCTACGACAAAGCCGGCGCCTACGCCATCCAGGGTCGCGCGGGACGCTACATCCCCCGCATCGAGGGCTGCTACTTCAACGTCGTCGGCCTTCCTCTCGCCCGCCTCCACCAGTCCCTCACCGATCTCGGCTGGTCCGAAGACTAATCTCCCTCCATCCCCAGTTCATTTTCCTTAACTTTTTCTTGACTTTTGATACAAGTTCTGCCACTATACGCCTTAGGAATTGCTGCGAGTTCGCTTTGGAATGCGGCGGCTTTGCCGCCGCCTTTTTTTGCGTCAACAAGCCAGCGATCCGTCCTCAATTCAATGACTCACTGATTACTCGCGTTTCGCTCCGTGTGCATGCAAGAATGCTCGTTTCTTAGTGCTTTGGAATCAGCGGCTTCTGCACTCTTCAGTTTTTCGTAGGCTGTAAGTCCTTTATTTGCCACTCTTACGAAAATTGCCGGGTGTGTCCCGGTTCTTCCCGAATTGGAACTGGAGGTCATCCCCACCGCCCAGAAATCTACAACTAACAACCGACAACTTCAAAAAAAGAGGCGCCCCGGCAGAACCGGGACGCCTCGCTTGCTTCAGGGGTGGAGGAGACTTACTGCTTCGGCTTTGCCTCAGGCTGTGTCTTGGCGTTGTGCTTCTTGTTGTGAATATTTTTTGACGCGGCGTTCTGTTCCTTGTTGATCTGCTGCTTTTCGCCAGTCGTCAGCTTCCCGCCATTGGCTGCGCGGTCGGCCTTGACCTGCTGGTTGATTCCTTTTTGCTGGTTCTCCAGCTTGGCCGTTTCGCCGGCGGTCAGCTTCCCGCTCTTGATGCCCTGGGCGATGCGGTCCTGCTGGTTTTCCTGGCGCTTACCCACTTTGCTGTTGCCGGGGTTTGCCGTGTTGGCGTTGTGCTTGTCCTTGTAGATCTGCTTGGACACCTGGTTCTGTTGCTTGTTGATCTGCTGTTTCTCAGCCGAGGTCAGTTTGCCACCATTGGCTGCACGGTCTGCCTTGGTTTCGCCGTTGATGGCCGCTTCTTTGGTTTCCAGTTTGGACGTCTCACCCGCTGTTAGCTGTCCGCTCTTCACGCCTTGCGCGATGCGGTCCTGCTGATTTTCCTTGCGCTGCGCTATCGTCGGCTTGGGTTTTGCCGCAGGAGCTGGCGTCGCCGCAGGCGCCGGCGTTGCCGCTGGTGTTGCCGCTGCCGGAGCGCTTCCGCTCTGTGCTTGCGGCTCCGGCTGCGAGCCCGAAGAAGACGGATCCTGCGCCATTGCCGCGCTGCCCACCATCAGCACCGCGACGGGCAAGGCGCTCCACTTCATCCATGTAAATTTCATGTTTTTCTCCTAAGGTTTCTATCGGAAATTGCGAGTCCCGGGTCCCCTGTAGTACACGATGCTGCGCGCAAAATGGGCCCAGTGCTACTGTCCGAAAGGACAGTTTTCCCGCGTTAGATAAGGCTTTTTCGCTACTCTTTGGACACAATTTCCATGCATTGCGTACGCACAACCACATGTTGTGCGGCATTTGCCCACGCGATGCGCCCTTCTCCTTGGAGCATATCGTCGGCTGGCACCCGCGCCGATTTAGACAAGCTATCATCCGAGCGCATCCGATGAGGATGCGCGAAGGATCTCAACTGTTAGTGTTGCGAAGCAGGAAGCAGTCCAGTGGGTCTTCCGGGATGGATGGCCTACATGATCAGTTTCGTCTCGCAGTCGCGATGCTAAAAACAAAAAGGGCGGCCACACGAGCCGCCCAAATTCAAATTGTGCGTGAATTTCCGCCAAATTCGGCGTTACTGTTTTTGTTCGGGAGGCTTCTCGGCAGGAGGTGTTTGCGCCGGGGGTGCCGGCGGCGTCGGTGTATGTGTCGTGCCGGCCATGCCTTCTTTAAAGCTGCGAATACCCTCTCCCAAGCCCTTCATAACTTCAGGGATCTTGCGTCCACCGAATAGCAGGACGACTATCAAGAAGAGAAGAAGCAGATGCATTGGTGATAACAGATCCATGAAAAGCCTCCACGCGCCCCGTTTGGCGGCGCGCTAACTCAACCCTAGCGCAGTACGCCCTGCGCGGCAAGTCGAGATGACATTGTACCTCTACAGGATAACACGCTCGTCCCCTGCCCGGCGTGTCACACGTTCGCGATCCAGATACTCCAGCAAGGGGATGGCATACTTCCGCGTAATGTTCGTCAACTCCTTGAAAACAGGCACGGAAATCCGGTCGCCTGTGGACTTCTTGTACGTGGAGAGTTGCACTTTCAATTGCGCGAGCGCCTGGTTATGAAAAATCAATTCCGCCGTCACACGCACGAGGATTTTTTCCCGCAGCAGGATCTGCAAGAGCCGCTCGGCTCTCTTTGCTTCCACGGGAAGCTTTTGCAAAACTTGCTTGAATGACGGCACGGCCAGTCCCGCCGAAGCGAACGCCGCCTCGATTTGCTCTTTGGCCTTTGCTTCTTCGGGCTGCAGCGCGATTTCCGAGCCAGCCTTTTTCACTAATTCGCCCTGCGCGTCGAGTTTTTTCTGCGCCACCAATTCCTCGAGCGCGGCGCGAAACGTTTCGGCCCGAACGCGCCTTCCCAGGCTCGCACGCAAGTCTTCGCGGGGGATCCCCGGCCGCAGCGGATTTTCCTTTTGGAATTTTTCCACCTTCTCAATAATTTTCCTGCGCACGTCTTCGAACAGTTTTCCGGAGACCAGTACGAGCGGCTCCGCCGACACAGCTTTCAGCTGCCCGCTTCCGGAGATCTCTTTCATGGCTGTGCGAATTTCCTCCTCCGTCCACGCCGTGCGCGCCACAACTTCTTCAATTCCGAGCCCCAAGATCGCGCGCTCCGTCATCGCGGCTAGAGTTTCTTCGCGGCTGCCCCGCTCCAGCGTTTCCAGGAATGCTACACGTCCCGTATCTCGCAGCATGGGACGCCGCGCCAGCGGGTCCAGCACCCCTCCCCCTCCGATTGTTATCACTGGCGAAAACTGTCGCACGATGAAGCGATCACCCGGTAGCACCAGGATTTCGTCCTGCAATTTCAGATTCGCGAAAGCGCTTCCGCCGGGGGCGAGTTCTTTTTGTCCATGAAAAAAAACTTCGGCGATGGTTTCCGCCGTCCCGGCATGAAAATGCAGCCGCGTTCCTTGCTTCATCTTTCTGGCAAAGGGGAGTAATACTACACGAGCATCGATGCGCCGGGTCTTCCGGAATCTTCCCCGCGCCGCCAGCACCATGCCGCGTTTCAGCGCAGAGTGCTCGATTCCCGCGAGATTCACGGCGGTGCGCTGGCCCGCTGCCGCGCGCTCTACTGCTACTCCTCCCGATTGGACACCGCGCACGCGCAGCCGTTCGCCGCTCGGAAACAACTCCACTTCATCGCCCGCGCCGACGCTGCCGGAAATCAGTGTCCCCGTCACTACCGAACCAAATCCTTTCATTGCGAACGCGCGGTCAATCGGCAGCCGGAAATATTGCGCCGAATCTCTTGCCTCTGCTTCCGCCGCCGCGCTCCTCAGAGCGCTTTTCAATTCGCCCAGGCCAGCCCCTGTTTTAGCGCTTACTGGCACGAGTGGAGCACCCTCGAGAAATGATCCTCGGAAAAATTCCTCCGCCTCCAGCCGCACCAGTTCCAGCGTGTCGCTGTCCACCAGATCGCTTTTCGTCAACGCCACTACGCCGCGCTTTACTCCCAGCAGCCTGCAAATGTCAAAGTGCTCGCGCGTCTGCGGTTTGATGGATTCATCCGCCGCAATCACCAGCAGTAGCAGGTCGATTCCGGCCGCACCGGCAAGCATGTTGCTAACGAAGCGTTCGTGCCCCGGCACATCTACAAAACCGAAGCGCACGCCATTTTCTTCCAGGAATGCAAATCCAAGATCGATCGTGATTCCTCGCCGCTTTTCTTCCGCCAGGCGATCCGGATGCGTGCCGGTGAGCGCTTCGACCAACGTGGATTTCCCGTGGTCAATGTGCCCGGCCGTCCCGACAATCACGCTCTTCATGACAGTAGACCTTGTAGGAATTCCGCAAGATGTTTCACGCTTTGGATGCTACTGGAGGAAAGAATCGAGGGTCAAATGACGAATCTATTTAGCTGCGGCGATTTCGTCGACGATGGCTTGGGCTTCGGCGCGCGGATCCGGCGCGGCGAGAATTGGCCTGCCGACGACCAGAAAATCGGCGCCGGCGCGAATGGCTTCCGTAGGAGTCGCTTTGCGTGCATGGTCTTCGGATGTGGATTCCACTTTCGAATCCTTGGGGCGCACCCCGGGGGTAACGATCAGGAAATCCCGACCGCAAGTCTTGCGAATGGCCTTAGCCTCTTGCACCGAAGCTACGACGCCATCCACTCCTGCCTTTTTTGCGAGTTGCGCCAGCTTGACGACCCGCAGTTTGGGTGCGCTGCTGATTCCGACCTCTTTCATTGTTTTCTGATTCATGCTCGTCAGAATCGTTACGGCCAGCAAACGCGGCCGGTCCGCGTCCATGGGCACACCGGCGCTGATGGCTTGCACGGCCGCTTCAAGCATGGCTTTGCCACCAAGCGCGTGGACGTTGACGAGTTGCACGCCGGTCATGGCAGCGGCGGAAAGCACCGCGCCGGCAACTGTGTTAGGGATGTCGTGGAATTTCAGGTCGAGGAAAACGCCGGCGCCAAGGGCGGCGACTTCCTTGACCGCGGCGGGGCCGACGGCGGTAAAGAGCTGATTGCCGATCTTGAACATGCCCACAAGATCGGCGACCAGCTCCGCAAATTTAACCGCGGAGGAAAGGGAATCAAAATCAAGAGCGACAATCAGACTGCTGCGGGGATGGGCGTCGAAAGTCAGGGTCATAGTCGACCCCGACTCCTACGGGGTCAGTGTTTCTCGGGTAACTCGAGCAGTTCGAGCCGGACCTGGCTCACGCCCGAATGGATTAGTCCGATCTTCCGGGCGACACGATAGGATACATCAATTTCCCGTCCTTCTTGATAGGGACCCCGGTCATTGATTCGCACCACTTCGAACTTACCGCTTCGGGTATTTACGATCCGGACGACGGAGCCAAAAGGCAGGTTGGGATGCGCCGCCGTCAAGGCTTCACAGTCGAAGCGCTCGCCATTGGCGGTCTTGCGCCCATTGAACCCGGGTCCATACCAGCTGGAATTGCCCACCCAGGTCTTAATCGGCTTCACGGGTTGATTCAGATGCGCTACAAGGGGGGCCTCCATCGCCGGAGCGATGAGGAACATAAGAAGCACCCACCGAAGAGCGGCCCAGCTCATGAAAAGTCGATGTCTCATAGTGTGTTCTTTGTGCTACTAAATCTTGAAAAGTGTAGCAAGAAAGCCTCATTATGTCAACTGTTTTCTGCGAGGAATCTGTCCCTTATCCCATTTAAAGTAAAGACTTTAACTCGTTCTAGGACCTTCGTAAGGGCTCCGACAAGTCGCTCACTGGCCTTAGGGTCAGCAAAGCTGGCCGTCCCGACCTGTACCGCCGAAGCACCTACGGAGAGGTATTCAAGCACGTCTTCGGCCGTCTCGATGCCCCCGAGCCCAATGATTGGGATCTTGACGACCTTCCTCGTATTCCAGACGAGCTTCAAAGTAATGGGTTTGATGGCGGGACCCGAAAGACCCCCTGTTGGGTTCCCAAGGCGAGACTTTCCGGTACGGAAATCCACGGCCATTGCGGGATAAGTGTTTGCCACCGTAAGGGCATCCGCTCCGGCCTCTTCGGCGGATCGGGCGATAAGTCCAATGTCTGTAACAATGGGCGACAGTTTGACCCAGAGAGACCGTCTCGAAGCGGCTTTTCGCGCAGCGCTGACCACCTCGGAGACTTGGGAGGGGTTGCTTCCGAACTGCATACCGCCCTTTTTGACGTTAGGGCACGAGATGTTTAGCTCATACCCAGCCAGGCCGTCGGCGTCCTCGAGCGTTCGAATGACCTCAGTATAGTCCTCGATGGTGTGCCCAAAAACGTTGGCAATAATTGCCGTATCGAATTTTCGCAGTACCGGGAGTTTTTCGGCCACGAAGGCGCGCACCCCCACGTTTTGCAGGCCTACGGCATTGAGCATCCCGGAGGGGGTGGGGTAGAGGCGGGGGGCCGGGGCGCCCTCGATGGGTTCCTTCGAAAGGCCTTTGGTCACGAAGCCGCCGAGGCGGTTCAGATCCACGAGGTGGGCAAACTCGAGGCCGTAACCGAAGGTTCCGCTGGCGGCGAGAATAGGATTCCGCAGGCGCAACGCGCCAATTTTTACGCTGAGGTCAACGGCGCCAGCGGAGTTCACTTCGCAAGAAAGGATAACACGAAGCCCTTGTTACACCGCGCAAAATCTGGTGGTTTACCCAGGCTTCGTTGAAGTCCTAGTAGCCAACACGTACTCTCGCCAAGCTCCGGTTTCAGATGTCATCACGGATCTCATCCGTCTGCGAGAAAGCCTTCACTTCACGATCGAATCGCGACTGGTCCACAAGGTACGGAGAAAAAACAATCGGAGATTCGAACTTGCCGTAAACAATAGTTGAACCATCGTTTCGGTCGTGGATAACAGAGGCAAAATCCTTCCAGAGAATTCGCTTCTCTGGGCGCCACCAATAACTCTGTCTGATGCCAGAAGGATCGGCAATCACCGGGCCTGGTAGAGCAAATAGAATCGCCACAGGAAGCGCGACGACGATGCATATAAGAATTGGCTTCAGGTAGCAAGGGTCCCCTTGGATAGGTTTGCTGCTGATCAAACCGAAGAGAAGCAATGCACAACCAACAAGAACGACCAGTCTGACAGCTCTCATCTGCCAGCAAAGTGCAAAGACCATCTCAGACCCATTCTGGACAGCGCTCTGATGACGTGCCGAGCGTTTCAAAAGGGAAAAGTACCAATGGTCCACAGTTTGCATTAGAGATTTGGCTTCGGAGCCGACGCACTCGAGGATTCCGGTCGCGTGGGCCGCGTTGGAGCGCGGGGTGCGGCTGGTTTTTTGAGCGCTTCGGAGAGGATGTGGCCGTCGCGGGGGGCGAGGGTGATTCCGCAAAGGGCGGCCAGCGTTGGCGCGATGTCCGCCGGAGTGATGGACTGAAAATATTCGCCGGGTTGAATGCCGAAGCCCATGAACAATATGGGGACGTGCTGATCGTAGTTGTACGGCACGCTGTGGCCCGCGCCGTACGAGCGCGGTTCTCCGAGGGGCGTTCTATCCATGAGCCAGTAAGGCTTGGGAAGGATGAAGAGATCGCCGCTGCGGCCGGGAAAATAGCCGTAAGCCATAGCGCGAAGCCCGGGACTTTGCGTGGCGGGCCGGTTGCGCAGTTCCTCGGCGCGATAGACCGCCGCAACGCCGGGCTGCGAGAGGGCGGCATCCAACACAGCTTGCAATGCCGCGGGATCCTGCTGCAGTTTGCCATAGACGCCGGGGGCAAAATAAATGTCGCTGCCATTGATGCGCGCGACAACGGGCTTGGGAAAATGGAAAGGCTCGAGAGCTTTTTCGATCTTATCCTGCAACTCGGGCAAGTGTAGGACGCCCGAGTCGGCGCCGGTGGTTTGCATGTCTTCCGGAGTGGGGGCCACGCCGTGGTCGGCGCTGAGTGCGACGACATAGTTACCGCGGCCGACCTTTTGATCCAGGTGCGCAAACAAATCGCCAAGGTCCTTGTCCAGTCTTACCAGAACATCCTGAACTTCATGGCTGCGTGGCCCGAATGCGTGCCCCGCATGGTCCAGGGCGGAGTAACCTACGGCGAGAAAATCAGTGCCTCCCGCATTGCCCAGATTCAGAGCATCCACGGCTCTTTTCGCAAGCTCCGTCAAAGCCTCGTCGGCAAAAGGGCTGCTTACCCATTGATTGTAAAATACGCTGTCCGGTTCGCCGCTGCCTGACTTCCCGCGGAGAGGATGGGGAAAAGTAAGCTCCCATCCTTCCGGAGGGACAGCGCCGAGGGGTTTATCGCCGTACCAGTAAGCGTTCTCCGGGAGCGAAAGCGACCAAGTCTTGCCGTAATCCTCCTTGGGGCGATGCGCCTTCGCTTGCTCCTCGATGAAAGGCTGCATTCCATACGGGCTGGAAGTGACCCAGGCCCCGCCATCGAACCAAGTGGTGGCGTCTGCTTTGTGGCCCGCCATGATGATGGCCGCGCGGGCCTTCAGTGAGAAAGATACGATGCGGGTCGCGCCATTCGTCTGAAACTTCAGTTCTTCGGCGAAAGACGGCACAGCCATACGCCACGCGGAATCTGCGCCTTCCGGTGTGGCGCCGGCGTAGCCGATATTCTTGACGCTGGGGTTAGGGTCGGAGGTGCAGGTGACCATCTTCTGCTCTTTGCGGTCCCACCAGGCGTTGGCAATCATGCCGTGAGTGGCCGGAAATGCTCCCGTGGAGATGGTGGCGTGGCCGACACAGGTTTCCGTCGCGGCGTACGGGTAGGCCGCGTCGCGGAACCATGCGCCTTCTTCTACCAGGCGCTTCAGGCCGCCAGTCCACTGCCCGCGGAACTTGTCGACGAAATCAGCACGCATCTGGTCCACCACAAGCAGCACCACGAGTTTGGGACGCGCTGGGGCTTTCGATGGCGTAGAGGTTTTCGGAGCGGCCTGCGCTTGAGCCTGGGCATGCGGCACAAAGGTGGCGCTCAGCACCAAGAGCGATGCGAGCGTCACGATTTTGTGCTTGAAGGAAAACGCGCGATGAGTCATGACCAGTCTGCTCTCCTAATTGCGGCGCGAAGTTTAACACGACGGCGTTGCAGCTTCGTGAGCGCGACTGGATTGACCGCTGCGCGGCAACCAATGATACGATTACGCGACCATGCGCATCGTAGAAAAGGCCCAACTGATGTCCGCGCCGGAAATCGACCGCACGCTGCAGCGACTGGCGCATGAAATTGTCGAGAAAAGTGGAGGCACCAAGAACCTCGCGCTCATCGGCGTGGTTCGAAGGGGAGTGCCCCTGGCGCAGAGGATTGCGCAAGCTATGCGCGGGATTGACGGCGTGAACGTACCGGTGGGGACGCTGGACATCACGCTCTATCGCGATGACCTTTCGAAAATTGCGCCGCAGGCTGTGCTGCGGTCGTCGGATATTCCGTTTGGCGTGGATAACATGGACCTGGTGCTTGTGGACGACGTGCTCTACACCGGGCGCACGATTCGCGCGGCGATGAACGGGCTCTTCGATCTTGGGCGGCCGAAGCGCGTTTCTCTCTGCGTGCTGATCGAACGCGGGCACCGCGAAATGCCCATCGAGGCGCAGTACATTGGCCGCAGCGTGCAAACCAGCGACACGGAAATCATTGAAGTGCGCCTCCGCGAAATTGACAAGGAGGAACGCGTCGTTCTGGTGGACCGTGTGAAGTAGTTTCGGCTTTGCACGATGGTGTTCGGCTCACTCAGGCTCTGAGAAGGGACATTGACTCTTCGTTTCCGCGATTTGCTGGCCCTCGAACCGCTCACGGCGGAGGAACTCAGCTTTCTTCTCGATCAAAGCAAACCTTTTCAGGAAATTCAGCGGCACCCGTTGAAAAAATTGGCGATCCTGCGCGGTAAGACCGTGGCGCTCGCTTTTTTCGAAAATTCTACGCGCACACGCATCAGCTTTGGCACGGCCGCCTCGCGCCTTGGCGCCGACACGATGAACCTGCAAGCAGAAGCGTCGAGCCTGAAGAAGGGCGAAACACTGCTGGATACGGCGTTTAACCTAAACGCGATGAGGCCGGATTGCCTGGTGATGCGGCATTCGGCTTCTGGGGCACCGGACTACGTGGCGCGGCACCTGGATATTCCGGTTGTGAACGCAGGCGACGGCACGCACGAACATCCGTCGCAAGGTTTGCTGGATGCGCTGACGATTCGCGACAGGCTTGGCACGATCCAAAATCTGAACATAACGATTCTCGGCGACATTCTGCACAGCCGCGTGGCGCGATCCAACATTCACCTGTTGGGAAAGTTTGGATGCCGCTTCACGCTGTGCGGGCCGGCGATGTGGGTTCCACGTGAACTGGAAAAGATCGCGCCGGGCGTGCCGATCCGATGCGTTTATCGGATCGAAGAAGCGCTGGAAGATGCGCACGTCATCATCATGCTGCGCGTGCAGACGGAGCGACTGAACGATCGGCCGCTTTCCGCGAACGATTACATCCTGCTTTACCAGCTCAACGCGGAGCGGCTGCGGCGGGCCAAGGGCGACGCCATCGTCTTGCATCCCGGTCCCATCAATCGCGGGATTGAGATTACGCCGGAAGTGGCGGATGGGCCGCAGTCCTGCGTCCTGGAACAGGTGACAAACGGGGTCGCAGTTCGCATGACCATCCTGTATCTGCTGATTAGTGGCGCGACAGAGACCGGCACGCATCCGGCCCTGGAAGCGAAACCCAAGGAATCCACCAATGCTTCTGATTAAGAACGGGCGCGTGATTGACCCAGCTACCAACACGGATGCGCCCCGCGACATCCTTACCGATGGCGACAAGATCGTCGAGGTCGCGCAACCTGGAAAAATTAGACGGGATCAGCACGCGGAAGTTTTTGACGCCACCGGCCTTATTGTTGCTCCCGGCTTCATCGACCTTCATGCGCATCTGCGGGAGCCCGGGCAGGAATCTTCAGAAACCATCGAGACCGGGACGCGAGCAGCCGCGCGAGGCGGCTTCACGGCAGTTTGCTGCATGCCGAACACGAAGCCAGTAAATGACAATGCCTCGGTCACGCGATTTATTCTCGACCGCGCGAAGACAACCGGCAGTGTGCGTGTGTGGCCGATTGGCGCGGCGTCCATGGGAAGTAAGGGAGAAGCGATCGCGGAAATTGCCGCAATGAAAGAAGCGGCGATTGTTGCGGTGTCGGATGACGGGAAACCTATCGCGACGGCGAAACTGGCGCGACAGGTGATGGAGTATTGCCGGTCGCTGGATCTGCCGGTGATCGAGCACGCAGAAGACGTCTCGCTGGCCGCAAGCGCGGTGATGCGGGAAGGCGTGACTTCAACGCGGCTGGGACTGCATGGAATGCCAGCGGCGGCCGAATCCGTTTGCGTCGCCCGGGACATGCAGCTTGCCGAACTGACCGGTGCGCGCCTGCATATCGCGCATCTATCCGCGAAGGCTTCACTCGAACAGGTGCGCTGGGCAAAGTCCCGCGGGTTGCGGGTCACTTGTGAAGTTACGCCACATCATTTCACGCTGACCGATGAGGACGTGACCTACGATTCGCAGTTCAAAATGAATCCCCCGTTGGCCGCGCGTGAAGATCGCGCTGCGTTGCTGGGGGGGTTGGCGGATGGCACAGTGGACGCGATCGCTACCGACCACGCGCCGCACGAACCTGCGCTCAAAGACGTGGAATTCGACCGCGCACCGTTTGGGATTCTGGGATTTGAAACGGCGCTGGCGCTGGCGCTCGAACAACTGGTGCACCCCGGACGAATTTCCTTGATGCGCCTGGTGGAACTTTTCACCACTGGGCCGGCACGAGTTCTTCAGGTAGAGCGGAGGATTTGGCCCGGGCAGCCTGCCGATCTGACGATATTTTCGTTTGATATTCCATGGACGTATAACGTGAAAGAGTCTGCAAGCAAATCTCGCAACTCACCGTTTGATGGGCGCAGCTTCAAGGGAGCCCCGATGGCTACCATCGTCGCGGGGGGCATTGTTTATAAAAGATAAGCAACGAAACACAGAGGCGCAGAGTCCACAGAGAAAATCATTTCGGAATATGGACGACAGCGACAAAAGTTAGTGCGTGGCGGGTTCTGCGGGGGGATGCATGCCGTGTTGCGGGACTTCGTGGATGCCGCGGGCGGGCGGCTCAATGCGCTGCCGGTAGAAATGATCGAGCGGGACGCGGCCCTTGCCGATGGGGTAGCCCTTTTCGATGGCCTTCGTGACGTAAGCTTTGGAGAGCGTGGCGGCTTCGAGAAGTCCGCGGCCGGCGGCTAACTGAGCGGTGAGCGCCGAGGCAAAAGTGCAGCCGGTACCGTGAAGGTGATCCTCGTTCGTTTTTTCGCCGATCAGCGGGGTCATTTCCGTGCCATCGAAAAGGACGTCGACGGCTTTTTCCATGTGGCCGCCTTTGACGATCACGGCACGCGCGCCCATCTCGACGAGTTTGCGGGCGGCGGCTTCCATGCCGACGACGTCTTTGATCGCTAGCCCTGTGAGGACTTCGGCTTCCGGAACGTTAGGGGTAATGACGCTGGCGCGCTTGAGGAGTTCTGTCGCGGCGAATTTGATGCCGGCGGCGTCGAGAAGCTCCGCGCCGCTGGAAGATTTCATCACCGGGTCGTGGACGACGTGGGCGAATTTGTGCGCGTCGAGAAATTCCGCGACGACGACGGCGTTGCCGCGATTGCCGAGCATACCGATTTTCACGGCGGCGATCTCGCTGTCGTTTACCAGTGCATCGAGTTGCGCGCGCAGCTCCGCGCTGGGCGTATTGTGGACGGATTGGACGCCTTGCGTGTTTTGTACCGTCAGCGAAGTGATGGCAGCGACGCCGTAGCAACCGTGCGCCGCGAAAGTTTTCAAGTCCGCGGCCGTTCCCGCACCACAGCAGGGATCGAAGCCCGCGATGGTCAGCAGAATGGGCGGCGCTGGGTGGCCGTGTCCGTTCGTGGTCATCGTTTTTTCTTGCTCCCAACGATGAAAATAGCCGGTGGCGCCCGAAGAGCGCACCGGCAATTGTGAATGTACGCGCGCTGATTGTTCAGTGCAAGGAAAATTTCGCGAAAAGACTTGCCGCTCCGGCATGCGAAGCGAGAGCGAATTGATGTGAACGTCTTCGATCGGGAGGCCAGACCGACGCGGCGCTTAAAAAACCCTCACCCGCCGAAGAGATAGGCTCCGTTTCACGGAAACAAACCACGGACGAGCGTTGCTTCGGCGACGCGGCCGACGGCGAGGATCATGGCGCCGGCGCGCGGCGGAACATGATGCTTGCGCATGGTGTCCACCATTTCATGGAAGGCGCGCGTCATGATTTTCTGCAGGCGGGCGTTCACTTCGGCCACGTCCCACATCAGGCCTTCCTGGTTCTGAACCCACTCGAAGTAGCTGACGGTGACGCCGCCAGCGTTGGCGAGAATGTCCGGCAGGACGGTGATGCCGCGGCGGGCAAGAATTTCGTCGGCGTGCGGCGTGGTAGGGCCGTTGGCGGCTTCGGCGACAATGCGCGCTTTCACCGCCTCGGCGTTGTGGAGCGTAATGACGTTTTCGAGTGCCGCCGGCACGAGGATGTCGCACTTCATGGTAAGCAATTCGTCGTTGCTGAGGCGCGAAGCGCCGGGCATGCCGACAACGGTGCCAGAGCGCTCCTTGTAGCGAATGGCTTTGATGGGATCGATGCCGCGGGAATTGGTGACGCCGCCGCGGGTGTCGCTCAGGGCGACGATTTTCGCCTTTTTCTCGGCGAAGAGGCGCGCGGCAGTTGCGCCCGCGTTGCCGAAACCCTGGATCGCCACGGTCGCGCCGCGGAGCGAAATCTTCTTAAGTTTGCAGGCTTCTTCCACCACATAGAGCAGACCTCGCGCGGTGGCTTCGCCGCGCCCCTCGGAACCTCCGATCGATACGGGTTTGCCGGTGACGACGCCATGCGCGGAATGGCCCACCGTCATGGCATAGGTGTCCATGATCCAGGCCATGGTTTGCGCGTCGGTGTAAACGTCCGGCGCAGGTATGTCTTGGGAAGGGCCGATGATGGGCAGGATCTCGCTGGCGTAACGCCGCGTCATGCGCTCGAGTTCGCTCTTGGACATGCGCTTGGGGTCGCAGATGACGCCACCCTTCGCGCCGCCGAATGGAACGTTGACCGTGGCGGTCTTCCAGGTCATCCACGCGGCGAGCGCTTTCACCTCATCGAGCGTGACATTGGGATGAAAACGGATGCCGCCCTTGCCCGGGCCGCGCGAAACGTTATGCTGCACGCGGTAACCCGTAAACACTTTCACCTGGCCGTTGTCCATCTTCGTCGGCAGGGAAACTTCCAGGACACGCTTGGGCGTGCGCAAAATCTGGCGCAGGCCGGGATCGAGCTTCAAAAACTCCGCCGCCATGTCAAATTGAATCTGCGCGATGCGAAAGGGATTCAAGTCCTCCCGCGGGGCGATGCGCGGCACCATCGGCGGCGCGCCTATCTGTCTTGTCGGGGTTGTGGGTTTTGCGACCGTGGCCATCGGCGTCGGTCCTTTCGTCTACTCGTGTGATTTAAGAAACTCTCGTTGCACTCGGCCCGACTGCAAAATCCGTTTTACCTAAAAATCTGCTACTCGTTTGCCGCAAATTCATGCCTGCTCCCGATATACTTGTTGAGGCAAGCGGTGGAGCAAAAATGCAATTGTTCGCCCTGTTCCCGAAGCGGGATGGAGAGCGTTTCGTCCACATGCGTACCGCAGATCGGGTCTCGCACCAACCGGCGTGAGGTGGCTGGCGTCTGGCCCGCCGTGGAGCTGTCCGTGGCTTGCTGTGAATTGGTGACCGCTTTCTGAAGCATCCATCCCACAAACCGGCGCAGGAGCCAGGCACTCCAAGAAATCACCAGCAACCAGAATAAGAAACGTACTGCGCGAGCGAGAAAGTTCATCAGAATGTGTATGTTCCAAACGGCCCGTTTCCTAAGTACCCTTCGAAAGGCCCTGAGGGGAGTGTATGCAAGGCGAAAAGGGCGAGTCAAACGAAAAGGCGTGATTTCAAGAAGTTGCGAGGCGTATCGGATCGTTTCTCTTTGGGCAAAAGTAATGCAAAAATGCATCTAAGACTATTAATATCAAATACTTACGCAGGACAATAGCCTCGGATTTCGTCTCGTGCAGTCGAGGCTATCCGGCCGCTGGAATGCGGTCAATGCCCATGTATGGGCGAAGAACTTCTGGGATGAGAATCGAGCCGTCGGCGTGCTGGTAGTTCTCGACGATGGCGATCCAGGTTCGGCCAACGGCGAGGCCCGAACCATTTAAAGTGTGCACGAAATCACTTTTGCCGCCGCCCTTGGGCTTGAAGCGAATGCCGGCGCGGCGCGCCTGGAAGGCTTCGCAATTCGAGCAGGAAGAGATTTCGCGAAATTCGTTACTCGAAGGCAGCCAGACTTCAATGTCGTACGTCTTGGAAGAAGCAAATCCCATGTCGCCAGTGCAAAGAAGCACGGTGCGATAGTGCAGACCGAGTTTTTGCAGGATAGTTTCCGCATTTCGCGTAAGAGCTTCGTGCTCTTCGTAGCTTTTCTCTGGATGCGTGAATTTGAAGAGCTCGACTTTCTGAAATTGGTGTTGGCGGAGAATGCCGCGCGTGTCTTTGCCCGCAGCGCCGGCTTCGGAGCGGAAACAGGCGGTCCAGGCTGTGACGTGGATGGGAAGTTTTTCCTCGGGAATGGTTTCGTCGCGATAGAGATTGTGGAGCTCGACTTCGGAAGTAGGCGTGAGCCAGAAGTCGGTGTCTTTTATCCTGAACAAATCAGCCTCGAACTTGGGTAATTGGCCCGCGCCCATGAGCGATGCGCTGTTCACGATGAACGGTGGCAGGATTTCCGTGTAGCCGTGCTCGCGCGTGTGCACGTCAAGAAAGAAATTCGCTAGCGCGCGCTCGAGGCGGGCTCCCCAGCCTTTGTAAACGGCGAAGCGTGCGCCGGCAATTTTCGTGGCGGCGGCGAGATCGAGAATGCCAGCACCTTCGCCGACGTCCCAGTGAGGCTTGGGTTGAAAATCAAATTTCGGCGGCGCGCCCCACCGGCGAACCTCTTTGTTGTCCGCGGCGTTGGCGCCGACTGGCACCGACGAATGCGGGATATTTGGAATCGTCAGGAGCAGTTCGCGCTGCGTGGCGTCGAGGGTGGCGATGAGTTCGTCGGCATGCTTGATGCGCTCGGACACGTGTTTCATCTCGGCGATCAAGGTGTCCGCATTCTGCTTTTCTTTCTTGAGGCGGGCGATCTCTTCGCTGGCCTTGTTGCGTTGGGCCTTCAACTGCTCGGTCGAGGTGATGAGCTCGCGGCGCTCCTTATCGAGCGTGCAGAACGCGTCCAGGTTGAGCGGTATGCCGCGGTTCTTCGCCATTTCGGCGAAGACGTCCAGATGATCGCGAAAATAATTGAGGTCGTGCATGGGTGTAGAAGGATATCGTAATCCACATGGTGCTTGTAAGGTCGAATTCCGAACCGGAGATGCGTACTCTTTACTTTCTCGAGGTGGTCGCGATCACTCGGGCAGATGGTGAATGAAATCCTCGAGTACGGTATTGAAACGTTCGGCGTCATCCACAAACAGCGCGTGTCCGGCATCCTCGAAAAGCTCGACCCTCGCAGGCGGCACCACCGAGACAAGCATCTCGGCGGCCATACTCTTCAACGCGGCTTGGAACATCACGAGCACTGGACGGTCTAACTTGGCAAGGGCGGAGTGCCAACTGGCGCGGCTGATGGAGCTTACACTGGCCGCGACGGCGCTGTCCGTGGGCATTTTCAGGGAAGCCGCAATGACGCGTTGGATGTACTCCTCAGGTTGCGGTTTGCTGTACATGCTCCGCACGAATTTTTCCGTGAATTCGCGCCGGTTGGTCTGGACCTGAGTGTACGTTCCTACCATGGAGGTGATGAATTGCGGGTCTTGTTTCTCCCACGCAAACCCATCCACAAACACGTAAGCGCGGACATGGCTTCCGCCAAATTGTTCGGCATAAGTCAGCAGTTCCGGCACTCCCAGAGACCAGCCGACAAGCACGACCGGGCCGAGCTTGAGATGTTCAAGGAGCTCCTTGATATCCCGCGCGCGCCGCTCGCAAGAGTTGCCTTCCAAGGTCTTTTCGGAGTCGCCTTGCGAGCGCGGGTCGAGCGCGATGACGTGGTAGTGTTCCGCGAAATGCCGGATCTGAGAATCCCAAATCCAGCTGGGCATGCTCCAGCCTGGTTCGAAGAAGATCGCCGGACCGCTTCCAGCCTCCTGATAGTGAAGCCGTACGCCATCGCTGGTTTTGAAGAAACCGTCCTTGACCGCCGGGGCGGCTGCCCTGGCGGAGTATGTCAGCAGCAACGGAAGCAACAGAAGGATTCTACGCAACATGGGGCACCTCGCTCATCAAAGCCAGCAGATTGCCTTCGCTATCGCGGAAAAACGTCATCCAAAGATCGTATTTGGGCATCCTGGTGATGACGTGCGGCTCATCCTCGAATTTCGCTCCCGCGTCCTTGAGGCGCCGATGAGCCGCCTGTATGTCACCCACCTGGAAATAAAGGATCGAGCTAGGGTGGTCGAATTCCGACTTCTCCGCCTTGTCCAGCATCAGCCGGACGCCGCCGCAATCGAAAAACGACAATTGCCCCGCGCGGAACAGATGCGGCAGTCGGAGCACATCGCGATAGAATGCGGTGGCGCGGTCCACGTCGTGCGCGTTGATGGCGATCTGGCCGATGCGGGCCAGAGCGGTATTTTCTTGCAGGTTCATGGCGGTATGCCTCCGGGCTAGATTTTGTTAGCATAGCTAACTATATTCTATGACGGCTGTCAAGCAAAAAAGTTTCCGGGATCAGGAGCCGTTGGAAACGGCCGATAAGCTGCACTCCGCGGCCATCCATCTGTTGCGCCGGCTGCGTGCGCGCGACCGGGAAATGGGTGTCGGCCCGGCGCAACTCTCCGCGCTTTCCGTCCTGGTCTTCGGCGGGCCGAGATCTCTCGGCGAGCTTGCCGCCGCTGAGCAAGTCCGGCCGCCAACGATGAGCCGCATGGTGGCCAGCCTGGTGCGTGACGGAATGGTGAGGCGTCACGCCACCGAAGATGGCCGCAGCATGCGGCTGGAGGCTACTGCTAAAGGCACCAAGATGCTGTGGGAAGGACGGAAGCGCCGGGTGGAGTCGCTGGCGAGAACGCTTGCTTCCCTTTCCGAGCAAGAACGAGCACAACTGGGCGAACTTGTGGACCTCCTTGAGCGGGTGATCCGGAGTATTTAGCGACTTCCAGCAGGAGACTAGAGGACTTCGGCAACCAACTCGATTTCGACACAGGCGCCTAGAGGGATCTGGGCGATGCCGAAAGCGCTGCGAGCGTGCTGGCCCTTCTCGCCGAAAACTTCAACGAAGAGTTCGGAAGCTCCATTGGCAACCAGATGCTGTTCCTTGAAAGTGGGCGCGCTGTTCACCAACACCAGCCATCCGACTGCCAGCGAACACATGAAGATTCTTCTGCAAGCCGGGCTGGTGCGCGCCAATCGCATCAAACAGTGGACGTTCTACAAGCGCGACGAGAACAAGATCAGAAAAGCGAAGCAGACGATCACGGATCGCATCTAGGCAAAAGTACTTTCGTACTAACGGAAAGTACGTGGGTCGGCCCGAGAAGTACCGGCACAAATGAAACTTGCGAGCTATCGCCACACAAGCGGCGGGAAAGCAAAATTGTGGAGTAGTAAAATTGCAGTACCCTCCATCCCCCACGCCCGAGCGGCCGGTCCCCCCACCGGCCGCTCACTTTTTTTGAGCTGACAGTCGGCAGTGATCAGTCATCAGAAGGAACGGCTAGGCTCGGGAAAACTGCAGGTCTGTGGGGGCCGGCCTGTGCAATAGCGCTCCAGGCTTCTGTTCCAGGGCGACTCGGGGGAGATTCAGCTACCGAACGTTGGCAAAGGGACTCGGACTCCGAGAGACCTGGTCAAACCGTTGTCTAACTGCTGCTGGAAATGAAAAAGGGGGCTGGTGCAAGCCCCCTTCTTCTTAATTGACGCCCCAAAACCGGTAACCGAGTCGAGGATCGGTTCCGGCCACCCCGGGAAGCCAATCTTGTAAGTTGAGTAGTCGAGAGCAAACCGGATGCCAGCCAGTGAAAATCGGTTAATCATGGCGAAGCTGATTGAAAGCACAGCGGTTATCAGTGGTCGTGATGTATGACTATAAACCGTTGGGGGGCGAGCCTACAAATTCCCACATAAAACAACGCGTTGTCTACAGTCTTTGGGAGCCTGTCTAGCTGGCCGCACCCGCAAAGCCTTTATAGCAACAACGCCTCTCGGAGCAGCTTAGGGGTTGCTCTGAGACAGAATAACGTTATTTTGAATTTCGATACCCTATTCAAAGTTCATAGTCACAAGACCGTCGGTTCGTTCCTCTAAGCGAATCGATTAGGAATCGGGCAACAACCAACGCTCTAAATCGCAACAGCACTTTGCCTCCAACGCCGCCAAACATATCGCCCGGGTATGAAGAGAATGCAAACCCAGAGCACCAGTGGAGGACCGTAGCTGGCGAAAAAAAGAAGGATGGTCGAGAGACTGTGAAGAGCATCCGAAAAACCCGCAGCAGCAGCACTACGGATTTGCTCCCCCAAAGTCTCCGCCGGCAAGGTGCGCTCTTCTTTCATCGAAAAGAACACATTCGAAAAAACCAGGCGGCTGTCATAGGAGCGCCGCTCTGCTCCCATTCGCTCGATTTCATTATGAAGCTGGGACAGCTGCTGCTCTATCGAAGCCAGGGTAACACCTTTGCTGGAGCGTTCTTTCAGCAACAGTTGGAGCCGGCGTTCGGCGTTCTGCGCATTCTGCAAACGTGCGTCAAGATCGCCGCGCTGCTCGGCAATTTCGTCGGCGGCTTCTTCATCGTGCTCCAGGGTGCCTACGGATTTCAACTCGGTGAGGGCAGTTCCATATTCCGATGCCGGAATTCGCAGGGTGGCTGTGAGGACGCTTCCCGATGGCTGGCCTACCATCCTGAGCTTTGCGATGTACCCGCGGTGACGCTCCAGGATTTCCTCCAAGGAGGAGTGCGAACGGGCAAATTCCTTGGTTATTACAGAAAGCTGTGCGGAATAGGCAATTCGCGGCTCCCGCGAAGGATCCGCAAGGTCGTTGGGCCACACTCCATGGCGAAGGGTAGATAGCGGTACGAAAGCCCTGGCTTCTTTTTCAAGATTGACCTCGGCCGCGCCGCCGACAGACGAGAATCCCGAATCAGTGGGGAAGGTGGTGCTCCCGCTTGCGGGCGGACGCTGTGGCGCATTCAGTGTGTCCCGGCTGGCTCTGAGCAGCAAGAGTGCAACAAGCATGCCCAGGACTCCGATCAGTGAAACAAGCCGGCGCCGGGCCGGGGACAGTTCTCGGAAACGAAGAAGGACGGATTGCCATGTATTCTCCATCGAATGCCTCCAGTTGCATCATGGTTAGAATGGGGAAGTCGACTTTTCTTGCAGCGTGTGGAAAAGGAATGCGATTAGCGGTGAGCCTCCAACAAAAGGCAGGTGCAGCCGGATTCAAGCGCCTATGGAGGAGCGGAGGGCGTTGGCGAGGGATTGGGTAAAGCGATGGACGTCGGCTTCGTGTTCGGCTTCGACCATGACGCGGGCGAGTTGCTCGGTGCCGGAATAGCGGAGGACGACGCGGCCGTTTTCCCCCAGCGCGGATTGGGCTTCAGCGAGGGCGCGGGAAACTTCCGGGAGAGAATCGAGCGGAGGTTTCGAGCGGACTTTCACGTTGACGATGAGTTGCGGGTAGTCTTTGAGGCCTTCAACAAGGGATTCGATTTTGCCGTGCATGGAAACGAGCGAGGCGATCTTCACGGCGGTGAGCAGGCCGTCACCAGCGGGGCTGTCATCGAGAAAAATGATGTGGCCGGACTGTTCGCCACCGAGAATGTTTCCGCTGCGGAGCATTTCCTCAAGCACGTAGCGATCGCCGACGGCGGCCCGCGCCAGCGCGATGTTTTCGCGGGCAAGAACGCGCTCGAGGCCGAGATTGGACATGGAAGTAGCGACAACGCGATCGCCCTTCAGCCTGCTCTGTGATTTAAGGAAACGCGCGGCAGCGAGAAGAACGCCGTCGCCGTTCACGATCTTCCCGGTTTCGCAGACGAAGAGCGCGCGATCCGCATCGCCATCAAAAGCCACTCCGAGCTGGGCTTTTTCCGCGACAACGCGCTTCTGCAAGCCCTCGAGATGCAGCGACCCGCAGCTGGCGTTGATATTGCGCCCATCGGGCGATACGCCCATGGCGACGACATCAGCGCCGAGCGAACGAAAAAGTTCGGGACCAAGCCTGAAGGCGGCGCCATTCGCGCAATCGAGGACAATTCGAAAACCGGAGAGCTTTGCGCCGGGAATCACGCGGCCCCGAAGAAAATCGAGGTATTCCGCGTCGAGAGATTCATCTGCGGTGAGCCGCGGTAAATTCTTGGGCGCGGCTCCACCTCTATGCTTGAAGATGTCAGCTTCGAGTTCTTCTTCGGCGGCGTCGGGAAACTTCATGCCCGCGTGCGAGAAGAGTTTCGCGCCATTGTCCTGATAGGGGTTGTGCGAGGCGGAGATCACCACGCCGGCTTGAAAATCATTCTGCCGAACGAGGCAAGCCACGCCGGGAGTGGTGATCACTCCCGCAAAGGCGACGGTCGCGCCCGCTTGCGCGAGTCCCGCCGCAAGCAAAGAGGCGATGTGTGGACCGGACTCGCGAGTGTCCATCCCGATGAGGACGTGAGCCGCACCGTGGCCGCGCTTAAGATACGCGCCGAGAGAACGCCCTGTGGCGTAAAGAGTGGCGTCGTCAAGTGGTGGGGTGCCGGGGACGCCGCGAATGCCGTCGGTTCCGAAGAGTTCCTTGGCCATGGAAACGAACTGCTTATCCTAATCGTGACAATTTTTAACGGCTGATTCTGCGTTGACGATCTCGCAAAAGTTTAACACACGGTAAGGCGGTGACCGCGAGTCTAGAGGAAACGTTTCCTAAACAGGCTTGCAGACCGCAGATAAACTGAGATCGGGCGCCGCCCTTTGTTGGCGGTAGTGACACTGCTTTTAACAACGGCTAAAGCGCTGTCAGAGAATATGTTACCGTGTAGCATCGGAGTTGCTCGTGTCAGTCACGCAAACACCGCCCTCGCTCGTTCGCTTCACCAGCTCAAACTTCAGCATGCGAGTGCTCGCCGCGGCCATCATTCTGCTCTTTTTCTATTACGCTGCCGGCGTCGTCATTACACTTCTGCTTTCGATTCTGCTGGCCTATTTTTTGGATCCAGCCGTGGAGTTTCTGGAAAAATTTCGCCTGCCGCGAACGGTGGGCGCCATGATCATGGTGCTGATCCTGATTGCCGTGCTCGTTGCGGTAGGCTACGGGCTGTGGGAGCGCACCTCCGATTTCGCTGAGAATTGGCCGAAATACAGCGGCGTGCTGAAGGAAGCCGCGGGAGCCGTGGAAGGGAAAATTCGCGGGATCGAAGGGCAGGTTTCGCAGATTTCGCCTGGAGAAGGGGCACCGATTGGAGCCCCGCCAGGAGTGCAATCCGGGATGGTGCGTAATCTGATTTTGCGCGGCATTGGGTCTCTGTACGCCTTGTTCCTGGAAGTCACGTTCATGCCCTTCCTGGTTTTTTTCATGCTGGCAGAAAAACGCGAACTGTGGCACGGGACCTTGCAACTGTTTCCGGCGTCGCGGCGCACCCAGGTAAAGGAAACCCTGGAAGACCTGCGGGAGGTGCTGCGCGATTACCTAGCGGGGATGAGCATTGTGACGCTACTGGTGATCGCGGCCAGCAGCTTGTTTTTTTGGATGCTGGGAATGGATTACCCGATTCTGACAGGAATTGTGTCCGGTCTTTTAAACATGGTGCCGTATATTGGCGCAGTGCTGGCGTGGCTGCCGGCGTTTCTAATCGCGCTGGCTAAGTGGAAGACCGCCGGTCAATTCATTCTAATAGCAGGCAGTCTGACGGGAATTCACGTTCTGGCGATCAATTTGGTTGCGCCGCAACTTGTTGGGCGGCGCGTGCGATTGAACGCGGTGGCAATTACCGTCGCGCTGCTTTTCTGGGGCTGGGTATGGGGAGGTATGGGACTGATACTGGCCATTCCCATTACGGCAACGTTGCGTGTGATCTGCGATCACACGGAATCCTGGAAGCCCATCGGCCGCTGGCTCAGCGCCTGAAACCACTGCTTCCTCGTGCTGCATCGTTTGCTTTCGTTGGTGAATTCAATGACATACAGAATCGCGATTCTCGTTGCTGCGTTCACGTTCCTGAGTTCAGTTGCGCCCTCCGCTCGTGCCTGGGGCTGCAAGGGTCATCAGACCGTGGCTCTTATCGCGGAGAAGCACTTGACCCCCGAGGCGCAGCAATTGGTGCAAAGGCTTCTTGGCGAGAATCCGATTGATCCGAAATTGCGGAGATGGTGCGGCAATGCTACGACCGACCTCCTGGTGGATGCGTCCACGTGGCCGGATGATGTGCGCAACGAGCGCAACAATGGCCCCTGGCATTACATTGATATTCCGCGGGGCAAGCACAAGGGGCCGCTGGAAGAATACTGCGGCCCCGCAGGATGCGTAACGCGGGCGATTGAAGAGCAGCGCGCCATCCTGAAAGACAAGTCCGCTAACCCCGTCAACCGTGCCGAAGCGATTCGTTACCTTGTCCATTTTGTCGGGGACATGCACCAGCCTCTGCACGCTATTAGCAATGCCGACAACGGCGGGACCTGCGTTGCGGTGAAATATTTCCATCATGAACCGCTACCCAATTTTTCACACCCAGAGCGCGAGGATTATTCACCGAATCTTCATGAGATCTGGGACACGGAGATCGTGGAGCGGGACATGGAGATTTCCAACCCGCACCGTTACGCCGACGAGCTGGACGGAGAGTTTCACGCGGAGAGCACTACCTGGCAAGCCGCGGGCATCCACGTGGAAAGTTGGGCATGGGAGATCCATGAGCGTGCTGAAGTCGCAGTTTACGATGCTTTCCCGGAGAGAATCGGCATCGAACCGGATGTGAAGCTCAAAAGCTGTGCTGACAACAATCACATGGGAAAACGCATGTTTGAGAAGCACCTGACGGTGAGTGAGGCGTATCAAACCAGCGCGGTTAAAGCGGTGCAGACGGGCCTTGCCGAAGCTGGCGTCCGGTTGGCGATGATCCTCAACGACGCGGCAAAGGCGAATCCGTAAGGGAAGCCGGCGCTTGATTCGGTAGGAGTTTAGTTCCAACTAAGCGACTTAATCAGGCAAGTGGAACCTTCTCGTGCAAGGCCCGAACAATGACGTTAGAATTGCGGCATGCCGCATGTAGTCTTGCTAGGAGATTCCATCTTCGACAACGGCCAATACACGAGCGGCGGGCCGGATGTTGTGTCACAGGTTCGAAATTTACTTCCCTCAGGATGGGTTGCATCGCTACTTGCTATCGACGGGTCTACGACTGTAAACGTTCCTGATCAGATGCAGCATCTTCCAAAAGAGTGCACGCATTTGGTGCTCAGTGTTGGGGGTAACAACGCACTCACGGAGGCGTCAAGGCTTGGCATTTCGTTCTTCGGTATGACTGGCGAGCCTACTTCAAAATCACTCGATTCTTTAGCAGACATTTCCGACGCATTCGAATCGCAATACCGCTCGACTGTTGCTGTGTGTCTACGGCCCGGACTGCCGCTTGGTGTCTGTACCATTTACAATGGTTGCTTTCCCGATAAATCGTATCAGCGAATTGCCTCACTGGCCCTGGCGATTTTCAACGACGTAATCATACGAGTTGCTATTGAGTGTGGCCTGCCAGTAATTGACTTGCGCGTGATCTGTACGACCCCGCCAGACTATGCCAACCCGATCGAACCCTCGTCGATTGGTGGTGAAAAGATTGCGAGAGCCATAGTGGCATTGGTGACGGGACGGCAAGACCAAATGTACGGAACGCGGATACTAAGTACTCCACGAAACCCAGTAAACTCCTGATTGAGGCGCTGCCGTACACTGACCCGCTACCTGGGATTCGAGGGATTGGAGTCCGCCGGTTTTGCGGTGGCTACTCTGAGCGATTTGAGGTAGCTGACGAGTTGCCAGCGTTGGGGCTCCGGCAGCTTCGACCACACGGGCATTCCCTTCCGAACCACGCCGTTCGTCAAGATCCAGAAAATTGCTCCCGGTTGGGCGTTTTGAACTTCTTCCATGCGCAGATTTGGGCCCTTTTTGCCGCCTTCCGCGGTCGCTCCGTGGCATTCCGCGCAGTGCTGCTCAAAAAGAATCCGGCCTGCGGCGGGCGCTTCCGGATCTTTTTCCAGAGGATTGCGTTTGGCGCGCGCTTTCTCGGGCGCCTTGCCCAATTCAGCGTAGACCGAATTTTCTTTCCGGTCTTCTTTTTGGTCTTTGGCGGGGAAGCGTGGCGCCGCACTCTGCCGCGCAAGTAAGGCCGAGGCGGCGAGAAAAACTGTCGCTATTCCGGAAGTGAAAACCACTCCCTTCATGGGCGGCCTCCGAAGAGGCGAGCCACCATCGAGCCGAAGCCGGCGATTTCGCGGGTGACGCCCCAACGCAGGAGAAACCGATGGCTGTTGTCATTCAACCCGAAGCCGGGAGAAATGCGAAGCCCCCAACCCGAAGGCAAATTCCAGCCCAGCACCGGGGCAAGATACTGAGAGGTCTCATGAAGGCCGAAACTGTGCCGGTCCCCCAGGCCGCCGTACATTTCGGCCCCGGCGACAAAGTTCTGCGGGCAGAGTGTGCAACGTCTTGCGGAAGCCTTCAATGCCAGCGGGCGGCTGGCACCCAAGGCGTAGCCGAATTCCCATGGAGAATTTGAAAGATTCTTGGCGGCCAGCGTGTTCTCGGTGAAGTTCCAGCCCTTGAACGTGCTCGACAGGATGAGCTTCAACTCTATTTCGTTGATGTGTTCCTTGCGTGCGACCGCATTAGGAATGAGGAAATCGGATTCCACGTCGTGGCCCTCGCCTTCCTTCAGGATCTTGTCCGCGCCACTCTTGTGTTCGTATTCGATGTAAAAGATCGGATTGACGAAATGCTCGTGTTTCAGAGGGCGAAAGCGGTTCTCCCAGCGCACGCCGGTGAATATCGTGCTGTCACCGAACGTGGTTTGGCCGTCGAGGTATAACTCGGTGGTCCACCAGGCCGTGGCGCCGTATTCGAACTCCGTCCAGAAGGCGTGGAAATCGTTGCCCCCGCGTTGCGTGCCAAACGTGGAGAAGTATTCAATTTCGAGGTTACCGGGTTCTTCCAGGTAGTGGTCGTAAGCCACAAAATAGGGGCTTTCCTGGGCGTGAGTAGCCGGCGGGGACGAGAAAGTAAAAAGACCAAGAAAGAAGAAAGCGAAAAACGGAGCATGAGGACGACCCAAGACGAAATCTCCTTGCAATTAGTTTGCAACTAGAATATCAGACTAACTTAGTCCGATTTGCTTTGCAAATACCTAACAACAGCGAGAGAGTCAGGCCGCGCCTTGTGGATCCGGGGACTCAGAAGAAATGCCGGTAGTTGACAGACGCCTAAGAGCGCGAGATTCTTTGCGGGAAAATCTCCTTCCACAACGCTCGCGCTCTGGAGGCCGGCTTGAACTCCGCGGAACTAGTCCTCGCACTGCTGGACGAAGCTTACGAGAAGAAGACCTGGCATGGCCCAAATCTGAAGCAATCCATAAAGGGAATTGACGCCCGGAAAGCAGCATGGCGCCCCGCGCCGGGCCGCCTCAACATCTGGGAAGTGACGCTGCATGCCGCGTACTGGAAATATGCCGTCAGACGAAGGATCGAGGGGGAAAAGCGCGGGTCATTCGTGCTGAAGGGGAGCAATTTTTTTTCGCGGCCGGAAAAAGGTAAGTTGAACGAGTCCGCGTGGAACGCAGACAAGAGACTGCTGGAACGAGAACACCGCGCGTTGCGGGCTTCGGTAGCCAGGATACTTCGCAAGCCACAGGCTGCCAAACTGGTGCGGCAGCTTTACGGTGTGGCGTTTCACGATGTCTATCACGCCGGGCAGATACGGCTCCTCCGGCGGCTAATGGAGCGCTGATTACAGAGCTAATTCCTTGAGGGCCAGGGTGAGAGGAGCCAAGTTTGGTGTCTCTTGGAAAAGGCGGATGGCAGCGAGACCCGCCGCGCCGACTCGTAGACAACCCGCGCCGTTTTCCAGGGTGATACCGCCAATAGCAATCACCGGAATACAAACCGCGCCACAAACTTCGGCCAGGCCCTTTAAGCCCTGGGGAGCGCCATAGAGAGCTTTCGACGGCGTGGCAAAAACTGGGCCAAAGAAGACGTAATCCGCGCCATCACGTTCGGCGGACTTCGCGGCTCCCAGTGAGTGGCAGGACACTCCGATCAAGAAATTTTTGCCATCAGCGCGGGGGCTTGCTAGACGCTTGGCTTCAGCGACCGGCAAACTGTTCTCGCCGAGATGCACGCCGCCCGCGTGCTCCGCGAGCGCAATGTCCAGACGATCGTTGACGAGGAGGCGTGCCGCGACGGCATTGCCTCCTGAGGAATTCGTAACACAACGCAGCGCATCGCGAGCGAGCAGAGCGCAATCCCTTCCGGAAAGATCTTTCTCGCGAATCTGAATCCAATCGACGCCGGCGCTAGAGGCGGCTTCGATCTTGCGCAGAAGAGCTTCCTGCGCATCTTCCGTATCAACTTTGGAGAAAAGACGCCGGTCGGTGACGTAGCAGAGGACCGGCGCGCGCCGCATGTCATTCGGGAGGGACACGATTGGGACCCGGGCGCGAGCCAATCCAGCCAATCGCCAGCAGGATATCCAGCACGCCGACCCCGCTCACCGCCCCTCGAAACGAAGGGTGAAGCACGATTCGCAGGAGGGAGGGATAATGGCTAAGAAAATAGTTCTGCTCCCAATAGCCCGACCACGGTAGGTAGAGCAACAGCGCGCCCATTTCGAACGCGAGAACGACCAGGAGTGCGCGAAATATCCGGTTCATTGAGGAGAGAAAATCCGTCCTGTCAGGAAAGGTTCAGGATCGGCGGATAGGCTTCTGAAGAGCTGCGATGCGCTCGGCAACATCCCGATAATCTATATTCATCGCGTAGACCTGAGAAAAGCTCTTTAGCGCCGCTTCCGCTTCGCCCGCCGATTCCTGCGCCACACCCAAATCATACCGCAAGGCGAGCGTACTTTCCGGATCCATGCCGGGGGTGAGCAACGCGCGCTCGTACCAAATGGCAGCGATGGCCGGCCGGCCCTTCTCCATGAAGGCCAGACCGAGAAGCGTGCAGCATTGCATGGTGTAACGGAAGGCGCGCCCGCGGTCGCTTGCTTTGGCGACCTTTTGGAATTCGCTGATGGCTTCTTCGAGGAGCCCCATCTCGCGGAAGGCGATACCCAGATTGTAGTGAGTTTCCAGGTCTTCGTCTTCGGCTCCCATCTCACCGAGTTCCGCGCGAAATTCGTCAAACACCTCCTTGAGAGGACCGGACTCGGTAGCGCCGGAAGGAGGGGTTTGCTGCTTGGCCGCGGGGGGCGCCGGTGCGCCAGGCATGGTCCCGGAGAATCCCGGCGAAAGCCCGTCGAGGCCCAGCTGGTCGATTTCGTTGGCGAGATCCGCCAGGAACTGGTCCGAAGCAAAACCGCTGCCTGCCGGGGGTGCGGCGTTGGCATTGGGGAAGACTGGCTTTGCTTTGGGAGGAACGGCCGGAGTCTCCGGTGGTTTCTGGTCGTAAGCTGGAACGAGCTGCTCGGCATCGAGTACCAGTTCGTATTCCTGTTCGAGTTCAAACTCGGGTTCGGGTTCGCTCGGCTTTAGCGGCTTTTTGGAAACTGGCGGGGGTGGAGCTTTCTTGGGTAGCTTCGATGCGGGTGCCGGCTCCAGTGGGATCTCTTTGGCAGCATTGGCAATATCGAAAGCCGCGATCGGCGGTGTGTCTTCGGGTGGAACGCGGGCGGGTTCTTCCGCAATCTGAAACTCTTCGACCGTTTCGGGCTTTGCACCGTGCTTGGAGCTGGCAGCCGGTTTGGCAGTCTTCGCGGCAGGGGACTCAGCCTGCGCATCGGCAACGTGCGATTTTTCGAGGGCCGTATCCCATTCGGCGGATAGATCGACTTCCTGCACTTCGGAGTTTGCGGGCGCAGCGTTGACTTCGACCGGTTCAGGCTTGGCTTGCTCCACCTGGGTGGCGGGTTTGGAGGCAGGCTCCGGAACTGGTTCTGCGGCGACTTCGGGAATCGTCATCTGCGCCGACCCCGTGACTGCGGTCTTTACCGGGGCAGGTGGCGCCGCTGGCACCGTGCTTGCCAATTCCGCGTCCGACAGACCCGCGGCGCGCTGAAAACGGCGGCGCAGTTCCCCAAAGCGCTCGGAGCTGCGCTTGTCTCCCGTTTCGTTATGGATCTGTTCCAGCTGCGCGGCGAGTTCGGCGGTGCGCCGGTCGTCGCCTGCTCCAAGCACAAAGTCCAGCAACTTCTCAAGTGTCGGCGTGTGTCGAGGCGCTCGGCGAAGAATCGCCTCCAGCAACCCGATGGCTTTCTGGGTCAGGCCGTAGCTGGCGAAGAGGTCGACGTCTGTAAGTGACTGCGAAATGAATTTTTGCGTCTCTTCGTCCAGAGCAGGTTCGCTGGACCTCGCGGCGGGCTTGGCCGCTACTTCGGGGGCCGATTCTTCCTCTGCGGAACGCAACTTCGCAGCGGGCGGTTTGGGGATGTCTGCCTGCAGCGTCTCCTCAATATCCGGAACGTCTTCTTCGGGTGCTGGGAGTCCCATCTTGCGGAGCACCGCATTGAGCTTTCGCTTGACGGAATCGTTTTCCGGCTCGCGTTCCAAGAGTTGTTCGAAAGTCTGCTTGGCGCGCTCGTACTGGCGGTTCGCGGCCAGGGCGTCGCCAAGACGTGCCATGGCGTCAGGTAAGTGAAAAGAATCGCTGGTGCGCCCATACAATTCGACGAGCCACTCCAACGGCTCGAGGTGGCCAGGCATACTGGCAGAAAGTTCGTTGAGGAGCTTTCCGACGACTTCGTGCTCTCCGGCGTCGATCATGGGAAGACGCGATTTGTCCAGAATGCCCATGGCTTTTTCCGCGTTGCCGGATTGCAACAGCGCTTCAACGACTTTCTGCATCGGCCCGAAGTTCTTCTCGTCCGCTTCGAATACGCGCAGCGCAAGCGCATTGGCCTCGTCCCAATTGGAGCTTTTCAAATACAGATCGAGCAGAAGCTCGGTCTGCTCGCCGCCCTTTTCAAGACCGTCCACCTGCTCCAGGAGTTCCGCAGCCTTGCTGAAATTGCCTTGTGTCGAGTACGAACGCGCCTTAACGATCACCGCGGCCAGATTGCTCGGTTCGAGCTTAAGCGTTTTGTCCGCAAGCTTTTCGCTCTCGGCCTGGTCGCCGCGCGCCAAGGCGCGTTGTGAGGCCGAGACGTAGGCTTCGATGGCATCCCGGGTCTGGCCCATGGCCTGATACAAATCGGCGAGCCGGATCTGGATGCGAAGGTTATCGGGCTCCGCCTGGAGAAGTTTTTTCAGCAGGCTGACGGCTTCCGGCTGGCGATTGCTCTTGAGGTGGATTTCCGCCAGCTGCAGGAAAAGAGGCCGCGCCTCGCTCATCACGCCCTGTTGAACGTAGAGGTCGGCGAGCTTTTCAAGCGGCCGGATCTCTTCCGGAGCCAGCTTTGCAATGCGTTTGTAAACCGCAATGGCTTTTGTCAAGAAACCGTCGCCGACAAAGATTTGCGCAAGCCGTTCAAAATAATCGATGGCCTGGAATGTCTCGCCCTGGCGGATGTAGAGCTCGCCGATGGTCATCAGGGTGACCTGGTCGCGGGGCTCGTACTTCAGAATATTCTGGTATTCGGCTATGGCTTGGACGACTTTGCCCTGGTTCAGCAGCTTTTGTGCGGCCTCGACGTTTTTGCTCTTGTTGTAAGCCATGCGCGAACAGGGACAAACCTCCCCTCGGAGTCTGCCCTAGACGTTCTCCTGTGAGTGCTGTGGTGGCTAGACAAGCCACAACCCTACTCCGTTACGCTATCAGGCGGGAAAAAGCCAAGTCAACGAACCCAAAGTTTCTTGTGAGCAGGCAGTTATCCCCTTGCTATTCAGGCAATTCGCCGGCGAACCCCAGGCGAAGCCGTAGGGAACTCTTTTTCCTTCTTCGTGGAGTTATCCCAAGGCTGCCGTCTGAATCAACGGCAGAAGACATGGCACCACCCGGGTTGACTCTGCAGTAGCCATAGGGGAAGGGGATCCGTAAGACACTCTGGCAGCGCTCGATGGAGCGGTCATTGTGCCTGTTTTCCTCATTCGGTCCGAGCGGGGAGCGCAATCAAGTTCCGCAGGGGCAAAGAAGTTTGTGTGGCCCCCGCGGCCCAGCAGGTGGATTCGCGCACCGGCGCAAAGGAATGGCGGTGAAGCGGCGAAGGACCGTGCACCCGCAAAGCTTCGAGGTGATCGGCTGTGGCATAACCCTTGTGTCGCGCAAGCCCGTATTGGGGATAGATGACGTCCCATTCTTCCATCCGCGCATCGCGATGTGTCTTCGCCAGAATCGAAGCCGCCGCAATGGAGACGCTCCGCGCATCCCCCTTGATCAACAACTTTTGTTCGATAAACACATCCAGTTGCATGGCGTCAATCAGCAAATAATCGGGCGAAATGGTTAACTGTTGCAACGCCGCGGTCATCGCCTGGCGCGACGCCTGGTAAATATTCCAGGCGTCAATGCGCTGCGCGTCGATTTCGGCGACGGCCCACGCCAGCGCATGTTCGCGAATGCGGGGCGCGAGTTCGGCGCGGCGTTCAGGAGTGAGCTTCTTCGAATCGTCGAGGCCGACAATCCGCCGCTTGGGATTGAGGATGACTGCGGCGGCGACCACAGGGCCAAACAGCGCGCCGCGGCCGGCTTCATCGATCCCGGCGATGCGTGTCCAGCCCAGTTTGCGCGCCGCTCGCTCGAAACGGGAGGAGCAGAGTCGGCTCATGTTTGATTGAGCGGCCACGGTGTTGCACCGCGCTCAAGTCCGCGTGATTCTAACACGCCGGGTGGCTCCTCGGAACAAACCAAAGGACATTTGGCTTCTCCCCGATTCTATTCACAGCGAAGAGTTTGGTATGAGAAACAATTTCGCCAGGCAAGGCGCCGAAGGCATCGCCAATCTCTGGCCCCTGGATGCAGAAAATGAAAAAGCCCCGGTGGTCCGGGGCTTATTTCTAAAATTTGCAACGAAGTCGTGAAGCGCAGCTTAAGCCTTCGCCTCGGTGCCGGCAGTGGCCGCGACAGCCGCCACTTCTTCGCGGTCCGCACGCTTGATGCGAGCAGCCTTACCCTTTAAGTCGCGCAAGTAATACAGCCGAGCGCGCCGAACCTTGCCTTTGCCAACGACTTCAATCGTGCTGATTGTCGGCGAGTGCAAGGGGAAAATGCGCTCGATCCCCACGCCAAAGCTGACGCGCCGCACCGTGAACGTCGCACTGGACGCCCGGCCTTTCTTGGAAATCACTACACCCTCGAATGCCTGTAGGCGCTCTTTCACCTTTTCGCCTTCGCCTTCTTGCAGCCGGACGTTAACGCGCACCGTATCGCCCGTGCGAAACTCGGGGAGGTCCTTGCGCAGTTGCGCTTCATGCAGTTTACGAATGACCGGATTCATGTTCCTGTTTCCTTTTAGACCCACTCAGGCGGGGCCAACTCTTCAAAGACAAACAAGAATTATAGCCAAATTGTAACAATTTTCCTAGGGCATTTCGAGGTTAGACTGAGGCAACAACGGAGGAACCACGCCGAATGATCGTACGAGCAAACCGCTCCATTTCTTCCAGTTGCGGGCTAAATTGCAGCAGCACCAGGTCGACACCGACCGCTTCGAATTGCGCCAGTCGCTCGGACACCTGTTCTGGTGTCCCGACAAGTCCGGACCTCAGGCCGCGGTTCGAAACGGAATAATCCTCCAAGGAAACGCGCTGCTCTAATTGCGTTCCGGCCAGCCATTGCTGGTAATTCGCGTAGCCTGCAGCGGATTGCTGCACATCGGTGATGCGCCGCAGCTCATCCTGAGCTTCCTTCTCCGTTTCGCGGACAATCGCATAACCCGCGACGCCGAATTTCAGCGGCGGGAGATCGTGTTTTGCGCGGCGTTCGCGCAAATCGGTAATTTTCTCGCGCACCCGCTCCGGAGGATCCCCGTGCATCAGGTACGCGTCGCATTTCTCTGCGATTAAGTCCTTCGCCGCGGGCGATTCACCACCGGCGTACAGAATGGGCCGCGGCTTCGCAACCGGCTTCGGCTCAAGAACATTATCTTCAACGCGGTAGTACTTTCCGGAATACGAAAAATGATCCTGCCTCCACACCCCATCCAATACGTCGAGCCACTCGCTGGTGCGCGCGTAGCGGTCGTCATGCTGTTCGAAGCCCACGCCATACTTGCGCGCCTCGTCCGCCCACCACGAAGAGACCACGTTCAGCGTGAGCCGACCGTTACTGATGTGATCGATGTTGGCCGCCTGCTTGGCAAGCAGCGCCGGCAAATGAAATGTCGGCCGCACCGCCACCATCAATTCGATTCGTTCGGTCACGGCAGCTAGCGCCGCGGCAGTGGACCACGCATCCAGCGAAGGTGCTTCCACACCTTTGATGTCGTTGAGGTTGAGTTCCGCGATCAGCGTAAGGCCAAAGCCAATCTGTTCGCTACGTTGTGCCAGCTTCCTAACGTACGCCCAGCTCGTCTCCATGCCCTCGTTTTCCACGTTGCGCAGCCAACCGCCAAACACTGGGAGCCAGTAACCGTATCTCATCGCGGGCCTCTGCTCGCTGCCACGCCCTCGGTGCGCTTCGCTTCGTGCGCTTGAGCCTCGGCAATGAGGAAGTCCGCCAGCCGCGAATAAGGATTGAAGCCCACGACCCGGACCGGATCGGCAACGAAATTCGAAAGCGCGTTCACGTCGTAATAGAGCTGCCGCCCCGTCCGATCGTCGATGACATACTCGATCCCGCCGACCTCGACGCCTGCCAGTTCTACGATGCGCTCGACGTCTTCGATGACCCGTGATGACGGCGCATAGCCTTCCACTTTCATTCCGCTCTTCGGCGCATCCACGGGGCAAGCGATGCGCGTGAGTTCTTCGCCTCGCGTGTTCTGGCAAATGTCCGCCGGGCACAAGTTGTAACTCTCGCCGGCGACATGAATCTGGATCGCGTAGAGAAATTTCCCGCCGAGCACTTCCACACGGGTGATGATTCCGTTGCGCGCCGTGAATGCCTCCTGCACCAGCGCCGTGGAATCAATGCCAAAGTAAAGCCGGTTCGCTTCGACCGCGCCGCGCAATTCCTGCGCCGAATTAAACCGTTCGATTCCCGCCCCGCTCCCCCCGATATTCGGCTTAATCACCAGCGGATACCCGATCGCCTCAGCAGCAGCCAGCGCTTGCGACGGATGATTGATCACCCGCGCCTTCGGATAAGGCAATCCGAGCGTTTCCAGGTTCGAAAGCTGCAGCGCTTTCGAAATCTCATGATTGAAGCAGCGGTAGCCGTTCACAACACGAACGCCTTTGGCTTCCAGGTGCGCCAGGTAATTCAGTGTGTAGAAAATCCCATGGCCCAATCCGCGCTGCCACGCCGAGGGGCTCATGCGATTGAAGAGCAGCGAATATTCCTGCTCCGGCGACGCAACATCGTAGTAGTGATGCCGCGCGTCAATCTTCAGCCACGGCACGCCGCGCTCATCCATCTGCTGAAACAACGGCCGGAACCAGTCTGGATGCTCGTAGTAAATCGCAATCGGTTTTTCCAGACCGCTGCTATTCGGTTCGTTGCGCATGAATCCTCTTAACCAGCGCTCGCCTTCGGGCGACCCTGGACCGCAGGGATTGTCTTGCTATTCTTGAATGACTTCTCATGAGATGAATATAACCACCATAAGTTTCATTCTATTTCCCCAGCAAGCAGGTCGGGGCGGTTGCGCCGCGTCTTTTCGAGCGCCGCCACGCGCCGCCACTTCGCCACTTCCGCGTGATTCCCGCCAATCAGGACTTCTGGAACGCTCCAGCCTCGATATTCCGCGGGGCGCGTGTAGTGCGGAAAATCAAGTAGCAGATGGCTGTTGACCCGTGAGCCGTAACCAGGCCGGGCGGGCGCCTCCTGCCCTTCGCTAAACGATTCATTCTGCGAAGATGCTTCGTTCCCGAGAGCGCCGGGAACGAGCCGCGTCACCGCATCAATCACCAGCATCGCCGGTAGTTCCCCGCCGCTCAGCACGAAATCCCCGATCGAAATTTCTTCCGTAGCCAAATGCTGCGCCACGCGTTCATCAACGCCTTCGTACCGCCCGCAAATGAAAATAATCCGTTCCAGCTTCGCGTATCGCCTGGCAGTCTCTTGATCGAAAAGTTTTCCCGCCGCGGACAGCAAGACAATCGCCGTCTTCGGGTCTGGCACATTCTGTTTCGCAGCGTCCCCCACGTCATGGCCCAGAAGCGACTCCACCGTCTCGAACAGCGGCTCCGGCTTCAGCACCATTCCCTCGCCGCCGCCAAACGGCCGGTCGTCCACTGTCCGATGGCGGTCCTTAGTAAAGACGCGCAGGTCCTGCACGTTCACCTCGACCAGCTCTGTTTCCCGCGCGCGGCGCAGAATGCCGTGATCCAGCGGCCCGCCAAAAAACTCCGGAAAGATCGTAATCAGGTCAAATCGCATTTGGTTTCTTCAAGGCCGGGCATTATGCATGGTGGCACCTGGTTGCGGAACTGCTCACACTGGATTCAAATCGCGCAGTCCCTCGGGCAACACCACATCAATGCGCCTCGCAGCAGTGTCAATCTTCGTACAAATGTCCACTGCCAGCGGTATCAGTATTTCGCCTCGTGAACTCTCCACTTCCAGAATCGGCGTCCCCGCGAGTTCTTTCCCGGGAAACTGCACATCGCGCACAGACCCAAGCAGCGCCGGAGCTTCGGCGAGCGAACACGGCGAGGAGGCCATCACCGGCGAGGCAGCGGTACTTTCGAACACCGAACATCCAATCAGGTCAGCAACGAAATACTGCCCTGCTGGCAATGTAACGCGTTGTTCGAACGGCAGCAGCACCCCGAGTCCGCGATATTTTTCCGCCTCGGAAATGGAATTGACACCGTCGAAATGAAACACCGCCTGCCCGCGATGGTTCTGGCTCAGCCAGCAGGATTTCATTGCTATCCGCTGCGGCTCGCTCTTGTCGCCCGCCCGGCCTACAAAGACTTCCGCCAATTTCGTCAGCCGTTCCGGGAAATCGGTGAGGATTTCAGCGGCAACTTCCCCTTTGTTGCCGCGCGCGCGCAGGATGCGCGCAACCAGTACCCAGCGTGGTGTTTCAGGACTCAAGGGTGAGTGTGCCCGAAGTAGGCCAACAAGAAGTATGCCTGCAAAGCTCTCAATCTTCGAGAATTTCCAGCGTAAACCGCTTGCGCACTTTCATCCCTGCCGCTCCGAGCAGTGTGCGGATCGATTTGGCCGTCCGCCCTTGCCGCCCGATCACTTTGCCCAAGTCCTCGGGATGCACTCGTAACTCCAGCACGGTAACCTGCGAGCCTTCGACGGATTTTACATCCACTTCTTCGGGATGGTCCACGAGGGCCCTGGCGATGGCTTCCACCAGCTCCTTCATCGGGCACCTCCACGCGTGATATTTTCCACTGAATAGGTGAAATCCACCCCCACCCTGGAGCCAGAGGAGGACGCGAAAGACTTGCGGGGCAGAGGCTGCGATTACGCGAGTTTCTGCTGACGCAGAAAACTGCGCACGGTATCGCTGGGCTGGGCGCCCAGTCCGATCCAATACTTGATGCGTTCCGCATCCAGCTTGATCTCCGCCGGCTTCTTCAGCGGATCGTACGTTCCTACTGCTTCTTTCACGCGGCCGTCCCGCGGCCGGGTCCTCTCGATGACCACCACGCGGTAAAAGGGCTTCTTTTTCTTCCCAATCCTTGACAAGCGAATCGTTAACACTAAATCAGTCCTCCTGAGCCTATCTATTGTAGCCTGCCCGCCATCCTCGCGGCAATCGAAGAGTAGGCTCTCATCTGGCGGAATGGCCGTGGCGGGATGTGCCTTGCAGCGCTTAGCTCAGGCGGTAAAGGCCGCTGAAGTCAGCCGCTTTGTAGCATTCGGCTAAGGTCGGTTAGTTGCAACAGGCTGGCCGCCCGGTCAGGACCCAACCACGATCAACTCATACGCTGGCATTCGAGGAGTCTTGCGCTGTGGCTTCCGCCTCGGGGTTTGCAGCGTCCGCCGCGGCTTCTCTGGAAGCATAAGCAGCCGCAGCCCCCTGCAGGGACGAGGTGCGCTGAGCGTCACCTGCGGTCAAGTGCATCAGATGTTCCTGCGCGGAGAATCCGTGGCCGTTCCGCACCGCTCGCGGACGCGAGTACCTTCCATCAGCCCCCAGCATGCGAGCCTTCCGCGTATCCGCCAGGCAGGAAGCCAGGATCTGCGTGTAAATTCGCTCGCAGTGCTGCGGGTCCTTCAAAGGGAAAAGAACCTCGACTCGCTCGTAAAGATTTCGTGCCATCCAGTCGGCGCTTCCAAGATAGATTTCCGGCTTGCCCCCGTTTTCAAAATAAAAGATGCGGCTGTGCTCCAAGAAGCGTCCGACGATGCTCCTTACGCGAATGCGGCTGCTGATGCCCCGCAACCCGGGCACAAGCGTGCATTGCCCGCGCACGATAAGGTCGATTTCGACGCCCGCCGACGAAGCCCGGTATAGCGCGCGAATCAGCGGCGGATCGGCGATGGCGTTGGCCTTCACAATGATGCGCGCCGGCCGGCCCCTCCGTGCCTGCCGCGCTTCGCGCTCGACCAGTCCGATGCAAGTTTTCGCCATGTCGCGAGGTGCAACCATGAGCGGCTTATAGTGCGGCTGTTCGGCATAGGCGGTGAGATAGTTGAAAACGTCGTGGACCGCAGACGCGATGGCATCGTCGCGTGTGAGCAGGCTGAGGTCGGTGTAGTACCGCGCCGTGGAAGGATTGTAATTCCCCGTCCCCAGGTGCGCGTAGCGGCGAATCTTGCCGTCGGGATCCTGGCGCACAATGATTGCGAGTTTCGCGTGAGTTTTCAACCCAACCAGGCCGTGAAACACCTGCACGCCCGCATCTTCAAAACTACGCGCCCACCGGATGTTGGTAGCCTCATCAAAACTGGCTTTCAATTCTACGACGACGGTTACTTCCTTCTGGCCGGCGGCCTCCAGCAGCGCCCGCGCCACTGGCGAATTCGAATTCGTGCGATAAAGCGTCTGCTTGATGGAAAGTACGCGAGGGTCGCGCGCCGCCGTCTGCAGGAAATGGACCACGCCGTCATAAGAATCGTAGGGGTGATGCAGCAACACATCCTGGCGCCGGATCGCCTCGAACATGGAATCGGCATCGTGGCCGATGCTCACGTGTCGAGGAACAAACGGCGCATATTTCAAGTCGGCTCGCGGTGTTTCTTCATAAAGGTGGAACAGCCGCTGGAGGTTGACGGGGCCGCGCACTCGGAACACCAGCGATTCATCCAGTCGAAACGTGGATACGAGCCGGTCGACAATTTCCGGGTGTGCGTCCGCTTCGATTTCAAGACGCACCGCTTCTCCCTTGCGGCGCTGCGTAACCTGAGTGTCGACAGCCTCCAGCAGACTGCGCGTTTCCTCTGCTTCCAGATACAGATTGCTGTTGCGGGTGATGCGGAAGGATGTGGAGGTCAGAATCTCGTAACCGCGGTAAAGCTTCGCCGCATAACTGGAAATAATATCCTGGAGAAAAACATACCGAATTCCGTCGTCGCTGGCCGGCAGCCTCAGAAGACGCGGAAGCGCCCGGGGCACGGTCAAGACTCCGAAGAAGGGCTTTCCGTTGCCGCCGCGCCGCCGGCGTAGGAGAAACGCGATGCACAGTGCCTTGTTCAAAACGCGCGGAAAAGGATGGGAGGGATCGACTGTGACCGGCGTAAGCATCAGGGCGACCCGCCGCTCGTAAAACGACTTGGCGGCCTGGCTGGCTTTCGCATCGAGCTCGCTCATCTTCAATACGCGAATCGATTGTTTCGCGAGCGCGGGAAGCAATTCTTCGTTCCAACATTTGTATTGATCGTCCACAAAAACATGCATCGCCGCTGAGACCTTTTCGAGTTCCTGCTCGGCGGTCAGCCCGTCCGGCCCCGTGTCGCGGGATCCGTGCTCGATCCGCTGAAGAAAGCTGGAGACTCGTACTTCCACGAACTCATCCAGGTTATTCGCGGTGATGGCGAGAAATTTCACGCGTTCGAGAAGTGGGTTCCCCAAGTCCCGCGCTTCTTCGAGCACACGCCGGTTGAATTCCAGCCACTGTACGTGACGGTTGAAGTAATAGCGCGGATCTTCGAGTGCGACACGTTTCATAAGCGTCTTTTGGGGAACTGCAATGGATAGCGCATCCGTGTTACGGAGAGATGAATGCGCGCTGTTAACGAAAGATCGCAGTTTCCAGGTCAGTTGGGGGCCGTCTTCGAGACGGGCAACCTCCACAGTCGGATGCCTTCTAGCGCCCCCTGGACAAGCAGAGTTCCATCCGGGCTGATCGCCACGTAGCCCGACCGTTCTCCGGGAGACGCGAGAGCGGCAACAGGTTGTTTCTGTTCCAGGTCAAATAACTGAATCATGTTGCCCTTTTTAACAGCTAGATATTTTCCATCGGCGGAAATCTCCGCGTCCGTTCCCGTAAAACTCGGGAAAGTGATGGAAAATTCCAGATTCCACGTCGCGGTATTCCACACTGAAACTCGCGGATAGGAAATCATCATGCCTGGATGCCCCTGCACCATCATCGGGTTGCTATCCTGCCCCACGGTGACTAACCGGCGCCCATCCTGGCTGAACGATATCTTGATGACGCCAAGCCTGTATGCTGGGATGCTCTGTAGCTTCTGCCCGGATGAGGCGTCCCATATTTCCACGGTGCCGCTGCCTCCCGCGGGCTGCGCGAGCCATTTGCCACCCTCGCTGACCGCCATCGGTAGAGAAGAACCCCACACGATTTGCGATTCTCCCTCGGAAGTGAATGGCCAGGACAATGTATTGCTGATCTTTTGCTGCGCGGATTTTTCCTCGCTAAACGCCAGCCAGAACGCAGGGAATCCCTTTTCCGGGGGAATGCTCGCCGCTTCCTTCCAAGTACTCGTATTCCAGATTTTCAGGGCGTACCCGGCAAACTGCCCGCCAGGATTGGAGGCCAGCCATTTGCCGTCCGCGCTGAAGACTGCTCGATTCACAGGTGCGTCCGTGAGCGTTACAACCTCATTCCCATTCGAAACGTCCCAGACGCGCAATTCGCCGGACGTCGCAGCGAGCAGCTTCCCGTCTGGGCTGAACGCCACACTCTGTACTGGGCTTTGGCCATACAGCGTCACCTGCTCCCGCATTGTCCCGAGATCCCAGACTTTAATCGTCCCGTAATCGTAAGAACCTGCCGCCAGCAACTTGCCATCGGCGCTGTATGCCGCCACGCCTAATCCGTAGCCACCGCCAGGCAGTGATTTCGTAATTTGACCGTTCGCCGTCGACACAAAATCAATGGCGTTCGAATTGCCACGTGTGATGGCCACTTCCTCCCCGTCCGGACGGAATACCACACGGCCTGCATTCTGCGGAGGGAGGTCATGAGTGCGCTTCCCATCGCCGAGGTTCCAGAGGACGGCGTGACCTCCACCGTTTTCGTCGGAGCTGGCCATCCACCGCCCGTCCCGACTGATCGTGGAGGCGACCAGAGGATATGTTTTTTGAATCTCGCCCGAGTTTGCGTCAAGAATATCCACCGAACCGCTGGGGTCGTCATCATCGTCGGCCCCGACTGTTCCGGATGCGATTAAGCGGCCGTCTGTAGTTGGCACGAGCACGGAAAGCATGGTCCATTTCGTTGGAATGGTGCGAAGACTCTTTCCGGTTTCTCCGTCGTAGAATCCGATCGCTGTTTCCGTTGTATCCTCTTTCACCCGCTTCTCGACGGCAAGGATCAATGATTTGCCATCCGCGCTGAATGCAATCGATCCTCCATAGTAGTGAACGCGATGAGGATTGATGGCAAAAAGCAACTTCCGGGTCTGCGGATTCCATACTCTTACGACGCCAGAAACGTTTACGGACACCAGACGCGTTCCATCGGGATTGAACGTCAGTGAAGTGATGGCCTCCTTTTCCAAGGACTGTTGCGGAGGCGCAATTGTTTCCTTGTGGCTTCCGAGCCGGAACTCCTCACGGCCAGAGGCAAGATTCCACACGATAATGTTCTTGTCATACCCTCCGGACGCCAGCCACTGCCGGTCTGGGCTGAACGCCAGCGCTTGCACCGAGCCACGGTGCCCTACGCGCAAGATGCGGTCTGGTTTCCGCGCATCCGTCGGCAACCGTTCCTGGGAGGGGATCTGCGTGGTGCCGGCTTGCGCCGGCGCGAGCATGACCTGGGCATGGGCGGGTTGTGCAGCCGGCGCTGCGGGCTTTGTATCCCCCTGAGGAAGCGCCGAGCAAAACGCGCTGCGACTTACTGTAAGGGCCGAGAAGATCAGCGAAAGAATTGCAATTTTTGTGGTGGAGTGCATCGCGGTATTTCCTTACAGACACATGCGGTCTCTGTGCTGAGTGACGAAAGAATGTGTTCTTCAGAAATGATAGGTTGGGTCTGCCGGGGGCGGACTCAAAAGACACGCACAGTCGCGTAAACTGCACGTATCGAATACGAACCAACTTTACAGCCATGTATCGGCTCATCGCGTGAAATAAAACGCATGATATCCTTCGGCTCGCATCAAGGAGGCCTGGTGGGCCGAACTTTTCTTTTTTTCATTTTTGTTCTGTTCGCATTCGCCGCGGCAAAGGAAGCGCCTGCGCAGTCCTCGGGAACCCCGCTGGAAAAGAAGATCGATACCCTTTTTTCCGGTGTGACTTCTGTCGATGCGCCCGGCCTCGCTGTTCTGGTCCGCAAGGATGGTAAGACGGTATTCGAACGCGGGTACGGTCTAAGCGATCTCCGCACGAAATCGAGAATCGATGCCCGTACGAATTTCCGCCTCGCGTCGTTCACCAAGCAATTCACTGCCATGGCTATCATGCTTTTGGTGCACGATGGAAAGCTCTGTTACGACGAAACGATCACGGAAATTTCCCCGGATTTCCCGGCCTACGGCAAAGCAATCACCATTCGAAACCTCCTGAATCACACTTCTGGCTTGCCCGACTACGAAGATCTGATGGTTATCGCGGAAACGCCTCGAGACTCGTGGATCTGGACGCCGGACCGCCAGATTCAAGACACGCAAGTTTTCGAATCATTGAAGAAAGAAAAGAAAGGAAAGTTTGCGCCGGGCGCGAGCTGGTCTTACAGCAATTCCGGGTACGTCGTCTTGGGACTGATCGTCGCTAAAGCCTCGGGAAAATCGTACGGCGAGTTCCTACGCGAACGCATCTTCATGCCGCTGCAGATGAATTACACCATCGTCTTTGAGAAGGGTAAAAACGAGGTTGTGAATCGCGCCTTCGGCCATTCGAAAGAAAACGGTGCTTTAAAGGAAACCGACCAGAGTCCTACTTCCGCAACGCTCGGCGATGGCGGCATCTACTCCAATCTCGAAGATCTCGCCAAATGGGATGACGCGCTTGCGCATCACACTCTGCTCGGCGAAAAAGAAATGCAGCTCCCGCTAACGCCGGTAAAACTGAACGACGGCTCGGAACCTCGTTGGCCTCTCGAAGCCAGCGACGACAACCTGCATCCCGGCAAGCCCGTTTCTTATGGCTTCGGTTGGTTCCTCGACTCTTATGAAGGTCATCGGCGCATATGGCACACCGGAAGCACCATGGGTTTCCGCACCGTGATCGAACGCTTCCTCGACGACAATCTCACGATCATCATCCTGTGCAACCGCACCGACCTTGATCCTGAAAAACTATCGCTGCAGGTCGCTGCTCTTTATCTCTCCACCAAGAATTGACCACCCATCCTCACGAGAGCCCCCCGAGTTTGCCCAGGCCTTTCATTTTCCCGCTACGCGCAGCAAGCGCTCCGTATTGCTTCATCATCGTGCGCATTTGGAGGTATTGCTTGAGGACCGTGTTGACGTCTTGCACGGTCGTGCCGCTCCCTCTGGCGATGCGCTTGCGCCGCTTGCCATCGATGACGTTGTGGTCGCGCCGTTCCTGGTTGGTCATGGAATTGATAATGGCTTCGACCTGCGTGAGTTTTTTCTCGTCAACGCTGGCGTCTTTGGGGAGATTGGCAAGCGGCCCAAGCTTCGGAAGCATCCCGACGATTTGTTCCAGCGGTCCCATCTTGCGGACCTGCTTCAGTTGATCCCGGAAATCTTCCAGCGTGAACTCTTCTTTGCGTAGCTTGCGTTCGAGCTCCGCCGCGGCTTTTCTGTCAACGGTTTGTTCGGCGCGCTCGATGAGCGACATGAGGTCGCCCATGCCGAGAACGCGCGACACGATGCGCTCCGGATAAAAACCTTCGAGCGCATCATATTTTTCGCCCAAGCCCACAAATTTCACCGGCGCGCCGGAAACTTTCGCGATGCTCAGCGCCGCGCCGCCACGTGCGTCGCCATCGAGCTTCGTCAAAATCACACCCGTTAGTCCAAGCCGCTTATGAAATTCTCCGGCGGAGCGCACCGCGTCCTGCCCGATCATCGAGTCCGCGATAAAGAGAATCTCGCTTGGCTGCAACTCTTTTTTCAGAGTGCTCAGCTCATTCATCAAATCATCGTCTATGTGCAAACGCCCCGCAGTGTCCACCAGAATCACGTCGCTCGCGGAAAGTTTCGCTTCCTTGATCGCCCCCTTGACGATTTCAAGCGGCTTGTCCGTGCCGGTGCCCGGCCAAATCGCGGTGCCCACTGCCTTTGCCACTTGCGCGAGCTGCTCGCGCGCCGCGGGACGATACACGTCCGTCGAAACCACCAGCGGCCGGTGGCCGTGTTGCGCCAGCCATTTCGCGAGCTTCCCGGTCGTAGTGGTCTTGCCGGAGCCTTGTAGTCCGACAATCATCCACACCGAAGGAGGCCGCGACGCAAACAGCGGCTTCGCATGCTTGCCAAGCATCGCGGCCAGCTCATCGCGCACCACTTTCACGACTTGCTGATCCGGTGAAAGCTGCAGCATCACTTCGCTGCCGATGGCTTTCTTTCGAATATTGGCGAGCAGCTCGTCGGCTACGCCCACGTTGACGTCGCCTTCTATCAGCGCTTCGCGAATTTCCGCCAGCGCGGTGTCCAGGTGCTCATCCGTGAGCTTGCCTTGCCCGCGCAAATTCTTAAATGTTCGTTGCAGCTTCTCTGTCAGGTTCTCAAACATGGTTCGTGCAAATCCCTCGTCAGTTGCCCCTCAAGGATAGCATCCAAGCATTCCTGAAGCGGTAGAGCGGAATTGTATGCCAAGCTGCAACACGTCGACTTTGCTTTTGTATGTCAGGGAATCGTTATTTCTGGGCTAGATATTTCTTCGCTTCGGCCAGCTCTGGCCGATCGCCATCCGCTTGGCTGCAAACGGTCACAAGTTTTTGGTAATAGCTCCGTGCTTTCTGCGAATCTCCCGACCGTTGGGCAGCCTGGGCAGCTCCATAGAAACCACGGTAACGATTTCGGGCGGACTCCAGCGAAGCTTCAAACTCCTTAAGGGCCTGCCGAGGTTCATTCATGGCGAGAAGCATTTCCCCTAGAAGTTCCCTCATGGGCAACAACCGGTTCTCCATAGCTACATCCTTCTGACTGCCATCCTCCTGGTTCGCCGCAGAGCGCATTAGCTTCAGGGCCTCGTCTTTCTTGCCATCCATATACGCCACCCAGGCGGCAGCCGCGTTTCGCTGAATCTCCACCTGCTCGGCCCAATACTCCTGCTTGGCTTGAGCCAATTCGTCCTTGATTCGCCGTAATTGCTCAATATCTTTTCGAGCGCTGTCTAAACCGCCACTTCGGGCAGAACCCATCGCCCGCGCAAAGTAAGTGATGGCATCGGCCGCTGGGGTGGTCGGGGACGGCTGGAGCGCGGCGGCCTCCGCCCACGATCCCCGCTCAATCGCATAGCGCGCTGGGATGGCGGCCAGGGCGGTATACGGAGCCAGAACTGCTCCCGTCGGATTTGCGACGCCCGCGGCGCCCTGCTTTTTTTGGAGCTCCAGGCTCCGCTCTACTCCACGTTTCGCCTCGGCGTCTTGAGCTCCTTGCAGATACGCATAGACCATAAAGTCCAATGCATGCACGTAACCGGGGGCAACGGATAAAGCGGCTTGGTTTGACTGTATGGAGTCCTGCCACATGCCCAGCATGGAATAAACGTGCGACGGCATGTGAAGCGGATGGGGTACTGCAGGGGCAACCTCTCCATACCGTCGTGCGGCAGAAAGCCCCCGATCTGCCAGTGGTGGAAAGTCATATGTGTGAACCAGCACCAGGATGTTCGGGCTGCGCCGCGAGCACTTTCTCGAGAATCGCCGCAGCTTTCAATTGTCTGGTGAAATTTGTGTCGGCAGGAACGACGGTGACTGCTTCATCGAGAGCGAGGGCATAGAAGACCGCAGCCTCCGAGTCCTCAGGATAGCGAATGTAAAGCTGTTCCATAGATTTCTCGTAGGCCAGGACCCGTGTCGGGTGGTCGAGCTTCTCCCAATCTTTATAATAATTCCCAATCGCCGCGATGTAGTCCCGTTCTCGTTCCGTCTTAGGGCCGATGGACTCGGCCCTTTCCACCGCTTGCCAGCCATCTTTCAGGGCCGCCGCGTCGGGAGCGCCCGCGAGGGGATTCGCCCGCCGGTTGATCGCGATTCCCCAATAGGCCATCGCGCAGTCAGGGTCGCTCTTCGCCACCTCCGCGAATGCTTTGGCTGCTGGTGAAACCCAAAACGCATGTAGCATGGCGACAGCGCGATCGAATTGCTGCTGTGCCGCGGGACCGCAAGACACAGGAAAGTGGACCTTCCCCAATTTTTCAGTCTCCGCAGATTTCTCCTGAGCTATTACTGGTAGCAGGGAGCAAACCACCAGCAGGACTGTAGACGAAATCATTCGCCTCATCAGCACACCTCGTGTAGGAAGACACTCTCGCCGGGGATGGACTAAATTGACGGCGATTCTAGCATAATCGCTGTTGACACGGGCCGATGACACACCGCAGCGGGCCAAGTGGTGGCGGGTTTTTAAAATGAGAGTTTAACGCCGAGCTGGGCCGCAAAAGGGATGCCGACGGTCGTGCCTGGGCCGAAGAAATCGCCCAGGCCGCCAGCGGGCACGGCCAACTGGCTGAGTCTTGTAACTGGCTTTGTGGAGGTGCACGCGGCGTCCAAACAAATGTTCATTACATTTCCTGATTGCGCTTCCGCTGCCGGAACCGGCAGCGCCGCCACATTCGCCACGTAGTTCGCGCCAGGATTGTTGCGATTGAAGAGGTTGAAAAACTCGATGAACGGCAAAACGGACCAGCGCTCATGAATCCGGAACGGCCGGCTCACCCGGAGATCGGCTTGAATGTAAGGAGTTCCGCGGAATTCATCGAGGCTCGTCGGAACCCCATTCACGGAAATCCTAGCACTGTTATCAGCCGTGGTAATGGTAAAAGGACGCGCGCTTTCCGCCTGGGTCAGCGTCGTCACCTCAAAGCCCGCAGGCAAACGCAGCGTTCCTGCCAGCAAAAAACGCTGACGCACGTCTTCTCCGGACGGACCATAATCGCCCGAGGCGAAGGCGTTGAGGGGATCGCAGACGCCATTAACGTAATCGAACAGCTCGCCGAGGACGCAGCCCCAGGTTTTTGCGGATGCGAGCGTGTAATTGGCCACCAGGTTAAGGCGTCGCGCCACGTTCCCTTGCAAATGAATCGCCAGGGCCTTGTAGCTGGAGCGATTGTCGCTGCGAAAGACAGAAATGCCACCCGGATAATCGTAGCGCCTGTAGCCGTGCATTCCGGTTTCCAGTGTCCAGTCCGCACTCAGGTTCCAGTCGGCGTTGAACGCGTGCTGCACTCCGACCGTGGTGTGTAGCGCGTAAGGCGTCTTATAATTCGGATCGATCAGCGAGGATGGGCCGGAAGCATTTTGGATGTTGAAGTTATTCACGGCGTTGAAAGCCTCGACCCAGCCGTTCTGTGCCAAGTCGTTGTAGTAAAGGCCGATGCCAGCCCGCACCACTGTGCTTCCGGATGCGCCGAGCCCGTAGGCCAAGGCGAGCCGCGGCGCGAACGCTTTGCGGTAGTCATGAGGAATCCCAGTCACGACGCCGTTTCCAGCAAGTGCCGGGTTCAGGCTTTGCTCGTGGCCTGAGGCAATAAACAAACCGAAGGTCGTGTCGTAGCGAAGGCCGTAATTCAGCGTGAGCCTTGGTGTGACCCGCCAAGAATCTTGGGCGTATAGACCAAGACGCTGCACATTCTGGGAAAAGCTCCCATCGCCAGCAGGTGTCACCTGACACATGGTGCCGGGAGTGACGTTGGCGTTGGCTGTGACCGTGCACTGCGTCAAGTCCGTGCTGAACTGCTGCGGATTCGCCGCGTAATCCATGGGATTGAGCACGAAAAGCGCGAGTGTCTCTGCGTTCGCCGTAAGCGCCCCGCTTAGCACCGGCTCGTGGATGAAATTGATTCCGAACTGCGGAACGTGGCGTCCGGCACTATGGGTCACGTCATAGCGCCACTGATATTTTTCCTGGTTGCGCAAGACCGGAAATGCCGTGATCGCGGTGACAAACTGATTGTCGCCAAAGGTCTCGAGGCCGGAGGTCGTGTTGGAGGTCGTGCTGAAGGGGAAGGCCAGTGCAAATCCCAGGTCGGAATTACGCAATTGCGTCAGATGCAGAAGGCTGGCGCCAAAAACAAAAGACCCCAGCCAATTGGAGCCGAACTGGAACTGGTTGCTAATGGCGAGATTGCCGTAATTGTTGTGCGTGGTAGCGCCCGTGGAGGGAAGCGTGGCCTGTTGGATAAGCGCGTTGCGAGTGACGTAACTGTCCGCAGAGGCGCGCAGAAACCACAGCGAGCGGTTGGACTGCTGCCAGTCGAAACGCACAGAACTAAGATAATCGCGAAAAGGAATTGTGACCGAGCTCGGAACGGGAATCGACGTCACCGTAGTTCCGGACACGTCAACGCGACCCTGTGCCGCTAATTGAGAGAGTGCCTGGAATTGCGCCTGGCTGGCGGGGCTGTAGGCGATGCTCGCGTTCTCGTGCACGTATTCGAGAGATGAGTAAAACCAGAGTTTGTCCTTCACAAGCGGACCCCCAAGAGTGCCGATGTAATTCTGGCGCGAGAAAGGTTGTTTCGGATTGGGGGCGGGATTCTCGATGGGAAAACGTGCATTCAACGCAGCGGCGCGCTCATAGAAGCCCTCGTCCCCGTGCCATGCATTAGTGCCATGTTTCGTGGTGATGACTACGGATCCGGCGGTGGTGCGCCCTGTGTCCGCGTCCTCTTGCGCAGTTCGAATGGCAAATTCCTGGATATTCTCCGGAGAGAAATTTTGCAGGAAACCGCCAATCCAATCGTCGGAATTGTCCACTCCGTCGACGGAAACCTCGTTGTTCAAACCCGAGCTGCCTCCCGTGGAAACCGCGGTGATTCGCGCTTTCGTGGGATCCGAAGGCTCGACCGGCTCGGTTCCCGGCGCCAAATAGGCGATGTTTGCAAAACTGCGCGCCGCCAGGGGAATCGTTTCAAGATCTTGAGTGGTTATCACCGCCTGGTGGACGGCGCTGGCCGTATCGATCGGCTGGGTGGTGATGGAAGAAGCTTCCGCCTGCACTTTGACGGATTCTTGAATCGTCTGCGGCAACAACGTGACGGTCATTTCGCGCGCGGAGCTGACGGCCACCTTTACGTGGGAACTGGCTTCTCCAAATCCCCTGGCGCTTACCACCACGTGATACGTTCCCGGGAAAAGATTCTCGATGCGAAACTCGCCGCGTTCATCCGCGCTGGCTTCGTGTTCGAAGGAAGATTCAGCGGCGCGCACGACGATTTTGGCGGACGGAATCCGGCCTCCGCGCGCGTCCTGGACCACGCCGCGAAGCGCTCCCCGCGGAATCTGCGAAACGGCTACTGACGGCAAGAGAAGAAGTGACGTGAAGAGCAAGAGCGCAGTTCTCAACAGATTCTCTTGGACGAGGCGGTTATTCATGGCGAGAGATAGCCTACGGAAAGGGGCGGGTCTACTACCACAGGTCGTAGAGGATCACTGAAACAGACAAAAGTGCAAGCAACGCGCCATTAAGCAAAGACCCAGAATTTAGCGGAGGAACGTTTCCAAAAGCCGGTGGACGGAGGAGAGAGCAGCGGGGCCGTTCGCCAGAATCAGCGCACAAACCGCGAAGCAGAAGCCGCCAACAAGGACCACATAGCGGCTTGGGCGAACCGTTTCTGCGCGACGAACATCAAGATGCAGTAGGCGTTCCACGCGCGCGGAGAGGTCGTAGTCGCCGGCGACAAGCGAAGTGTGTAGAAACGAGAGACGAGGTCCCGCGCCGAGCCGCGCCACACGCAGCAAAGCCGTGGCCAGAGATAACGCGCGGTTCGCGTCACCCCGCGCCGCTTCATCATCCGCGGCCCATTCGGAGAGCTTCGCCCAGCTCTGTTCGATCAAAGCGAATCCCGATAGGAAAGGGATTGCAATAGGAGAAAGCGCGAGAAGCAAACGCTTCAGATTGTCACGCGAAGAACGATGCACGTTCTCGTGTTCGAGAGCCACTTCAAGCTCCTCCGCGGTCAGCACACGGAGCACGCTTTCTGATATGAACAGTCGCGGCCGGAACACCCCCGCGAGTGCCAGGAGCGGGCCTTCTTCCTCGACAATTACGGTGTTCGGATGCTCCGGGGACAAATGACCCAACGAGCTGATCTGTCGCCATGCCGAATGAAATCGAAGCGACACCACAACGGCATTTAGACCGCGAACGAAAGAGGCGGACAATGTGACCAACGCAAGCAGCACCAGCGCAAAACCTATCCAGCCAACGCGCTCCGCAATGCTTTCTGGTTCAAGCCACAGATAGCTGGGAATGCAGAGGGCCAGCACAGCGCCGAGACCCATGGCGGCCGGAAGCAGACGTAAGACCAGCAAGAAACGGGCAGCGGAGCGCGCCCGCATCCTTTCCGCGATACGAATCGCGGTGCTGGAAAAGAGGGACACGAGCAAACCCAGTGCCGCATTCACGAGGAAAAACGCAGCCATGCAAATGCACAGTAACCTCAAAACGTAGGGAACCATCATGACGGTTCCCTCCGGCAGAGTTCCTTGCGCTTCGTGCGGATTTTCCTCTCAAGTTCATCAAGGACTGAAGCATCGTGGCGGCCGGCAGCATCAAGAAAGGAAGAAACGAGCAAATCGAGCGAGGCATTCGAATCGGAAAACAAACTGGCGAATATATTTTCTGCCCGCTGGCGCTCCCACTCACCGCGCGACAGATGCGCTGAATAAACAAAAGCACGATCCAGCATTTCCCGGTCGAGGAAACCCTTCTTATAGAGCCGGTCGAGCGTTGTCATCACCGTGGTGTAAGCCAGCGGGCGTTGCAATCGCTGGACAACTTCGCGAACATTGCCTTTGCCGTGGGACCAGAGAATCTGCATCAGCGCCAATTCCAGGCGCCCGAGCGACAATTGTTGGTTGGGCTCACTTTTATGCGCGATGCGATTTTTGAAAAACCGGATCATCGATAAGGCCCCACAGCACAATTGTGCTGAGCAGCAAAGTGCATTCTACGCTCACCTGGCGCGGACTGGGAATGGCAATCTGGCTCCTCAAAAGTCTGGACCTGAGAGGAGGAGGCCAACACGCGAATTGACACGTTGGACGTGCAGCACGTCCTTGGGGTTACAGCGCGTAAGCCAAGCAAATAGTCTACGTTACAAGCCGGACGGACGGAAAATTTTTTCAGGGAAAAAGTCTCTTAGGAAAAATAAGGGGCGGACGGTGCCGCCCCCGAATTGAAATCGCGCTCAGCTCTTAATGGCCCCTTGTTAACGGTCCCGGGCGGAAGCGATAGCGAAACTCGCTTCCTACGCCGGGCACATTTTCTCAGGCCTTCGGAGCCCAGGCGGAAGCAACCAGATCGTGATCAAACGCCGGCGGCACCTGCTTGAAGCAGGCGTAGCGATAAAGCGCCGCGTTGAAGATGCCCTGTATCGCCGACATCATGATGGAGAGCAGGAGCAAGTAAAGAATCAGCACGGCAAAGCCGAACAGAAAGCCCTTTACTCCGCCGAGAATAATGGCGGCCAGGAAAAGACCGAAGCCGGGGAGCATCAGCAGCATGGACACCAGGCTGAGGCTGAAGCCACCGGTGACCTTTTCGCCCCAGGTTTCTTTGAAGAGCTTCGAGGAGCGCTTGATGGCTTGAAAGGGAGTGAGACCTTCAAAGGCCAGCACGGGCACGACGAAGTAGCAGGCCAGCGCCCAGGCCACGCCGATGATTCTCATGATCAGGCGGCCGATAAGGCCCATGCGTTCTTCGATCGTCTTCAGAACCATTCCGACGGTGGCGGCGACGAAGGCCCATTGAAGAATGGTGCCCTTGCGCGCCCAAGCCAGCTCGATGCCGTCCCGGAAAGTCCAGGTGCCGCCCATCAGGCGGCTATTGGCTACCCCAACGAGCGCCACGTTGAAGAAAACGATGACGAAATAATTGACTACGTACAATCCGAACATGCCCAGCAAGAAAGCGGGCGATTGATTCGGATTGAAGCGTGCTCCGCTGGCCGCCGCGGAAGCCATGGCGGGCATCATCAGGATGGTACCGCCGGTGGCGATCAGGACCGTGACGATTAGGCAGCAAATCGTCGACAGAACCGGGAAGAGCATCAATTGCTTATCGGAGCGGAGAATCGCGAAGCTCTGTTTCACGAGCTCCCAACTGCGAGAGAACTTACCCATCGCACCCTCCTACGAAATTGCGAACCGCGAATTTCTGGCCTGTGAAAATTCTGTCCCCCGGGATTGCAGGCACCAATAGTACAGAGGATGCACTCCCACCGGGCAGGTATCGGCCTAGACCATGGGGCAGGCACGGCCCCGTTGAGGAATCAGCGAGCCGTTGGGGAACCCTTCGAGGCTCAGGGTGACGGGGCGCCCGGCCGTCCAACCTTTCTCCGAGAACTAGTACTCTAAGTCTTAAGAGGCGCTACCACTAGCAGTTGCAGAACACGCAGGATATCTACGGGACCCTCTTCAGGAAGCCACTTCGAAGTTAGAGTCAGTATTCCTTACCGGAGCTTCCCAGCAGCAATTGAAGGTGGAAGGCGCATTCCAACAGGCGGTAGTGGGTAAGTTTGAATTCTTTTGATCGTGACAACAGGGGTCAAAATTCAAACTGACCACTACGCAACAGGCCGAGGGGCTTGTTCGGCTCCAAAGAGCCGGGCAGGTGCAGTATGCACGGCTACAGCACAGACGCCAGCGAAAGGAGGGCCGTTCCTCTTTTGCTGGCCTCACTGGCGATTGCTTTGGCGTGGGTGTCGTCAAGACTTCTCGCGGTTCTTCACCTCTCGCTCCCTTGGTGGATGGATGCTCCTTCCAGCATGTTTTTCTACGGCGTGTTGTACGCTCTGTTTGACAGGGTTCTGTGGCGGAACAGGCTGTTGCACAAATTGGGGCTGGTGCGAATTCCTGACCTCACGGGACGCTGGCGCGGCTACCTCCTCACCTCCTTTGATGGCTGCTCGAAACGCCACGATTTTGTGATCAATATTTTTCAGAGTTGGACGCAAATCAGCGTCTACCTCACTACGGCGACGTCCATGTCGAGAAGTTGCTCGGCGATGATCCAGGTGGATGACCCGGAAGGCGTCGCTCTGATTTACCAGTATGAGAGTCAGCCGCTGGCCTACGCCATGAAAACGATGCACATGCACTGCGGCACCGCGATGCTCATGATCTCAAACGACGGCTGTCTGGCAGGTGATTATTATGCAGGACGCGACCGGCGAACCTTCGGGCGGATTTGCTGCCGCAGACTATTAAACAAACCTTGCGTGCAAAGTCCTGATGACGCACTAACCGAGCAAGTCAAGGCCTAGTGTCGCGTATCGCAAATAGGCGACACGTACACCTTGAAGCTGTCATACTGAGCCTGCCGCTGCGGGAAGCATCTCAACTCATCCTGGCCACGAACCTCATTGTTTTTTCTCGCCACTCAACACTCCCCACCCTGCCTGCCATAACGCGTGCACTGGCAATCAAGCCCGGCCTCTACAAGGGCAATGAAACATTCTAGAATCGCGGAGATGGCTGAGGTCGAAGAGTTGCGGTTTGGCGTAGAGGGCGCCGGCCAAGTGTCGGCACTACTGCTGCGGCCGGCAAAGGCGAAGTGGCTCCTGATGCTGGGGCACGGAGCGGGGGCAGGGATGCATCACCCGTTCCTGGAGAAGCTTGCCGACGAATTGGCCCGCGTTGACGTGGCGACGCTGCGATACCAGTTTCCTTACATGGAGGAACACCGGAAAGTTCCCGACGCGCCCGCGGTGCTCACGGCGACAGTCGCCGGCGCGGTACGCGCGGCAGCGAAAATGGTTCCTGACCTGCCCTTGTTTGCCGGAGGCAAGTCCATGGGGGGCCGGATGACTTCACAGGCTGCTGCGCAACATTCGTTGGAGGGAGTGAGAGGACTGGTGTTTTTTGGCTTTCCGCTGCATCCGCCGAAGCAACCGGGAACAAAACGAGCCGACCACCTGGCAAAGGTTGCGGAGCCCATGTTGTTTCTGCAAGGGACGCGGGATGCGTTTGCCGATCTGAACCTGCTGCGTCCGGTGTGCACGAAGCTCGGGTCACGAGCGACGCTGCACGTGATTGAGACGGCGGACCATTCGTTTCATGTGTTGAAAAGCTCGGGGCGAAGCGACGAAGAGGTGTTGAAGGAATTGGCGGAGACAACAGCGTCCTGGGCGGAGGAGAAAGGCAGTGGCAAGTGCTGACCCGCGAATGCAACCCACTGAGGTTTTCTTGACCCTGCGCGCGCGGGTCGAATACACTAATGAATTCGAACGCAGCCGCTGATGCGATGAGCGAGCTGAGGCGCGCGCAGATGATGCAAATCGGGCTGCGACCGCGTATTACCAAGGGGGATTGTTTTGCCAAAGCGCACATTTCAACCGCGCAAGCGCCGGCGCGCCAAGACGCACGGATTCCGCTCGCGCATGAAGACGAAAGGCGGCCGCAAGGTGCTGGCGGCACGCCGCAAGAAGGGACGCCATCGGCTTACCCCCGAATAGTCCGGGGAGCCCGTTGACCCCGGCAGACTCGGGGCCAAACGGGAAAGCGTTTCCGCGCGAGACGCGGCCCTCCGCGGCGGGCAAGCCTGCAAAAGCAGGTAAGCTGGTGCGGCGCGGAGAGTTTGATGCTGTTTACCGCGCCGGTAAACGCCGCTCGAGTTCCCACTTCACAGTGTTCTTTCGCGCCAACGAACTGCCGCGGAGCCGTTTTGGTTTCAGCATCAAGAAGACGCTCGGCGGCGCGGTGGTGCGCAATCGTATTCGGCGGCGTCTGCGCGAAATAGTGCGCTGCCACCGGCAGGAGATACCCGTAGGATGGGACATTGTCATACACCCGAAGAGTTCGGTGGCGAAGGTGCCGTTTGCGGCGCTCATGGCGGATTTGCTGCGGCTGCTGAAAAACGTGTAGGTAATTCTACGCGATCGCAGCTTCCAGCGTTTTCTACGTGCTCCGCCCACGCAGTGACGGGCGAGGCAAGCCCCGCCCCTACGACGGTTCGGACGCATGCGGGCCTGCGAATAGCCTTGCTCGCCCTGCGATTCTACAAAGCGTATTTGTCCATTTTGTTTGCGGGGAGCTGCCGGTTTGAACCAACGTGTTCGCAGTATGCCTACGAGGCCATGGAGCGGTTCGGAGTTGTGCGCGGAATTTGGCTTGGGCTGAAGCGCCTGCTGCGCTGCCATCCGCTTTCGCGAAGATTTGGTTACGACCCGGTTCCGGAGAAATGGGAAGAGATGCCATCCAATGCAGCGGTGCAGAAGATTTTGAAGAGTGAGGCGAAGTCGTGAGCGTGCCGGGACAGAAGGACAAGTTCACTCCGGAGCTGCGCATCCTGGTAGCCTTGCTCCTCTCGATGGGCGTGATCTTGTTGTGGGCGAAATACTTCGGACCGAAGCCGCCGGTTCAATCGCCTCAGGTCAATCGGCCGGCACAGAGCGCTCCAGCCAAGCCGGGCCCGGCGGTAGGTTCGGCAGCGAATGCAACTCAAGCGTCTGCGACGCCAACTGCTATCGGGCCGAGCGCACCGATAACAGTGACGCCGAAGAGCGATTCACAGGAACGCACGATCGTCATCGAGAACGATTTGTACCGCGTCGAGATTTCCAACCGTGGCGCAGTGGTGAAGAGCTGGCAGCTCAAAAAGTATAAGGATGACGCTAAGCCGCAGCGCGTGCTCGACGTTGTGCATCCCGATGCGGCGCAGCAAACGGGCGGATGGCCATTTGCTTTGGTGCTCGACGATGAGCAATTGCAAAACACCGCGAACGCGGGTCTTTATCAAAGTTCCGCGGGGAACGCGCTGCGTGCTCCGGCCGAGGCGGAATTCACCTGGAGCGACGGCCACCTGGAAGTCACGAAGCATTTCAAGTTTGACCATACGTACGTCGTTCGCGTGGAAACCTCCGTCAAGCTCAATGGTAAGCCGATCACCTCGGGAATCGGCTGGCTGGGAGGCTTCGGGGATTTAACGGTTTCGAACCCAGCCCCGATTGAAACGGTAACCACGTACTACAGTGAGGCCGGTAAGATCTCAAATTTTCCGTATAAGAAATTGGACACATTGGACAAGTGGGGTCCGGGCATCTGGCAGGGTGGGAAAGATTTCGCAGGAATCGAGGACCGGTATTTCACGGCGACTTTTCTCCCTCTGAACGCCGCCACGCCTGGTGCGCTCGAGACACGTTATTGGAAAGCGTCGCGGACCGTGAAGGTGGAAGGCCAGGACAAGGAAGAGGCGGTGCCGCAAATGGCCGTGGCCGCATCGACGCAACCGCTCGCCATGCGCGTGTACGTCGGGCCGAAAGATTACGACGACCTAAAAAAAATGAATCCGCCGCTGCACGGGCTGATCAATTTCGGCTGGCTGGAGTTCATCTCCGAGCCACTCTTTCACGGGTTGAAGTGGCTGCACAACTACATCCCCAATTGGGGATGGGCGATTGTCGTCCTCACCGTGATCATCAATATGCTGCTCTTTCCGCTGCGCATTTCGAGCTACAAAACGACGTTGAAAATGCAGCGAGTGGCGCCGGAAATCAAAGCCATTCAGGAGCGTTATAAGAAGTACAAGTTCAACGACCCCAAGAAGCAGGAAATGAATAAAGAAGTCATGGCGGTCTACGGCCGCGAGAAGATCAACCCCATGGGCGGATGCTTCCAGATGTTCTTGCAGATGCCGATCTGGATCGGGCTGAATCGGGCGCTGAGTTACGCCATCGAAATGCGCCACGCGCCGTGGCTGTGGGTTGTGGACCTCTCTGCCAAAGACGCCTATTTTATTTTGCCGCTGCTGATGGGACTCTCCATGTATCTTGTCTCCAAAATGACGCCGATGACGGCCACGGATCCGCAGCAGCAGGCCATGATGAAAGTAATGCCCATCACCATGGCGGGCATTTTCCTGATTTCACCGATTTCGAGCGGCCTGGCGTTGTATATTCTCACCAGCAGCGTGATCGGGATTGCCCAGCAGTGGTATTTGAACCGCACGCATCCCATGCCCGCGCCGACCAAGATCGTGAAGGGAAAGAAATCTTAAGGAACGGATTTTTCAAAAAGGCTTGCGAAGTTTGGTTTGTGTAAACGGCTTATGGCACAAGAACTCATTCGGGACGGCAAGCTGGACCGGCAAGCGACGGCCGAGGCGCTACAGAAATTTCTGGAGAATATGGTGCGCACCGCAAGACTCGAATTGAAGGTAACGGTGCGCGCGATTTCTCCCGAGGGGTCCGCTGGGCAGGGAGACGCAGAAGTGCTCGCCGATCTCGATGGCAGAGACAAAGAGATTCTGTTGGAACGCGGTGCGGAATTGTTGAAAGCTTTGGAACATTTGGCGTTCCGGGCGCTGCGGCTGGAGCCCGCGTTTCACGAGAAGATTCACATTGATAGCGGCGGCTACCGGGCGCTGCGATTCGAAGAGTTGAAAATGACGGCGCGTGTTGCGGCGGAGCGCGTGCAGACTTCGCGTCAGCCGTTCCGGCTGAATCCGATGTCCTCGCGCGAGCGCCGCATCGTGCATCTGGCGCTCAAGGAAATGAGCGGCGTGCGCACGGAGAGCATCGGAGTCGGCGAAGAACGCCAGGTTGTCATTCATCCCGCGGACACTAAACCTGCACGATAAATAACGGCCTATTGTTTGACCCAGCCCTGCGAAATGACGTTGCCCGCGGAATCAAAGCGCACACCATAGGTGAAAGGCGGGGGATGGCCCGCGGGCCCTCGGGCAAAACGCAGATCGGAGATTTCGACGACCGCTTCGTTTCCTTCCTTATGGAAACGCGTTACAGGGAAGCGGGCAAACCATAGCACTTTTTGCACTTCGGGCAGACGCCTGGCGGCTTCCGTGTAAGAATTCGGGAAGGCGTCGGGATAGTAGCGGTGCTCAAGGGCGAGCAAATTTCCATTGGGTGCTTGTTTATCGCTGATATCCATGCGCAGCTCGTAGACGCCACGCTCCGTTCGAACCAATCCATCCCAACGCCACACTGAAGGAGGAAGCGGCAGGGCGCCAATCGATTGAACTTGCAGGTGATCGAGTTCCGCGAACTTGTGAATGCGTGCGAGCGCGGCGCGGTGCGCGAAGACCGCCAAGGCGATATACGCGAGGGACGCGACGAGGCCCGCGCGGTTCCATTTGTCGTGCCGAATTTTCAGGCCCCAGCCGAAGAGCGACGGCAGGAGGAAGACGGCCGCAAAAACAATCATGGCGCCTAAAACCGTTCGCCCAGAAATCGGCGCACCGACAATTTCACCAATTCTGGCGATGAGCAGTGGCGCGGGCAGGAAAACCAGCCACATGCCGACGGCACGGCGCCTCATTTTTTCCGGGTGCGCGTAGACCCAGGCGAGCAATTGCGGCACGAGGAAAACGGCGGTCAGCGTGAAATCCACAATGAAAATGAGATCCCAGGCGGGGCGCGACCAGTTCAGCGGCGACCAGATCATGGTTCCAAACGTGGTAACCAGGTCGAGCAGAATGTGGCTGATGATGCCGGCCGCGTAGATACCGGTCACTGCGATGAACGAGGGCGTTTCCCATTTTCGCCAGCGGGCGAATGCGTACGTGATTCCGGCGAGAAGCAACGCCCAGAGGGGAAGCATGACCACCGAGTGGGTGAGGCTGCGGTGCCAGGTGACGATAAGAAGTTTGTCGCTGGAAAAAAAATCCCGAATCACATCCGAGTCGGGAAAAATCGCGCCGAGCATCAGAGACCAGGTGATGATACGACCGCTGCTCATCGGATGGGAAGCAAACATATCTTCGCCGCGGAATACGGCTTTCCCGATTAATGCGCCCGCGATGCCGTGCGTGATCGTATCCATGTGTGGAAGTTTACAAGATGATTTTGGAATTCTGCATTTTACTTGACGAAGAGCACCGGACTGCGCTTCGCAACGACGCGCCCGATGCGGCGAGCGGAGACTTCGTGGCGTTTGAGAGCGGACAGCGCGGCCTCCGCTGATTCCGGTGCCATGGCCATCAACAAGCCGCCAGAAGTTTGCGGATCCAATAAAACGTCGCGATATTCCTGAGGAACGCTGTTGGCAAAACCCACGCAATCGTCAATGAAATCGCGGTTATTCTTGAGGCCGCCGGGGAGGAAGCCCGCGCGCGCGGCTTCGAGGGCGCCAGGAAGTAAAGAAACTGCCGAATGGTCGATTTCGAAAGAAGTGGGCTCGATTCCGTGCGCGGGGTCGCCGAGGGCCATTTCCCGAGCATGCCCGAGCAAGCCGAATCCGGTAATATCCGTCACCGCGTGAATGTGCTGCGCGGAATTTCCCTCTTGCTCCAATTCTTGCAAGGCCTCCGAGCCTGCGCGATTGAGTGTCGTCATAGAAACAATGGCCGCCTGCAAATCCGCTGTCGCTGCGCGGTCCTTTTTTAGCGCCGTCGAAAGGACGCCGGTTCCCAGTGCTTTCGTGAGCAACAATACGTCGCCGGAGCGCGCGCCGACATTTCTCCAGACTCGATTTGGATTAATCAACCCGGTGACCGCGTAGCCGAACTGAATGTCGTCATTTCGAATCGAATGGCCGCCAATGACGCTGCACTTTGCTTCGGTCATTTTCGAAAGCCCGCCGCGGATAATCTGTTTGAGAATTTCCGGATCGCCGCCATCAGGGAAACCGACTATGGACAGCGCGGAAATCGGGCGCCCTCCCATCGCGTAAACATCGCTCAAAGAATTCGCGGCGGCGATTTGCCCAAACGTGTAAGGATCGTCGACGATGGGCGTGAAAAAATCGACGGTCTGCACCAGCGCCATTTCCGGGCCGATTCGATACACCCCGGCGTCGTCGTTGGTATCGAAACCAACGAGCACGTTCGGATCATTTGGCCGCGGAAGACCGCGCAAGACCGTGTCCAGCAACGCTGGACTCAGTTTCGCCGCTCAACCCGCTGCCTTGACCATGGCCGTAAGTTTCACGGAATGGGTCAAGCCGCACCTCACTGTAAAGCCATTCAATTATAGCGAGGTGCGGACAATCGTGCTTGCACGCCATAGAACTGGGTATACTTGCGCAACGTATCGGGAAAGTGTTCTTATCGCCGGATGCCTTGGGACATCTGGCTCATTTTTCTTGTGCTCGCGGTGGCCCTGCCCTGGCGCGGAAAAGCGCGCATGGAGAAGTTGTTGGCGAGCCCCCAGGTCGGGACCATAGAGCGGCTCGTGCTCTACGCTTCCACTATCGCCTTTCAGTGGCTGGCCGTGGTAGTGGTGGCGTGGCGCGCCTGGGTTCACGGGTACAGCGCGGCGGAACTAGGATTAACGATCCCGGATAGAACCAAAATCCTGGTTGCGGCGATTGTCGGCGCTGCGACGATTGCCGGCTTGCAGTGGTTGAACTTGCGCCGCGTCGGCAAACTTCCTCTCAAAGCGCGCGGCCGGTTTCAGGCCATTGCCGAACGGATCTTGCCGCAGTCCGCCGTAGAGCTGCGTCCCTATCTGGCGCTTGCGATGACCGCCGGACTTTGTGAGGAATTTCTTTACCGAGGGTTTGCGATGGCGGTTCTGTCCCGAGCGGGCCTCAGTGTTTGGGCGGTTGTCCTGCTTTCTTCTGGGCTGTTCGGGTTGGCGCACCTCTACCAAGGGCGCGGCGGGCTGGTGGGCACACTGGTCGTTGGCACAGTGTTAGGAATGGCGCGAATCAAGTACGATAGCCTGGTTCCGGTCATTTTCTGGCATGCTGCGTTGGATATAGTGGCTGGCGTCGCGGGTCCCCGCTACTTGGGGCGAACGACAGCCGGGGGCACAAGGGTATCGTAGACATAAATAGTAACTAGTATGACAACAACAATTAGCCCAGCCCTGCCTTCTTTCGCGGTAATTCGCCGCGCGTTGGAAGAATTCAAACTTCCCGCCTATGATGATCAAATCCTTCAGATTCAACAATATATAGGAATCTTGCTGGCGTGGAATGAGAAAATAAACCTAACGGCGATTCGCGACCCCCTGGAGATCCTTTATCGTCATTTCTGCGAAAGTATGTATGCGGCGGTGGCCGTTCCTGTGGAAAATGGTCGGCTCGCCGACGTGGGCTCGGGAGGTGGTTTTCCGGGCTTGCCTTTGAAGATTATGCGGCCTGGGTTGCGAGTCTTCTTGATCGAATCGAATCTGAAAAAAGCGACGTTTCTCGCGGAAGTCATTCGCGAGCTTGGACTTAGGGACGCGCAAGTGCTCGTGCGGCGCTATGAAGAGCTTGGGGAGGAGGTTGCACCTCTTGACTATGTTTGTTCACGGGCCCTCGGGGAATTTGCACCTTTTCTAGAGTGGGTCGGCTCGCAACACGCGGGAACGAAACAAGTTATCCTATGGATTGGCGCACGGGACCTCCCTGAGATCCAGAAAGTCCAGACGTGGAAGTGGCACGAACCGATCCAAGTGCCTCATTCGCTGCGGCGGTACCTCCTTGTTGGCACCAAGAAGTCCTAAAGTCTCGGCATAGCAAGTTCAAGAGTTGTCGATGAAGCGCGGCCGTTCATGGGTGGTGCCGGGAAGGATGATGTTCCACTTGGGACAAAGTTTCTATCCCCATGTTGGGGACTCGAACGGCCGAATCAAGCGACTTGGAATTCGCTGCACCATACGAGCGTTCCACGTGGAACAAGTGCAAGCAACTCCGACCCATCTAACGGACCGAATCCAACGACCGCTCTGGGAGTCCTTCCCACCAGTTCAATCGTGTTCCACGTGAAACAACTTGCATCCTACAAACACCTTTGTTAGATTTTCGCTGGCGAGGAACACTTGGCCCGAATCATCGCGATTGCAAACCAAAAGGGTGGAGTTGGAAAGACTACGACCGCGGTGAATCTAGCCGCCTGCCTTGCCACCGCCAAACAACCAACTCTCCTCGTGGATTGCGATTCCCAGGCCAATGCCACTGCCGCCGTCGGATTTACGAAAGACCCTTCTCGACGGACCCTTTATCACACCCTGATTCTGAATGAGGCATTCGATAAGATCATCCAAAAGTCGCAAGTGGACGGGCTAGATGTCATCCCCGCTGACAAAAACCTTGCGGGAGCGGCGGTAGAGTTGGTAGCGGCCGAAAACCGCGAATACAGACTGCAAGCAGCTTTGAAAACCCTCCAGGACAAATATCAATTCATCCTTCTAGATTGTCCTCCGGCGCTGGATTTGCTTACTCTCAACGCCCTGGTTGCCGCAGATGCCGTGGTAGTGCCGATCCAATGCGAGTATCTGGCTTTGGAAGGTGTATCCGAACTCCTGGATACACTCATGCGTATTCGGAGAACACTGAACCCTAGTTTGGAGATCGAAGGCATCCTGCTGACGATGTACGACGATCGAACCACGCTTTCCAAGCAGGTTGCCACGGATTTGCGTAGCTTCTTCGGTACACAGATATTTGAAAGCGTGATTCCGCGCAATGTTCGCCTTGCGGAAGCGCCCAGCTTTGGGAAGCCCATCATTTCTTACGACATTCACAGTAAAGGGGCCGAGGGCTACACGCATCTCGCCAAGGAGGTCATCGCCAATGCCGAGAAACGCGCTGGGACAGGGGCTAAGAGCGCTCATTCGGGAGCCTGAGCCAAAAGCTCAGGCGGAGTCCGCGACAATTCAACCAGCTGGCAAAGCCGCTGCGGGTGTGGCGACGGCCCCGGCACGAGATGTTAAGCACGTAGGTCCCCAAGAGCTCGATATCGACATGATCGAGCCAAGTCCTTATCAACCTCGAACGCGATTTCGCGAGGAAGCACTCGAAGAACTCGTACGTTCGATCCTGGCGAGCGGCATCATCCAGCCGTTAGTCGTGCGGCCCATTGGTGCCCGCTTCCAGTTAATCGCCGGAGAGCGGCGATGGCGGGCAGCCCAGCGTGCAGGTTTGACGAAAGTTTCGGTCATCGTTCGGCAAGTGCCGGATGAACTTGCTTTGGAAATGACGCTGGTTGAAAACATTCAGCGCGAAGACTTGAACGCCATCGAGGCAGCTCGGGCATTCGAACGGCTGATGGATGAATTTCAATTGACGCAGGAAGCCGTGGCCGAACGAACCGGCAAAGATCGCGCAACTGTGGCGAACGCGATCCGCCTTTTGAAGCTGGAGCGCAGCATTCAGGACTGGATTGAGGAAGGGAAATTGACAGCGGGACATGGCCGGGCGCTTCTGGCGGTACCTGACTCGCAGTTGCGGATGCGTTATGCACAGCGAGCTGCGCGAGGCGGCTTAACGGTCCGGCAAATCGAGAAGCTGGCGTCGCGCCGGTCCCGGGGCACTTCAGCCGCGGCAGAAATCCACGTCGATGCAAACATCAAGTCCGCCTTGGAAGAGCTCCAGCGGCACCTCGGCACGAAAGTGCTTCTGCGGCAGAAGACCAAGATCCGGCCCGGACAACTCGTGCTCGAATATTATGATGATAGTCAATTAATGGGTTTGTATGACCGCCTGATGAAGTAATGCCGCAGTTGTCCCGAGCCACTACTGCCCGTTAGTGCAGTCGCTTCATTCGACAACCCGCTTGTTCAGCTTCGTTGACTTGTTTGTGAGCGCAGCTAGAGTAGAAGAGTCTCTGATTGGGGGATTGGACATGGCATGGAAGTGGCCTGGCGGATCGAAAGAGGGCGCAAGCGAAGAGTGGACGGGATTCATTGATCAGGGCGTGACGCTGGAAGGCACGCTGACGGTCACTGGCACGTTCCGCATCAACGGCAATGTGAAGGGCAACATCATCTCCGAGCAGACGGTGATCCTTGGAGAGGGCGCCAAAGTCGAAGGCCAGATCGAAGGCAATCGCGTGGTGATTGCCGGCCGGTTTGACGGAGTGATTTTCGCGAAAGGGCGCGTGGAGATTGAAGTCAAGGGTGTGGTGACGGGAGAGGTTCACGCCCCGTGCATGGTCATTGATCCCGGCGGCATTTTCGACGGCCGCTGCCACATGCTTGCTTCCTCGGACACCGCTTCCACGGTAACGATTCCCATTCGCGCTGCCGGCAACGGCTGAGCCGATACCTCGATTTCCCCGCGCAAACACTGACCCTGGAGTCTTTCCTGTCGCTTCCGCATGCCTGACCGGTGCGGCGGTTGACACACTGCATCGCTGCGTCTATCGTTCGAAAAGACTTCCGGAGACTCGCTGCGAATGAAAATTCTGGTCATCGGCGGCGGTGGGCGCGAACACGCGTTGGTGTGGAAACTGAAGCAGAGCCCGCGCGTGGAGAAGATTTGGTGTGCGCCCGGAAACGGCGGGATCGCCGCGGAAGCTGAATGCGTGGTGGTGGATACCGGAGATGTCGCAGCGATTGTCGCGCTCGCCGCAAAACTGCAACCCGATTTGACGATCGTCGGGCCGGAGCTGCCGCTGGTGAATGGCCTCGCGGATGCATTTCGCCACCGGAATTGGGCCATCGTCGGACCGTCGAAGAAAGCAGCCCAACTGGAAGGCAGCAAGATATTTTCGAAAGAATTCTTGAACCGTCATGGAATTCCGACGCCGAAAATGTACGGCACGTATGATTCTGCGAGTGACGCTTACAAAGCGCTTGGTTCCGTAGCTTGGCCCGTGGTGATCAAGGCCGATGGATTGTGCGCCGGCAAAGGCGTCTGCCTGGCCACTGATGAAGCTGAGGCCAGAGATTTCATCGAACGCGTGATGGAAAAGAACGAGCTCGGGTCCGGCGGCAAAAGAATCCTGCTGGAAGAGACCGTTGAAGGAGACGAGCTATCGTTCATCATCCTCACCGATGGCAATAGTTACGCCCCCCTGGTTCCCACCCGCGATCACAAGCGCATCTTCGACGGAAACTGGGGGCCAAACACCGGTGGCATGGGAGCGTACTCTTCTGACGAATTGCTTCCCGAAAACTTGCGCAAGGCGGTTATCACAACGATTGTCGAACCGACCCTGCGCGGGCTGGTGGCGGACGGGATTCCGTACCAAGGATTCCTCTATGTAGGCCTGATGCTCACCAAGTCCGGACCGCAGGTCTTGGAATTTAATTGTCGCTTAGGCGATCCTGAAACCCAGGCAATCGTCGCAAGGATGGACTTCGACTTGGCCGAGATCCTTGGGGACGCGGCCAGTGGAAGACTACAATCCTCCAAACTGGAATGGAAGCCTGGGGCGAGCGCTTGTGTTGTGTTAGCGTCGGGAGGCTATCCCGGAAAGTTCGAGAGTGGGAAGCCTATTCGAGGACTAACCGATATTCGCCTGCAAACCGGTGTTAAGGTTCTGCATGCCGGAACCAGGCTGGAATGTGGAACTGTAGTCACGAGCGGCGGGCGAGTACTTGGTATTACCGCGTCTGGTCTGAGTTTGGATGCGGCCCTTTCCGCGGCCTACGGTGCTGCTGCCAGGATTCATTTTGACGGCATGCAATACCGCAAAGACATCGGCGCGCATCATTCCCGTTTGACGGCCGCTGGGGACTGAGAACCATGTCCAGTGTCCTGAATCTCTTCCGCTCTCCAAAGAAGCATTTGCCGATGGAGGAACTTCTGGAAGTCCGCGCGGTGACGGATTTCGGGTTCGAGGGCTGCGCACACGCGCGGCCGGGAGGAACGCGGCAAGTCCTTCTGGTGGACCGCGAAACCCTGGAGGCCATGGGCCTGCACCCGGGACTGATCTACGAAAACATTACGACGGACGGCCTGAACGTGAATGGTTTGGAATTGGGACAATTGCTGCGCGTCGGCGGGGCGCAACTGGAAGTGAGCGCCGTCTGCACGCCCTGCGATCAGATGGAGAGAATCCGGCCCGGCCTGCGCAAAGAACTCTGGGGCCGCCGCGGCATGCTTTGCCGGGTAGTAGCGGGCGGAATGATTCGCCGGGGCGACACCATCCAAAAAATTTCCTAAATCTTACGGTTTGGGTCTTTTCCGAAGCGTAGGCGCCTCGCGTGGCCGGTTCTTGTCTTCCTGCACTTTCTCAACCGGCTCATCCGGAGGGATGATCCATTCAAATCCCCGCCGCTCGTCCATCGTGCCGAGGACATACGAACCTCCATCGGAAATCAATGGCAGAACGGCCTTCATGAGATCGGCGGAATCCGCTGCAGCGGCCTTCTGCGCTTGGCCACCACGGATGTTTTCGAGAACTTTTTCCAAGCGCGGCTGAGTGGAGCCAAGCTGGGTAATTCGCGGGTCATTGCCCTTGATCAGCTCAAGTAAAGTCGGCCCTTTTGCGCCCGGCGGGTACCGGCTCTCCACCAGCGTACGAGGCTCATGCTTTTCCGGAGGGTAGAGTTGCGTAAAGCGGGGACGCAGAACGCGGGTTTGCCAGAATTCCCCGCGCGTCGGAATCGACTCCTGCTCGAGGTGGTATTCCGCGACCCAGACCTCCGGGCCGTAATCGTTCGGCGCATAGCCAATGATCACGACCTGCAAAAGGGCTTCGTCCGGAGTGAAATCAAGTTTGTGGTGGAGCTGGGATACGAGAGGATGCAGTTTCTCCAGGAAAGCGGTGCCAATGGTCTCCAAATCAGGTTCCAGCTCGCCGGCGGGTCTTTCGTAGCGAGGGTCCGGTCTGCCAACGTGTTGAAAATTGCGGTCAAGACGAACGGGTTTCGGATCGGCAGGCACTCGCCATTCCGACGCGCCAAATAGGACACCGATGTGCGTTGCGTCCAGGTCCACCACGCGCGGAGGAATGGAGTTCCGCTCAACAGGCTGATCAATCGCAGCGAAGATAATGATTTCCTTTGCGACGTGAACGATGACGCGGCCACCTGCTAGATTGGCGACGATTTCGTCCTCATGACCCTGAGGGAAAGTGGGCACGCAAACAAAAACGGCAAGGACCGCCAATCTTACAAGTTTCTTCACGCCTCACGACCAATCCCGGCAGCCGGCTTCCATTTTCCTCACACTATCACACCTGAGAGACTGGGGCAGGGTGCGAGGACAGAAACAGGAGCAATATTCTTGCTTGACCGGGTAATTGGCTTCGCGTTGCAATGGCAACAGAGACTCCCAAACTATGGCTACCAAAATCCGCGGCATCGAAGGCATGAAGCACGGTGAACTGGACTTTGAGATCCAGCGCGGGGCCAGGTTCGTCCTCTTTCAATATTGCATTTCGGTGATCGTTCTCACGTTTCGAAGACCTTCCGATATTTATTTCCTGCGGGCTGGCGAAAATCCCGTGGTGAAGGGCCTGCCCTTCACGCTGCTGTCCTTGGTGGCGGGATGGTGGGGCATTCCGTGGGGTCCGATCTATACGGTTCAGTCGGTTTACAACAATTCCCGCGGGGGGAAGGACGTCACCCAGGCGGTGGTCAATTCCTTGCGAGCGCCAGCCGCTGCGTCCCCGATTCCTCCGAAGGTCTGAGCGGCGCGGAGTTCCGCGTGGCAGCCGCTTCCGGTAAACTATGGGTCCAATGAGAACGGTGACGGACCAACGATGGGACTGAGAAGACCAAAAGGCATCCAACACGGCGGAAAATCTCTTGCGGACATTTTGAAAGCGCACGAATTGTTTTTCAGCGGCAAGGACGGCGGAGCGCGTGCCAACTTGACCGGCGCGGACCTCTCCGGCGCGGACTTGAGCGCAGTGAACCTGAGCGGAGCAATCCTGCGCAACGCAAATCTTGAGGGAACGGACTTGCGAAAAGCGAAACTCCCGGGTGCGGACCTTTCCGGAGCAAACCTCCGCAAGGCCGACCTCCGCAACACGGACATGACGGAAGCGCTTCTTCCCGGAGCGGACTTGACCGAAGCCCAGGCCAGCGGCGTGGAATTTTTCCGCTGCGACCTTTCGAACGCGAAGTTCCAGCGCGCGCAATTGCGTAACGTGAACCTGCGTTTGGCCAACGTGAACGGAGCAAAATTCGCCGGCGCGGACATGGGCGTGGCGATCCTGCGCGAGACGGATTTGACCGGCGCGGACCTTTCCGGCGTGGACCTCTCCACTGCATTGTTGCCACGAGGCTATTCGAAAGAACAGGCCGCGAAGAAGAGCGCATAGAACTGATGCGAAGAACAAGGCGCGAAGGAGACCACGCAATGCGGCTCACGCTCTCTTGGATGGAATTCCAGTCCTCTGCGTGGTAGCCTCTGGCGGAAGAAGAAGCAGACCGCTTTCTTGAGTCCGGTGGCCACACCGACGACACAACTCGACCACTTGACCGCGCGCGAACGTGTGCTGGATGTGGTTCGCGAACTGCTCGAGGAGCTGGGCAGCCAGGGTGCTCTCCCATTACTGAACGGCAGTTCGCAGCTTGATCGCGATTTGGGGTTGGGCAGCCTCGAGCGCGTGGAACTGCTTGCGCGGCTGGAGACGGCATTCAAGATTCGCCTGCCGGATCGCGTCACTTCCGAGGCCAACACACCGGAAGATCTGGCCCGTGCCATCCTTGCTGTACCCGGGACAATTGCCGAGGACCTGGAAGCCGGCTCCGCGTTGCGGGCTTCGGTGACCACGCAGAAACTCCACCGAGGAGCCGCGGACACAGGAATTTCTTCGGCAGAGACGCTATCGGATGTTCTGCGCTATCGCGCGGCGCACAATGCCGAAGTCGCTCACCTGCTCATCGCCGAAGAGACCGATGAGGGGGAGCGCAACGTTACACTGACTTTTGGGGAACTGCACGCCGCGGGTCAGCGTTGCGCCGCGGAACTGGCGCGCCGCGGAGTGCCGGCCGGGGGACGCGTGGCGCTGATGCTCCCAACGTCACGCGCGTTTTTCGTCTCGTACGCGGGAATCCTTCTGGCGGGAGCGATTCCGGTGCCGATCTATCCGCCATTCCGGGCGGATCGCATCGAGGAATACGCCGCACGGCAATCCGCGATTCTCAACAACGCGGAAGTCTGTCTGCTGCTGACGTTCCGCCGCGCGGAGTCCGTGGCGAAATTGCTGATACCGCGCGTGCGCTCGCTTTCCGACGTAGCCGACGCGGAAAAACTGATTGAGGCGGCAGACAAAGCTCCCAGGCCTTCGCCGGGCGCGCCTCCAGTCCACGTCACGGGCAGCCGCGCGCGCAAGGGCAGCGACCTAGCGCTGCTGCAATACACTTCCGGCTCAACCGGCGATCCCAAAGGCGTCATGCTGACGCACGCCAACTTGCTCGCAAACATCCGGGCGGTTGGAGAAGCCGTGCAGCTTGGGCCGGCGGACTTGGGTGTGAGCTGGCTTCCGCTCTACCACGACATGGGATTGATTGGGGCGTGGCTCACGCTACTGCATTACGGCATACCGCTCGTGGTGATGTCGCCGCTGGCTTTTCTGACGCGGCCGGAACGCTGGCTGCAGGCGTTTCACAAACATCGCGGAACGATCTCGGCGGCGCCGAATTTTGCCTACGAGCTTTGCGTGCGCAAGATTGCGGATAAAGATATCAAGGGCGTGGACCTCAGCTCGTGGCGGGCGGCATTGAACGGGGCAGAGCCCGTGAATCCGGAAACGCTCGAACGGTTTGCCGATCGTTTTGCAAGCTACGGCTTTCGTAGCGAGGCGCAGCTTCCCGTCTACGGTTTGGCGGAAGCTTCACTGGCCGTCACCGTGCCGCCCTTGAATCGCGGCCCGCTGATCGATCGGGTCGAGCGCGAAACCTTTACGGCGCAGGGACGCGCGGTGCCGGCAGCCTCTGATGACGCCACGGCGATCGCCTTTGTTTCTTCGGGAAGGCCGGTGCCGCGCCATGAAGTGCGCATCGTGGATGCGAGCGGCACGGAAGTGCCCGACCGCACGGAAGGGTTCTTGTGGTTCCGGGGACCCTCGGCAACCAGCGGCTACTACCGCAATTCGAAAGCGACAGAAGAATTGCTGCCGCTCGGTCCAGCGGCGAACGAGGGGGGGGGTGCCTGGGTGAACTCTGGCGACCGCGCGTATCGCGCGGACGGGGAAATCTACGTCACCGGGCGTGTGAAGGATATCATCATCAAGGGCGGACGCAATTTATATCCGCACGAAGTCGAAGAACTGGCGGCGCACGTTGATGGAATTCGCAAAGGCTGCATCGTCGCGTTCGGCCTGACGGACGAATCTTCCGGCACAGAAAAGCTGGTGGTCGTGGCGGAAACGCGGGAGCGCGATGCCGCAAAGCGTGCGGCGCTGGCGTCCTCCGTGACCGAATTCGTGGCTCAAGGCCTGGGGCTTCCGCCGGATCGCGTGGAATTGATTCCGCCGGGCAGCATCCCGAAAACGTCGAGCGGAAAACTGCGGCGCGAGGAAACGAAGCAGCTCTACCTCGCGGGAACGCTGTCGTCGTCCAGGGCGCCGGCGTGGCTGCAGATCGCGCGATTGGGGTCAAGCAGCCTATTACACAATATCGGGCGCGACATGCTTCGCGCCACAAAGCGCGGACTCGAGATTTTGTACGGTGTCTATTTCTGCGTCGTGTTTCTCCTCTGGATTGTTCCGACCTGGGCGATGGTGCGATTCATCAGGGATCACCGCGAAGCAGGACACTTTACTTCCGCTGCATTGAAGGTTTTGTTTGCGCTCGTCGGATGCCCTGTGCGCGTCGTCGGCAAGGAGTATATGGATGCTCCCGGCGCAAAAATTTACGCGTCAAACCACACCAGCTACTTCGATGTGCTCCCCTTGATGCTGGGGCTAGGCGTGCCCTACCGCTTCGTTTCGAAGATGGAGGTCGGCAAGATGCCCTTCATCGGCAGGTTCCTGGACCAGATGGGGCACCTCAAGTTCGAACGATCCGACCCCCAATCCCGTTTGCGTCAGGCGCAAGAGATGGAAGAGCTGTTACGCAACGGGGAATCTGTTTTTGTTTTTCCCGAGGGCACGTTTACCCCGGAAGACGGCGTGCATCCCTTTCAGCTCGGCGCATTCAAAGCCGCGGTGGCGACGGGCGCGCCTATCATTCCCGTATCGCTTGCCGGCACTCGGAGATTTCTTCGTGATGGCACGCACCTACCGCGCCCGACTCGTGTGACGATCACGCTTTCGCCGCCAATTTATCCGAGCGGTTCGGACAAAACAGAAAAATCCGCCGATCCGTCTGGCTGGCACGAATTGATTCGCCTGCGCGACGAAACGCGTGACGCCATTGTGCGCCACTCTGGCGAATCACTTCTGTAATCAGTCGGTCTGCTGGAAAATGTTTAGAACTTCTACCAATTTCAGTAGTAGCGTTACGAATCTACCCACAAAATATTTCGAAGCCCTGCAACTCCAGCCTCGGCGCCCGCATCTCTATGGGGAGACAAAATGGGGAATTGCGGATCGCTGCCTTCCTGCCTGAGCGGCACCGCGAAATGCGTGACCGCGCTAACATTTCGCCGGTCTGCGTAAAAAACTAAATCCATTGGAGGTTTCATGAACTCGAAGTTAGTGGTGTCTCTATTGGCGTTTGTTTCGTTTTTCGCCGTCGCAGCGCGTGCGCAGGAGAGCGCACCAAAGTTCGACGCGTTCGTAGGATATTCTTACCTTCAAGCCAATCCCGGAGTGACCGGTGTCGACAGCTTCCATCTACACGGCGGAAGCGCGTCGATTGCGTACAATTACAAGACCTGGTTGAGCGGCGTTGCGGATTTCGGCGGGTATAACAACGGCAACGTCCTGGGCAGCGGACAGAGCGGCACAATCTCGACTTACCTGTTCGGACCACGCGTGACTTATCGCCATCTCCGCAAGATCACACCGTTTGGACAGGTGCTTTTCGGGACGGCACACGCGGGCGCCAGCGGCTTTGGCACAGCCAACTCACAGAATGCCTTCGCCATGGCGGCAGGCGGCGGCGTGGATTATAAGCTGTTCGATCATTTCTCCATTCGCCCCGTTCAGGCCGATTACTTGCTGACGCGATTTGGCGTAGGAACGAGGGGCACGCAAACGCAGAACAACGTGCGCCTCTCCACCGGATTCGTTTTCCGCTTCTAGCGCGGAACAACATCGGTTGCCCATGCACAGCAGAAGGGCCGCGTTCTAGGCAGGCGCGGCCCTTTGTATTTTTACCAAGACTAGATCAATGCTGCATCGTGTAGATCACGGTGATAGAAGTATCGATCTCTACGGCTTTGCCGTTGAGAACCGTAGCCCGGTAATGCCACTGCCGCACAGCCTCGAGAGCTGATTGGTAGAACAACGGATCTCCTCCGACAACCTGTAAGGACTGGATGCTGCCGTCGGTCGCAATGACAGCGCGCAATTCGACGCGCCCTTCCTTGTGAATTTGCCGTGCCAACGGCGGATAGATCGGCTCAACGCGGTGGATCAGCATGCCTGGGTCGAGATGAGTCATGTGAACAACAGTTGGCCGCACTACATGACGATTTGGATCGTCAGGAGGCGGAACGTTCGGTCGTGGATCAGGGAGCGAAATGAATCCGCTTGGCCCACCGGGAACTCCCGGCTCCATTCCCGGAAAGGTCGGTTCGTTGGGGTCACCTTCGATTGATGGTCGATCACGGATAGCGATCGTCGGTGAAATTCTTGGCGGCACGCAAAAATGGCAAGGATTCTGCGGCCCTCTTGGATGTGAGGCACCGCGATTGTGCGATATATCCCCGATCCCAGAATAAGGGGGAATGGGAGTGACCTTGGCAAGGACGATGCTCTCTCCCTTGCCAAAAAGAGACACAAAAAGAAATGCGGCAAGAACGGCGCTTTGCAGCACGACGGAAACGGCCATGGCCCGCCTGCGAACCCGGCGTTCACGGCCACGCTGCTCCGCGTCGCCGTCCACAAGGCACCCGCGCAACGATCCTAGATTTTCTTCACGGGCTAATTCATGGACTGCTCGAGGCTCGACGGGCATCACACACCTCCCAAAAAATTTCTGCGAATGGGCAAGAAGTTAGCGGCACCAATGTCCCGGGGTTGCTCTATTTCTCCAGGAGACCAGTGCCGCTCTCGCAGGGATGTGAGGTTGCGCGCGTCCTCCCTTCGTTGGACACCGGGCACGGATACAAGTTCCCCGGGTCATCAGGAAGGTGTCTTTGGGGCCGACAAGCGGGCGTAAATCGCGGATAAGGTTGCCAATGAACCCTAACTTGTCTTTATTGAATGAGTTACGGACACCGCATCCGAACTCCTCCGGAGTGCATCTTATTTGCTGTGGACGTGGATCTAAGGAGGATCAGCCCCATGGACCGGCGTAATCCAGAAACTGTAGGTGTACGCCGCACCGGCTGGGCCGCTCTGGACCGCGATCCGCAGCAGGACACGGTGGAATTCATCTGTCCGCACTGCGGCGCGCGGGACAAGAAGAATGCCCGGCGCGAGCGTGCGCTTTATCATTTCACGGACGGCTTTCTTCAGGATTTGCAGGGAGAAGTCACCCAATGCCATTCCTGCAAGCAATCTCTGCGTGTAGTTCCCATCGTGATGTTGCACGATCAGGATGAGACGCGGCGTTTCGAAGCCGTTTTCTCGGACGAACATTTGGTAACTTCAAACTAATTCCCTTGCATCATGAAAAACAAGAACAGGGCGCGATGTTCACGCCCCGTTTTTTTTCTTGTTTCGTAATTCCCAGGACAAACTCGTTCCGTGCTTCAATCGCGATCCCAGTCTCGGTAGTAGTTGCGGCGGTCATCGTAGTCGCGATGGTGCTCACGCCATTCGTGTTCGCGCCACTCACGTCGTTCATGCTCGCGCCATTCGTGGCGGAAATGTTCCAGCCGCTCATAAGCCTCGTGGCGTTCATACCTCCAGTACTGCGCTTCCGGGCTGTAGTAGCCAAAATGCTCGATCGCTTCGTGGAGGCGCCAGTCGGTATACGCTACGCGCCGGTTGCAATCATCCCAATGGTTAGCCTTGGCGGCGGGCGCACCAGAGAAGAGCAAAAATGCGCTCAGCGCGGCAGCCGCAAACACTGTTTTCCCGAATACTGACTTTAGAGAACGTATATGCCATTGCATAAAATCCTCCCCAGAGCCCCGGACTGGTTTGAGGTTGCTTCGAGTTTATACTTTTCAAACACTCTGCCGTGGAAATTGTTGCGAGGGTTCCGGGAGCGCCCCGCGAGCGCGGAGCGCCTCCGGAAAAACATGCTGCTAAAAATCAAGGTCGGTCGTAGGGCCGGTCGTAACCACGGTCGTGATCGTGGTCATCCCAATCACGATCGTTGTGCCATCGGTGGCCGTCTTCGTCCCACCAACGATGGTACTCGCGCCAGCAGCGTTCGCGGGCTTCCCGCAGCTCATGGCGCTGGTGGTCCGCCTGCCGGCTGTACCAGCCATGTCGCTCAATGGCTTCGTGCAGTTTGTAGTCTTCCCTGGCGATGCGGCGTTGGCACTTATAGTAGGGGTCTTCATGGGCAAAAGCGCGCGGCGTTGCCGCAAATGCCAGAAGACCAACGAGCGCTGAGGCTGCGAGCACCGCGCGTCTCAGAAACTTCCTCTCTCCCGTGTTTAACGTCATATCTCTCCATCCTCCTGTTTAACCCCGACTGGAATGGGGTGAGGTCCCGCCCTATAAAACACACTCACTTGCAGAATGTAGCAAGACTTTAGCCACACACTAAATCATTCACAGCCAATAATTTATGAGGCGATTTGTCAGTAGGCCTGTAAAAAGGGGTCTCCGTCCATATGATATTTCTCGAGCCCCGCGCGGATACGGTCGAAGGCTTCGTCCACGGTATCGGCAAATTGCAGCAGCTTGTACTCTTCTTCGTTGATCGTGCCCCACCGCACCATGGCTTTCCAGTTCAGGATTTCGTCCCAGTATTTCCGGCCGTAAATGAGGATCAAGTTGTGCTTTGGCAGTTTGCCCGTTTGCAGCAGCGTAAGCATTTCCCAAAGCTCGTCCATCGTGCCGAAGCCGCCGGGAAAAACGATCAGCGCCTTGGCAATCTGCGCGAACCACAGTTTGCGCATGAAAAAGTACTTGAAGTTGAAGCTCAGCTCCGGACTAATGTAGGGATTTGCAAATTGCTCTTGCGGCAGCTCGATCGAAAGCCCCACGGACTTTCCGCCCGCTTCATGCGCTCCGCGGTTCGCCGCTTCCATGATTCCCGGCCCGCCGCCGGAACAAACCACAAAGCGCCGCGGCCTGGGGCCCAGCGTGAGCGACCAGGTCGTCAGTTTGTGGGAAAGCTGGCGCGCTTCTTCGTAGTAGCGCGACATCTCCAGCAAGCTCTTCGCGTGACGCACATCCGTGCGGTGCTTGGCCAGCTTGGCCGCGGACATCTTCGACGTCTTCTCGTTTTTCAGCCTGGTGCATCGCGCTTGCGCGGTTTCGTGTGATTCGATGCGCGCCGAGCCGAACATCACGATGGTGTCTCCGATCCCCTCTGTTTTGAGTTGCACCAGCGGGTGGATGTATTCACCTAGAATGCGGATCGGTCGCGCCGGTGTGCTGCTCAAGAACTTAGCGTCTTCATGCGGAGCTTTCGGCGCGCGCTGCGCTTTCAGTTTTTTGCCGTCGGACATCGGTCTTTTCTCCCGTCGAGAGGAACCTTGATTGTAGGAATCGCCGCCGCGCGCGGCAACGTCTTCCACCGGACATGCGTCGAATCAAGTACAGTGTAGTGCAGGGGCTTCAGCCCCGCACGTGTTGCACTGCATCGAGCCCAGGCCAAATCCCGTAACACGGGGTAATCCGAATGTTACGAATCGCAGGGGCATGGCTAGCACTCACGCTTCCTCTGGCTCTGGGAGGCCAGTTGGCGCGCGCACAGTCCCCTTCTGGACCGCTCCCTCCCAAACCCGGCGTCGAAGTCCAGTTGCCGCCCAAGGACATCCAAGCCAAGGTCAAAGTCCGGGTCGCGCTGGTAAACACCCCGGTGACCGTACGCAACGGCCGCGGCGAAATGGTTCACGATCTGGAGGCCCGCGATTTTCAGATTGCAGACAATGGCGTTGCTCAGCGGATTGCCCACTTCGATCTCGGCGGCGACCCGCTCTCCATGGTGATTCTGTTCGAGACGAGCTCGCGTATCGAACCCCTCCTGCCCCAAGTACGCAAAACCGGCATTCTCTTCACGCAAACCGTGATGGGGCCGACCGGCGAAGCCGCTGTGGTGGCCTTCAACGACTCCGTCGACAAACTGCAGGATTTCACCACAAACGGAGACCTAGTCGAGAACACCGTTGCGCACTTGGGCCCAGGAACATCAGGCTCGAAGCTCTACGACGCCATGGCCGTGAGCGTGGAAATGCTCTCCGGTCGCCCGCAAGCGACCGCGGATAAGCCCGGCCGCCGCCGTGTGCTCATGATCCTTTCCGAAGCTACCGACGTCGGCAGCGAAGCAAGACTGGGCGAAGTGCTGCGCCAGGCCCAACTCGCCAACGTCACGATTTACAGCGTCGGACTTTCTACCACTCGCGCCGAACTCCAAGCCAAGCCGAAGGATACGCGGCCGAGAATCAGCCCGCCCGGCACGTTTCCGCTTCCCCCGCAGCCCGGCACCCCACAAACTCCCACCAGCGAGGAGAATCGCTACGGCAACATTGACTTGATGGCTGCGGCCGTCTGGGCCGTACAACACATTCACGACCAAGTGAAGGATAACGCGCTAGAAGTCGCCGCCGCTGCAACCGGAGGCGCTCACCTCCCGACCTTCAAGGACCGCTCCATCGAAAAAGCCATCGACGAAATCGGCGGCGAGCTGCACTCCCAATACACCATCAGCTACACCCCGACGGGCTCGGAGGCCACCGGCTACCACGAAAT
>DASSXG010000089.1:0-14268 GCA_035704085.1 Candidatus Acidiferrum sp. | reverse complement strand
GTGCTTGCCTGCGGCCCTTTTTCTCCCAGCTCTTCGACGAAACTCACCCTCGTTCCGACCTTCAAATGCGAGAATGCCCCGTTGAGAACACTGTTCTTGTGGAAATAAATCCCACGCCCGTCATCTGATGTCAGGAACCCGTAGCCTTGGTCTTGCAGAATCTTGCCTACGCGCGCCACCTGCAATGACGGATGGCTTTTTACGTCGCCGCGCTGACGACGAGCATAATCCTGCAATCGCCGGCCGGCGGCCCTGAACGCGTCGTTAATTGCTGCGCGGAGATTCTTGTGCGGAGTTTTCACTTCCAGGCGTTTCTTGATTTCAGTCTCGCCCAATTGCCGGGCACGATGACTAGGACTGGGTTCGCGCTTGACCACGATCTCTTCTCCCGGCACCGTCAGATCAATGCGAATACGATACGGGCTTCCCTTCCTATGGTGACGGTGTGGCACCTCAATCGCCACCCGGCACCCCATCACGCGGTTGTAGAAGCTGTCGAGCTTGTCTGCTTCGGTGCGGACCCATTCCTCGATGGTTGCCGACGGTGTCAGATTCCGGAACGTAATTTGCAGAGGAGATTGCATGATGACCTCTCTTCGTTAGGAAACTACTTCATTCCGGGCAGGCCCGCATATCTGTGTCAAGCGGCACCCCTCGCTAGCACAATCTGCGGGACTCGGCGCTGATCGATGGCTCGGTAGGTTTTCACGACTTCTTCGGTAGACAATTCCGGACGCTTACCGATTCCCGTTGCTTCCGCCCTTAGCAGCAAATCGTCCATGGAGATCACACCGACGAGCGTGCCGTTTTCCACGATGACCGGCAGGCGGCGTACTCCTCCTTCTTCCATCGTCCGCAATGCAAGGTGAACATCGTCGTCCGGCGAGCAAGCAAAAAGTCTGTCAGACATTACTTCACGGACAGTAATATCCCCTGCCACACGGTTGCGCGTTCCGAGAGCTATGCAAATGTCCCGATCCGTGACCACTCCGACGATCTTGCCGTTCGTGCCCATGACAGGAAGAAAACCACAGTTCCCCGCCCACATCAATTCCGTTGCTGACCCGAGATTGGTATCGAGCTGACAGTAATAAGGTGTCCCCATCATTACATCTCTTGCTTTCATTGGCTTTCTCCTTTTCGCGATCTCTTCTCTGGGGCTATTCGGCCCCGAATCACCTCGACCGAGCAATGAGCGTGAAATGCGACATGCTCCGACACGCTCCCCATCATCAGGCGGTCGAAGCCACGCCGGCCGTGAGAACCAATAACAATCATGTGCGCGCCCCACTCTTGGGCCTCTTTCACGATTACCCTGGCCGGACTGTCCTGCGGAGACGGTGTGCCGGTGCTGACCTCCATATCTAGCTTGGACAATACTCTGGCACCCGCATCAACGGCGCTCTTTGCATTCTTTATTGCGGAGGTGTTGAAGGTGTCGAACTCCTTCGGGTCAAAATATGGAAACACGTTAACCGGAATGAAGACTTCTGGAACGGAAAGCACTTTCACTTCGCTGCCTTTGGGCCAAGGCCGGCTGGCCACCGAATCCAGCGCCATGACTGAGCATTCCGACCCATCAATCGCGACAAGAATCTTCATTCCCTCCCCTGGTGGTTCCTTCCCGGTCGCCGGTGGCCGCACGATTTCGACGGAACAGGGTGCCCGCCGGAGGACTGCGTGCGCTGTACTGCCAAGAAGCAAACGCGTCACCGGACCGGGGTCGCTTGAGCCCAGCATCACGAAGTCTGCCTTCCACGACGTGGCACTTTTAACGATGGCGCTCCGAGGATTTCCCAAGATTACTTCCGTCCCGGTCTTCCAACCTGCGTTAACAAGGCGCTCCTCGAGACTCTTAAGCTCAGAATGCGCAGCGTCCCTTGCCCTTTGAAGCGAGATCGGCGCCTTGACAAATCGAAGTGGATCCAAAACATGAAGCAGGAAAAACCTCGAACCGGAGGGCCATGGTCGGTTCACTGCTTCCTCCACGATCTTTGCGCAGGGCGGTGTCGCATCAAGCGCGATCAGGATTTTCATGGGTTCACCTTTCCCTGAGGTCTCTTGGATCTCGATATGTTCTTAGTACAAGGGAGCCGTGCCGGATGTGCTTTCAGGCACAGCCAGATGTGATGTTGCTCACAGCCTTGCTCAACCGCGGATGCTAAAAGAGCTACCAAACGGAGCGAAACGCATGAAGATTCTGTTGGCGGTGGATGGTTCCAAGTACTCAGAAGCGGCAATCCAGGCAGTGGGCTCAGAGTTTCGTACGCAAGGTACAGAAGTGCTTGTTTTGCAGGTCGTGGAGCCTCTGGTCTTCTCTTCGCCGCCACAAATGGCACACGGCTATGCCCCGGAGATGGCTGCAAGACTCCAGGATCAGTTGAAGCAGGCCAGGGAGTCGGTTGCACGCACGGCAGAAATCTTGCGCAAGGCCGGATTCAAGGCGGATTCACGCGTGGCGGAGAATGAGATACGAACGGGAATCCTCGACATCGCCGGAGATTGGCACGCGGATCTGATCGTTCTCGGGTCCCATGGGGAAAAGGGCTTGCGGAAATTTCTGTTGGGCAGCGTCGCCGAGTTCGTCGCCCGCCACGCTCACTGCTCTGTTCTGATTGTGCGAAAGACGTAAGAGCGTGGAGGCGTTCTCACATCCCGCGAGAAATGAGATAGGCTTGGGCAAAGTTATAGGAGACCAACGCCGATGCTCGTAAAGCCGCATAATATCCAAGAACCAACAGATGGGAATTTATCCACCTCGGCTCACGACAACTTCTCACGAATTGATCATTGGTTGTTGCAGAAGATTCTTGATTCCGTGGGCAGTCCCCCAATCCGGCTCATTCTCGGGAACGGGGTGGAAGTTTCGTCACTGGATGCCTTGCCTGTCGCTAATATTCGCATTCGGGACCGCGGAACGCTCCTCAAATTGGCGCTTGATTCAGAGGTTGGCTTTGGAGATGCATACAGCGAGGGCAGCATCACGGTCGAGGGAGATCTCGTTGCAACTCTCGAAACCCTATATCGATCGATGCCGGCAATTGAGAAACGCGACTGGTACAGCAGATTTGTGTCTTGGTCCATGGAGCATCTCCAACGTAACTCCGTGCGGGGCTCGCGCAACAATATCCACCAGCATTACGATTTGAAAACGGATTTCTACCGGCTCTGGCTGGACCCTCAACTCGTCTACACCTGCGCCTATTTCCCTTCTGCAGCCGCGACGCTCGAAGAAGCGCAGCTTGCCAAAATGGATTACGCATGCCGCAAGCTGCAGCTCCGCTCCGGCGACCGCGTTGTGGACGCCGGATGCGGTTGGGGCGCGCTGGCACTATACATGGCGAAGCACTACGGTGTGACCGTTCGGGCCTTCAACATTTCCCGTGAGCAAGTCCTCTGGGCGCGCTGGCGCGCCAGACGACTCGGCTTAAACCAATGGGTGGAATTCGTCGAGGATGATTACCGGAACATCTCCGGGAAATGCGACGCGTTTGTGTCCGTCGGAATGTTGGAACACGTTGGGTTAGAACACTACAAAGAGCTCGGGGACATCATTCACTGTTCACTCGGAAAGGCCGGACGCGGGCTTCTCCACTTTATCGGGCGAAACAAACCTTGCCCGTTCAGCACGTGGACCAGAAAACGCATTTTCCCGGGAGCTTACGCGCCGACGCTTCGGCAGGCGATGGATATTTTTGAACCGCATGATTTGTCCGTCCTCGATGTCGAAAATCTGTGGATGCATTATGCGCGGACCTTGGAATGTTGGCTGAATGGATTTGAAAAATCGGTCACAGAGGTGGAAGAAATGTTCAGTCCAGATTTCGTGAGAACCTGGCGGCTCTATCTCGCCGGAGCCATTGCGGGATTCCGCGCCGGCACTTTGCAACTGTTCCAAATAGTTTTTGCGCGGACGGCTTGCCAGCAAATTCCATGGACTCGCGCTCATCTCTATCAGCAGGGGCAAAATGAAGAGGAGGGAGCTCAATGGATTCGTGCGATATCTTGATCGTGGGTGCCGGGCCTGCCGGCAGCTCCTGCGCCTGGAAATTGCGCGATTCCGGGCTAGCCACCGTAATATTGGATAAGCAGATTTTCCCTCGTGACAAAGTATGCGGAGGATGGATCACGCCCTCCGTGCTGCAGGAACTCAAGATTGATCTCGCCGAGTATGCCCGATGCCGAGTCCTGCAGCCAATCCACGGTTTTCGAATCAGCCTCATAGGCGGCCCCGGGGTGGAAACCGATTATAGCAAACCCATGAGTTATGGGATTCGCCGCTGCGAATTTGACGATTTTCTGCTCCAGCGCTGTGGCGCACGCGTTCTGCAAGGAACGCCTATAACACACCTGGAGCGATCCGGGGAGCAATGGGTCATAAATCGTCAATTTCGGGCCCGGCTCGTCGTGGGAGCTGGCGGACATTTTTGTCCGATAGCCCGATATCGAGGCGCCAACGCACGCAACGAAATCAGCGTTGCGGCGCAAGAAATTGAATTCCAGATGTCTGAAAGCCAGAGTAAACAATGTTCGATTCGGCCCGAACTTCCCGAGCTCTACTTTTGCCCAGACATGAGAGGTTATGGGTGGTGTGTCAGAAAAAATAACTTCCTGAACGTGGGTTTGGGCAGGCTGGATCCGCGTGCTCTCCCCGAGCACGTTACCGGCTTTGTGGATTTCCTTAAAAAATCGGGGAAAATCGCATTCGACTTGCCGTCGCATATGCGGGGCCATTCCTACCTTCTCTATGGGCGCTCGAAACGGGATGTCGCCCGTGACGGCGTGCTGCTGGTTGGTGATGCAGCCGGGTTGGCGTACGCGCAAAGCGGTGAAGGTATTCGCCCGGCAGTCGAGTCCGGATTGCTCGCAGCGAAGGCCATTCTTGCTGCGGATGCAAAAGATGGTCCAATGCTCTGCAAAACGTACAAAAACCTTCTTGCCACGCGCTTTGGAAAATCACAGAAAGAATGGGCTTTCGACATCGGCGGGCGCCTTCCCACGCGGCTGGTGAATTCCTTGTCCCGGCTTCTAATGGCGAGCCATTGGTTTTCACGCCGTATCGTTTTGGAGCATTGGTTTCTCCATTGCGATGAACCTGCCTTGAGTTCCTGAAAGCTAGCAAGCCACCTATGCCTCACTCCAGCGTTTCGTGCCCTGCGGCGGCCGCCCTCTTTTTCTCCTCGGGAAGTTCAGTCAGTGTTGCCTCGGCCAGCAGGAGAACGCTTGCGACAGAGACGGCGTTCTCGAGTCCGACGCGCACGACTTTCGTGGGATCGATGATTCCCGCTTCAGCCAGATCCACGTATTCGCACCGCGAAGCATCGAAACCATAGTTTCCTTTGCCGCTTCGCATACGGTCCACAACCACGCCGCCATCCACCGTCGAATTCTCGGCGATCTGCCGCGTCGGAGCCTCAAGAGCCCGCCGCAAGATGACTAGCCCCGTGCGTTCGTCGCCGGAACATTTCGCTTCCTCGGCGGCAATGGCATCGATCAACCTCAGCAGCGCGAGACCGCCACCGGGAACGATTCCTTCCGCCAGCGCAGCTTTCGTCGCGCTGATGGCGTCTTCGATCGCTTCTTTACGATTCTTCATTTCTGTTTCGGAAGGCGCGCCAACCCGGATGACCGCCACGCCCCCCGCGAGTTTCGCCAGGCGCTCCTGGAGCTTTTCCTTATCGTAATCGGACGTAGTTTTTTCGATCTGCTTGCGCAGCTCGGTACAACGACCCTGAATGGCTGGCTTTTCCCCACGTCCTTCGATAATCGTGGTCTTCTCCTTATCGATCACAACCCGCTTCGCGCGCCCCAGCTCCTTCAGGCCAAGACTTTCCAGCTTCAGTCCAAGTTCTTCGGCAATCACTTGACCACCGGTAAGAATGGCGATGTCCTGCAACATGTCTCTTCGGCGATCGCCAAAACCCGGCGCCTTCACGGCTGCGGAGAACAGCGTGCCGCGCACTTTGTTGACGACTAGTGTCGCCAAGGCTTCCCCTTCCACGTCCTCGGCAACAATCAGCAACGGACGGCCTGCCTTCGCCACTTGCTCCAGAAACGGCAGCATCTCATTCAGGCTCGCGAGCTTCTTTTCGTGCAGAAGAATCAGTGCGTCTTCGAGCACCACCTGCATCTTCTCCGTGTCGGTGACGAAATACGGCGAGATATATCCGCGGTCAAACTGCATCCCTTCGACGACCTCCAAGGCGGATTCGGTGGTCTTCGATTCCTCAACGGTGATGACACCTTCGGCCCCCACCTTCTCGTACGCATCGGCAACCAGTTCACCCGTGGCCGGGTCGTTGTGGGCAGATATCGTGGCAATCTGTGCCTTTTCCTTACGGCTGGCAACAGGTCGAGAAAGGCCTTTTAGCGCCTTTACAGCAACAACGAGTCCTCGATCCAAACCCCGCTTCAGGTCCACTGCGCTCGCGCCTGCTGCAACATTGTGCAGTCCTTCGGCGAAAATCGCATGGGCCAGGATGGCCGACGTGCTTGTTCCGTCGCCGACTGCTTCTCCCGTTCGCTCGGCGGCTTCCCGGATCATTTGCGCGCCGAGGTTCGCTTCCGGGTCTTCGATCTCAATTTCCTTCGCGATCGTAATCCCGTCGTTGCAAACGATCGGTCTTCCCCATTTCTTCTGAATCAGCACGCATTTGGATTTCGGCCCCAGTGTGATGCGGACGGCATCCGCCAGCGCAGTCGCACCGCTGAGCACCCTCTCGCGCGCGGCGGATCGAAACAGTAGTCGCTTGGCAGCCATCGCGATCCTCCTATTCGAGCCCCTATCGTCTTGGCCATCGGTTCTGGCCCAAGCCGATCTGTCTCAATTTTCACCGGATGGTTCCTTACGAGGATGTGACCCCAAGCACGGACGGACGTGATCTAGCACACAGCTACTCTCTTCGTGCGGCAGCCAATCGTGATTGGCTTGAGGAGCGCTACTCGGACCTCAGAGCCTCGATTGGGTCGAGATAGGCAGCTCTTCTGGCAAGCTGCTCACGAGGACATCTACAACGGCATTGAGATTACCCGTCGCGGTGATTCTTGCCTGTACGGCGCCTCGTTCAGCCGCAACCGTTTGGTAGGTAATCGCGTTCTGCAGGTGGGCGCGCCAAAGCAATGCGCCTGCGGCGCTTAAGGCCGCCAGACCAGCCGCAAGCATCCATTTGATCCATTTCACTCGAAGGCTCTTGGGACCGCGCGGCAAAGGAATCAAGCTCGGCTTTGTCGGGAGCGGCTCGGTCTGAATCGGGTGCGTTCTCGCTGACATCCAGTTCCTTCTCTCTCACCGTCGCGCGATGTGATCGCATTTCTCGGCTACGCGGCGGCCGCTCGCGCTTCCTGCTTCGGCTTCGCTTGCGCTTTTCTCAAGAGAATTTCCAGAGAGAACCCGTTAAACTTGGCCGTTACGTGGGTAGGATCGACCTCGACAGGAAGGTCGAGGGCATGGAAGATCATCTCTCCACCCGGATGAGACCCGATGTGCTTTCGATGGGCATCCGCCTTGTCCTCGCGCGCCTTGCCGCAAATGGTCATCTTGCGGGGTGCAACCCAAATCTCAATCGTGCCTTCCGCGAAAACGGCTGCGTCGGCGCCTATCCACAGGGCATCATTAAGACTCATTTGGCCAGAACACCGCGGACGCAGCAGTTCTGACTCCGCCTGACGCCAATCTTCCAGTTCGTGCCAAGACGCGGAGCCACGACTGTCAAAGATTTCATAGGCTCGGCGCGCAATAGCTTCCTGCACCCTTCGTGTTTGTTCACTCGCGTTTACGGCCACGACCTTCAGTTGTTCGCCGGTCCTCGAGTGTTTCCTAGCTGTTTCTACTCTCATGGCGTACCTCCCGCTTGTTTCTTGTCCCGATGCCTGCACACGAATCATCCTACCGGGTGGTTCGTCGCCGATAGGAGTCCCGTCACACCAGGCTGTGACGTGGCGCACAGATAGTCGAAATCCAAACGGAGAGACTTGTGCCAAGATGTGCGGCAGGCATCAGTTCCGCAACAACCCGGTACCGACAGAATCACCGGACTCCATCGCCTCCATGTTCCCTGCGGGCGTACAATGAAAAGCCTCGAGTCCAGCAGTCGCACGTCGTTGAACAACATTTTGTTCGCGACAGATCTCTCTCCCGCCGCGGAGTGGGCATTACCGTTCGCCCGCGAACTAGCGCACCGTTACCGCTCGAAACTCTACGCAGTCCACGTCATCCAACTGGATGTTTCACCGGCTGTAGACCCCTCGCAGCGGCCCAAAGTAGCTCAGGAGCAAGAAGAATCTCAAAACCAGGCCAAGCGCCTTCTTCAAGAGCAGCTTCGGGATATCCCCCATGAAGTGATTTTCCCGAGGGGACAAGTATGGCCAACCCTCTCTGCCGTCATCGGCGAAAAGCAGGCCGATCTGCTGGTCGCAAGCACGAACGGCCAAACCGGTTCTAAGGCGCCCACGTTCGGTTCGGTCGCGGAAGAGATTTTTCAGCAGGCGTCTTGTCCCGTCCTGACGGTCGGTCCGAGCGTCCCTTCCCATAGAGATATACCTGTGGAGCTGAAGCGAATCCTCTATGCCACCGACTTTACTTTTGAATCTGTAGTGGCTGTCCATCTTGCAATTTCGCTGGCGCTAGAGTATGGAGCGCAATTGATCCTGTTCCACGCAATGGCTAGTGCTGATTCGAACCATGAGGCCGCCGCGCTTCAGACGCTTCGCGATCTTGTTCCTTTCAACGTCCATTTGGTACCGAAACCGAAGTGTCTAGTCGAGCAAGGTGACGCTCCTAGCTGCATACTGAAAGTCGCGTCAGCCGAGAACGCCAACATGATCGTCCTTGGCCTACGAAGCACCAAGGGCCACTTCGCCGCACCCTCCCAGCCCATCCGCTCAACCGCGCGCAAGGTCGCGATAGCTGCGGCGTGCCCGGTGCTCACGGTTCGCGACTGAGACAACACAAATGTCGCCTGAAATGCAAGTAGCCTATTTCTCAATGGAGATCGCGGTGGCTCCCGAGTTCCCGACCTACGCGGGGGGCCTCGGCGTATTGGCGGGTGACATGTTGCGTTCGGCAGCCGATATCGGGATCCCAATCGTCGGCGTCACACTGCTTCACCGAAAGGGATATTTCCACCAGCAGCTGGATGAAAAGGGCCGACAGTCTGAGCGGCCGGAGGAGTGGCACCCAGAAACCATGCTGGAGCCCGTGGACCCCATCGTGCCTCTCAATCTTAACGGACAGCGCCTGAACATCCGGGCGTGGCGATACTCGATCGAGGGCATCACGGGCCACAAGGTGCCTGTCTATTTTCTCGACACAGACTTGCCCGACAATCCCTCGTGGGAGCGAACGCTGACCAATAACCTATACGGCGGAGACGAGAGGTACCGACTCTGCCAGGAAGCCGTGCTGGGCATCGCGGGAGTGCGCCTGCTGCGAGCTCTGGGACATAAGGAAATCGTACGCTTCCACATGAACGAAGGTCACTCCGCCTTGCTAGCCCTTGCACTCTTGGAGGAGATCGTTGGAAGGCCCAATTTAGCCTCTGCGACAAACGAAGAGATCGAAGCCGTGCGTCGTCAGTGTGTCTTTACGACGCACACGCCGGTTCCCGCTGCGTTTGATCAATTTCCGCTTGAGCTTGCTCGTAAAGTGCTTGGCCAGGATCGCGTCGGAATGCTGGATGCGACCCATTGTTGTCCATTCGGCAATTTGAACATGACCTATTTAGCTCTTCGTTGTTCAAGGTACATCAATGGCGTGGCCATGCATCACGGAGAGATCTCACACGGAATGTTCCCGAATTATCCGATCCACGCCATCACCAATGGCGTTCACGCAGCCACTTGGGCCTCGGCGCCTTTTCAAGAACTCTACGACCGGCATATTCCAGAGTGGCGACAGGACAACCTTTATCTCCGCTACGCCATCGGCATTGAGCTCGCTGAGATCCAGCAGGCACATGCTCGCGCAAAGCGAAACATGATCCAGGAAATTGCGGAGGCGACCGGTGTGCAGCTTTCCGAAAACGTCGCCACGCTTGGATTTGCGCGCCGAGCGGCGGCATACAAGCGAGCCGATCTGATTTTCACTGACTTGACGAGAGTTCGTGCTATCCGTCAACGGGTGGGCCCATTTCAGGTCGTATACGGCGGAAAGGCTCATCCACGAGATCAGGACGGCAAGGCCGTCATCCAACGAGTGTTTGAAGCAGCCGTGGCCCTGCGTGACGTGGTCCCAGTGGTATACGTCGAAAACTACGATATGCGCTGGGCACAACTGCTGACAAGCGGCGTGGATCTGTGGCTCAATACGCCTCACCGACCGTACGAGGCATCGGGAACGAGCGGAATGAAAGCCTCCCTGAACGCCGTCCCTAGTCTCAGCATCCGCGATGGCTGGTGGATCGAGGGCCATCTGGAAGGAGTGACCGGATGGGCCATCGGCCTCGACCAAGATCCAGAGCAACACGAAATCGAAGTGGCTTCCCTGTATGACAAGCTCGAACACGTAGTCCTGCCGATGTTCTATGAACGGCCTGCGTTATACGCTGAAGTGATGCGTTCCGCTATCGCCATCAACGGATCTTTTTTCAACACGCAACGGATGGTGTCCCAATATTTGGCCAACGCCTATTTTCCGGAAGAAGTGAAAGGCAAAGAGACTGCTTTGGACCGACTCCAGGGTGCAGACAAAGCCGCCGCAAAACCTGCCTAGTTAGAATCCCGGACTCAGTGAGGAGTCCAATAAACTCCATCGGAAACAAAAACCCGGCAAAGAAACCATGAAGGAGTGCGCCTTCACCACGGCAGCGCAAACCGGTAATCGGTGCACCCGCTTCACATTACGGCTCATCCCGCGATGTAGGTACCCTCGTTTACTGCCGCGAGTCGTCCAGGGTGAGAGCGCGCTCCAGAGCCGCGTCGTGTCCGTAGATGTCGTCAAAAAAGCGGACCTCACCGTCTTCCATCACAACCGCAGTACCATAAACAATGAGGACGGGAATAGGTTTCAAAAGAGCCACACGAACAGTCGTCTCGCCATACATCGCGTTTCGAATGTTCTCCGCCGTCCATTCCGGCCGGTCCCGCAGTATCCACTGCGACAACGAGACGGGATCTTCGACCCGGATACATCCATGACTAAAATCGCGCCGCGACTTGGAAAAGAGTTCAGTAGAGGGTGTTCCATGCATGTAGACGTCGAATTGATTTGGGAAATCGAATTTCACCAGACCCAGAGCGTTGTCGGGGCCGGGTCTTTGGCGGACTCCTAACTGTCCTGTTCGAAGTTTCTCTCTGACCTCATCCCGACTGGGATCTTCGTCAACTACGCTTCCGTCACTGTCCACGATATCGTAAGAATTCTCCGCCAGGTAAGCTGGATTCTCTTCGATCTTCGGAATGAACTCTTCGCGTTGGATCGCGAGCGGCACATTCCAATAAGGACGAAAGATGACCGAGCGAATCTCGCTTGCAAAGACCGGGGTCTTATGCCCAAAGGCTCTGCCCACGACTACTTTCATCGAAAGAACCCAATGATACTTCTCGTCATCCGCACGCACGCGGAATTCCGGAATGTTGACAACGACCGGAGGGCGGACGAATTCACGGGGCGCCCAACGCCAACGCTCGAGCGTGAGCTCGAGTTGCGTCACTCGCCGAGCAATAGGAGTGTTGAGTGCCTGCAGCGTCTCTTCGTCGATTAACCCGGTAGATTCGATGCCATGTCTTCCTTGGAAATGCCTTACAGCTTCGGGGAGAGTTCCTTGGTAAACCGTTGATGACGGCGCAGTGGCTCCCGACGGCAGATCTCCCAGAAGCCGCAACAGACGAAGCAGTCGCGACACGCCCATGTAAGGATCACCAGGTTGGATGGTCTTTGCTGCGGAAGGCAGTGGTTCTCCATCATCTTCGCGGGCCAGTTCACGATATTTCTTCAACGCCAGAATTGTCCGGCGATAAGCCGGGAACGGTGGTTCGACATCTTGCACACGCGAACCAATATCCGACCCGCTCGCAAGCATGCGCTTCAGGAACTCAGACAGGTCGATCCTCCGATCATGAATATCCAATTCAAAATGAAATAAACGAGGGTTCACACGACCAATATTCAAGTCGGAGATGTATCTCATTACGGAAACCGTGAGAGCCACGTCGAAGACAACCAGATGGGCTTCTCGCAACGGGTCGGGCTGTTCCATTCGAGCGAGCCGGCTATCCCACCGGGGACTGTCGTAATCTTCAGGCTTCAGACCTTTTTCATCAGCGATTTTCAGCAGATGAATCATCGCTAGGGCTTGGCGCGTCGGTTTGGAATGCGCAACCCAAGCCAATGAATCGTGAAGCAAATCGTAGAATTCCCTTGTTTCGCCTTTGAGATCTTCGAACGAAGGCCGATCGAGATCGGGCAGTGTAGCCCCGTCAATAACGAAGTCCAGCAGAGACTTGCCGTGGGCACTGAGTCGCTGTCCTTTTGAAATCTCGACTGCTTGGGCACCACGGTTCTTCGCTGGTCGTTCAATCGTACTCGCGCTCGCTGAGTTGCTCGTTGCGAAGAAAACGAGCAATACCAGCACAACTATTTGACATCTAACCGATAAGATCATCGTGCTCCAGCCAGGTTTTCATGTACATGACAGCTACCGCGCCCGGGCGCAGTCTTCTCTGGCCAGCGTCGGACTAGCGATGGTTACCTCGTTCGCAGCGAACGGCGGGGACGCAGGTTTTACAGTTCCCTAGTGGATCCTTCGCCTTACGAGGGTCTGCCGAGCATTTCAAACCACGTCGATAAGAAGAAGCTGTGATTCGCGTCACGCCGACATGTGATCGCATTCTTTAGCATCCCTTCAAACGTGACGCCTGACCCTTCATGTCTTTTGTTGAACGGACATCGCCATTCGAAATTGTTCACCCACACATTTCAGGTTCAATCTGCTGGCATAGTGAGGGATAACACGCTGGGAGGTGACCTTCGTCACAGCTTCTCCCCAGAATTCAATTCCTTATGAAGAAGAAGGCTCGAAGATATTCTTAGGTTCGCATTGGAATGTTCACGCTGGTAATTCGGTGTTGGGACAGGGAGAGCGCGGTATTCGCAACGATCCTGCACGTCCGACGGTGAACGTCGCTCGCCCATTTTCTCTCACGGTTGCAACCGCGGTTTCGTCGAGCATGTGCATTCTTCGAAAATGGTCGGTGCTGGCCAGGAAGGGGAATTTATTGATGCGCAGAGTTCTGGCATTCTTACTCACTATCTGCCTCTCCAATCTCTCGCTGCAGGCTGCTTCGTCGCCTCTCGCAACTAAACCTGTTGATCAGGATGAAGACTACTCCTACGAGTCGTTTTCCTCCGAACAACTCGACAATCTCCTCGCGCCCATCGCGCTCTATCCCGACCCGCTACTGTCCCAAGTCCTCGTGGCTGCCACTTTCGTGGATGACGTCGACGAAGCCGCTCGCTGGGTTCGCGCCAATGGCACCAATGGCATCGACGATCAGCCGTGGGACGTCAGCGTCAAAGCCGTCGCTCACTATCCCACGGTAATCTATATGATGGCCGACAAAATTGACGGAACTAGCGAATTTCGACAATGACCAGGGACACATCGTCGGCGGGGGGGCCATGCCTCCAAGCTGCCACGCCGTCGAGGACCGCTTGCCGCATTTCCGGCAATGGAAGCTTTGCGGAATCGAGGACTAATTGTGCAAAGCCTTCGACGCCAAGCATGTCGTCGTGAAGGTTAAAGACCTCGACGAGCCCGTCGGTGTAGAGAACCAGACGGTCGCCGGGTTCGAGGCTAATCTCGTCCACGGAGTTGGATGGTGCTGTTTCGGAAAGACAGCCAAGGATGCCGTTTTGCGAATCGAGCAGACGGACGTGCCCTTTCGAAGCGAGCATTGCGGGTGGATGGCCCGCGGCAGCAAAAGCCATGCGCCGCCCACGCTTACTGAAACGTGCTGCAGCCATTGTGAAATAAAAACCGTCCGTCGCAATGCGGTCATGCACAAAGTCGTGGGCGTGCCGCAGCAATGTACCCGGCCCCACCTTTCGTTCGAGCTGATGCAATGCTTCGGAGTAAATCCGGTTGGCCATCAGCGCCGCACCGATACCGTGGCCCGACACGTCGCACATGAGAACGGTTAGAACCTCGTCGTTGTGTGGAAAAACCACGCCGAAGTCACCGCCAATGGTACGTGCGGGGTTGTAGTAAGTCTCGACCGAGACATCGTTCCAAACCAGGCTTTGCGGTGCGAGCGATTGTTGAACACGAGCAG
>DASSXG010000047.1:0-18194 GCA_035704085.1 Candidatus Acidiferrum sp. | reverse complement strand
TTCGAAAGGGCTGCTGGGGACGGGGACTCAAATGCCGTCCCCTTCCCCAGACCCCTTCTTCTGCTAGAAGATGCAAGAACACTTTTACAAAAACGGAAACTGGGTCCAAAGAAGTTGTGCCATCTTAGGGGTTCACCCCAGCACTTCAGTCCAACTACAGTCCAAAACGGACCATTTCGCGGGTGGATTTTTGTAAGTTAGAGGCGTAAGGACAATTGAATCATCAGGGTTTATGGAGCGGGCGATGGGAATCGAACCCACGTCCCACGCTCTACAAGCTATTGAATATACTGGCTTCCCTTCCCTTGTTCGCGTCCAACTGCGTCCAACTTTAGGGAATTTGAAACGTCCGCCATCGCCCGCTCTGTGATGCCGCCTTGTAGATGGATGTAGTTGAGTGTCGTGCGGGCGTCGGTATGGCGGAGCTGTTGTTTTGCGACCTCGGGCGAGTAGCCCGCGTCCACGATGAAGGACGCGACAGAATGCCGGAATGCGTGAAGGCCGCACCGCGGCATGTCGAGCGCATCGAGGAGCGGCCAGAGGCGATACTCTACGACTTTGTTGCTCGATGGAGGCCGGTCGTTTCGCGTGGCGAAAAGCCAGCCCTCGGGATTCGCGGTCCAGGTAGAGCGATATTGTTTCAACGCGGCTGCCAGGGGGTCGGGGAGAGTAACCGGCGCCGCGCTTGCCTTGCTCTTTGTGGATTGAGCTTTCCCATACCACGCGGAGCGGCGGACATGGATGCACTTATGATCGAAGTCGATGTCAGGCCATTGGAGGCCGAGCGCTTCACCGGCGCGAAGTCCCGTCAGAATGAGGACGATGAAGAACGTGCGCCAGGGCTCCCCCGCGAGCGCGAGAATCGACTCGACTTGAGAACGAGTGAAGTGTGCGGGGACGTGCGCGTTTCTTTCGGGAAGCACAAGCTTGCGAAGCTCAACTTCTCTGGTCGCGTATCCCCAATTTGCGGCGGTCGAAAACATCGAAGAGAGCGTGCTGAGAATATTCAGCACGGTTTTCCTCGACGCGCCGGCCAGTTGGTTGACGAACACCTGCTGATTCTCGGGGCCAACCTGGTCGAGGCGGAGCTTCCCGAGCTGCGGAAGAATGTGAGTGTCGAGATGAGAGTTTGCGGAGCGCACCGTTGACGGCTTGCGCTTGGCGAGAACGTCCTCGCGCCAGCGGGCGGCAAATTCTGAAACCGTCGCGATGCGTGTTGGCTGATAGGCACGATCATTGATGCGGGAGAGCACTTCATCGAGCTTGCGGGCCGCAACACGCTGTGTCGGCAATTCCTTTTTTGTGCCGAGCACAATTTGCGGCCGCGCACGGATGACTGTTCCATCCGGTCGAATCGTATCCTCCCGATACCTGCCGAGCCAGAGCTTGCGGCTCTTGCTGAACAGGATTTGCCCCTTCTGGTACCTGCGTCGGGCCAAGTCTCCTCCTTGACCCGTTGACGCAGTTGGCGAGGCCAACTCTACCACAACGGAGCAAGGCGCGAGTTTTGGAGCGGTTGCCATTAGATTGCAAGGAATAGCACCGTGCTTTCCTTTCGACTGAGCGTGTGGGCTGGAACGACCCCGAAAAACCTTTTGGGCGCGCAAGCGACGGGAAAGGTGGGGTCGTTCCAGCCCAACACGCGCCCACGCTGCGGCCAAAATGCAAGGTGCATCATGCTCAAGTTTTTTTCTCCCGATGACTTACAGAATTGGTTGGGTGAACGCGATGGTGACGGGGACGGTGAGCTGGCACTTTCACACACCCGTCACCCTTTTTCGCTCGCGGTAGCATGGAAAATCGTGCCAGAGAGCCACGCACGTTCCTGCTGAGAAAGTGTAAAAAATGGGCCAAATAGGAAAATCTTTCCCTGCCGCCTGGCGCAATGAATTGGGGCCCCGCAGCCATTCAGAGCCAACCTTTCTCTCGCAGAATTTATTTCTGTTCCTCGATGGACAAGCGAGGGGATGGCGCCGGCAAAGCAGATCGCTCTCCTTCACCGGCGGGTTGTGTAGCGTTGCGTTGGTTTCCATCCCTTACTGCAAGGCCGTTCCCCCGCTTATTCCCAACTCCCAACTCCCTACTACCAACCCTCCCCTCAGACAAACTGGTGGTGGAAAAAGGGTTGTCAAGAGAATTGGTCAGGAAAACGCGGGGGTCCGGGGGCGCGAAGCCCCCGGCTGTAGACGCCGAATCGGGGCGCTCGTTGCTGGCTTCAAGGCTCAGTAGGCAGGCGACTTTCGAGTACCAGAAACTTTCAGGCAGAAGTGGACCGGGCCGCATTTTGCCATCTTCGCTAGCGATGCGATGCTTTGGCTTGACCGTCGCCGTGAGCAGTCGAAAAAGTTTGCCTTTGAAAACACGGGCGCTCATTTTTGTATTGTGCGAACGCGGTGGCCCTCCATGCGCGATGGCCCAAGCACGATAGAAAGTGCTCGTTGGAAACACGCTCGGGCGCAAAAACATTCGGACTGTTTTGCCCTGGTATTCACCCTCGTAGATTTGAAAATCGAGGTACACGCGCTCGCCATAGTTGCGGCTGTGCTGATCGTGGTGGACGTGCGTGCAAAGTGCGATGTACTCAGCGTCTGGTACACGACCGTAGTAAGCACGAGCAATCAGGGGCTGGTCTTCTAGCGCACGCTGTGGGCGCGGGACCACTGCAAGTGGCGTTTTCATCTGTGCACTGTCCCCGCGAAGAGCGGCATCGCTCGCGCTTGCTCCTCACGTAAACGGCGCATGTAATCAGATTCCGAGGAAGGTTTCGGCGGATAGGGCTTCACCCCCCTGGGTGACTTTTGCGATGAGCTGGGGACGAGCCGGAACCATGAGTGCTGCACGTCATCTACGACTTCAGTGCGGTTCTCTATGTCGAAACCCTGCTTTCGCAATTCAAAAATACGCGCGTTGTATTGCGCGGCGCACGCCATGATGTCGGGCAACGGAACCCACGCACCCCGAGCTTCAAGCAGCAATCGAAGAATGCGGGCGCGCTGAGTCTTGCGGGAGTCAGCGGCCACGGCGTGCCTCCGGCTCGCGGAGTTGGTTGCAATCTGCCGCGGTCATACGGCGTGCGGAAAACGCGCAGCGGAATGGATGGCAGAAGTACCGTGGCTTCAGATTTTTCTTGCGAGCGCAAAAGGGTTGTGTTTTACTTCGCATTGTTCGTTCCTTTCAAGTCCGCAACCGTCAAAGCTAGCGGACGTTTTTTGCGAGCGCCGGGTTTGCCCCCGGCGTTTCGCGTTTCTAGAAAGCCCTAGCGAACAACCAGCACCTCGGCTGGCGAGCCAACATCGATGACTGATCGCCGTCGCACGCTGCGGGGGCTTGCGTGCCGGAACGAACGACGCAGCGCGTAGGCCGAAATGCTCTCGGGATCGACCCGCCATTCGCCTGACTCCAACTTCGTCCCAACCAGGATGCCGTCGCGGAGCAGCCCGTAGATCGAATGACAGCGGACACCCAAGGCTTTCGCTGCTTCCTGTACCGTGACCCCTTGTCCCGTGTCAGTCATGGATTTTGAGCATGGTCTCGCCGTTGCTTTGGAACGTCACCCGTAATCAAATGCCCCAGAGGTCTTCGGAACTAGTACCGAACGGTGGGATTGAAGGTGGGAGTCTGGATGCGCTCAACTGGAATTATCCGGAAAGCTTTGGCAGGGTCAAATTCGGGGATACGTTCGCGCAGTTTGGGCAGAACCCAGGCGTCGGCGTATTCGAGATCGGCACGCACCCAACTGAGGTCTTTTAGGAGAAGATAACCACTTACCGAAATGGGAAGGTCGGGCTTGTATACGCGAAGGCGTTTTCGCAGAGTAATCGCCAGGTGAAGCACGGGCAGGGATTCGTGCCATGCCAAGCGTTTGAAATTCTGAAACTGGTCATCCTCCTCTGCCTTTAACTGAGCCAACCTGTCCAGGCGCGCTCTTTCCTCAGCGGCTGGGCGTCCTCTCGCCTCGACCAATCCGTATACCTCGCCCATCAACTCGTGCATTTCGGAAAGAGCGGAGGGGCCGTATTTTTGCAGTGTTTTGCTCCGAGACAGTACGCGAAGCACTTCGGCTACAGTCGTGGGTTCCTCGCGCACCATCTCGGTAGTTCCCAAGGTCGTGGGATTAGCACGTCGCACCATGCGACCCCCATCGAAGACCGGTTCTGCCGCCACCGCGGCCAGCAAACGTCTCGACCCAATGCGGTTAAAACCCAGACGCAACCCACCGTGAACTTGGCGCTTCGTTCTTCTTAGGTGGGACTTGGGAATCCTCTCGACGTACGCGGTGCCAGCTTTCACATGCGCTTTCCACATTTCCGAGTAGAGATCGTGGAGAAACCTGGCGCGAAATGACCGTTCTTTTTCTGCGGGATAGGCGAGAAAAGCGAAGAATTGAAACGCTCCGGCGACCAGAGACCAGGGATCTTCGACGTTCACGTACACCGGCTGCATGGTTGGCCGTCCGGTTTTCTTTTGAGAGCTGCGCTCGCTGTCTGCATTCTCAGTCAAAGTCGATCCACTCCTTAAGGTTCTCCTATCACGATGGGCTTGACCTTGCAAGCATAATTTGCTAGTCTGAATAGCGAAATGAATCCGCTCCCCACATCGAAGGTTGTCCAGATGCTCGGAGTCCATCCGATCACGCTGGAGCGCTGGCTTGCTACGAACAAAAGCCTCGCTCCAAAAACGCTCACTGTCGGTAGCCGCGTGGTTCGCCTGTGGACGCTGAGGGACGTGGCCAGGCTCCGGCGTTTCAAGGCAGGTCAGCGCAGGGGGCCAAAACACAAGCGGAAGCGGTGAAAAAAGCGGGACGCGCCGGTGCTATCAACACCGACACGCCCCTGACCAAAACTGAAAGGAGACTTCAGTAATGGCTACGCCGAAAGTTATCCCGATAGCAGTTCCCTCGCAAGCCCCGGCAATTCTACCGCAGCGAGCACGTTCGATCCCCTCAAAGCGCGGACGCATGGCCTACCTGACGCCCGACGAAACGCTCGCCGTGCTCAAAGCCGCGCACGAGCACTCCCGCCGTGATTGGGCAATGATTCTCTTGGCCTATCGGCATGGACTTCGGGCGTCAGAGGTCTGTGGCCTTCGCCTGACCGATGTGAACCTGAAGGACGGTGTCATATCGATTAAGCGGCTCAAGGGCTCACTTAAAACAGTACAGCCACTCTACGCCCACCGCGGACAGCCATTGCTCGACGAAGTTAGCGCAGTTCGGTCCTGGCTGAAGGTTCGACCGGCCGATGGCTCGGATTACCTCTTCACGTCACAGAAGGGCGGCCGCCTTGATCGGACTCAGTTCTTTCGCATCTTCCAGTCTGTTGCCGAAGCCGCTGGCCTGTTGGCCGAGAAGCGTCATCCACACGTACTCAAGCATTCGCTGGCCTCGCATCTGGTCGCTGGCAACGTGAATCTCGCGCTCGTGAAGCAGGCCCTTGGGCATCGCAGCATCAGCAGCACGATGGTTTACGTTGGAACGACAGACGCGCAGGCAGCCGAGGCGGTGCAGGCTGCGCTCATGGGCGTGTTCTAATGGACGGTGGCAGTTGCAGGCTTTAAGAGAACGGGTGGTTCAATGCCGTGCAAAATAGAAGAAATCGGCAACGTACTCAGGAATGACGAGTCCCTCCAAAATAGGATTGTTCGGAGCTTGGGCAACTTTACCGTCGCCTTGCTTGCAATCTCCGACTATCCCGAGCGCCTCGACCTTGCTGGAACTGGCACGCTTGTGATGGTCGACGGCGCCCACTACATTCTGACTGCGCGGCACGTCTGGGAGAAGTGCCTGGTGAACGCCGACCATGTAGGCATATCGCTGAAAGCGGACGTTAACCACCGGCACGGCATCCCGTCCCGGGACTTAGCGCCTACAGGCTTGCCGAAGCCGTGTGAGTGGAACGAGTGGGGGCCGGACATGATGCTCCTGCGTATTCCTGCCGAGCGGGTGGGCGTGATCGAAGTTTACCGCTCCTTCTGGAACCTCACGGGACACGTCAAGATCAATGGGAGAGTCTTGGAGGTGCTCGTCCTCATGGGGACGCCGGCAGAGCTCGGCAAGATAACCGGCGCGCACGCCGACTTACAGATCACGGGCATGTTCCTCGGACCCGAGAAGGTGCGGCACGTTGGCGGGTTCGACTACTTCGACTATGAGATCGGGCGCAAAGCCGGACTTCCAAAGCATTTCGGAGGCGTCAGCGGCGGCGGCGTGTGGCGGGTATGGCTGTTTTGCTCTCCGGAAACGGACGAGATCGATTGGAAATTCAACTTCCACGGCGTGGCCTTCTATCAGCTCGGCATTGGCGAGAATCCCACTACAATACGCTGCCATGGGCCTGAGAGCGTGACGGCTGTACTTCGAACCGTCTAGACGCAACAAAGTGCCTGTAGTGTTGCATTCCCTTTGTCCGCCGCGTTGAATCGCACACACTTAACCGATCCGGTCCACGCCCTGAATTTCGACGTAGTGTTGCATTTTAAGGACTGCTAAAACCACAAATACTTCGCCCGCCACTCCCCGTATAGGGAAATCGTCTCGCCTATCGACAGGTACCTCACTGGTTTGGTTTGCTTTACGAGCCTTCCATCGCGGAGTTGTGTGCGATTCAACCATGAGCGCGATTACCACGGTCCCGACTGCCGTTATGAAACCAAGTCGCCACCTTTTGTTTGTAGCTGCATAGGCTTCGTTCCAGCAAGAGAACCTTCAAAGCAAGGACCGCCGACTGTAGATAGGTGAGGTCACTTCAGGACTGTGCAGTCCTCATTCTGCTTTGCGAACTAGTTCACTCAGCCTCATGCCGAGGGCGCACGCGAGCGCGTGAGCAACTTCAATTCCCATGCTGACCTTGCCGAGTTCGATGGAGCTAATGTAGGTTCTGTGAACGTTGGCCCGCTCTGCAAACTCCTCTTGCGACAATCTCAGCTTCTCCCGCTCTTGGCGGATAGCCTGCCCGAACCTGCGACGGGAGAATTTGGTTGTCTTCGGCACACCTCGCTTCTATTATCTTGAACACGAATCATCTACAGACGATCCTCTACAGAGGTTTTACGCGAAGCGAGGCCGGGCAAACTCGATGATTCACCTTGCGCTAGAAGTGCTCGCGTTTCTGTTCCTTGCTTGGGTGGCATTTTGGGTGTTCTTGGTCGTAGTCGGAATCCTTGGTGCTGTCGGGGATAAGATTACCGGGAAGCGAAACCAAGTGGCCTCAGACCTCGATCCAGGTCAAGCCAAGCCTCAGACCTCGATCCAGGTCAAGCCAACTGTAACGATGATCCACGGTTGTGTGACTGAGCGCCATGATCCGCGAACGTGCCCCGTGTGCTTGGGAGCAGGCCATCCGGCTTCGGGCGCTGGGGGTCAACAGAAGCGTGAACGCCAAATCGAGGTAACTTACCAGCGGACAGAATACAAACACATCGCCGGGTTGCCTTGGGGCGACCCCAACTCGTACGTACCCTTCCCAAAAGATCCGACTCCTGGCGAACTGGAACGAGCGCGGGAGGCCCTGCATGAACGGGAAATTCAGAGACGTGAACGTGACGCTCAAGCGTCGCTAGAACGAGAGACCAAGATGCACGACGACGAAAAGCGCGAGCAGCAGGCGCGGGATTATCTGAGGCGTGAGGCCGAACGTGTTCTGAAAGAGCGCGAGGGGCGTGCTTTAAGCGAGAAGATTACGATGGGCAAGGGCGTGGTGATTCATCTTGAGAGTCCGATAAAAGAGTCCGTTGAGCGTGGCGAAATTGTGATGGTCGGACTGATTATTTACGACATGAAGCGAGATGAGCTGCGCTGTCTGCCGCCTGATCAAGGCATAGCCAAGGACTGTTGGAACGACATTCTGCTGAAATTTTTGGTACCAAAGCCAAAGACCTCTGCCTCACCGGAATAGGAGCTTTTCATGAGGGACGACGACCCTTCCAACTACGCGGCTCGATCCCATGAGAGGCTTTTGGAAATACGCGGCTATCTCTCACGGATTGAGTGGCTGCTAGGAGTGTTGGTTCTTGTCGTCGTCATCTGGTTCATCTGGTCCGTCCACCGAAACTGAACCTAGCACCGTCTCTGAGGTTTTGTCCCACTCTGAAGTAAGGCCATGTGAGCTGCTATCAAGGATGGTTGTTAACCCCTCGTTAGCGCTCCGCTGGCAGATTGTCCGCACCAGCTTGGCCTCACCCACGCGGCTAGCTCCTCCGGCGCGCCAGAAAGCGGCTGTGCGCGAAATTCGCCTCCACCGACTTCCACTGACTTTTGCTTCTGCGGTTCGATGTTCGACACGAGCCGAGTGAGTGAGGCTAATCAGGGTGCGGCACTTGCTAGGCCCGCCTCAATTGCATCTCTCGGGGAGGTGAACACAAAGGGAAGCCACGGCTCCTGACGCGGGTAGCTCAAGCAACGAAACATTGCGGGAATGTAGGTTCCCTCGCTGGCATACCGCAAACCGGCACAAGCGCGACACCGCCAGGGACAACGCTGGGCGCTAGTCGTGTACTCTCCTCCAGGCATCCACCCATAGAGCGCGCGGCGCGGAATCGTGCAGTCAGGACAAACGAGAAGCCTGACTTTCCCGCCTCTCGGCAAGGGATGCGTAACAGTGCGAACGAGCCTGCGGGTTCCGTCACTGCGTTTAATCTCGACCCATCCCGTCCAATCAAGCGCGAATGAGTTCTCCGTTTCGCTGTATGACGCGACGCGCACGGCTTCCTGAAGCGTCCCGTCGTCGCGGCTTCTCCATACCAGCAGGTACGGAATACGTCGCGGATCGTCCAAAACACGGCCCACAGCCCAGGCGGGCAAGAGCGGAACGTGTTCGCAGTTCACTCGGCGCCCGACGAAGCGCCCCTCGTATCTCTGAATAGCGCGCCTCGATTCGCTCCTCACCATCTAATCTCCGGCAAAATTCTTTCCAGCAAAATCCCAGTTACGCGGCGCGTTCGCAAAAAAAGCGTCAAGGTCCGCGCGCCTGAATCTCCACCTCCCGCCGATGATACGTCCCTCGATCTCTCCCCGGCTTACATATTCGCGCACGGTGCGCGTGCTCAGGCGCAACACATCCGCAGCCTCGCGGAGCGTGAGCAAGCGCTCCCCAATCGGAGGAGCGTCAGTCTCTAACTTCTTGCGTTTTTTCATTCTGTGGTCCCTTTCGGAATCCCCAAGTCGCAAGCGGCGAAAACACCGCGTCCAATTGCATTCTCAAGAGAAGATTCGCGTCCAACTGCGTCCAAAATCAAGAATCTTTAGGGTCGATTTCAGGAATGAAGGCCAGTAAAGCCAACTGCATCAACAGGGTTTATGGAGCGGGCGATGGGAATCGAACCCACGTCCGAAGCTTGGGAAGCTTCTATACTGCCATTGTACGACGCCCGCTTGCTTCTCTAGCGGACTGATTATACACAACTAGGCGACTTCCGGTACAGATTGGCCGTTTTCCATATTTCCCAATTCTGTCCTCGAAAGCGTTGCTCGCACCTGTTCGAATGCAGTTCTCCATCATCTGCCCGCTAAGCGTGACTTATCTTTGCTGCCTGGCTGCAGCAGGAATCCCTGTGTTGCCGAAATTATTCGCCGGCCTTGGCCGCCAACGTTTCTACGATACCGATATTTTGCAGCAGTTCCTGCGGCAGTCCGTGCCGCTCCTTTAGATAGTCCGGGCTATTGTACGAAACCCAGACTTTTCCCTGCGCGTCTTCCCAAATCAGAATCTTCAAAGGGAGGTCGATGGCGATGCTGGGAGCGGCCAGCATGAGAGGCGTTCCTGCTTTCGGGCTGCCGAAAATCAAGAGCTTGGTGGGACGCATCTTCATTCCGGCCTTTTCCGCCTCTCCGCTGTGGTCGACCAGCGCAAACAGAGTGACTCCCTTGGATTGCAGAATGTTCTTGAGTTTCTCCACGGTCTGCTCGACCGATTGATTGCTCGGCTTGTCGATGATTCCTTTGTTTGGCGCTAATACGTTTGCTGTTTGTGACACGAGTTTCTCCTCTCTGTCTTCAGACTGGACATTCGCGGAGCCACGCAAAGAAACCAGATAGATCGCCATCGCAAGCCCTGCCAGCGCCAGCAACAAAGCGATCGCGACGCTTTGGGCCAAGGGACTACATCGCGGAGGTTCGCCCCGGTCCAGTTCACGGACTAACCGAGCATGGTGCCGTGCGGAAGAGAGATTCACGAGCACACCCAATGTGATGAGCGCGGTGCCGAACCACAGCGACACTCCGTAGGACGGTGTCGCGGGAGGATGGTCGATGAGTCGGAGTTGTTGAAGAAAAAGCCCGAAGCGCGCCACAACAAAACCAAATCCCATCAGCGCGAGCCCTGTGCGAAGCCACGCAAGAAACGTTCTTTCGGCGGCTAGGTAGTCGCGGAGGTCGGCTATCTGGGTCCCTCTGGACGTTGCATCCATTTTGTCTCTCCCAGAACCTCTTCATCCCCGTACCGCCTGGGCACCGACGGCGCACGCCTCGTTCGATGTGTCTTAGATATCCGAACGGAGAAGAAAATACAAGTTTTCATCTGAATCCCTGGCTCACCTTTCGCCTAGGCTTTTACAGGGCGAAGAGGCCTTCCCTCGAAATTTTTGGAGCGTAGTCATGGATTCGATTCGTAGAGTAGATTCAATCACATCCTTGGATTTGTTTTGAAGCTGCGTCTCTCCGCAATGGACGGACTACACTTGCGCGAAACCGCCATCCACAAACAATTCCGTTCCCGTGACGTAGCTGCTGTCGTCGGATGCGAGAAACACCACGGCTTTGGCGATCTCATCGGGCGTACCGAATCTGCCGATCGGAATAAAATTGGGGATCATCTTGCGGCGTTGCTCGCCCTCTTCCGCGGATGCTAGCAGGTTACTCAATCCGGGAGTGTCGATGGAGCCGGGGCTCACCGCGTTCACGCGAATGCGGCGAGCCTTCAGGTCTGTTGTCCATGTCCTCGCGAACGAACGCAAGGCGGCTTTCGTGGCGGCATAAACACTATTTGACGACAACCCTTTGCTGCCGACGATTGACGAATTCAGGATGATGGCGGCGCCGTCTGGCAACAGCGGAAGCGCCTTCTGCACCGTGAAGAGCACGCCTTTCACATTGATGTCGAAGATCCAGTCGTAAAATTCCTCGGTGATCTTCCCTAAGGGCGCATACCTCGCAACGCCGGCATTGGCGAACACAATATCGAGCTTGGCCTTCTCCCGCTTGATTTGGGCGAAGAGGTGATCGAGATCGCCCAGGTTCGATACGTCTCCCTGCACGCCGGTCACATTTCCTCCGATTTCCTTTACAGCGGCATCCAACTCTGGTTTACGGCGCCCGGTGATGAAGACGTACGCGCCTTCATTCACAAATTGCTTCGCCGTAGCAAGCCCGATGCCACTATTGCCGCCGGTGATCAGAGCTGTTTTACCTGTAAGTCTCATGTCCGCCTCCTTGTAGCCTATTCGGATTATGCTCAGAACCCTTATCGCGGCATTCGATACAGGCCCTTGTCGAGGGAATATATGGACATTGCGCGCTCGAGGATGCCATCGGCGTGGCGCGCCGTATCCGATGAGCAGCCTTCGGTTCTCTGATTCCACCCCCCACTCTTTAAGGGGGTCACTGCGCGGTTCACTCCGTATCTCCTCGTCCCCTTCGATGTATTAAGAGACCGTTCGGTTTCATTTATTTAATGTTAAAGTTGTTTTCAGCGACCAGTCGGTCGAATCAGCGGCGGCAACGCCCCGCTACCTGTGCACTAAAAAGGACTTTATGATTCCCGCGGACACGAAAGAAGTTCCGGTCGCCCGGCTCATCGGATTTGAAGCAAAAGAAATTGCGGATGGACGCGCCCTCGTCACGCTGGCCGCCGAACGGCGGCATGCCAATCCCATGGGGACACTCCATGGCGGCATTCTGTGTGACATTGCCGACGCCGCGATGGGCATGGCTTTTGCCAGCACTCTCGCGCCCGGCGAATCCTTCACGACCATCGAGCTTAAGATCAATTTCTTTCGCCCCGTGTGGGAGGCCCAACTGCGCGCCGAGGGCAAGGTGGTGCGACGCGGAAGCACGATTGGCTACACCGAGTGTGAAATCACGGACGAAAGCGGGCGCTTGGTTGCGAAGGCGTCTTCGACTTGCATGGCCCTGAAGGGCGAGCGCGCCAAGGGACGCTAGACTCCATCCCCCATTGGTTACTTAGATCAGACGCGCACTTCTGTCTCGAGGTAGTTATCCAAATGCGATTTGACTTCACTCAGCGCGTCCTCCGTTCGTTCCAGGCGGTAAACCATGATGGCGCCCTCGAGGGAGGAAATTATGAGCGTCGCGAGATTCTTTGCATCAACCCTTGGGTGGATTTCGCGTGCTTTGATTCCGGCACGGATCACCGAAACAATATAGCTTCGCAAGCCACGCAGGGCCTTGCGTGCACGCTCGCGCAGAACGGAATTTCCGTCGTCGGCATCGACCGCCGTGTTGAGCAACGGACAACCGCCGGGAATGATTCCGCGGCGCTCCACAAAATTCGCAACCAACTGCTTTAGCCTGTCGACCGTGTTCGAGATGGTGTCCAGATCGTGGATCCGAGCGTTTAAAGTTTCCCGCCAGGCATAGTCGAAAGCTTCCGCTGCGAGTTGTTCTTTACTTTCGAAGTGCCGGTAGATCCCGCCTTTTTCGAGGCCGGTTGCCTTCATTAGATCAGACAAGGCCGCTCCGTCGTAGCCCCGCTGGTTGAAGATGGGCGCCGCCTTGCGGATGATTTCCTGGCGCGTTTGTTCGCCTTTGCGCATCCTTCTACCCCCTCCCACGCCAACCATGCGACCGACCGGTCGCTAAGTTGATACTACCATGACGTTAGATGCGACCGACCGGTCTCTTACTGCATCCAAAAGGTTCAGGAAAGGATATGAGCACTACAATAGCCCCCCTTCCCGTACCGTTTGTGGCCGCCGAGCGGCCTGCAATCAACCCCTGGATCATCGCTGTCACTGTCACACTGGCCACCTTCATGGAGTTGCTCGACACGGCCATCGCCAACGTGGCCTTGCCGCATATCGCGGGAGGGCTCGCCGTCAGCTATGACGAGAGCACCTGGGTGTTGACAAGCTATCTCGTTTCGAATGCCGTGGTCCTTCCATTGTCCGCGTGGCTGAGCCGCGTCTTCGGTCGCAAACGCTACTACATGCTTTGCGTCGTGCTTTTCACTATGAGCTCGCTGCTGTGTGGCCTGGCTCCCTCACTGGGTCTGCTCATCTTTTTCCGTGTCCTGCAAGGCGTCGGGGGAGGCGGGCTGGCTCCCGTCGAGCAAGCCATTCTCGTAGACACGTTTCCGCCACAGAAGCGCCCCGCAGCGTTTGCTCTTTACAGCATGGCGATTGTTACTGCGCCGGTCATCGGGCCACCACTCGGTGGCTGGATTACGGACAACTGGAGTTGGCGCTGGATCTTCTTCATCAATATTCCCATCGGCATTCTTTCTCTGCTTCTCACGAGCCGGGTCGTTTCTGATCCGCCGGAATTCACGCGCGAGGTGCAGGCCGCCAGGAAAGACGGCAGGCTTCGAATTGACGGGCTAGGCATTTTTCTGGTGGCGCTGGGCTTCGCAAGTCTTGAGGTGGTTCTCGACCGCGGCCAGACCTTAGACTGGTTCGAAAGCAACTTCATTGTCCTTTTCTTCTCCGTGGCGGTCGTGGCTTTGATTGCAGCAATCTTCTGGGAATGGGGCCATCCCGACCCGGTCGTAGAGATTCGCTTGCTCGCGGACCGCAACTTTGCCATCGCCAACTTCTATTATTTCCTGTTCGGTTTTGCTCTTTTCGGGTCTACGGTATTGATCCCCCAGATGTTGCAGAGCTTGTATGGCTACACGGCAACGGATGCCGGGCTGGTTCTTGGACCCGGCGCGTTCGTCATTGTGGCTTTGGCTCCGCTGATTGTGAGAATCCTTCCGAAAGTTGGGATCAGGCCGCTGATTTTCACGGGATACATTATCTTTGCCGTAGCCATGTGGCGTTACGCGAGCATTGATCTGGGCACGGATTATAAACACGTAGCTCTCCTTAGAGCTCTCCAGGGACTTGGCATCGCTCCGCTGTTCGTGCCCGTGAGCCAACTCGCGTATTCGTTTCTGCCCAAGAACAAGAACAACAAAGCCTCCAGCCTCACGAATCTGTTTCGTAACCAGGGCGGAAGCGTAGGCATCGCGTTCGTTACAACCGTTCTTGCCCGGCGAACGCAGTATCACCAGTCCGTGCTGGTTGCGCACGCCACGCTGTTGGACCGGCGCTTTCAGGAAACGCTTGCCAGTCTATCCCGGTACTTTGTGACGCACGGTTTCACCACTCCGGACGCTGCCTTGCACGCGAAGGCGCAGATTGCCCGAATCATTCAGCAGCAAGCGGCATTTCTGGGCTTTCTCGATTGCTTCTGGCTGCTGGGCTGCGCTTGCCTAATCGGGGCGCCTTTGGTGTTCCTCACGCGCAAGTTCAGGTTGGGTCCTGGCGCCGCACACTAAGAACCGAACAGAAACGCAGCGGCGCAAAACGGGCGATTTCACTCAACTGGGAGTTCAGGGCTGCCCGCTTTCGTCTACAAAGAAGAGTGAAACTTCGGGCTCCGGTGTTCGTTTATATCTTCAGGAAGAAGTGTGTCTTACTGTCCGTGATAACACTACTGTTGGTTTGTTCGGCTGCCGCGCAAGAACGGCAGCCAAGAGCATGGGGCCGTATCTCAGGCGACAGTGATAGGCACAAGGAGAGAGGGCATGAACTCAACCAAAAAGACTGCAAGAGTCGCAGGATTGCTGTATGTCTTAGCGTCCATACCGGGAGTTTTTTGCCTCCTATATATTCCCTCGCGCTTTATCGTGGCGGGAGATGCCGCCGCTACCGCCGACAAAATACTGAGTTCGGAATTCGTTTTTCGCATCGGCATCGTAAGCGAACTCATCGGGTTCACCGGGTTTATTTTCGTAGTCAGGGCCCTGTATCGCTTATTCCAGGGGGTCAACAAGGCACATGCTTCGCTGATGGTGACCTTGATGCTGGTCTCCATCCCCGTCTCTCTCGTAAATGTGCTGAATGAGATCGCTGCCCTGACACTCATCCGCAGCGCCGATTTCCTGTCCGTATTCGATAAACCTCAGCGGGACGCGCTGGCCATGCTATTCCTCAATTTGCATTTCCAAGGAATCATGGTTGCTCAGGTGTTTTGGGGTCTGTGGCTTATTCCCTTTGGTGTCCTGGTATTTAAATCGGGTTTCCTTCCGCGAATTTTAGGCGTCTTGCTCATCATCGCGTGTTTTGGCTACCTGGCGAATAGCTTCGACGAATTCGGCGTGCTGCCGCATGCTGTTTCCCGGGTTCTAGGGCAGCTGACGATTTGCGAGCTGCCGATAATCTTGTGGCTCTTGATCATAGGAGCGAAGGATCAACCACTAGGCGACCCAGCAGTTCCGACCCCCTCGGGAGGAGCAGTCGAGCGATAGCCAATTAAGATCCCCTGTTGGTGGCAAGCTGACCCAGCCAAAGGTAGGTTTTAATTCAGCCATTGAATTGAGCCTGCGCTGCTGATTAAGCTAGCAGGCATAGGAGATGGCCGATAGGACTTTAGCATCAAGATCGCTTCTCGAGTCTTGGAGGACGCGATGAACACGACAGCTGCAAAATCCAAGGAGCAAACTTGCCAGGCAGTATCGCATCTCGATGAGCCCTGCGACGAACCCGGTCAACGCCACTGTGACCGCTGCGGCCTGTGGTTTTGCCGGGCGCACTTCCCTGATCCCGAGTGGCATCCCTGCGCACCGGATCAAGGGACGGGCTGACGGAGCTGACTGGCGCCGCCAGCTGTCAATGCCAGGCCGTTGGCGATTGCACAGCGAGGTACGCGCGAAGGATTGACGCCGGAGCGCCCCTCCGATAGCGTCAATAGATGCGGAGTGTTTCCCCATTCCGCCTGCGCTCCGCGCAAATTATCCTGGGCGAGAGAGTCCATTGGCCAACGCGATCATTACCCTGACGACCGACTACGGCACGAACGACCATCTGGTCGGCACACTCAAAGGCGTCATCCTGAAGATCAATCCGGAAGTGACGCTGGTGGACATCACGCATAACGTCACGCCGTTTGACCTGCTCGATGGAGCGCTGGCGATCGGCGCGGCTTATTCTTACTTTCCGCCAAAAACCATCCACATCGTCGTGGTGGATCCCGGAGTGGGCACAGAACGTCGTCCACTGCTCGTTAGCGCGAACAACCAGTATTTCGTGGCGCCCGACAATGGCGTGCTCTCGGTGATTTACGAGCGCGAGCAAGAATCGCTGGTCGTTCGGCATGCGAATGTCGAGCATTATTTTCTTCAGCCGGTGAGCAAGACGTTTCATGGGCGCGACGTGTTCGCGCCGGTGGCGGCCTGGCTCACCAAAGGCTGGCAAACCGCCAGCATGGGAGATGAAATCGCGGATTACAAGCGGTTCTCGCTTCCCCGCCCCAAGGAAGCGGATGGGGTGGTCAAGGGAGTGATTTTGCGTGCGGACGCGTTTGGAAATCTGATTACGAATTTCAAGCAGGAGGATTTGCCGGAAGCGGCTGTGAGCAGCGGCGCGATTAATCTGCAGGCTGGAAATCAGGCCGTGACGCGATTTGTGGAAACGTTCGCACAAGGAAACAACAGCGAGCCTTTCGCGTATCTGGGATCGAGCGGGTATCTGGAAATTGGCGTGAACAAAGGAAACGCCTCGCGCACGCTGGGCTTGGGTCGCGGCACGGCGGTCGTCCTTACCAAGTAGCCCCTTCAGGGCGAACCTCAAAAACAGAAAACCGGAAAAGAGGTGTAGGCTAGGCCCTGTTTTGGGAGGCCTGCACGCATCAAGCGACGCGTTCCGAAATGGGAAGGATGTTGAGAGGTGGGGGAGGGGGTCGCAAGTGTGGCAAGCAAAGGACTTACGGAAGGGGATTTCTGGAAGTGTGGCAATGATTGGACTTACAGGTTGATTTTTCGGATCTGTGGCAAGGAAAGGACTTAGGCGAGTTTTGATGGCGGCGGAAGCCTGGGAAGGAGGGGTGAGAAAAGCCGCGTGGCGGGGACGCATAAAGTCAGGCTTGAGCCTGGAAGTGACAGGCGAAAGCATAGCACATTATTAGAGATTGGTAAACTATTATGTGGGGAATAGGGCAAATTCAAGATTGAACGGTTAGTATGGCGGGCTGGACGGTTTTCGAGACGCGTGACAAGCCCACGGAATAGAAACTCGAAAATAGAAATTCGAAATTGGAAAAGAGACAAGAGAAAAGCCCCAACTCCGCAAATCCATCCGGAGCGCAAAAGGCGCGGCCACCCGCGGGTGACGATCTGGAATAAGGGCGCATCTAAGTAAGTGGAGAGGCGTTTTCGGTTGACGCTTCCTGATGTTTCCTTGCATCGTTTCCGTTTCTTGGCGTCTCCCCCGCTAGCTATCCAATTTTCTTGACGTCTCTCTGCGTACTTTCAAATAGATTCCAAATTCTGTAACGGCTGGGGGGTACACCTCATCTAATATAATGAAGTGAGAAAGAGGTGTCAGATGCGACTGCCATGGATGAGTGCAATCGCGAGCTTCCTCTTCTCCGCGACTCTATCTGCGCCCGCTTGGGCAAATGCGAACGCAAATTCCGCGGTACCAGGAACTCTGAATTATGTGGAAGGCAAAGTTTCGATAGGAGGGGACACGCTCGACTCGAAGTCGATCGGATCAGCCGAGCTGAAACCTGGCCAATCGTTGACGACTGAAAGCGGGAAGGCGGAAGTTCTGCTGACGCCCGGCGTGTTTTTGCGAGTCGGTGACAACAGCACGGTGACGATGATTTCGCCGGGCCTCACGGACACGGAGATTCGAATCGAGAGAGGCCACGCAATGGTGGAGGTCGAGGAGATACATCCGGAGAATGATATTCGCGTGACCGTAGATGGAGCGACGGCGCGAATTCTGAAGACTGGGCTGTATGACTTCAAGTCGGATGCGGGTTGGGTGCGCGTCTACGACGGGCAGGCCCTGGTAAAGGACGCCGACAAAGAGGTGAAGGTAAAGGGCGGACGCGAGCTGGATTTTGCGGCGAACGGCCCGCTCAAAGCGCAGAAATTCGACAAGAAAGCGGATGAGGATAGCGATTTGTATCGCTGGAGCAGTCTGCGATCTGGTTATGTGGCAGAAGCGAACGTGGATGCGGCTGGGATCTACGCGTC
>DASSXG010000035.1:0-24827 GCA_035704085.1 Candidatus Acidiferrum sp. | reverse complement strand
GCCAGCTTGAGCGCAGCGGCCTTGTCGCACGGCGGGTCCTTACCGATTCTCCTCTCGGCGTCGAATATTCCTTTACACCACTAGGGGACACGCTTGAAACTCCGATCACGGCCTTGTTCAACTGGACGCGCCAATACTCTGCTGCCGTGCGCACCGCACAAGAAGCCTATGATGCTGACCGACGTCGCAAAGAAAGCAGATTAGCTAAGCGACTGCTGCAGGAACGCTGACCCCCAGTGGCTAGAACGGTACTCAACAGGGAGGGCGCGATGGAACCGAGTGAGGCACAGGCGTGCCGTGAGCGGTGAGGTTTCGGGTTCCCGAAAGCGCAAGCCCTTATGAGGATGCGGACACAAGAGAAGACCGCCGCAGCGTGAGCAAAGTGAGGTCGTCTTCAAGGTCGCCACTACCGTGAAAGTCTCTGATCGCCTCGGCTAGCGCTGTTACAAAGAGGGCAAGCGGAAATTTGACCGGGAGTTTCTCTAGCGTTCTGCTGGCGAGTTCAAGGAGGCCTTCGACGGTCAGCATTTCATCGTCCGGAGAAAGGACGTCGGTGGCTCCGTCGGAGAACATTAGAATGATGTCCGCGGGTTCGACGTGAATGCTCTGCTGCGTATAGGCGGACCCGGCGAATGCCCCCACGGGGAATCCTTCGAGACCGTCTAAGGTGAACCATCGGCGATATCGAGCCTGCCACAAGAACATGCGCGGATGAGCGGCGTAGGCGTAGTTGAACTCGCCCGTGTGTTGGTCGAACGTGGCGGTGATAAAAGTCGAGAGTCGGAGAGGTGCTTCGGGTGTTTGCCCTGGATGGGCGAATTCATCATTCAGCGCGCTCAAGAACCGGGAGTTGTCTAGGATGTCGCGGTGCCGACGTATCAAGCCGTGGATGTACGAGGCTATGACGCTCGCTTCATGTCCGTGACCGACACAGTCCGCGAGCAAAATACGTGCTTCACGATCGGCTGCACAAGAGAAGAACGCATATAGGTCTCCGCCCTCCTGAGCTGCACAGGGGACTGAAAGAACGTCAGCCTCTAGACCAACAAGTTGGACGTGGCGATGGGCCAGTTCGCTGCCGGCCCAGAGTTCAACACAGCCACGAGAGGCGACCGTAATGGCCGGCGTATCGTTTTGATCTTGTTCATTCATGTCGGTAGATGACGTTTAGCGCGAAGTAGATCCGCTTTTGCGCATGAAAATCTCGCGTCCACGGTCCTCGAAACGGACTTCATCCATGTACCAGCGGATTAGCAAAAGGCCTCTTCCGTGCTCCGAGGCGAGATTCTCGCCGAGGACAGGGCTCTCAAGTACCGCTGGATCGAATCCTGCTCCTTCGTCGCGAACCGCGATCCATAAGCCATGAACAGCGTCGCAGCCGCAGCGCACGCGAACTTTCTTGCTCGGGTCATGGTGATTACCGTGGACGATCGCGTTGGCGAGGGCTTCGCGCAGGGCCGTTTCGACCGCGAACTCATGCTGAGGCGGCAAGCAGCTCCTTTTGAGGAGACGCATCAACTTTCTTGCCGTGGGGTTGATCGCCTTGATCCGGCTTGCGATGAGAACCTGCAGTTGCATTGTTTCCTCGTCTCCGCTGCATAAGACTTAAGTGAGTCTGAAAAGGATTCAGGGATGGAGTCTTCAGCGCGTCGCCAACGTGTCGTGCAAGCACTGAAATGAAAGTGGCCGGAATCTTTCGCTCGGTTCGGCGTATCGGACGAAGTGAACGCGTTGAAAGTTGAAGAGCTCCTCGGTGAAACGGAAACGGAGCGGTTGGATTGCTGTGCTCCCGCTGCAAGACCGCAGCGCGGGAGAAGCCGCTCACGCTCGCTGCGAGATGTGTCGCGCACGCGAGGTACAAGAGTAAAGAAAGAGGAGAAGATAACTCGTCGAGTTCTTTCTGGCGGCGGCCCGTAATAAAGACATAGGCACCCTCTTTCAGGAAAAGTTTTGCCGTAGCTAACCCAATTCCTTCTGTACCGCCGGTGACGACAGCGATTTTGCCTTCGAGTTTTTTGGTCATTCCTTTTCTCCATTGTTCCTATGCCTTCTTTCTAGGTCTTTACTTGACCGCGGCCAGAGATGGATTGCTGCGTATGTCCCACCCGCCACCAAGAGCGCGGAAGGTGCGCACGGCGGCGCGGGCCGCATCCGCTCGGGTGCTCTCCACATCGTTCCGTGCGACGAGAAGTTGACTATCCGCATTGAGAACGTCCGTCAGTGGAATTGCGCCGGCCTTGTAGGCCCGTTCCGAAAGATCGCGAGCCCGCGTTAGAGACGCGACCTCACCTTGCAACTCCTCGAGGCGCACCTGTGTTTGCGCAAGCTCCATCAACGCGTTCTCTACGTCTTCGGTGGCTCTCAATGCGGCTTGCCGGTACTCGGCAAGTGCTTCGGCGTAGGCGCCGCGCGATTGGGCGACCTCAGCTGCGACCTTTCCAAAATCGAAAAGCCGCCACCGCAGCGCTCCCGTCCCAGTGGCCTGAAACGCCTTCCCGTTAAAAAGAGTGCCCCCGTTGGTGCTGTCGAAACCAAGCGCGCCGGAAAGGGAAACCTTCGGGTAGTAATCCGAAATCGCAACACCGATTCGCTCGTTCGACGCGGCAAGCCGGCGCTCGGCTGCAATGATGTCGGGGCGGCGGCGCAGGACATCCACGGGTTGGTCGGCGCCGGTGATTGCGGGGATTCCGGGAATCGTGCCCGGTCTCGAAAGCTCTTCTGCGTACGTTCCCGGCTGAGCACCCATGAGGACGTCGAGACGGTTCAGCTGTGCTTCAAGGGCCACACGCAAGGAGGGCACTCCGTCGACTTGGCTTGCTTGAGAAGCGCTTCCGCTTGGGCAACCTCTCGGTCATCTGCTACTCCCACCCGTCGACGGACCTCCACCAACTCCAGAAGATGTGTATCGGTATCTATGAGTTGCTGCGCAACCGCAAGCCTCGCCTGATACTCCCTCACCTGAAGGTAGGCATCCGCCGCCTCAGCGGCGACGCTGATTCGAGTTCCAACCTGGTCGGCCTGTGCAGCTTGGAATTCATCAGCAGCTGCAGCTTTGCCGCGGCGCAGCCCTCCGGCAAGATCGATTTCCCAGCTCGCCGCGGCTCCAACGGTGTACTCACGTTGATCGCGGCTGTATCCTGGAAAGCCGTTCGCAACAGAACCAAACGGACTCACAACGCTCTGGTGGACAGCCGTGCCCGTCGCCTCCAAATCAGCCGTCGGCAGCAGTCGCGCGCCCGCTGCTGCCGCTGCCGCTCGCGCCTGGCGGACCCGCGCAAAGGCGGCGGCAAGATCGAGATTTTGCTCCAGGGCGCGCTGCACGACAGTCACAAGCATCGGGTCGCTGAAGCCCGTCCACCAAGTTTCGAGAGGTGGTGGCGCAAATTCCGGCTTCGTCGCACTGGCCCCGGCGAGATTATGAAATGGAGCGAGATTGGTGGTGGGCTTCACATAACGTGGACCCACGGCACAACCACCTGCAAAAAGGCTGAGGGCAAGAATGATCGCTGTCGCTTTGAGCGCGGCTTGACTCAATTCGCGTTCCTTACGGTTACGGCCGAAATTGCGGACGAAGGTGTAAAACGCTGGCGTGAACAGAAGACCGAAGATGGTTACTCCGATCATGCCGAACAAGACGGCAGTTCCCAGGGATTGGCGCATCTCCGCTCCTACTCCGTGCGCGACGGCAAGCGGAGCAACGCCGAGGATGAAGGCGAACGATGTCATCAGAATCGGGCGTAGACGTGTCCGGGCGGAGTGTACGGCGGCCTCTTCCGCTGTGATACCGTCGTCGTCTTCCCGCTTTTTGGCAAACTCCACGATCAGAATCGCGTTCTTAGCCGCCAATCCGACCAATACCACGAATCCGATCTGGGCGAGAATGTCGATCGGCATGCCTCTAGCATGAAGACCAGTCGCGGATGCCAAGAGACACATCGGCACGATCAACACAATCGCAAAAGGCAACTTCCAGCTTTCGTATTGCGCTGCGAGGACTAGGAATACGAACAGCGCGGAGGCTGCGAAGATCAAGAGGGTCGGTGTCCCCTGCTGCTCTTGCTGATAGGACAGGTCGGTCCACTCGAAGGTGATGCCGGGTGGAAGGGTCCGTGCGGCGATGTCTTCCATATGCTTCATAGCCGTTCCCGACGAAACGCCGGGCGCGCCAGAACCCAACACCTCAGCCGCGGGGTAGAGGTTGTAGCGAGGGATGCGATATGGCGCAGTACGCTCCTTCATCGTAGCCACCGTACCAATAGGGACCATCTCGGCACTCGCATTTCGGACCTTGAGCTGGGAGATATCTTCCGGTGTCTGGCGGAAGGATTGATCGCTCTGCGCGAAAACTTGCCAAGTGCGTCCGAGATAGTTGAAGTCGTTCACATATTGCGGACCGATATAGAGCTGGAGTGTCGAGAAGACAGCATCCGGCGTCACTCCGACTTTTTCCGCTTTCTCCCGATCGATATCGGCGTAGACGGATGGCGCGCCCGCATTGAAGAGAGTGAAGTTCCCGGCCAGTTCTGGGTCCTTGTTGGCCTCCGCAACGAGCGCATTAGTCGCCTTGCTGAGAGCATCGGGACCTAGCCCGCCGCGATCCTCGACCATCATCTTGTAGCCGCCAGCCGAGCCGAGGCCCTGGACCGGAGGCGGCATGATGACGGCGACATACCCATCCTTGACACCGGAGAGGCGCTGTCTCACCGTTTGCAGCATCGTTGCTGCGTCTCCTCCGGGAATATGCTTTTTGTAGAGCGAGGGCAGAGCGAAATAAAGGGTGGCCGTATCGGAAGCAAAAGTGCCCGTCGTCACGTCGAACCCGGCGGTGGCCGAGCTATGCTCGACTCCCGGCGTTTTTAGGAGGATGTCGTTCACCTCACGAACAACTGCATCCGTGCGAGCAAGGCTGGAACCCGGCGGCAGCTTTACGAGAGCGGCGAGATAACCGATATCCTGCTCCGGGATGAAGCCGGTGCTCATCTTCGAGAACTGAAATCCAGTGAGTGAGATTAACCCGACATAGATGAGCGCGATGATCACTGTCGCTCGAACGAAGCGGCCCGTCATCTTGCCATAACTGGACGACAACCACTCGAAAGCTGCATTGAAACGGCTGAACAAAGGATGCAAGAACCGGGCTAGACCAACTGGTCTTTCGTGAACGTCTCCCACCTTGTGCGGTTTCAGAAGGGCGGCACAGAGAGCAGGACTCAGTGTGAGAGAGACAAAACAGGAGATCACAGTCGACGCGGCGATAGTGGTCGCGAATTGCTTGAAGAACAGGCCAGAGATGCCCGAGATGAAGGCGGAAGGCACGAATACAGCGCATAGAGTCAGAGCGATAGCAATCAATGCGCCGGATACTTCGTCCATCGTGCGGTGAGCTGCGTCTTTCGGTGACATGCCCAGCGCCATGTTGCGTTCAACATTCTCAACAACAACGATGGCGTCGTCGACGACAATACCTACGGCCAGCACCAGTCCGAAAAGCGACAGGTTGTTAACGGATATACTAAGTATGCCGAGGAGAACGAAGCTTCCAAGAAGCGAGACTGGAATAGCTATGACCGGGATGATCGTCGCGCGCCAATTCTGCAGGAAGACGTAGACAACGCCGACCACCAGTGCGATTGCGATCAAGATCGTGACTTGGACTTCCTCGATCGATCTGCTAACGAATTCGGTCGGGTCGTAGATCTTGATATCGCTGATGTCGGACGGGAAGGTTTTCTTCAGCTCGTTATACTTAGCGAGTACGTCATGCTCCACCTTGACGACATTCGACCCAGGCACTGCAAAAAACCAAAACGGGTTAGACGGATAGCGATCCGAGTAGGAAATGGTGCCGTAGTCCGCCGAGCCTAGCTCGACATGACCGATATCGCGGATGCGGGTGACTCGACCTCGATCATCCGATTTGACGATAATGTTGCCGAACTGTTCTGGAGTCGTGAGCCGTCCTAGAGCCTCGACGTTTATCTGGTAAGCCGAGTTCGTACCAACTGGAGGCTGATTCAGAACACCGGCAGACACCTGCGCGTTTTGCGCGCGCAAAGCAGTCAGGATGTCACTGGCACTGATCTCATACGCGGCGGCTTTGTTCGGGTCGATCCAAATCCGCATCGCAAACTGCCGCTCGCCGAGGGCTAAGATTCCGCCCACGCCCGGCAGGCGCGAGAGTTCGTCTCTCACTCGAAGCGTCATGTAGTTTGAGATATAGGAGACGCTGCGGGTTCCGTGAGGAGAATAGGGAAAGAAGCCGAGCAGGTAGGCAGGGATAACCTTCTGGACCTTCACGCCGATATGCTGAACTGGATCGGGAAGCCGCGTCAAAGTGTCCTGCACGCGATTGTTCGTAAGCATCAGCGCGAGGTTTACATCGCTACCAATCTTAAAGGTCACGGTAATGTTGATATTTCCATCACCAGTCGATTGGCTAGTGATGTAATCCATACTTTCGACGCCGTTGATCGCTTGTTCCAGCGGTGTCGCGACAGTCCGTGCGATTGTGTCGGCTGAAGCGCCTGGATAGGCTGTCGTGATCTGGATGGTCGGCGGAACGATGTCCGGATACTGAGCTACAGGCAAAGAGACCATAGCTGCCAGCCCGAACAGAGTGATGAAAGCGTTGATGACTATCGCAAAACGCGGACGTTCAATAAAAAAGTGAGTTAGCTTCATGGTCCGTCCTAGTTCTTTCCTTCATCTGATCCGACTTGGATTGATCCGTCGTGTGGCGACACTTTGGACCCCGGCGCAGCTATCGGCATGCCGTCGATGATCACTCTGTCAGAGAGCGTCAGACCCGAACGAATCACCCTCAACCCGTACCGAACATCGCCCGCCTGCACCTGCTTTGGCGTCACCACATTGTCTGCGCTGACTGTCAGAACGATGTGGTCCGACTGATCCAGGATCACGGAAGCATCCGGCACCAGCAGAACCTGAGCGGGTGTCGACAGAGCTAATCGGACGCGAGCAAATCCTCCCGGAGTCAAGAGGAGGTCGCTGTTGGGCATCGTGGCGCGGGCGTGTATGGTCCCGCTTGAGCGATCGAGAGTGTTATCGATGAAATTGAGCGTACCCTGGCGGCTAAAGTTCGTCTCATCACTCAATGAGGCATCCACTTTGTCCGCCAAAGAGCCTTTCTGTTTCTGTCGCTCACGAAGGAAAGCCATGTAATCTGCTTCGCTCATGTCGAAGTTCAAATAGATCGGGTTGAGTGAGACGAGTGTGGCGAGCAGCGTCGTGGGGCCATTGCCAGCCCGGCTTCCTGACACAAGATTGCCGACCGAGACAAGATGAGTGCCGATGCGGCCGGTAAAAGGTGCCGTAATGCGACAGTGATCCAGATCGAAGCGTGCGTCACGAACGAGCGACTCCGCTTCGTCCACAGCCGCTTGAGCTCTTCGCTGCTCCGCAGCGCGCTGGTCAACATTTTCGATGCTTCCTGCGTCGGTTTGCTTGAGCGTCTCTGCGCGTGACAGCTCTTGAGCTGCGAGATCAAGGCGAGCATGCGCACTTGCCAATTGAGCTGTGGTTTGGCTCAACTTAATTTGATATGGTGTGGGATCAATCTCGAACAGGAAATCACCCTTACGAACAATATCGCCGTCCTTGAATCCAATCTGCGTGAGCGTGCCGCCAACCTGAGCGCGTAGATCGACGTGTTCCACCGCTGAGAACTGGCCAAGGAACTGGAGCCGCGCTGAAAGCTCTTTTTGGAGCGGCGCACTAACAGTGACGGCTGCGGGAGGCGGAGCAGCGGCATGAACGTCTGATCGGGCGGCGAGATGTGGTCCAAAAACAATCGCACCCGCGACAAGACACGCGACAACCGCAGCGCCTAGCCAAAACTTGACGCCGGGTTTGCCTGACGGCTGGCTGGTAAACGGCTCAGCCTCCGGTTGAGTACTTATGTTCTTCATCATTTTCCTCACTTACAACGGCAAGTCGCCATCCAATGCTTGTTGTGTGTAGCCCTTCAGCGCGAAGGCATTTAGTTTGGCCTCTGGCTGAATCGATCATGACCTTGCGAATGGGGACGCACGATTCCGCACCCTTCCCCGTTATGGGCTTCATCTCTTCTTTCCGTGAATTTGAGTCGCTAGCCAGCCACTCCTTTTGCCACGTCTTCAAGGGTGCTTATCACTGGTCGGCGTGTGGCAACGCTTGCCTGTACTTGTTCGGTCGTTGCTATGAGGTCGAACAACGTCCTTTCATTTGTGCAACCTTATGAAGCCTGGTCCGGGATCAACACGGCACGGCCTTTGATCCTGCCTGCCCTCAACTTGTCGTAGACCTCCGATACTTTGCCTAAGGGGAAGTGCTCCAGGTTAAGTTTGATTCGGCCATCCTGAGCGAGGGCAATGACCTCGATCAATTCCGCACGTGTGCCCCAGTAGGGCGTACTTACCGCGGTCGAATACGGCAACGTCATCTGGCTCAGAACGAACTTGCCTCCGCCGAGGCCTACCACCAGAAACTGGCTATCCATGCCGATCACTTTCGCTCCCAGATCCAGCGTGGGTTGAACTCCCACGAAGTCCAGCACGACTGACACGCCTCGAGGGCCGCTGAAGGTACGAATTTGCTCGGCCGCGTCCTCAGCCGAACGGGTGTTTACGGTCAGGTCTGCTCCCAGGGTTCGGGCAGTTGCGAGCTTGGCCTCATCTACATCCCCGGCTACAACTCTCGCCGGAGATAAGGCCCGTATCAATTGAACGGCCATCTGTCCCAAACCTCCTATTCCCAGCACGAGCACGGTTGCACCTGGTACGAGATTTGGCAATGCCCTACGGACCGCGTGATAGGGAGTCAGTGCGGCATCGCTCAAGGGTGCGGCATCCCTTGGCTCAAGTTTCCCCAAAGGAACGAGCAACCGCGTTGAGGGAACGATCATATAGTCGGCCATTCCGCCGTCGAATCCCAACCCGCCGCCCATGCCCTTGAGAGAAGCGAAGTTCTCGCAATAGTTCTCGCGCGCGAGCGTACAGGCATGGCAGTAACCGCACCCCCACGCTCCATAGACCGCAACAGCATCCCCTTCCTTAAAGTCTGTTGAGCCACCGCCGAACGACTGAATCCATCCAGCATTTTCGTGTCCCAGTGTGAAGGGACCCGGGAGTGGTAGCTGTCCGTGCAGAATATGGAGATCCGAATGACATACTCCCGCTCCTCCGATCCGGATCAGTACCTCACCGGGTTTGGGTTGTGGCTTCGGAAGATCGTCGACTTCAATGGGCTTACCAGCTCCAACAAAACGAACGGCTTTCATATTGACTCCTGGGCACTGTGCTGAATGTAGTTTGGCGACCAAAAGCGCTCCGCAGCCTTGTAATCGCGCTTGTTGAATGGAGCCTGAAAGGCCTCAAGCACGATTGCTTTATTCCGTTCTGAAGTTGTATTGCTCATTGCTTCTCCCTCATTTGCAAAATGACAGTCCACATCTGTCAGGTTAGATTACGGTCATACGCCGCTCGTTGCATGGATTTGTGAGTTTTTTTGATGTGATGATTTCTGCTTGAATAAAGAGTGTACCTGCGATATAGTCGTTCAGCATCCAATATACAGAAGTATGACCATACTCCTTTTGCATGCGCGGCATGGAAGACGAGGATGCGGGCCGCGGGTTACCCGCGTAACCTTTTGGGTCGTACACTAAGTGATATGCCAAAGAAAACAAAAACTCACACTCACGCCAGGATTCTGAAAGTCGCGGCAAGGAGATTCCGCGAACTCGGCCTCGACGGTATTGGTGTGGCCGATGTGATGAAACAGGCTGGCGTGACCGTTGGAGCTTTTTACAAGCACTTCAAATCGCGTGACGAGCTTGTGGTCGAGGCGCTGGGCACAGCATTCAAGGATCTCGACGCTTGGGAGGAGCATGGCGAAACGCTGGCTCAGGTGTTGGAGAACTACCTCACCGAAGCTCACCGTGATAGCCCTGGAACAGGTTGTGCCATGGGAGCGTTGCTAGGAGACATGAGTCACGCAAGCAAATCGGCAAAGACGGTTTACACCGCCCGCGTCAAGCGCAGCTTGGTGTTTTACGCCGGCCTGTTGCCATCCGAAGAGAATGCCGACAAACGGGGTCGCGCATTGCTCATCCTCAGCGGTCTGCTGGGGGCGATCAATCTCTCTCGGGCCGTCTCGGACCCGATCCTATCGCGCGAAATTCTCGACCAAGTCCGCCAGCAGCTCGTCGATCTAACCGCGGGAAATGCGTTATCAAAACGCGGTGCCGGGTTGAAGCAACAGGAGCTAAACCAATCCACCTCGTAAGATTCCGTCAGTCCCTCAAGGGGATACGCCATGATTCTGAAGGAATATCAGAAATCCAATCTGGCGCTCGAACTCAAAGCAGGAAAGAAGCGGCTCAAAGACACGCTTCACGTCTTGAGCGACGAGCAATGCGAGAGGATTCGTTCGTCGGATTAGTAACGACAAACGCGCTTGTGGTCATCTGGCGGGCTAGCCCCGGATTGACCATTTCGTAGGAACGGCAACGAGGTTCATCCGACGGAGGTCTCGTGTGCCGTTGGGCCAGATTCTTCCGTATTCCTTAGGATGAGCAATGCATCAAATAAGGGGCGTGCCTACGACCTAGATAGTTGGGTTTTGTGGTGGCGAACGCACATTTGGGTAGGTGACGGAGTCGACGATGTGTTAGGAGAAACAAATTTCTTGTCGGGCGATGAAAAGCTAAATGGCCCGTTGGACTCAACTGCCAAAAGTCAGAGTGTAGAAATCGGCGATCTCTTAGGTATTTCTACATTGCTTAGACCTTCGAGTGTCGACCTGGGATGGAAGAATTTCGCCATAGAGCGCCGCACAATCCTGGCTTGCGAGAAACCTGAGGTAAAGGTACAGCACCACTTTTTGATTCTCTGGGATGTGCGAGTCGCCGAAGGAGAGAGTGCTTACCGTAGTGGCCGGTTCTCTCCTTACAAGAAGTATCCTAATACCATCACGACCTGCCTTCCCGGAATCAGGCCAGCGGTTCGCACTCGATTCAATCATGAAGTGATTGTGGGTGCGCTGCACCCAGATTTCATTCTTGAGATGGAAGAGGAGCTCGACAAACGTCCCAGCGGAGGTTTCCGTCCGCTATACGGAACAGACGCTCCCGATCTGCGAAATCTCCTCCGTCTTCTGCTGAAAGAATCAGAGACGGGCGGGCCATGTGGGACTCTCTATGCCGACTCGCTGATGACTGCGCTTGCGACACGGTTGCTCTATGCGGTGCGATCCGAGAAGGCATCTGCAACGAGTAGGATTTCCCCCTTACCACCCCGGCCGCTCCGGCGTGTGCTGGAACACATGCGGGCCAACCTGAGCGCTAATTTAGACCTTGTGACACTCGCCGCTGAAACTGGCTACAGCAGGGCTCATTTCCTGCGAACGTTTCGAGCGGCCACGGGACAAACGCCTCATCGTTATCTGATCGAACTGCGGCTGGAAAAGGCTCGAGCGCTGATTGCCAGCGGAGCGATGCCCCTGATCGATATCGCGGCGGAGTGCGGTTTCTCCAGTCACGCTCACCTGACCAGCGCATTTCGATCAAGGTTTGGTGTGTCACCGAGTGCATATCGGCGCGGCCTGTAGGACTTTCGCTAACAAAATCCACCACTACCTTCCTGGCAGAATTCGCTGCGAGTGTCTTACCGTTACCGACCCACTGTTGTGCCCACCAAGGTTGAACATGCGGAGTTCGACCATCAGACGAATCGCGTAAATTCGGCTTTGTACCCCAGACTGCATCACAAATTCCTGTTCATCCGATAGAAGTTTGATCTCTTTTTGAAAGCACGTTTTTTTCCCAGGAGACATACTCGCAATTAGTCGAGGCTGGAAGGATCGAAGACCTGAAGGACCTCTACGAAGAAGGTGATGGGAGACGCCGCCAACAAGCGTCGGCGACACTTCCCTTCGATTGAGCCCAATTCGGCAGTCTAATAAAAAGGAGAACACTTTATGAAGGTCCAGGATTCAGAAAAAGGAACAATTTCTAATGTCGGCGCGAATGCAAGAGAATTGCCAGATCTCGGCGAACTCTTCGATGGACACATCGCGAGGGAGTTTGTCGATTTTGATGTTGACGCCACGATGGAAACCATGGTCCCCGAACCCTATGTGCACTGTGTCGCGATCATGACGGGAGGCTTCGGGCGCGCAGGAGTCCGCCGCTTTTACAGCGAGCACTTCATAAACCAAATTCCCAAAGATGCGAAGGTGACACCGATCTCCCGCACCGTCGGCAAAGACCAGGTTGTAGATGAACTCATTGTGAGCTTCACTCACAGCACACAATGGGATTACCTGCTGCCAGGGATCCCGCCAACCGGGAAGAGAGTCGAACTTCCGCACGTCGTGGTAATGAAATTCGAGAATGGGAAAGTGGCGCACGAGCACGTCTGGTGGGACCAGGCGTCGCTGCTTGTGCAGGTGGGGCTGCTGGACCCGGCGAAATTGCCGGTCGTGGGCGTCGAGCAGGCCAGAAAGCTCCTCAGCGTCGCCAGGAAAAACGGGGACCAGACCCAAGTTCTCAGTGGACGAGCATAGTTGAAAGGAGAACCGCATCATGAAAATTTCGAAACCTCATACCGACAACTTTACGGAACGAGTACACCTCAATCAACAAAGGCTCGCGGCTGACCTGAAGTCGCACTACGACTTCATAGTGTGCGGTGCAGGCACCTCTGGCTCCGTTGTGGCTGCGAGGCTTGCGGCCGAACCCAAGATACAAGTGCTGCTGCTGGAAGCCGGTGGTACTGACGAGACGGAGTTAGTCATGAATCCGAATCTTTGGCCCATGACGCTGGGCAGCGAACTGGATTGGGGCTTCGTAACTGAGCCGAATCCAAATCTGAATGGAAGAGCGATTCGCTACTCCATGGGTAAAGGCCTGGGAGGCGGTTCCAGCATGAACGTTTCAACGTGGTCTCGTGGACACCGCGCTGATTGGGACTTCTACGCTTCCGAATCAGGCGATCCATCGTGGAGTTATGAAGCTGTTCTCGATCTGTATCGCCGCCGTATTGAGGCGTGGGCTGGACGTCCAGACCCATATTATCGCGGCGTGGATGGAACGGTGCATGTGCAGTCCCCACCAGAACCTGACCCATTCGCTTTCGCTTTGCTGGAAAGCGCCGAATCCGTGGGGCTCGAACGGTTTCCGAACCCAAATGGCCGGATGATGGAGGCCGCCGGTGGATGCTCGTTAGTTGATGAAACGGTTCGCGATGGAAAAAGACAGTCGATCTTCCGCTCTTATTTGTATCCTCTCATGGACCAGCCGAACATAACGGTGCTGACCGGCGCATTGGCGACGCAAATTTTATTTAGCGGGCACCGCGCAACGAGCGTGGAGTTCCACTACCAAGGAAAGACCGTTCGTGCCGAAGCCGCGCGCGAAGTGATTCTCTCTCTTGGCGCGATTCACACTCCGAAGCTGCTGATGCAGTCCGGTATCGGGGATGAATCTGAGTTGAAAAGAGCAGACATTCCAGTATTACAGTCGTTACCGGGCGTCGGGCGTAATCTCCACGATCACGTTGCATTCGGTTGCATTTGGGAAAATACGGACAGGGTGCCGCCCCGTGTGCCAAGAAGTCAGACCGCATGCTTTTGGAAGACGACCGCTGAATTGGACGCCCCCAACTTTTACGCCTACTCTCACCAAGGACCTGACGCTACTCCCGAGAACGCGGCGCGTTTCAAACCTCCAGCTGCCTCTTGGTCCTTGGCGGTCGGCATGCGGCCAAAGAGTCGCGGCGCTATCCACTTGACTGGGTCCAATCCGGCCGATCCAGTAAGGGTCGATGCGAACTACCTTGGTGACCCACAGGACCTCGAGGATCTGGTAGCTGGATTAAGCATCGCTCGCGAAATTGGTAACGCCGCTGCCCTGCGACCTTTCACCGGGCCCGAGATAGCGCCTGGCCCTCTCAACGCGCGAGACCTGGAGCGTTTTTTTCGCGACGGGCTTGGCACTTTTTGGCATCAGTCTGGCACCGCGAAAATGGGCCGCGGGGCCTTGTCGGTGGTCGATGGCAAATTGAGAGTCTACGGTGTGGAGGGCCTACGCATTGCAGATGCTTCCATCATGCCTCGTGTAACGACCGGCAACACAATGGCACCCTGCGTTGTGATCGGCGAGCAGGCGGCAGCCTTCCTATTGAAGAATAGTAGCCACGAGGAGTTAACTGAAGCGGACGTGCTCTCGATTTTGAGCGAGTAACGGCAATTCGGAACTTATTCGCCTTCCGTCGGATCGGTACCGACAAACGTGCATCTCGTCAGCGCTTGATTTCCTGACGAGATGCCAACTTCCCATTGCCGATCCGCCCAAACTTCCCATAACCCCGTTTCTGGCCAACTTCCGGCTTGCCGACGGTCCGCCCAGAGCCCTGGTCCAGAATCTCGGCTGGTTTGGTACAAGCAATTTGCTGGAGCGCGACGCTTGGAAGTATTCACGAGGTCAACTGACAGGCATCCGCTGCCGTGGGTAGCGCGACTCGCGCAGCCATGTCGCAGCACCCAGCCAGAAAACAACGAGCAACAGAGTCAGAAGCAAGCTCCCTTCAGGCCCAACAGATCCGCCAGTCAGCCACGTCGGGCCGGCGAAACTGCCATTCAACAGATGCCCTGGCAAGGTGTGTCCGCTGTTGGGGACGCCGTAGAAATAGGTCTGTGTCCAGCCGAATGACGCATGAAATCCTATTGGCATCCAGAGATTGCCACTCCTTCGCAGCAGAAAGCAAAAAAGCAGTCCTCCCGCTCCAGCATTGAAGAGGCCCAGCCAATTTTCGCCGGAGTTGTGGGCGTGGCTGTAGCCAAATGCTGCAGACGAGAGAACAGCGGCGCGCCAGAATCCCATTCCCGTGGTTAGGGTGTACAAGCCATAGCCGCGATAATGGAATTCTTCCTCCAACGCCACAATAAACAACCCAAAGCCATAAAGTGCGCCCCACTTCCAGATCGCGCTGCCGTGCAGCGCGACTTCTCCAAAGCGGAAAGCTCCAGCAACGCGGAACGCAATCAGGAATCCGTTCAGACACACAAAGGCGATCGTCGCCCCTTGCCAGAATTGGCGACCGAACATCCTCCTCCAGGGCAGGCCGTAGTCGGCTATGGTTCTTGCTTCTATCCTTGCCATGATCCAGCTCGCCAATAGGAAGACGGCGAACTTCAGCGTTTTGTCCACAAGATAGGAGGTTGCTTGGTCGGTGCCATGCGGCAGCATGCGGAGGCACTGCGTCTTAGCGGCCATCAGGCCAGTCACAAGCGCTGCGAAAATCAGGAATCGCCAACCCGCCCGCAGCTCTGACGGTCCATAAAACAGCTTACGGACACTGGTTGAAGAGATGTCCATCGCGGATGCCTTTGCTACGGTGGAGTTTGTTCTCGCTAGAATGCGTAATACTTCTGAGCGCGAACGTAGGCGAACAAGCAAGAGCACTTCTCGTCCATTCGCTTCCAGGATTGCATAAACGTTCATTGTAGTGCTTTCCGGAACTGCACGCGAGAGGGTCTGCGTGACGAGCAAACCGGAAGTCCTTCCGAGCCAGAAGTCGGCTTGTGAGAAGTCTCACCAGATAGGTACCGAGAAACGCGCTTGTGTTGACTGGTCTGGCCACGTTCTGGGTGGTCGGCTAATCGGCAACTACGCTCGCGTCTTGAGGTCTCTCCTCTGACGTCGGCTGCAAATTCGACTCCTGCAAGAAAGTCCTTGGCAACTTCCATGAGATTGATCCGTTCTCTTCCGGTATTCGGATAAGACGCCCTCTTAGGGCCCTGCCAATCCATTTGAGAAACGTTTGCTTGTTCCCTTTTACCAAAACAGGTGAACATCCGAGCCCTAGCAATGGGGCAATCAACTTTCGTTGATTTAGTTCGCGAATAAACCAAGGGGCCCACTCCGAAGCCACCGGAAGGCCATATCGCGAGGCAACGCGATAGAGCACAAACACTGGATCGTCATCGCACAGAATGGTCCGGGCGTCTTCACGGTCGGCACCAGGCTTCGTCTTGGCTAACTCTGCCGACACAGCGACCAAGTGCCGCACCGGACGCTTCCTCCCCGGAACCATCACACTCCCGCGAAAGCATTGCGCTTCGGGCCCAAGAGAAGCAGCAATGCTCGGCTGGTCGGGCAATTGAATTTGGAACAAGACTCCTTCGGTTACTGCCGCCCACAGGGCGCCGATCTCTGAATCGCCGCCGATCATCGAGAGCAAGTGGGCTCTCGTTTGTCCTCGTTCATCCTTCGGAGTCTCTAGAACGGCTCGGTCAATGTGAACCCGCACACGAGTGGTCGCGTCCTTCGTGCGCTTGATGAACTCCAACGATCCAAAGCGCTCATGTGCATTTTGCATGTGCGTCGCCCTCCAGGAACTGGTTGCTTGATATTCAGGTCTGGCAGTGGAGATATCCCGAGGAAGGAGCACGTACAAATAGTTTCAAACTGTCTCGATTTGGGACTGCAATTGCAGACGGATTGTCTTGCTACGGAAGCTACAAGGATTGAGAGCCAGTGGCCCGAAGGAAAATTACTGGGTTTCTACGCGCACGTCGGCGAACTTTCGAAAGTCCTGATCGAAGGTGGCCACCGGTGTGTCTTCGGCCGCCCCGGTCGCGCCGAGCAAGCAGTCCACGAAATGGACCTTCGTTTTTCGATAGCGTTCCAAGGCGTCGAGATGAATCGTCGCCCCGCCAATCTCAACACCAGGGCTGGCAATGAGCCTGCCGAGCGCCGAAGAGATATCTCCACGTGGATGCTCATAGAAAGATTCCAGTACAAACACGCACTCGGCCAAAACAGCTGGCAACACGACAATCACGACATCGCCGCGGTCACAGGCATCGAAGAGTTTTCCGGCAGCCTTGGCATGCTTTTCGTGATCCTGAACGAGATAGCGAACAATCAGATTGGTGTCGACCAGCCTTCGCTTGCTCACCGGACGTCGTCCCGACCACGGGCGGCTTCAGCCGCAGCCTCGCGGATTTGTGCGAAGGACATCCCCTTGCCCTTCTTGCTGGCAAGCGCACCCTTCAGTGACCGCGTACCCGGGTGCACGCGAATGGTGGCATGGTCCCCTTCAACCAAGTACTCAAGCTTGTCGCCCGGCTTGATTCGCAACGCCTTGCGAATCTTTCCTGGAATGGTTGTCTGCCCCTTACTCGTTACCCTGGAATGCGGCATCGCATCGTCCCTTACAGTCTAGGAATTCCTTACATTCTGATTGTCCCTTACTTTACGTCGCTTGGGAAGCGGCTTCTTTCGATAGCTAGGCGCTGGCCGTACATCCAGCGTTGTGGCTTGATCTGTGACAGCCAATCCTGGGCCGTCGGAATTCGACCCAGGTCTTCCTTGACGTGTTGTTCTCCGATATATCGGACCGGAATCTGGTTTCCCTCGCTGTTTGTGATCGTCACACCAAAAATCCTCTCGCTCAGGAAAATTCCCTCGGCGTGGTGGCGGAGGGCACGGTGGCGAAAGTCGGCGAAGAATGCTTTCGACTCATCAAACCACTTGTGAACGGCGAGATAGTCTTCGGCTTGGCCCCCAAACTTCTTGGCGCTGCTCTGCGCGTGCTTGAGTGGATGCGGCATAGTTAGACCTCGTAGGCCGTCGTTGAGTAGTCCTCGAAGCGATCATTGCGCTCGACGGTGATTTTGCGTTTACGCACGTCCAAGACCACATCTCCGAACCCACCGGCATCGTTTTCGTAACCGTACGGCACCAGCGCCTCGAAATGCTCTTGCAGATAGGAAGCCTTATGCGCGACAGGCTCGCACTCTTCATAGGCATAGACGTCGGAGTCGTAGCACTTGACCTCTTCGGTTACTCCGTCATCGCCCGATCCATCGAAGTGTGCAGCGACGAAGGTAATACCCGCGGTGGTCAGACGGTCACATTGCGCGAGGATCGCGGTTTTGGCTGCGGCTTGGTGTTGTTTTAGCTGTTCTTCGAACGTTAGATGGTCTTCCATGGGTCCTCCTACCTCTCTGCCCAGTTCGGAAATGGATTGCGTTTTGACTTGCGAAACTCACTGATCAGGTCGCGGATCCTGGGGCGTCTTCGATATAGGGTCTCGATCAGACGATTCATCCCGCTTACGTCGTATTCGTACCATTCCTCCGGTACCTGGGCTGCGTATCGCCAGAGTTCGTCAAGGTCGATTTGCTCGGCCCGCGTCAGCGCAGGCTCGAACGAATCCCATGCCGTCACGTTTTCATACACGCGCTGCCGCGCATACGCGCCACGCAACGGAGCGTCGGGGAAATTCCACTCGCCAGCGTTGAAGCAAAATCCCTGGTCTATGAATGCCGCCGTGTATCTGGGACTTCGTGATGTTTCGTGCTTGAAAATAGCTTGGCGTCCGTCGCTGTTACACGTCCATTTGTCAAGAACCAGCACGCGCGCGAAATCCCGTATGTTGACGACCTCCCCAAACGCAGCGTCGGGAAGATAGTCGCAAATGCTGGCTTCGATCATGTCCCCCGCATAGAGAGAGGCAAGCTGCCGGCCGCTGCTGCACGGAATACTGGCTCCTGCCACCTCTACGCGGAGATCGTCTGTATTTTCGATCAGGCACTCCGACACGTCGATCACTTCGACGCGGGGCATTGGCAATCCAAGCCGAAGTCCAAGATTTGTTGCCAACATTTCATTTGCCAGAACTCTGACGTGTTGAGGGTTGTTCATGAACTTGGTGACATAGTGGGCGCCATCTGAAGCTCGGAGAAGATGCGATTGCGCTCCTCCTCGCATTCTGCGCAGGTGCTGCACTGCGGAGACACAAGTGTCCATTTGCGAATCTCCGGCATTGAGTTGGTTTGCGAAACTGGATTTCAGCGGTTGATGGAAAAGGGTAGGTTTGGCTGGCGCACGAGTTATTTCAGGGTGGCGATCTCCCCTGAGCAGAAGACGAGCGTCAGTTCATTCGAAAACCGCTCTTTCTCTCGAATGATGGTCTTTCCGTCTTCTTCCTCTTCCGACTTGTCTACGAGCTTGACCGACTGCCAGTGCGCGATGTGTCGTGCTTCCCCTTCGCCGAAGATCCCGTTGAGCATTCCGGCCGTGCAGAGCAGGCCCACGTGCCCTCCATGTAGGGGTGTTAGCGGGCGGCCAGTCACGTCCGCTTGGTGCGCGAAGAGAACGGCTGAGACTTGGCGATAGGCCGACGATTTCGGGAGTAGGTCTTCTATTTGGTCTAAGGGGAGCCCGCGGTGAACCAAACGCACGGGTCCGCTCGGCGGCGCGGCGTACAGGTGGTCAGGTTCTGCAGGTAGCGGTGGAAGCTCTTCCAGGTTTCTTTCGAGGGAGCTTAGCCATAGCTGCGCCTGAATGATCTCGCTGTCCGGCAAGCGATCCCTCTCCTGCCGAGTACGACGGACCCCCAGGAGGACGACTTGCTTATAGCGGGCACTTTCAGTCTCCGTGAGCCGATACACGCGCGCGTCTCGGAAGTCCCTCGAAAGCAGCGCAGCGCAATCGGCAATTCGCTTGGCAGGAACAACGAACACCAGGACCCCGCCGCGTATAAGCCACCGGTGCACGTGCTCCAAGAACAGCTTTTCCATGCGTTGTGATTTCTCTTCCCCGATCTCGAAGTCGTACGGCGGGTTCAAATAGATCAGCGAGAACGATTCCACGGGACACTGCACGTCAAAGCAGTTCCCGTGAAGCACTTCGAATCCTTTAAGACGCGCCTGTTCGGCCCGCCCAGCGTCCAGTTCAACGCCGTACCGCAGGACCCTTTTGTCAGAAGCGATTTCATTGAACGCGACGCCGTCTCCTATGCAGGGATCAAGCACTGAACACTGTTGGTCAGGAAATCGCAGGAATCTGCCAAGCCGCTCCGCCTCAGGTATCGGAAGGGGATAGAAACCCAAACGCTCACGTCCTGCAAGACGCATGGACAGCCTCCCGTCGTGTCAGATTTCCGAGAGAGAGTACTTGGAACGCTCGCAGCGGCAATCCGCCCAGAAGTGTCGGATTCAGTACCGAGGGTGGGGTGAAGGCCTTGTCGGCATGGCTGGCCCAGCCCGCATGAAACCTCTGTGGCTAAATAGGGTTCTGACCGTATTGTCTAAGCTTGCGGTAGATCGTGGTCTTGCCAATCCCCAATATGCGGGCTGCAGCGATCTTGTCTCCCTTGGTTTCTTTTAATGCCTTCACAATGGTGTACCGTTCTATCGAATCCAGCCGGTGTGTGTCTGTTTCTGCGAGAGTATTGTTTCCAATCTCTTCGGGAATTAGACAACCATCTTCGTCCCGAAGCGTCGGCCCGGACCCTAGTGCGATACAGCGCGCCACGAAGTTTTCCAATTCGCGCACATTTCCTGGCCAATCGCGTGACATCACCGATCGCCAGAAGTCCTGGCATATGGTCTCAATTGGGCGCACTGAATCGGCATGTTTTGTCAGGAAGGCCGTCACGAGGAGTGGAATATCCCCTTTTCGCTCGCGCAGTGGGGGCATCGCTATTGGAAACACATTAAGACGGTAATACAGGTCTCTTCTAAATGTCCCATCGTCGACAGCGTGTTTCAAATCACGATGCGTGGCCGCGATGAATCTGGCGTTGACTGGTTTGGCATCCGTGGAACCCAGGGGACGGACTTCCTTCTCCTGAATTACGCGAAGCAGTTTAGCTTGCAACTCTCTCGGCAGTTCTCCAATTTCGTCCAAGAAGAGCGTTCCAGTATCTGCGGCCTCAACCAGACCTTTCTTGTTTGTCTCCGCTCCCGTGAATGCACCGCGTACATGCCCGAACAATTCGGATTCAATTAGAGTGGGTGTGAGGGATGACCAATCTACGGCAACAAAGGGAGAGTGCTTCCGTGAACCCGAATTGTGAATGCACCGGGCCACGAGTTCCTTCCCGGTGCCAGTTTCGCCGAGAATGATTACAGGAAAAGTATGGTCCCTTGCTTTGCCGATGAGATTGTGAATCGTTCGCATCCGCAAAGAAACACCAATGAGACCTCCTGGGCTAACCGTGGACTCCAATTGGCTTCTTAACGTGTGGAGTTCCAGATTGAGCGGTTGCGGTCCGTGGCACTGTTCAGGTCCTTGGGCTTCATCTCCACACAAGAAGCTTTCGGATAATCGGCCTTCGCCTGCCATATGTACCGCCTTTTTCTGATTTTGGGGAGTTCTCTGAGTGACTAGCCCGCCGCGCATCGGAACCGAAATAAACGTACTTGCTGCGAAGCCTGAGTGCCCGGTCTGCACGGGGAAGGGTATTTTGACTGTCTCGCCGTCAGCTTTTACTCGCCCGGTTTCCGCCGAGAGTTGGTCTCACACGTTCATTGAGAGTGAAGCTGAGGGTTTTGGGGATTCAAACTCAAGCATCGCCGAGTCGTATTGTTCAATGAAGTCCACCGCTGCGGTTGGCGCACATAAGTTCGTCGTGAGGGGCTGGTGCCGGCGACGATCATCGCCCTTGCAATTCCTTAGTTCGTGTTTCCCAAAGATATCGACTGGTTTCCTCATCATGTTCGAAGTCGTCCAGAGTGTAATCAAAAGGGACGCCAGCGCGATTCATAAATTCGGCAACCTCCGCGCCTGTCTCGAACCCAAGCATTCGCTTCACCTGCGAGCGACTCAGGACCCGTGCCCGATAGCCCTCAATCGCGAGCGCTTCAAGCGCGTGCCTGGGCAGATTACGCCACTGCTTTTCCAAGTGATGCTCTATATCCTCGGGAAGTTCAATCTTCACTGCCATGATGTTTCTCCCGGACGTGAGGCGCCTCGCCACTTTGGTGGCGCCCACTTATCCAGAACCGACTTTGAACATACAAGACCGCTCGTTCAGGGTCAATGTAGCGGCCGTCACTTTGGGGCCGTCACGAAACCTCGACTGCGAAATTACGCGGAAAACTGAGGCCCTGTTATCCATCCAAGTCCTTGCATTACAGCAGATTGCGAGACGCCGCCCACTTATTTGGCAGGAACCAGGTCCCCTGCTAAAGTCCGCGTCGCTATGGGCGTTGCATTCAAGACCTGTACGAAATCCGTTCCGAACGTACGCCAGAGCAGGGTGGCTAAGACAAATCCGAAAGGCGTCAAGACAGAGTGCCTTTTTGCTGACGGCACTTCCATCTTGGTCTCGAATTTCTTGGCGTCTTTCATTCGCGCTGGCGACGAATTGCTTTTCCCTATGGGGCATGAAGCAGCCGCCGCGGGCACACAAATCTACATTCGCAAAACCCATCCTGAGGAGAGAAGGTGGGACGTTTTTCAGGCTGAGATCGGTTACGCGACGCAGCCCCGAAAAGATAAGCGCAATACCCTCTTCGTTTCCGCCGAAGTTCCTGACTCTCAGTTGGGCATTTCTGCCATCAGCCTTCGTTGTGAGGCACTGAGGGATTACTTTTATGTGAGAAATCGCCGCCGTGGGTGGGACCGGCAGCCGTCATTGTACGAACTCCTGCGCGTCAATCCGAAGGCCTCGCCGACCGAACTGCGCCTTGCCTTCAAACTCCGCACTCTCGAGCTACGCAGCGCTCACGCAACGACTGCTGATCTTCGTGTTTTAGAGCGCGCGTTTAATATCCTTGCATACCCAGAACTACGAGTTTGCTACGACGCTCTCCTAAATGATCCAACATCACCCGCACTTTTCCCCTATGGCGGATTTGGCTCGCTGCTAGTTGCAGGCGATATCTCGCGCGACGGATCGACTTTTTACGCCTCGCGCATCCTTTCGTTTCTCCCTGAGCAGAAGTTCAGACTCTTCCTTGCGCCATTGCGCAAGGTCGCGTTTTACAACGATCGCGCAGTCTACCAGGATTCACGCCGTAAATTGGAAGTACACTTCGACCAAGCATCGTTATCGTTGTTGTGGGATTCGAGTTGGAACCAGTGGAAGCATCTGCTGGGCGCCAAGGTCGGAGTCAAAGGCACCTTCATTCAGAGCGGTAAATATCACCATCGCGTCGGCGAATGGCATCTCGTGCAGTGGGAGACCGCACTTCCGAGCCGCATCGAAGTCGCACTGCCCTCAAACATTGCTGAACAGATCGCCGATGCTCGCAAGACACACCACTGTTTCGGTGAGTTTGCCGAGGCGCTTGATGCTGTTCGCATGCGCATCGAATCCGCGCCTGTCGAGCGAACCGACCTGCAAAAGCTCTGCGCTGAGTTGGGCATCCCGGGCGATTTTGATGTCTACCAAATTACCTGGAAGCCGGACTACGACGCATTCTATTACAAGCAGCTCTGCAAGCGTGCTCGTCACCTTTATCTGTTTCGGTCAGAATACATCTTTGACCTTGAGAGGACGGTGATCGTGGAGACACCGCAGCTTGGCCACGCGACTTATCTCTTCTCCAAGCCCAGCAGCATGGCAGATTTCTTAGCCATGTACGGAAGCGTCACCAAAGCGGTTATTCGTCACAATCGCGGCAACGTAGCTGAAAGGCTAGGCTTTTTGCGCCGAATCATTCACGGCCACAACTCGCGGGCCTGGCTGAAGGAATTGAAAACCTGCCTCGGCGAAGTTGTCGACTACGCGGAGGCTTTCCGCTGACGATTTTGGAGGAGAGGAGCGAATTTGCACAGCGCGCTTACCGGTACAGGAAAGAGGTCAAGGCCTCGTCTCTATTGACTCAATGCAGAAACCCGAATAACGTGCGGAGCGGAGGCACTAGGTGGCCGGTGTCGCTCACGGTCCTCAAAACCGCTGTCTCGCTCCTTCGTGGGGCGAGAGATGGGTTCGACTCCCATGTGCTTCCGCCACACAAACGGAATCTCGGCGTCCTAGCCATCCCATAAGCCGACACACAGCCGCGCGCCTCCAGTTTGAGAGACCAGATAGCCGCGAACAGCATCGCAGCATTGTGATGTGGCCTGTGCTACTGCTCCCGCAAATGTCGGCTTGTCATCCGCGCCGCGTGAGTCGTCCATCCGGAGCCGACAATTGCTGCCGTTTCTTATTGCCCACGTTTGCCCACTCGGTCACTTCCTAACCCGTTGAAAATACGCACGATCTGGCGGAAGCGTGTGGGAGTCGAACCCAAACCCTCGATTCCTAACTCACGGCGATTGATGACGTTGCGGCTTCCGCCAACGTCCAATTGGAGTCAATTGGAGTCACGTCAGTAAACCGAAAAGCAGAAAACGAGTTGGAGAGCAGAGGCAGAATCCATTGACCACGAAGAGGAAACAGAGAGACGCGGCACCTCCGATTGGAGATCGCTTGCTAACGCTCCGCGAGGCTGCGGATGTGTTGCGCCTGAGCACGCGCACCGTGCGCGAATACGTCAGCCGGGGAGAGATCGAGGGACGCATCATCGGTGGGCGGTGGAGATTTAGGCGCGCAGACCTTGACGCCTTCTTTGCAAACGCGCCCCGTAACTGGGATTTTGTTGGAAAGAATTTTGCCGAGGATTAGATGGTGTACGACAGGGTATATCCGCGATACAGGTGTGACGGCCGCTTCTTCGGTCGCAGAGTGAATTGCGAACACGTTCCGCTCTTGCCCGCCTGGGTCGTGGGCCGCGTCTTGAACGATCCGCGAGGGATTCCGTACCTGCTGGTATGGCGAAGCCGCGACGATGGGACGCTTCAGGAAGCGGTGCGCGTCGCGTCATACAGCGAAACGGAGAACTCATTCGCGCTTGATTGGACGGGATGGGTCGAGATTAAACGCAGTGACGGAACCCGCAGGCTCGTTCGCACTGTTACGCGCCCCTTGCTGAGAGGCGGGACAGTCAGGCTTCTCGTTTGTCCTGACTGCACGATTCCGCGCCGCGCGCTCTATGGGTGGATGCCTGGAGGAGAGTACACGACTAGCGCCCAGCGTTGTCCC
>DASSXG010000120.1:0-81720 GCA_035704085.1 Candidatus Acidiferrum sp. | reverse complement strand
CGCGACGTGTTCACCGCAGAAAATTCAGCCGTAGTGCCGCAGAAAAACGAGCGCCGCGGGACGGCTCGACCACAAAGAACCGAGAACTATTTCCCTTCCATCGCAATCCGGGAGAGCGATCGGCGCCAACTCGGCGCTAAGCGAATGTTTCATGACCTGTCAATCCTGAACACCACACCCATGGCTGTCAAGCCGCGCAGCCAACAGTTTTTTGTGAACACGTTCAGAGCGCCTGCTAAGACCATTATATTGAATGATATACGGCCTTCCTCTTACTGTATTTCGCTGGGAGTGCTTGGGAAGGAGCCCTAGCAAGTCACCAGCAGCGAACTTCAAGATGGCTTGATGGCAGGCAGCACCTTTGAGAGCTAAACAAATCTTCCGATGGGGTGTCCGCTTGGGGGACGCGATTGGAGGCCTTGTGTCTTGGAACGCTCGTGCGTAAGATGCGAGTCAGAACGGTTGGCAATCAGGGTCTGATCCTTAGGGGAACATTTCGAGAGCATTTTACGTTCCATAGTTGGCAGGCCGAGATGGGCTGCCAGACGGCTCTTTGAGAGAGAAGCCGGTTCGCAGACACGCCTTGCACCGTAGCAGGTTATGAGGCTGATGATACGTTGGAGCAGGATGCCCAACTGGTCCAGCAATGCCTCCAGGGCGACGGGTCGGCCTGGGAGGAACTTGTGCGCCGGCACACGCGCCGCATCTTTAACATCTGCTACCGGTTCACGGGAAACCGCACGGAAGCCGAGGACCTGTCGCAGGATGTTTTCCTTCGCGTTTATCGCACGCTGGCGAGCTACCGGTCGGCTCATGGCGGATTCGCTACTTGGATGACGAGCGTCACGCGCAATTTGTTGATTGACCATTATCGTAGAACGAAGAGGGACCGGGTCACCGATTCGCTGGAAGACAAGATGGTGGTGGTAGAGAACAAGGAATCCGCGGGGAGGCGGCCGGACGAGCAGGCGCTACTGGGCGAGTTGAGCGGGCAGGTGCAGTCGGCGCTCACGCGGCTTTCGCCGGAATTGCGCGAAGCGGTGATCCTGCGGGATTTGCAGCAATTGGAGTATGGTGAGATTCAAAGAGTCTTGGAAGTGCCGGAAGGAACCGTGAAATCGAGAATCAATCGCGGACGCATCGAACTGGCGCGTATCCTGCAGCAGATGGGAGTGCGTCCCGCATGAACGAGTTTGGAATTTCGGAGCGAGCGCAGAGCACGTTATGAACTGGACTTGCGAACAAACCGAAGCCCGCCTTAGCGACTACCTCGACGGGCTTTTGCAGCCTGCCGAGCAGATTGCTTTCGAGCAGCATGTGAACGGCTGCGAGCGTTGCACTCCCTTGGTGGCCGGCGTTTCGCACATCGTGGGCACGCTGCACACGTTGCAGCCAGTGGAACCTTCCTCGCGGCTGGTGGATTCGATTCTGACCGTGACGCAGGGCCCGCGGACCTGGCGCAATGCCTATCGGTGGCTGCGCAGCTTGCAGTCTCCACGATTTATTTACAGCACGGTTTCCGTGGCGGCCACTTTCGTCGTGATTCTCACCGCGTCCGGTTTCTCGTGGAGAAAACCGAAGCTGGCGGATCTTGCACCGGCAACCGTTTTTCGCAAAGCTAATAGTAGGGCGCATGTCGTCTACGGTCAGAGCCTAAAATTCGTCAGCGATCTGCGCGTGGTTTACGAGATTCAATCGCGCCTGAACGAAAATGAACAGAATCCCACGACAAGGGAAAGCACCGTCCCACAAACGGCTCCCCGCAAGGAGCCCGGACAGACCGACAACTCCAATCCATCTTCGCCGAAGCAGCAGAACCGCGCGAATGACGTGGGCAGGCGCTTCGAAGTTCTCGCTGCGGAATGCCCGTTTCTGATCGGCTCGACGGTTGAGAGGAGATTGCCATGAAGTGTGCTGTCCATACGGACGTGGACGCCACCGGATATTGCCGGAACTGCGGCAAGGCCATGTGCGCAACGTGCGTGCGGCCGGTTCGCGATGTTCTCTACTGCGAGGATTGCCTGGCGACGATCATGGGCATTCCTGGAACGGCTGCCGCGAGCGCGCCGAATGCCGGCGCTCCCTCAGCCGCTGCTCTTCCGCCAGCTAGCGGTGGTGCCGCTGCCTCCCCGCCTCCACGACAGGCTGGGAACCCCGGCCTGGCTTTTATCCTTGGATTTCTTTTTCCCGGGCTCGGGGCCGTGTATAACGGGCAATACAACAAGGCTTTGATTCACATCGCCGTGTTCGCCACCATGATTCTCGGTCTTTCCAGCGATATGGATGGAGGAATGAAGGCAGTGCTGGGAATCCTGCTGGCGGGATTCATCTTTTACCAAGCGTTCGATGCTATGCGCACGGCTCAAGCGCAGCGGCATGGCGAAGTATTGGCCGATCCGCTGCAATCCTGGAGCATGGAACGCCCCGTGGGCCCAATTATTCTGATCGTGGTGGGCGCGCTCTTCCTCCTGAACAATTTCGATCTGTTTCCGTTTTACAGAATCGAAAGATTCTGGCCTTTGGTCCTAATCGCGGTGGGCATACTCATGTTTCGCAATCGTCTCGGCAGCCGCTCCTAGGGTGCGGCATTTGGAGGATGAACTTCGATGAGTGATCGTATCCGTTGCGCGTGCCGCCGCTGCACGATTCGCAGCTTGATGGGGCCGGCGATCCTGATCACGGTTGGCGTGCTGTTCCTGCTGGATCAGATGCGCGGCGGCTACTTTTCATTCAGCAACACGTTTCCGGTCATTCTCATTGTCATTGGGGCTGTAAGCCTGGCTTCCGCGCTCGCTCCGATGGATGGACACGTTTCCTCAGGTGCTCCGCCTGTCGCTCCGGCTGCGCCTAGCTCCACGCAGAACGCACCGCAGAATCCGTTCCCTGGGCAGGGGCAGTAGATTTCAATGGCGAATTCTCGTCCACGCTCCATTTTCCCCGGTTTCATCCTTATTTTTGTCGGACTTCTGCTGTTGCTTCACAACTACTGGGGATTCAGCATCGTCCATACTCTTGGACACTGGTGGCCACTGATTCTGATTATTTGGGGCGCCATCAAGCTGTACGAGCGCACGGCCGCTAGCCAATCAAGCACTCCGGGCGCCGCAAGAGTGAGCGGCAGCGAGGTTTTGTTGGTGCTTGGGCTTCTCTCGCTGCTTGGCATTGTTGCCGCTATTGACTATGGCAAGCAGCACATACCAGGCGGCATTTGGGACGAGCCGGGCTTTGGCAATAAATTTCATTTCGGTCTGGATGTTGCGCCGAAGACGGTTCCCGCGGATGCGCGCATTACGATTCGCAACCCTCGGGGCAACATCCACGTACGAGCTTCGGATGAGCCGCAGATTCGTGTCGCCGGCGAGAAGCTGGCCAAAGCCTGGAACGAGACGGACGCTCAGCGCCTTACGAATCCCGTTTCCATCGAAATCGTAAAGAATGGAGACGGCTACGAAATCCATCCCAGCGGATCCAATTCGAGCGATTCGCGCATCAGTCTGGATTTGGACGTTTCGATTCCGAAGAATTCCTTGCTGACGGTGCGCAGCGAAAAAGGAGATGTCACCGTATCTGATATGTCCAAACCGGTGGCCATCAACAGCATAAATGGTGATATCGAGGTTCGCGGCGCGGCCGGCGATGTGACTATTGAGACGCGCAAGGGCGACGTCAAAGTTTCAGACACCAAGGGCAACATTAAGATTTCCGGCCATGGTGGGGAAGTGAACGTCTCGACGGCGACCGGAGGGCTGACTCTCGACGGCGAATTTTACGGCCCCATTCGCGCGGATAAGGTCGCCAAAGGCGTACGCTTTATTTCGCAGCGCACGGACCTCACGCTCACGCAGCTTACCGGTCACCTGGAAGCCGGCTCCGGCAATCTCGAGATAGCCGACGCACCGGGAAATCTTACGCTGCGCACAAATTCTTATGACGTCACGATTGAAAATGCCGCCGGGAAAGTGAAAGTGGATAATCGCAACGGCAATGTGGAAGTTCGCTTCTCCGCTGCCCCCAAAGAAGACGTCGAGATTACCAACTCCTCCGCCGGTATTACGCTGAGCCTGCCGGAGACTTCCAGCTTCGACGTCCTTGCCGATTGCCACTCCGGAGACATTGACACGGAATTTCACGCCGACTCGCTCACCCAAACTTCCACAAAATCGGGTGATTCTCATTTGGAAGGAAAGTATGGAAGCGGGCGCGGACCGAAGATCACGCTCAAGACCAGCTACGGCTCGATCTCGCTGCGCGAAACGAGCGCTCCGGAAGTTCCTGCTCCGCCGGCACCGCCACGAATTAACGCTCCGCCTGCGCCGAGGGTGAAGACTCCGCCTGCCGTTCCTAAGCCCGAAAAAGACTGATTTTTTTTTATGCCCTGATTCTTTTTTTACCGTTCGGCAAGGCGGTTCAATTCTTCAAAAAAAGTGGGAAACGACACTCCGGCGCAATCCGCATCGCGGATAATCGTCGGCGCTTTCGCCGCAAGCCCCGCGACCGCGAATGCCATCGCAATGCGATGGTCGCCGCTCGGATCGATCTCCGCTCCATGTAGTTTTCCGGCGCTGCGCCCTGCCACTTTCAGCCCATCCGGCCGCTCCTCGACCGTCGCGCCCATTCGGCGCAAATTTTCTACGAGTGCGGCGATGCGGTCGCTCTCTTTGACACGCAGCTCCGCCGCATCGCGAATCTCGATTCCCTCTTCCGTGTACGGGCCAAGCGCCGCCAGCATCGGCAGTTCGTCTATCAAAAGCGGAATCTGCTCCCCTGCGATGACCCCGCCTTTCAGCGCCGCGCCTTTCACGGACAAATCTCCAACGATTTCTCCATGCGCGCTCTTTAAGCCGAGCATTTCAATCGAAGCGCCCATGGACGCGAACAGATCCAGAATCGCCGTCCGCGTAGGGTTCAACCCCACATTGTGAAGGAGCACATTCGAGTCCGGAAACAAAGAAGCCGCCGCAATCAAAAACACTGCCGAAGACAAATCCCCCGGCACATCCAGAGATTTCGCCGCCAGCTTGCCGCTTCCATTTCCGGCGCCCAACCCCCGAACCTTTATGGTCCGCCCGTGTTTCTCGACCTCGGCGCCAAATTCCTCGAGCGCGAGCTCGGTATGATCGCGCGTGCCCGCCGGCTCCGTGACGCTCGTCACTCCATCGGCGAACAAGCCCGCCAGCAGCACCGCCGATTTCACCTGCGCGCTGGCCATGGGCATTTTGTAATCAATAGGGTTCAGCTTCTTGCCGCGAATTTCCAGGGGCGCAAAATTATCGTCGCGCCCGCGAATATCCGCGCCCATCTCGCGCAGCGGCCCGATCACCCGTTTCATCGGCCGCTTCCGCAACGACTCATCCCCCGTTAACTTCGACGAAAAATCCTGTCCCGCCAGAACCCCGGTCAGAAGCCGCATTGTCGTCCCGGAATTTTCGGCATCCAGCGCGCGCCAACTGCTTTTCAACCCCCGCGGCCCCTGCCCGGTGACGCGCACCAAGTCCTTGTCAATTTTTACCTCGGCACCCAGGGCGCTCATGCACGCCAGGGTGCTGTGGCAGTCCGCGGCCGCAGAAAAATGCCGTAACTCGCTGGTGCCCTCGGCGAGCGCCGCCAGCATCGCGTAACGATGGGAAATGGATTTGTCCCCAGGCAGCTCCGCGCCCCCGGTCAAGTACTTCGCAGGCTGAATGGTCTCTTTCTTCACGCAGAAATTCTAACATGCCGTCGAATTCCCTCTGGAATTTCAGCCGTCGAGCCAAATTGAATTTTCTCGCATCTAATCTCTGGAGGTTTTTCCTGCCCATCCGGCCAGTTTTTTGGCGAGGTACTCCCTGTACTACGCACTGAAATCTCAGCGGCCTCCAATACGTATTATTAATTGAGGGGAATTTTCATGCCAGCCCGAAGCACTTGGATTCATCTCGTCGCCAAAGCCTGCATCGTCTTCGGCGCACTCTTTCTGGTGAGCGTTCTGCTCGCCGCCATGCCGGGCCACCACGCGCCCGGCAGGCAAGCGCAAGATCCGCAGCAATCCACGAGCTCGCAATCGCAGGAATCGCAAAGCATGGACCACAGCAGCATGCCCGGAATGGACATGGAGGACGCCAAGGCCAATGAAGCTCACGCCGTCCACGCCATGACCCCAGGGAACATGGACGCGCACAACCTGCACATGCACATGACGGCGATGCGCCCGCGAACTCCGGAAGACAGGCAGCGCGCCAATGAAATCGTCGCGGAGCTCCGCACCGGCATCGAGAAATACAGGGACTACCACGTCGCGCTGAACGACGGTTACAAGATTTTCCTTCCCAATCTTCCGCAACCCGAGTATCACTTCACGAATTACGTGAACGGTTTTCTTGAAGCTTTCACCTTCGATCCCGCGCGCCCCTCTTCCCTGCTCTACAAGAAAACTTCCACCGGCTATGAGCTTGTCGGTGCGATGTACACCATGCCGAAGCGAGCCACGGAAGAACAGCTCAACGCCCGGGTCCCGCTCAGCGTCGCGATGTGGCATCTTCACACCAATCTTTGCATGCCGCAGAAGGGTCAACTCCGAGGCGCTGATTGGTCAAAGTTCGGCTTGCGAGGCTCCATCGCCACTCAGGATGCTTGCGACGCTGCGGGCGGCCGCTTTCGGCCAGTCATCTTCGGCTGGATGGTTCACGTCTACCCGTACGAAGACTCTCTCGACAAAATCTTCGCCATGCACCACCACATGGAGTGATCGCGCATCCCGTTCAACCTCTGGCTGGATGATTCAGCATTCTGAGGCGTGCTTTGGCCGCTACATGCGTTGACTTGTGTGTAGCCGCACCCTAAGATGACCTACGAATGACGGATGTCGACGCATGATCGGCCGGACCGTTTCCCATTACCGCATCATTGAAAAACTGGGTGGCGGCGGGATGGGCGTGGTGTATAAAGCCGAGGACCTTCGGTTAGGCCGCTACGTCTCCTTGAAGTTTCTTCCTGACGAGTTTGCCAAAGATACCCAGGCCATCGAACGTTTCCAGCGCGAAGCGCGGGCCGCCTCGTCTCTCAACCATCCGCACATCTGTACCATTTATGACGTGGATCAGTTTGAAGGCCACAACTTCATCGTGATGGAGTTTCTCGAAGGGCAAACCCTCAAGCATCGAATTTCTGGCAAGCCGATGGACCTCGGGCACGTCCCGGAATACGGCTTTCAGATCGCCGACGCGCTCGAAGCAGCCCACTCAAAGGCCATCATCCATCGCGACATCAAGCCCGCCAATATTTTTCTTACCGATCGCGGCCAAGTGAAGCTGCTCGATTTTGGCCTCGCCAAGCTTCTTCCGGAGCGCAAGGGCGTCGCTCGGGTGGGGCAACTAGCATCCGGTTTCAGCAATACCACCCAGGACGCGCACCTCACCAGCGCCGGAGTTGCCTTGGGCACGGTCGCGTACATGTCCCCGGAACAAGTGCGCGGCGAGGATCTCGACGAGCGGACTGATCTTTTCTCTCTCGGCCTCGTTCTCTATGAAATGTCCACCGGTCACCAAGCCTTTACTGGAAACACCTCTGGACTCGTCTTCGACGCTATTTTGAACCGCGCCCCGACGCCGGTGGCGCGGCTGAATCCAGCGGTTCCCATCCAACTGGAGCAAATCATTTGCAAGGCGCTCGAGAAAGATCGGCATCTGCGCTACCGAACGGCCGCAGATCTGCGAGCCGACTTGCAACGTTTCAAGCGGGACACCGATTCTTCCCGCGCGCTTCCGGCTACCACAGTTGAATCCACTTGGCGAACCCTCAAGCGCTACTGGCCTCACATCGTTGGGGCCGGCGTTCTCTTCGTGGTCCTGTTGTTGTTCAGCTTTAACGCGGGAGGTTGGCGCGACCGCGTATTTTCAGGCGCAAGTTCAAATCGCATCGATTCCATCGCCGTTTTGCCGTTCATAAATGTCGGCAACGACCCCAAAACGGAATATCTCAGCGACGGAATTACAGAAAGTCTCATCAACAGCCTGTCTCAACTGCCGAACCTCTCAGTGATGTCCCGCAACACGGTTTTTCGCTACAAAGGCCAATCTGCGGATCCGGAGAAGGCGGGCCAGGAGCTGGGGGTGCGCGCCATCCTGACGGGCAGACTGATTCAGTCAGGCGACGATTTGATGATTAGCGTGGATTTGGAAGACGTCAAAGACAGGCGTCAAATCTGGGGTGAACAATACAACCGCAAGATTTCCAGCCTGCTTTCCGTACAGCAAGAGATTGCCACGGACATTTACGGAAGATTGCGTCCGAAAATTGAGGGCGAACAAAAGAAGCTGCTGGCGAAGCCGCCGACCGAAGATGTCGAGGCGTATCAACTATATCTCCAGGGTCTTTTCTATTGGAACAAGTGGACGCAGGGAGATTTCAAGCGCGCGGCGGACTTTTTCACCGAGGCAGTGCAGAAAGACCCTCGCTACGCGCTTTCCTATGCTGGTCTTGCCGATACCTACAGTCAATTGGGAGACGCCGGCTATTTGCCGCCTTCGGAAGCATGGCCCAAAGCGAAAGCCGCCGCCATGCAGGCGCTGCAAATTGATGACTCGCTCGCGGAAGCGCACACTTCCCTCGGCTTGGTGAAAGAACATTTCGAGTGGGACTGGACCGGCGCGGAACAGGAATTCCGGCGAGCCATCGAACTGAACCCGAACTCGGCGACCGCTCATCATTGGTACGGAGATTATTTGGCCAACATGGGGAGGTCGGAGGAAGGGCTGCGCGAGACAAGAAAAGCGCAGGAATTGGATCCTCTCTCTCTCATCATTAATACCACTTTAGGTTGGCAGCTCTATCTCGCGCACCAGAACGATGCGGCCGCGGAGCAATTGCGCAAAGTTCTCGACATCGATGCGAAATTCGCCCCGGCGCGCCGAATTCTGGAGGAAGTTTACGCGCAGATGGGCAAACAGAAAGAGGCCGTCGCCGAAAGAGAAAAAATCGTTTCGCTCGCTGGGAGCCCGGAACTCGCCGCAGCCATCGAGGAAGATTTCACAAAATCAGGATACAAGGGCGTGTTAGAAAGCTGGCTGGAGGGCTTGACCGAAGTCTCCAAACACGGCTACGTTTCCTCTTATAGCATTGCCCAGGCCTACATGCGGGTGGGCGAAAAGGAAAAATCGTTCGAGTGGTTGCAGAAAGCCTACGAAGAACACGACAGCGGACTTGTTTCCGTGGCCGTCGAACCCATGTTTGAGCCCGTGCGCCGGGATACGCGATTCAAGGATCTCCTCCGGCGACTGAAACTTTCGACTTAGAAACCAGTGGACATATCCCTCTGTCTTCCACAAAACAGGCGGCAGGTCCACCCACAACCTTATCGCAAGGGATAATCTCGCTCCCCAGGCATGTGGCCGTCCACGCGCAACACTTTTACTCCTGGGCGAACGTTGCGGGCATCCACGAAGGCGATCGCTCCTGGAATGGCCGTCACCAGTTCGTATTCCATGTCGTTCGAATAGACAATTTTCGGCGGCGAGGCCACTTCCGCGCGAAATATCTTCGCCACCCAGTATTGTTTGAACTGCGCTTCGGACATCTGATAGATCACCTTCAAGACGACATCGCGCTCGCGCGCCACAGGAGCCCGAATCAGCAACGTCACCGGCAGCTTGGAGTTCCAATACTGGCGGTCGCCCAGAAAGACTTTGCGAACTTCGGAGAGGCTAAGATCGCCGACGGGCGTGTCCGGATGAACTACAACGGCGATATCAGCCCCGCGCGTGGTCTGCGCGGTGGAAAGATGTTGAGGAGCGAGAGAAATCCACATGACGATCCAAAGTAGTGTCGCGGCGCGTTTTATTTTGGGTTTCATTTAGTTGGCTCACTCAGAAAGTAAAATCAGTCTGGAAGAACACGCCGTTGAATCGCGGCTCCGTCGGTAGCCGCTTGAAACTGCGGTATTCGCTCTTGAAAGCCGCGTAGTTCGTGATGTCGTAGCGCATGCCTACAATCGACTGCACCAGGTCCAGATTGCTTAGCGTCTGACCGCCTATTACCTGATTCCTGAAAATCTCCTCGCTGAGCGGCGTGTGCGTATGTTCGAACCGGTAGTAGGGCTTCAGTGATTTTTGAAGCCACGGGAGCCGGTACGCGACTTGAGCGTAGAACGCGGTGTTGTTTGTGACCGCATTGGTCAAAATGTTTCGATGATGGACATTGGCGATTTCCGCGAGGAATTCGGGGCTCTCCTTGGTCCACACGATATGTGCCGCCGAAATCCATTCGCGGAATTCATTTCCATTCGGGCTAATGGGTGGTGGCAGAGTAATCTTGTCGCGGTAAAGGGAAGCTCCCAGCTGCAGTCCGTAGAGTTTTGCGGGGCGGGAATAAATGTTGGCGACCCAAGCGCGATTGTTATTGATATCGCCAGCGTCGCCGGGCCGGCTGATGATCGAACCGCGTCCGTTCCCGACGCCAACGTTGTAGCTTAGCCCCGCGCCTCCGGAGGGAATATTGCCCTCGGCAAGAAATCCCACGAAGTGTACCGGAATGAAGGTTCCGCCAAATTTCACGAATTCCGGCCTGGCAATCGTAGTCTGAAGCCAGGCGCCATGATGGAAAGCCGTATTCCAGTAGCCGATCGGCGTGTGGTAACGGCCGAAGGAAAGCTTGAAAAAATCGTTGTAGTCGTACCGGATGATCGAGCGTTCCACTTCGATGGTGTAGTTTTCCGGGTGGGCATTGAAGGTGATCTCGCCAAAATAAGTCACTTTTTGTGACAGCGCCGATGCCAGATGTAAATCGAGCTGACCGAGGTTGAAGCCGCTCGTCGTTCCTTTCTGATCCGTGGCGGAAAAGTCCACGTCTCCAAATCCGCGAATCTGTAGATTCGGGTAGTGGGTCTCCAATTGCTGAACCGTAGCCTGTTCCTGCTGCGCGTCGTGCTGGTGGTCCTGGGCGGCAGCCCTGGCGGCTGGCTGCGGCGTGGGCGGTTGTGCGGGAGTTATGTTCGCCGCGGACTCAACGGCAGCAGTGGGCGCACCTGGAACAGATGTTTGTTTGGCCTCCAGCTCGTTCACTCGTTTCTCGAGCTGCTGAACGCGTTCCAATAGGACGCGCACCTGCTCCGCCTGATCGGGCGGTGGGGAACTCTGTCCCCACGCGGCATTCGCCGACAGAAGCATCAACGTAAGAACGGGCAGTCGTCGCTGCATCATTACCTCCCGCTAACTGGAATAGGGCCCCGCACCAGGCACTTGTTCAAATGTCTGTGCAATTCGGAAAGGCGATTTCGATCCTGCTCCGGAAGAAAAGAGCATTTCGCAAGTAACGGCTGCGAGACTCGCGAATCAGCCGGAGAGTTCCGCGTATTCTATGCGCGGGCGGGCGGATGTCAAAACATACTTTTTGCTCGCCAGCCTTTGGCGTTGATGTTACTGAAACGCAGACTTGAGACCTAAGAGGAGGAAAGGAAACGCAGGTTCAAGACCAGCCTGGCCGGCCGGAAGCAGTTATTATTGGCTCTTGAGGAAGGAGCGTACGCGAGCTTCCTCAGACATCGGGAGCGAATCGCCATGTCCTAGGCAGGTGTATACGCTCACCTGGTGGCCGCCCAGTTTCGTTGTGGGCACGCCGGAGACCTGGTCCCTATTCAAGCAGAAGATGCCCTGCTGATTCTTCGCAAACTTGGGTGAGCGGACCCAAGCTACATCGTTGCGTTGTGGAAACCGCACGACTACCTTGTTCCCTTTAACTTTTCCGCCCTTGAGGACAGACTGGATCTCCACGACGGCTTCGTGCCAATCCGGATCGTGCTCGCTGACGCGATATGAAGTGGACGACTTGGGCGGAGTCCACCGATGGACGTCGGTGACGCGCCCAATGATAACGAAGTCAGAAGAATTCAGCCGGTCTCGCAGCTCTTGATCGCTGATCTGCTCTTGCCCGTGCGTGTTTTCCACCGTGCCGCTTGCTTTGTTAGTCTCACCACTGCTGGGCTCGATCACATGTCCAAATTCCTTGACCGCGACGCCCGAGCCAAAGATCCAGCCATCTGTATAAAAAGTAGCGTGCGTCCCTTCCTGGAATGCGGCAGGATCTTTGACCTCCACGGTAACGTTGTCGCCTTTCTTGAGAGAAACGGCCAAAGGCTTTTTCAGGACGGAGTCCACACGCACGACAATCGTTTGCGCCGATTTCGGAACATCCGCAAACGAAGTAGCTCCGAGCTGCCCGACCGTTCCAGAAAAAATGATGCTCGATTGTTTGGCTAAGGCGGCTTGGCTAGCCGAAGCTTGCGGCCGCGCGGCGCTTGCCCGCCCGAATAGGCACACACCCAGGACTGCTGCAATAAAGCTCACACACAATAACGAAAATTTCATCCGTGACTCCTTCCCCTGAACCACCGCGCACGCAGGCTTCATGGGATCACCGGAACGCTAAAATAGAATGGATCGATCGAGATCGCCACGGGGTTGCCCGACCCGTCATTGAGCATTTTCGAGGTGAAGTCTGCTGCCCGCTGATAGGTTACGCCGTTGGGAAAATTCCCCAGGTCCGGCATGTTGTTGGCGCAAAAAACGCCACGGAATTCATTTCCCACAGAGAGCAAGTAATCGTAGTCTCCCAGATAGGGCAAGAACTGCTCGACCGGCTCATTCGCAGGGACACTTGCGAGAATCGTGTCTTGAATCGTCGTAAATGCGTCGTCCGATTGCAATAGATGTGTGACCCAGCGTCCATTGCTCAATTGCTGGTAAAGAAAGCCGGCCACACCATTGTTGGCGACGGCCAATGCGATGTTGGTCGCATTGCTGATCGTTGTATGGGGCAAGTCCGTCTTGGACCACGTCACGCCCCGGTCGGTAGAGCGCCGCACATGCAGAGTGTAGATGTCCCCCTTCTTCCCGCGATCTGCCCAGCTCACGTACACCGTTGAGCTGTTATTAGGATCGACTGCGATGGAAAGTGTGGACCCGATTCGTTCTTGCCCAAGCGTAGGCGCATTCGACCAGGGGATGGAAGCGTTCTTAACCACCACGCGGCCCGGCAACTTATCCGACGGATCTTTCAGCGCCTGGAAAGGATTTGCGCCGATCGCCGCCGCATCATCCCGGACCACAACGATGTCACTGGTGGCGACCGTACCGTTGAATTTGCGCCAGCCAAAGAAAGCCGCGTAAACGGTGCCGTCGCTGGCGACTGCCGGCCGCACCGATGGCCCGTTCTGTCCCGAGGTCTTGCGAAATTCGACCGAAATGGATTTGTACGTCGCTCCGCCATCCACCGACACGTCCACAGTAGCCGTGTGGCCATTGGGCTGATTGAAATCGTTTACGCCCACGTAGATGCGGTCGCCACTGGAGACGCCGAGCGCGCGCACGAAAGGCTGATCCACGTTGCCGCGCGTGGACTGCACGCTCATGGTCGCGCTGGAAGCAACATCGTTGGATTCCGACTCATCGAGCCTGATGGCAGACGCGCAAGCCAGTGTTCCCGCGTGGAGGTCACCGCGCGGATGGTTCTCACCCGTGGCCATGGCATGTGTGATGTCACAGGTCATTCTCTGGACGGGAGTGATGGCGTTCAGCGCCCAGCTTTTCCCTCCATCCTGCGAAACGTAAACCGGAGCATTCCCGGTGCTCGAGAACGGATTGGGAGTGAATGCTGAAACCACCATAACCTGAGGGTTCGCCGTCTGGATCGCGAGGAAAGGTTCGCTGTCCTGATTGGTTTCGCCGCTGAGACTTGCGGGGATTAGGTCCACTACTCTAATGGGAGGAACGGATGGAGACTGTCCCCGGGCTAGCAGAAATCCGGCGATCATCACAAACATGACAACGGTTGGAAAGCGCAGCCAGAAGACAGCGCGAGCTTTCATCGGAGTGGTCTCCCCCGTAGTGGTTTCCCAAGTCAGGACCTATTGTGTCCCGCTTAGGGTTCGCCTGCAGGTGAGCTGGGTTGCGCGTGCTAGGCATACTGCTTTAGAAGACTTCAGCCTGATTCGTAACATACACCGGAGCCGCTCCATGCACAATGGCCCAACCTCGATTCAACCAGTCCATAAGCCCCTTTGGCTCTGGACTTCGCTTCTCTTCTCAAGATTGTTGGAGCAGTCCTAGAACGTCTAGCTTCTTTCTCCTACCGGGCAACCTCCCACCGTCCAATTGCCTCTAGTACGGGTGCCGCGTATCATTAACGATTCATGCTTACGGCCCGGCCTCATCTGTGGAAGTCTCGCGTTTCTCTGGTCTTCGCCATTCTCGCGTTTTTCGCCGCGCTCTGCCTCGGACCTCGCCACGCGGCGGCCCAGGAATCTTCCGAAATCCTTCCCCTTAGCCAAATACGCGCCGGCATGCAGGGCTATGCTTACACCATCTTCGCGGGCGATCAGATCGAGAAATTCGACCTCGAAGTCATCGGCGTGCTGGAGAATTTTCTGGGCCCCAAGCAATCGATCATTCTGGTTCAGCTGAAGGGCCCGAAAGTGGAACACACTGGCGTCGTCGCGGGGATGAGCGGCAGCCCGGTCTACCTCGACAGCAAACTCGCCGGTGCGCTCTCGCTGAAATTAGGTATCTTTACGAAAGAACCCATCGCAGGCGTCACGCCCATTCAAGACGTGCTCAGCCCGCCGTCTCAGCCTCCCTCCGCGCAAGTGGCTCAGCAATTCGTTGGGCTTCCCAGTGAAGCTTCTATGCGCACTGGTCTTCCCACTGGCTCCGCGCTCGAACCCATCGAAACGCCTCTCGTCTTTTCCGGCTTTTCAGCCGCTGCCATCCAGCAGTTCTCCAATCAAATTCAAGGTTATGGCTTCGTCGCCGCCCGGGGCGGTACCACCGCACAGCGGCCTGAAGATGCGCATCTCATCGCCGGAGATATGGCCGGGATGGTCCTCGTACAAGGCGATGCCTCCATCAATTCCGCATGCACTGTCACGGCCGTGCAAGCCGACCGCGTCTACCTGTGCGGCCATCCCTTCCTGAGTCTTGGTGACGTGCAACTTCCCATGGCCCGCAGCCGTGTCGTTACCACGCTTTCCTCGGAGCTCTCTTCCACTAAGATTGTTAACGTCGCGGGCTCCATCGGCACCATCACCGGCGATCACCTCACCGCCGTTACCGGAAAGCTCGGCGCTCCTCCGGCAATGATTCCTCTGGATCTCACGCTGGCGGTTGCAGGCGGCGAGAAAAAACTTCATTTCGAGCTCGTCAATCATCCCAAGCTCACCCCTCTCCTCGTCGCCATCACTACGTTTAGCGGCCTTACGCAAAATTCTCTTTACGGCGAAGGCACCACGCTCCATCTCTCCGGGGAAGTTCGCCTCCAGGGCCATTCTCCCGTGCAAATTGAAAACACTTTTGCCCCCGGCGATTCCCTTTCGCCGGACAGCCTCCCCATTGCCCTGGCCATGCAGAACGTTTTTACTCGGCTTTTCGCCAACACCTTCGAGCCAGCAAAAGTGGACCGCATCTCTCTCCGTGTAGAAAGCGTCCCCGGCCGTAAATCTTTCACCATCGAAAGCGCGTGGCTCGAAAAGGGTGAAGCTGCCCCCGGCGAAACCCTGCGCGTCCGCGTGCTGCTCCGCCCTTATCGCGGCCCCTCTCGCGTGGAAGAGACCACCCTGCGCGTTCCCGACCAAGTGGCGCGAGGCACCACGCTCCGCGTCCTCGTTAGCGACGCCGATCTCCTCAATCGCGCCTCGCGTGGCTTTGCTTTTGCCGGAGCCGGCAGCGGCCCCACCGGTCTCGACCAACTCATTGCTCTACTCAATCGCGAGCGCCGCAACGACCGCCTCTACGTTGGATTATTCGCTCCCACCCCGACGCTCCTCTGGGACGACAAAGAACTTCCCAACATTCCCCTTTCTCAAATCAATATCGTCGATGGCAGGCCCACTCCCGGCAGCGTCCAGGTGCTGCGTGAATCCTTGGCCAGTGAAGCCTCTATCCCGCTTGGAGGCCCCGTCTCCGGCGTCATCTCTCTCAATCTCCAAGTCCGGTGAACAATTCAATGAGACCCAGCCTCCGATTCCTTTGCCTCCTGTGCGTCCTCTACTCCCTGAGTCTCCCGTCTTCCCTTGCTGAACACACCCGCCGCTGGCGCCAATCCACCTACGAAGAATTCCTCAAAGGCACCGCCCGCGGTGTCGCCGTCCGCAGCGACGGCCGCCTCGAACTCGCTCCCAAATTCGCTTTGCTCGCGGATGCCGATGCCTCTTATCTATGGTCCGTGCGCCTGGATCCAAAAGGCACGCTCTACGCAGCAGGAGGCTCTCCTGCTAAGGTGTTTCGCTTCGATTCGAACGGCAAGCCCTCCATCGTCTTCGATTCCACAGATCTATCCGCGCAGGCGATTGCTTTCGATTCGAAAGGCGCTCTTTACGTCGGCACCTCTCCCGACGGCAAAGTTTTCAAAGTCTCCTCTTCGGGCGAAAAATCCGTCTTCTTCGATCCCAAAACAAAATACATCTGGGATCTCGCTTTTGGCGCGGACGGCACCCTCTACGTAGCCACAGGCGATAAGGGCCAGGTTTTCGCGGTTTCTCCTGACGGCAAGGGTGAGCCCTTCTACTCCAGTGACGAAGCGCACATTCGCATCCTGGCTTTCGATGGCAAGGGCAACCTCATAGCCGGAACCGAACCCACTGGCCGCATCCTTCGCATCTCGCGGGCGTCGGGAAAGTCTTCTGCCAAAGACTCCAAGGATTCCGCAGCGCCGAAAGCCGAAGGCTTCGTTCTATACGAAACCGCCAAGCGCGAAATCACTTCCCTCGCGGTCTCCGCCGACGGCACGATCTATGCTTCCGCGATTGGCGAAAAGCAGCGTGCTGGTGCGCAGGCTCCCATCGCCGTCGTCACCACTCCTCAAGGAACCACGACCATTGCCCCCAGCGGGGCATTCGGCGCCCTTCAGGGACAGCAGCAGCAGCCCTTTGTCCCCTTTCCTGCGCTTCTCTCCAGCAGCATCTATCGCATCAGCTCCGAAGGCGCTCCGGAGGAGATCTGGACCTCGCGCGAAGACCTTGTCTACGCACTCGGTCTCGGCACCGATGGCCGCCTCCTCGCAGGTACCGGGAACAATGGCGCGCTTCTCGCCATTGATGGCCGCGGCGTTTTCGCCCAGCTTGCTAAATCGGGTTCCGCGCAAATTACCGGCATCGCCCGCAATTCAGCCGGAAAGGTTTTCTTGTGCACCTCGAATCCCGGAAAAGTTTTTTCCGTCGGCCCCGAGTATGAAGCGGAGGGCACCTACGAATCCCGCTCCTTTGACGCGCAACTTTTCTCTCAGTGGGGCCGCCTCGAATGGTGGAGCCCGCCAGCTGCTGCCGCTTCGAAATCTGGCGCCAAAGCGAATGCAACCCATGAAGTTGATCCCCGCCTCGAATTTTTCGTCCGCACCGGCAACACCGAAGATCCCGGCAAAGAATGGTCGCGCTGGTACGGACCTTACTCGAAATCTGGAACCCCCGCGGAAGCACCGCCGGCACGCTTCGCCCAGTGGCGAGCCGTCATCCATGACGGCCGCCCCGGCGACGGCATTGACTGGGTTAATCTTGCCTATCTGCCTCGCAACGTCGCGCCGGTCATTGATGGCATCGTCCTTCAGGATCCCGGAGTGCGCGCGCAGAGCCAGACGGGCATCACCTCCAGCCAGCTTACGAACGTCACGCTCAAAATGCCGCCATCGCCGAACACTTCCGGCGTGGTCATCACGCAAAGCGCTTCGCCGCAGCGATTCGAACAACCGCCGCAAGGAACGCTCCAAAAAGGCTACCAAACCGTTGTGTGGACCTCCCACGATGACAACGACGACGAGCTGCGCTACTCCGTTTATTTCCGTGGCGAGAACGAACACGAGTGGAAACTGTTGAAGGAAAACCTCGAGCAGAAATTCTATTCCTGGGACACCACCACGTTTCCCGACGGCGCCTACTATTTGAAAATCGTCGCCAGCGACGGGCCCTCCAATCCTCCCGCCATCGGCCTGAAAACGGAACGCGAAAGCGAACGCTTCGAAGTCGACAACACTCCGCCGGTCATCGAGCATTTAGAATCCGTTGTCGCTGTCACACGGGGTGGTAGTCCAGCTTTTGTTTCCGTCGTCACGAAGTTCATCGCCCGAGATGCAACCAGCAGCATCGAGCGCGCTCAATATAGTGTAGATGGAGGTGACTGGATTCTTGTAGCGCCCGTGGGCGGAATCAGCGATGCGCCTGAAGAGCACTATGAATTTTCGCTAAGCAGCGCTGCTCCCGGCGAACATTCCGTCGCAGTTCGCGCCTACGACCGCTTCGAAAACGTCGGTAGCGCAAAAACCACCTTCACCATTCCACCTGCCAAACCATGACGGTAGGATCGGCCCGATAACTTGTCATCCTGAGCGAAGCGAAGGATCTCACCTGTTCGGCCTCGCAGATTGAAGCGCAAAACTCTTGGGCCAAGTCCCAAACACACTTCGTCCCTGGTGATCCCCTGTTGCATTTAATTGTTTGCTTTTTAGCCGATCACTGAAACCTGAGGATTGAAACTTCCCTTCAGCTCATCCAGTCATCCAGCGCTCTTGAATGGGGACTGTCTGGAATTTCTCAATCTCTGCGCCAAACCCGATTCGTCCGTCTCCGTAAGGTTCGTTCCGGACATGCACCACGCGCGCCGTACAACGCGTCTCCTGCGGCGCCTTCCCGGTTACTTCCGCGGGCATTCGCAGCGTGGCCTCGATTGGCATACCCACCTGCAGCGGAGCAGAGGACGCAAAGAAAAAGCCTCCCTGCGAGATATTCAGCGCTTCCGTAAAATGTTCGGTCTTGTCCGCGGCAACTCCCAATGCCCGGAAACGCAACGGGGTGCGAAGGGCGAAGCGCGCAATCTGGCGGCGTTCTGCTACTTTCATCCTAGCCTCCGCCGCGCAAGACACGACTGACGCGGACACTCGCCATTGAGGAGGGATATTTCCAGCCTAACAGACTCATCTTGGCGGTCAAGTACCAAACCCGTATGGCCAACAGATACCAGTACCCCTCCCGGCCTTGCGCCGGTTGTTCTCCCTCGCCAGAAACCAGGCCGTTGCATGCCATAATGACCCTTTCACTGAGCCGGAATTTCCGCTATCTGTATCGTTTGGCAAAACGAACAGCCACAATGTGAGCTCTATGAGCACCGCGCCGCACATCGAGACCAGCAGGGATCAAGCGCCCACGTGGGAGACGATTGTTGCTGCCCACTTGCGCATCGCGCCGCGCATCCACCGCACACCGGTGCTCACCTCCACCTCGCTCAACGCCATCGGAGGTGCGCATCTCTTCTTCAAATGCGACAATTTGCAAAAAACCGGCTCCTTCAAAATCCGCGGCGCTGCGAACACCATACTCTCCCTGTCAGAATCTGAAGCCGCACGAGGAATCGTCACGCAATCGAGCGGAAACCATGGCGCAGCGGTAGCCTGCGCGGCGGCGTGGCGCGGCGTTCCCGCGTACATTGTCATGCCAAAAAACGCGCCGAGAGTGAAAATCCAGGCCATTGAAGCGTACGGCGGAAAAATCACTTTTTGCGAACCAAGAGTTTCCGCGCGAAAAGAGACTTGCGATCGCGTACAGCTAGAAACCGGCGCCTATCTCGTCCACCCATACGACGACGACCGCATCATCGCCGGCCAGGCCACCGCTGCAAAAGAACTCCTCGAAGAAATTCTGGATCTTGACGCCGTCTTCGCTCCAGTCAGCGGCGGAGGCCTGCTCAGCGGAACCTGTCTCAGCACAAAAGCCATCCGCGCAAACGTGGGCGTGTTCGGCTGCGAGCCGGAGCGCGCCGACGATGCCTACCGCTCGATCACCACCGGCACGCTGCAATCGCTGGAATCCAGCGACACTATCGCTGACGGCTTGCGCGCCTCGCTCGCACCCCGCACCTTCGCGATTCTCCGCCGCCACGTCGATCGCATTCTGCTCGTTTCCGAGGAGGAAATCGTCTCCGCCGCCCGCCTCGTCTGGGAGCGCATGAAAATCATTATCGAGCCTTCCAGCGCCGTCGCCATCGCCCCCTTGCTGAAGCCGGGCGTGCTCGCTTCCCTGAACCTGCCCCAGCACGTGGATGGAACTCCGCCCAAACTCGGCATCATCCTCTCCGGCGGTAATGTGGACCTTTCATCGCTCCCTTGGTGCCGGTAGCACTATGACGCCACTCGCATCAAGAGTTCTGCGATTATTTGGAGAAATGAAGGAGGATCGCCTGGACTTGCATGTGCTCTTTGAGGCTGGTGGCAATGAGCCCGGAGAACGCCTGCAGGTACTCGATGCCATTGACGAATTGGTCGGCGCAGGTTTGCTGGACGATGTCGGCAACGATTTCTACGCGTTGACGGAGAAAGGCAAGCAACAGTCGCTCTCACGCGAGTAACATCGCTGCCTGACGGTAGCGGTATATACTGTCGGACGAGAACTCTATCCGCTATGGGTAAAATTCATGAATCCTTCCAAGCAAGCGATAGAAGAAACTGGATCAGACCTCCGGCGCTTCAAAGTCGCTGTCGTACAAGCGGCCTCGGTTGCGTTTGATCGCCAGCGCACGCTTGAAAAAGTTCACCGTCTCACGGGCGAGGCGGCCGCGAAGGGCGCGAAGCTCGTTCTCTTCCCCGAAGCTTTCGTTTCTGCATATCCGCGAGGGCTCGATTTCGGCGCCGTGGTGGGTTCGCGTACGGAGCAAGGCCGCGAGGACTTTCGCCGCTATTGGGACAGCAGTGTGGAAATTCCAGGTCCGGGCGTGGATAGCCTCGCCGCATCCGCACGCGAGAACCACATTTACCTCGTCGTCGGCGTCATCGAACGCGACGGCGGTACGCTCTATTGCACGGTCCTCTTCTTCGGGCCGGACGGCTCTTTCCTCGGCAAACACCGCAAGGTCATGCCCACCGCTTCTGAGCGTCTGGTTTGGGGGTTTGGCGACGGCTCCACCATGCCGGTATTCGACACCCGCCTGGGGAAAGTCGGCGCAGTGATTTGCTGGGAGAATTATTTGCCACTGCTGCGAGCCAGCATGTATGCGAAAGGCATCGAGATTTATTGCGCCCCCACGGCAGATGCCCGCGATTCCTGGGTCGCTTCGATGCGGCACATCGCCGTCGAAGGACGCTGCTTCGTGCTCGCCTGCAATCAATTCAACCGGCGCCGCGACTTTCCCCCCGATTATCACTCCATTTATGGCGACGACCCTGACGTCATCGTTACTCGCGGCGGAAGCTGCATCGTTGACCCATTCGGGAATTTCCTCGCTGGCCCAAACACAGAGGGTGAAACGATTCTCGTCGCGGAGATTGACCGCGCGCAAATTATTCGCGGCAAATATGATTTGGACGTCGTGGGTCATTACGCCCGCCCGGATATTTTTCAGCTCCACGTGGACGAACGCCCCAAGCAACCGGTGACGACCATTCAGCCCGAAACGGAGGCTAAGGATAAAATAGCCGAAGCCGCACACCAGAACGCAGGGGCCAAAGACAAGCTTGCGAAGGCTTCGGACCGCCACTACGTTGCGGGTGCACCCGAGTAAGTCGTCTGCTTCAGGCTTTTCCGGACTGCTTGCGGCTAACGGTCGCTAGTTGGTCGAAGGCTCAAGCAGCCCGCCCTGCAGTTGTACAAATCCGTACACAGAATGTGCAAGGATTTGGCCACTCATTCGCCTCCAGGCTTAGACCCCGCGCTTTCTTATAGAAAGAGAAGGACTTAGCGATTTGACCGTTTGGATTGTCGTTTGCTCTATGCCCTGTGGATAGCAGTGGGATTTGGAATGGGCATTCGAATGGGCATCAACCAACGGGATCGAGTTGAAGAGCACCGCGCGGCCATTTTGCTCGGGCTCCCGCAGTCAGAACTTCGGCGTTACTCCGAAGCCTCCGGTCTGGGTCACTTGGAAGCCGGCGACCGAGGCGAACAGATGGTTTTCACCTACGAGGAATTGCGAAGACTCTGCCTGCTGGCAGCCCAGTCCTCGAAATAGAATTTCAGCTACCAGGAGCTTCTTCAGGCCTCGCCCCACTCCACGGCCCCGGGTTTTCCCCCTTCCAAAAAACCCGGGGCCAATTTTTTCACCTCGTGGGGACTTGCTAGTAGTGTTTCGGTTCAGTTGGAAATGGAGAAGGCGTTCTCCCAGTAAGGTAAAGGAGAGAACGCATGAACAAGCATCGGAAGCACTACACGCCGGAACAGAAGGCCGCCATCCTGAGGCGGCATCTGCTGGAGAAGAAGCCCACCTCGAAACGTCGATTACACCGTATCCGCCGCGCAATACCCAGTCCCGCCGATCCGGAGATCTGGACTCATCGTTGAGTTTTTCGATTCTAGGGCAGCCACACAGGCGCGCCGTCCTCCCACTGGTTGTCGGTCAACTGCTGAACGCTGGTCCCGTCGTAACGCATGACGAAAATCTCGCCATAGGGCTGCGGACTGTCCGTGTTTAACGCTTCATCTTTGAACCCCATGCGGGCTGATGAGAAAGCAATCCACTCGCCGTCTGGCGACCACGTCCCGTGCGAGTCATCACTACCCGGATACGTCAATCGTTTGAGATGTTTTCCATCCGGGGTGATCGTGAAAATCACGAAGCTGCCTTCCTGGCGGCGGACGAACATAATCAGGTCGCCGCGAGGGGACCACCTCGGGAAATTATCGTAGTCCTCGGTCAGCTTCGTCACAAGACCGTCTTCCAGGTTCATGATGCGCAGACCTTGCCCCTCAGGGCCAAAGGTACGGTAGACAAACCGCTTCCCGTCCGGTGCGTAGGATGGGAAGCCATTATTGTTGACTCCGGATGTAATTTCGCGAAGACCCGAACCGTCCGGCTTGATCTGCGCGACTTGAGCGCCCTTCGCGCGGTTTCTAAAATATTGGCCCAGTCCGAACAGAATCGCGTCGCCACGCGGAGACCAATCAGCGGATTCCGCCAGCTTTCCTTCCTGCCGGAAGAACGTTTGCGTCACGGTCTGCCCGGCTTCCATTTGGATGAGCTGGAAGTTCTCATCGGACGTTGCCACCAGACGTTTGCCTGACGGATCGAATGCGGGGAAGGATGGCGTGATTACGAGTTCGTAGCCGGGATTTCGGCTGAATGCTTTTTGCCACGCGGGGATTTTCAGGTTGACCAGCCGGTGATACACGACACGCTTTCCATCCGGGGACCAGGACGGTGAGCGCACGAATCCGCGCGGTCCCTCTTTCCCGGTGGAGTTGTAATAGATACCGCGGCCGTCGGTGTCTTTCCTTACGTAGGCGATCTCACCATCGTTGAGCACCGTCGGAAATGACTTGATTCCGGGCCGCGAAGTGATCGTGGTCTGCTCGAGCGTCGCGACGTCGATCGAAACGAGCTTTGTGTCTCCCCGCAGTGGCGCCCGCCCCATCGCTTGCAAGGTCTCGTCTGACTGGTCGGACGTTGAGCGATAAGCGAACGTTTCTTCGGCGGACGAGCAATAGCCGACGACGTGGCTGCCATCCCGAGTCCATCGCGGCCCTCCGCAAAAGTTGCCGCTGTTCGTCAGACGTTTCAGCCCTGATCCGTCCGGATGTATCATGTAGATATCGGCAAGCTGCAAGTGCACCCACCATTTTCCGGCGCCATCCCGCGCGACCTTTGTTCCACGGTCAGAGGAAAAGGCGATCCATTTCCCGTCGGGCGACCAGGAGGGCCGGAAGTCGCCCTCCGGCCCAGACGTGAGGGGTCTCGCTTGGTTGGTGTTCAGATCCAGAATCCAGAGATTCGCTGTGCCACCTGCTCGGGTGCTAACGAAGACCAGTTTCTGTCCATCAGGCGAGAAAGCCGCTTGATCATCATAGGCAGGGTTCGCGGTGAGCTGCTGGAGTCCGGTTCCGTCCGGCCTGACGCGATAAAGATCGGCTGAGCCGTTACGCTCGGATGTGAAGACGAGCCACCGCCCGTCCGGAGACCAAACAGCATTGTAGTCCAGGCTATCGGATTTGAGTAACGGCCGCTCGGCGGTTCCGTCAGCGTTCGAAACAAACAGTCGAATCTGAGAGGGTCCGATGCGGGTGAACACGATCGTTTTCGGTTGGGCAAGCAACATACCCGTTGCTGTCAGGAGAAAAACCAGGAGAAAAACCGGGAGGCGTTGCATTGGCAACTCCTTGTGGTTTCTCGATATCACGCCAAACCATTCCTGTGCCACCTCGCCAGCTATTGAAGCCACGTGACATGAGGAACCAGCAACGGCGGTTAGCGCCGGAGGTTATGATATCACTCTCAGTCACAACATCGATGGGAACGTGTGGTAGTGTCTCAGTTTGAAGGTACAAAGGAGGGGAGCATGAGCAAGCCAGATCGTAGCCGTGTTATCCGTCTTGCCGAGGCTCAAGGGAGCATCCCTGCGGGCGAACATGCCGTTGTCGTCTTCCGTCGTGGCCCTCTGGATGTAGCCGTTTCCCTGCCTCTGCGCCCGAGCCAGCAGACGCCGCACGTGCAGGACGAGATTTACTTCATCGTTCGGGGCCGGGGAGTGCTCTTCCACGATGGCAAGCGTGATCGGTTCGAGTCAGGCGACCTGCTGTTCGTGGCTGCGGGAATCGAACACCAAGTCGAGGAGATTTCCGAGAATTTTGCGATGTGGCGCGTATTTTACGGTCCTCATGGTGGCGAGGTGCCAGCATAGAGCGTGTCGCTGGGCCGAGAAAGTCAAAATGAGACACTACCGAACGTGTCGCGAACGTGTCGCATCATCCGAACGTTTAAATCGGACGCAGCTCGCAAGCCACGCTCAGAAGAACGTACTGAACCGGCCTGATACCCTCGCTACGTCTGCTTACTTGACGGGTGTAGAGTGGAGATTTTTTTCGTAGCCAGTTGGTTTTTTCCCAAGTTGGGTGTCGCCTCAGCTTTAAGCGGAGTCTGCAAGCCGTAACGTACACAGCGCCGGCCCCTTAGTAAACGGGGAACGACACAACCTGTCTCCTTTTTTTGAAACCAGTTGCAGTTTCAGTCGCAGCCCCTTGCGCTGGCCGCCACCGCTTTCGGCGGTGCAAACTGGCCCGGCGGAATTTGCGCTATACTCGCTAACGGGGCGCGCCAACTCTCCAGTTCACGCTGAACCAGCACAGTAGCGGCCCTGGCCTGCCCACAGTTTCACTTCTTCTTCCACTGAAAAAGCTTCCGGTGGAGACATCGAGAAACGTTCCTCCAACTTAAACGCCTGCGCTTCCAGCGGAATGTTCACCCACGAGCGAGTCTGCAAAAATCCGCGAACGTAAAATCCAACATATGACTCGAGTCCGAGGAAGGCCATTTGCTGTGCGTGCACCAGCCCGTGAAAAAGTGTTCGCGGTCCGATCGTTCCATTAAAGACGATGATGTCAACGTAGGTGACGGAGGCGATATGCACGAAATCCGGAAAAGGGCTGGAACTCATGGCCACCGCCTCGGCGTAGAACGGCGGAGGCGGGATGCGCGCGCCTTCGAGCGTCACTGTCCTGACGATGTCGAGCAGACTCTTCGGAAAATAGGACTGGACGGCAGTCCTCAAATTTGCGCTGAGAGGTTCGCTTGCCTGGAGATAAAGGGCCCTCTCCTCCTGCAAATATTTCACGACCCCGTTGGTCATCTCTGCAACACGCGCTTCAGAGAATTGCGAAGGATCCATGGTCGAGCGTCTTTCTTTGAGAAATCCCAGGGAGCGCGCGATTCGAAACGGCCAAACTCAGTGCAATGGAATCCTTGTGCTTCGAAAAATAATGGTCAGCCGCAGAGTGCATCCTTGCAATCCGCAAAGCTGCACCGGCAAATTACTTGTCTTTGAGCTTCAGCTTGCCCTCAGCTTTGTTTTCTTCCAGAAAAGTGCGCAGTTGCGGAACCGCATCGAGCAGCCGGGTCCACTGTTCGTAATAGAGCGTGACCGGGAAGCGTCCGAGTCCGTAAACGCTGACGCCGCCTTTTTCGCCCACGCGAAATTCCAGTGATCCGCCCCGGCGTCCGCCGCCCTGCTTTTCCATTTCCGCAATTTTCGCTTTCAGCTCTTCGTATGTGGGTTCGGCCATGTTGCCTCCTGATGCGAATCGATTCGAAAGCGATTATACAATGGCTGGCGCGTTTGATAGTCCCGGCAGTTTGCTTTGCATGGAATCGCAGCGTTTCCAAAAGCGGGAGGTGGGTATGACGAAGTTTATGGCCCTGGGATGCTTGCTGTTTTTGACTGTGATTCTGTTAGCGCCCGAGAACGGCGGCGCGCAAACCGCGCCGACTTTTGTCGGTGTGCGAACTTTTCTGAGCGCGCCCTATGAACCGGATTTGGAAAAATTGAAAGCGGATTTCGCAGTGTTGGGCGTGCCGTTCGATGAAGGTACGTGGGGACAGCCGGGCGAACGCTACGGCCCGCGAGACATGCGCGAGAATTCGCAGGAGTATGCGCACGATTTGACGGAAGGCTTTTATTACATTGATGGCGACCGCACGGTTTTGAAGGGCAAACGCTGGGTGGACGTGGGCGACGTGGTGGTTTATCCGACAGTGGCGGCCGAAACGGACGCGAAAATCACGGAAGCGGTAAAGAAAATTCTGGCGAAGAAAGCGTTCCCGATTATTTTAGGCGGGGACCATAGCATCACGTTTCCAGTGTTGCGGGCGTACGACATTCCTTTAACCATCGTGCACATTGACGCGCACCTGGATACGTGGAACGGCGCGACGGGAAACCTTGACCATGCCTCGTGGGTGTTGCGCGTGGCGAAGCTGCCCACAGTGAAGCGCATCGCCCAGATCGGGATGCGCGGGATCGCGAACGATCCGGAAGCGGCGGGCAACGCGAAAGCTCTGCATACCAAAATCGTGACCAGCGAGGAAATCCACCGTCGCGGGATTGCCGCGGCGCTGGAAGCGATTCCGCAGAGCGAAAATATTTACGTTACGTTTGACGTGGATTCCATGGATCCGACGCTGGCGCCAGGGACGGGCACGCTGGAGCCGGGCGGACTGAATTTCGCGGAGATTGATGATCTTATGAAAGGCATTCCGAGCAAGGGCAAGCTGGTGGGGCTGGATATCGTGGAAGTCAATCCGTACCGGGATCCCTCCGGAAGAACCGCGCAGACGGCAATCCGGCTGATGGTGGATTTGCTGGGTGCTGCGTTTCACTGAGCCAGCAAGAGATGCGCCGAATTGTTAAGTGGCTGATTTCTTAGAGAGTTACTGGAAGGCCGGAGTGCAACTTACTGGACGGCGAGGGGTTAATGCCTATGGCATGACCTGGAGGGTCTTGGGCATCCCCTGCAAGATGGGGTGCCATCGAATCCGGCGACCAGATAAATGCGTCGGAGTCCAGCGAGGGACGATCAGGCAGGTCGAGGGAGACAATGTCATGATTCAGCACCCAGCGATGTCGAGGAACGTTGGATGGATGATTCGAGGTACGGCGGCGGTGACCCTGGCTTTGTGCCTTGGCGCCGGAATGAATGCGGCACCGCAAAAACAGCAAGACCAAAGCGCCAGCCAGCAACAAGATCAAGGACAACCGCAGGAGCAAGGGCAGCAGCAAGTACAAGATCAGCAAGGGGCGCAGGACCAACCGCCGCAGGCGCAGGATTCCAAGCCGAAGCCTGCTTACGCTCCGCAGGACGCCGACAAGCCTCCTTATTCGCACGACAGACGACGAAACTCGCAGGAAGCACAAGCTCCGCAGAATTCACCGAATGAATCCAGCCAGCCGGCTCCCTCCAATCCACCATATCGGCAAAGGCAAGGATCGCAACGCGGCCCGGTAAATCAAGAGGGAGCAACGGTTCCGCAGGTGCTTACGTTGCCGGCAGGGACGATCCTGCGGGTGCGGACGAATGAATTCCTGAGCAGCGATAAGAACCAAACCGGGGATGAGTTCACGGCGGTGCTGGACGAACCGCTGGTCGTGAATGGCTGGGTGGTGGCGCGCCGCGGAGCGACGGCGTTCGGCAAAGTGAAAGAGGCGAAGAAGGCAGGCCGCGTGAAGGGCACATCGCAACTGGGCCTGGAGATCACGGACTTGACGATCGTGGACGGGCAGCAGGCGCCGGTCCTTACGGAATTGTGGAAAGCTTCGGCGGGAACTTCGCACGGCCAGGATGCGGCTACGATTGGCGGCACGACGGTACTGGGCGCGGCGATAGGCGCGGCTGCGGACTGGGGCCGAGGAGCAGCGATTGGAGCCGGCGCGGGAGCGGCCGCCGGGATTGCCGCCGTGCTCCTGACACGCGGGCATCCGACGGAAATCCTCCCGGAGACGCCGTTGAGCTTCCGGCTGGTCGATCCGGTAGAGATTGACACCGCGCACGCCCAGCAGGCGTTCCTGCCAGTCTCCCAAGAGGATTATGACGGCGGACGAGGGAACCATCGTCGGCCGCACCTGGCAGCAGGCTATCCGCCATATTCGTACGGTTATCCGTACGGCTACTACGGGCCCTACTACGGTTATTATCCGGGCTACTACGGGTTCTACGGGTATGGCTGGGGCTGGGGTCCGAGATATTACGGTGGGTTACTACGGACATCGTGGTTTCCGGCGTTAGAGCGATTTCCTAGGCTTAGGCAGCAAGCAGCAGGTCCAACCTCAGATGTATACCGGAGGTACCCACCCCCCACCAATTTGCATGAATATCAAAACAAAAGACTTGCAAATTTGGCAATTCGCAAGTGATTGATTCTAAAGGATTGTTCTGCAAAACAAAAAGGCGGGAGCAAGCCACCGCATTCCCAAGATAAGATGCAAATTTACCTAATGTTGAATGTACCATGGAGAGAACAGAAAGTCAAGAGCGGAACGGAATGAAAATTCTCGAAGGCGAGTCTTGTATGAAGTCGGCGCGATGGATGTCCGCGAGCGGCGAAGGGGAGGGTACTTGGTTGGATTCCAGGAGGCATCCGGCAGAATCCGGTGTGCATCGGAACGGGCACGGGGCGATTCGCGCCTGGCCGGTGACTGTGCTCTTGCAATGGAGTGCAGGCCGGGGTGTAATAGCTGTGGTTAAGGTACTAAAGAGTTTGTAATCTTCCTGTGATAGGCTTTAGGCGTTTTTCAGGAAACGGTTCCGGTCCAAATTTCAGTTCGCGGGTTGCCCCTTCCAGAAGTGGCCCCTCCGCGGGTACGACGACGGCCCTCAGGCCGGATACGAAGTGCTGGGATAAATCCAAATCTACGGTGTGGGCGGGTTATGAAACTCTACTTTTCGATGTTGCGCAATTCCCTCTTCGTGGTCCGCAATTCCCTTTTCATTCTTGTGACGATCCTAGTGCTGACGGGTGTGCGTGCTTCGGCGCAGAGCAAGCCGGACGCGTCCGGTTCTCAAGGGAAACGGACCAAGGTCCAGGGGTTGAAGCCTTTGCCACGCGACGACCAGGGGCGAGAGGCGGCTCAGGAAGGGCCTGAGTTTCTCCGTCATCGGCAGGATTGGTTCTTCAAGCCGCGCGCGTTTCCCCTGGGCTTCATCCCGCAGGGGGCGCGCGAACGCGCTTTGCAGCAGAAGCAGCAGATGTATCAGCGCGAGGGAAGGTTGAGTCTCTTTGGCGCGCCCCTGGAGACAGGCTTTGTCACACCGCCAATCGGTCCGGCCTCAAGATGGTTTCCAATTGGCCCGCAGCCTACTAGCACCACACTGTTCGCGGGTGGGGCCAACGGCGGCGCCACTTCCGGCCGGGTATCCGCTCTGGTCGTAAATCCCAATAACGCCAACAATGTTTATCTAGGAGGGGCTGATGGCGGCCTGTGGATAACCACGGATGGCGGAACGACTTGGACCTCGCTTACCGACAACCCTGCCAACACCGGGATTCCAACAATTGCAGTCGGCTCACTTGCAGTCGACCCGACGACCTGCGGGGCGAGTGTGTGCACAACCGTCTATGTCGGCACGGGAGAAGGTAACTTCAGCGCTGAAAACATTTACGGGGAAGGCGTTTTGAAATGCGCCATTACTGCGGGCACGCCGCCCACGGCAAGTTGCACTCAAGACAGCACGTTCCATACGGTCTCTCCGCTTTCGACCATCCGCGGCGGTCCGGCGATTGGCGCCCTTGCTGTTAACCCCAAAACAAGCGGAAGCACGGCTATATTGCTCGCAGGAGTTCGCGGCCTAGCCAGCACGAACATTCCCTCCGGAATTTGGTGCTCACAGGACAGCGGCGTCACGTGGGCTCGCGTCCTGCCCCCGCCGACAAGTCCGACTTCCGTGAGCGATGCAGGGACCGACGTGGTTTTTGCGAGCGACGGGACTGCCTGGGTTGCTCTAGGTAACCCGTTTGGCGATGCCACAAACAACGGCATCTACAAATCGTCCGGGCCCATGTCTAGTTGCGCGAGCACGATCACTTTCGCGAAACAGACTCTACCTGCAGCTTTGAGCAGCAACATCGGGCGCGTCACGCTGGCGATATTCCCCAGCACGACAAGCACAGGGAGCAATGCAACAATTTATGCGGCCATTGCCGACAGCAGCACTACTTCCAGCAACCTGCTGGGCGTGGCAAAGACAATCAACGGTGGCACGCTCTGGACACAGCTCGCCAACGATACACGGCTTACAACAAGCGGGGTATGCAATTCACAATGTTTCTATGACATTCCGTTGGCAGTCAGTCCCGCCAGCGCCAATGATGTCTTTTTTGGCGGCGCTGCCAACAATGGGACGCTGATTCGTTCGCTTGACGGCGGAACGACATGGACGGAGCTTTCACGGAACGACGTGTCCGGCGCGGCCGACACAATCCATGTGGATATGCACGCCATTGCTTTCGCGGCCGGGACATCGACGATGTACGTCGGCAATGATGGCGGAGTCTGGAAGACAACTAATTCAACCTTAGCGGGAACTCCACCCGCAGGTTTTTGGACGAACCTCAATCAGAATTTGCAGATCACGCAATTTTACCCGGGCGTTTCGATCCATCCGTCGAATACCGGATTTGCCATGGGAGGTACCCAAGACAACGGCATCCAGGACTATCAAGGGTTCAGGGGCAGTCCGCTTCTTTGGCAGGATGCAGGATTAGGCTGCGACGGCGGATTTACGGCCATCGATTTCGCCGTTCCCAGCACAACTTACGGCGAATGCGAGTACCTCGCCAACCAGATTTTGCTCATTGCCACCTCGTTTAACAACGGAGACCTAATCAATGGATTCCTGGCGACGAGCGGCATCAACGGTGGGGACCGGGGCAACTTTATTCCGCCCCTTGTAATTGACCCCAGCAACTCAAACACGCTGTATTTTGGGACCTGTCTCGTTTACAAAACGACGGATAACGCCAATACCTGGAATCCCATCTCTCCGGACGTGACGAGCCCCGCGCATGCAGTTGATTGCTCGAATCAAAGCTTGCCTGCACTGAGCACAATCGCAGTCGCAAAAGGGACGTCGAATACTGTTTATGTTGGCAGCGATGGCGGCGAAGTGGAAGTTACGGCGAACGGCGGAACGACCTGGACCAGCATTTCCGGTAACGGTGGACTCTTGCCGGCGAGGGCCGTTACCCAAATTGTTGTGGATCCCTCCAGCGCAACGGGCGATATCGCGTACGTCGTGTTTTCTGGATTTGGTACTTGCGCCGCAGGGTGCGACGGCAAGGGCCACGTATTCAAGACGGTTAACGGCACCGCCGGTGCAGCTATGATCTGGATCGATGTCAGCGGCACTGCAACCAAGCTTCCCGACATTCCGGTCAACGCGCTAGTAATCGACCCTGACGACGCTTCCGGAAAGACCCTATACGTTGGGACGGATGTCGGAGGATTCCTCACAACGGATGGAGGCCTCAACTGGTCTCCTCTTGGCGCCGCGGGTTCGCTTCCTAACGCACAGATCCTTTCCCTGACGCTGCATAATCCTTCGCGGACGCTCCGCGCGGCCACGCATGGACGGGGCGTCTGGGATTTGAATCTCGGCCCTGGGATCAACACGCCGGCTTTAACAATTGGCAAGCTCTCACCGTTCTCGGCAACTGCACCGGGAGCACAGACAATGCTTACGGTAACCGGTACCGGATTCACAAGCAGCTCGAAAGTCCTTTGGAATGGAAGCCAACGCACCACTGCTTTCGGTAGTGCGACGCAGCTTACAGCGACAATCACGGCGGCTGATCTTTCTTGCGGCGGCGTGCCTCAGGTCAGTGTACAGGATGTCACACAGAATCCGACAACGACGGGCTCCCTGCCATTTACAGTGTTTGGCCAAGCTCCAACCATTACAAACTCGGTCCCGGGCACTGCCTTCGTGAACGCGGCAAACACGCAGATCACGGTGACAGGTACAAATTTCTGCTCAAACTCAACGGTGATCATGAACCCGGATAACGGCGGGCCCGCGATAGCAACGAATTTTGTCAGCCCTACGCAACTGACGGCGGTTGTTCCCGCGAGCTTCATGGCCAATTTCGGGAGTACGAATTCGGTGGGCGTTCAGAATCCGCTGCCGGGCGGCGGGACAACCTTCACTACGTCGACGGTCACATTGCCAACATTCACCGTGGTCGCCCCTCCGCCAGCAAATGACAACTTCGCGAACGCCATAAACATGACATCCGTCTCGTTTACCGACACCAAAGACAGTTCCGCTGCAACTACCGAAACGAACGATCCCCTGCCTCCGTGCACGCAGGCGTCAGTGGCAGGCTCCGGGCGCGCGAACACTATTTGGTACAAAGTGCTCCCGACTGGGACAGGTTCCGCCAACATTGACACGATTGGCAGCAGCTACGATACAGTGCTCTCTCTATGGACCGGCACTTCGCTAGCGTCGCTCACGGCGGTTCCCAATGCTTGCAACGACGACATCAATCCGGGTATTGTGCTCCAATCGCAGTTGCAAAACGTGTCGCTCACCGCAGGGACGACCTACTACATCCTCGTTAGTTCGTTTGGACAAGGGGACACGAATCCGTTCGCGTTTGGAGGTAAGAGTATCTTGAATTTTACTTTCACGGGGACGATTGGAGGCAGTACGACGGGGAGCATCACTGTGACAGGCCCGGCATCTGCTGTGGCGATAACAGCAGGGTCCAGTGGAACCGCGACGATCACGGTGACGCCAAGCGGCGGGTTTTCAGGTCCAGTGGTTGTAACGTGCCCGGCTGGGGGAGGACCCTCTGGCGTGACCTGTTCACCATTGACCATCACCGTGCCGAACGGGGCGCCTTCGGGAGTCGGAATCAATGGGACACTCACGGTGAATGTTGCGGCGCCGTCAACAGCGCTGTCGGCGTCTAGTGCACCGGTGGAGCGGGCGATTTATGCAGCGGGCCTGGTTCCAGCAAGGAGCGGAAAGGGCTGGTTGATGCTGAGCGCGGGCTCGGGCCTGGCGGCAATGATCGTGCTCTTGCTGCCCGGGCGGAAGCGGTACCGCGCAGCGTTAGGGCTGGGGTTGGTGTGCGTGCTGAGCTTTGTGCTGGGTTGCGGGGGCGGAAGCAGCGGTGGCGGCGGACCCGTTCCGACGACGACCAAGATTTCCGTCACCAGCACGAAGGTAACGTCCAACACTCCAATCGCGTTCAGCATTACCGTAAATGCATCCGTCGGGGCTAACGGAGGCGTGCAGCTCTTTGACGGGTCAAACACGTTGGGCGGGATTACGACGGTTTCAAATGGATTAGCGACGATCAATAATCCCGGATTGCCGCCTGGGACGCATGCGATCAGCGCGCATTACCTGGGCGACCCCAGCACGCAGGCATCCAACAGCGGCATGCTGAATGTGACGGCAACGGGTGGCCCAACGCAGATGGTGATCGCGACGAGCCCTGCTGCGACTCCAACTGCGTCACCCATCAACATCACGATTAATTGAGGCGGGACAACTTCACAGAACAGAGCGGCCCCTGTAGTTTGCGGCCGCTTTTTTTTGTGGGGAGGGGATTTCAACACAGAGGACGCAGAGAGCACGGAGGACGCGGAGAAGATCGAGAACAGAAAGAGAGATCCTTCGCTTAGCTCAGGATGACGCATCCTCACGGATGCGTCAGTTTACGTTGGGGGGAAAGAAGATGTTCCAGAAGTTGGGAGCAGGGGTCACGAACTCAACCGGTACGAGAGAGCCTTCCTGATTGAGTTGCGAGGGGCGAACGACGTTGACCTCGACTTTTTCCTGCGTTTTAGGATTTTCAAGGATAAACTTGGTGCCCGCGGAAAAACCCTCGGGAACAATGATCATGGCGCCACTGGCGCTGACCGTATGGGTGAAGCCGGAGACGGGCTCGGACTTGTCCTTGAGATGGACGACGACCGGCATGCGCAGGAGAACGCGCTGGGCGCGGCGGCGTTCTTCCGCAGTGGGCTGGCGCGTGAGCGCAGGGCGAACGGCGGACTTTGCGCCGTGAGTCCCAGCCGGGACTGTACCAGGGGTCGCGTAAAAGCTGGGCTTGGGGTTGGAGTGGGACTTCACAGTTCGATTCCCCAAAAATCCATTTCAGGAGCGACGAGCTCGATGCCGTATTCCCAGCCATCCGGGCGGGCATTGCCCTTCCAAACGATGACGGCGGCGTTGCTGGAGTGGACGGCGAGATTGGTGAGAGCGACGCGCTGATCAAGGATGAGCGAATGCTGAAGAACAACCATGCAGCCGTAAGGATTGACAATGCGCGTGTGGGCTTCGGCGCTGGAGCGCTTGCCGGAGGCGTCGTCCCACTCGATGCGCACGGGAACACGGGAGTTCATGCGGCGTCCGCGGCGCTTATCGCGGTAGTGCGGACCGATTTGGACGTTTTCACGCAGCTTGACCGACATGATTCCCTCTAAGAGGCCATGGTAAAGTTGGGGTGAAAAACGGTCAATGGTACGACTGTGGCGCGCACACGAAAGAGTAGCTGTACGAACGGGCAGGTGGGAACGCGAGGGCAGGACAGGCCGTGAAGAATTTGATCGTGAATGCGGACGACTTCGGGTGGACGGAGGGAGTGAACCGCGGGATCGTGCAGGCGTTTCGGAATGGGATCGTGACCAGCGCTTCCCTGCTGGCGAACGGTGCGGCTTTTTCTGAGGCGGTGGAGCTGCTACGGACAGCGGTGGGGCTGGGCGTGGGCGTGCACCTGAACTTGAGCGATGGCGCGCCGGCGGCGGAACCAGAGACGGTGACGACGCTGGTGAACGAAAAAGGAGAATTTGCGGGCGGGCCGGAGAGCTTGCTATTGCGGCGCGCGCGGCGCGGGCTGCTGCTCGACGAGGTGGAACGCGAATGGGACGCGCAGATTCAAAAAGTGCGCGACGCAGGGATTGAGCCAACGCACCTTGATGGGCACAAACACGTGCACATGCTGCCCGGACTGTTTGAGACTGCGCTAAAGCTGGCGAAGCGGCACGGAATCGGAGCGATCCGGGTTGCGCTGGAGGAGTCGAGTTTGCGGGCGGCGCTTTCGTCCGGTGGAAAACAGCGCGGCGGGGTGGTGATGAGACAGGGAGTGCAGGCGCGGGGCTTGAAGCTGCTGGCGCGGGATGCGCGAGAACTAGCCGAAAATGCGGGGATTGCCACAGCGGATTATTTTTGCGGGATCGCGCAAACCGGGGAGCTGACGCGCGAGGGCGTAAAACAATTGCTGAAGAGTTTGCCGGAAGGCACGACGGAGCTGATGTGCCACCCCGGTTATGTGGACGAGGCGCTGCAGAAAACGGCGACGCGGCTGCGGGATTCGCGGGGAACGGAACTGGAGATCCTGACGGACACGGGGATTCGAAATCTTGTCGCATCGCAAGGGATTCGCCTGATAGACTATGGCTTCGTGACCCAGGAAGCTTAAGAAGGATTTTGCGGAAGAGAATGACAAGCGATTCGCTCATCCGGTACTCCATCGTCGTTCCGTTCTACAACGAACAGGAAAACATCCCACCGCTCTACATGAAACTGACGGAAGTGATGGATAGCGTCGGCGAGCCCTACGAACTGGTGTTTGTGGACGACGGGAGCAAGGACGATACGTTCAAGGTGCTGTCTGAGATTTACGAGCACGACCGGCGGGTGAACCTGGTGCGATTGCGGAGGAATTTCGGGCAGACGGCGGGCCTGAAGGCGGGATTTGATTTTGCGCGAGGCGAGGTCATCCTGTCGATGGACGGCGACTTGCAGCACGATCCCGAAGAGATTCCGCGATTCCTCGAAAAAATCGAGGAAGGGTATGACCTGGTGAGCGGATGGCGTCACCACCGCCGGGATCATTGGCTGATGCGGCAGGTTCCAAGCAGAATCGCGAACTGGATGATGGCAAAGCTGTCCGGGATTGACCTGCACGATTTTGGGACGACGTTCAAGGCTTACCGGCGCGAGATCATTCAGGAAATTCAACTCTACGGAGAATTGCACCGCTTTATTCCCGCGCTGGCCAGCTCGACGGGGGCGCGGATCGCGGAAGTACCGATCGAAAATCTGCAGCGAAAGAGCGGGAAATCCAATTACGGAATCGGGCGAACGATTCGCGTGTTCCTGGATTTGATCATTGTGAAGTTTTTGCTGGACTATTCGACGCGGCCGCTGCAGTTTTTCGGGTTGCTGGGAATCGGCGGAACGGGGCTGGGGTCGCTGCTCGGGTGCTACCTGCTGTATGAAAAGTTCTACATGAACCGGCCGATCATGACGGAGCACGGGCCGTTAATCATGCTGGCCGTGGCGCTGTTTATCAGCGGGGCGCAGTTCATCTCGATGGGATTGCTGGGCGAAATCATCGCGCGCACGTATTACGAATCGCAGAACAAGCCGATCTACGCACTGCGGGAAGTAAAGAGCCATCGCAAGGAAATGGGCGATTCGGCGGAGTCGCCGCGAGCTTCCGGCAGTCCCGACCGCTGACGAAATTTCCACAAGAGCCGAAATTTCAGGAGTGGCGGGCGATCGTGCGGTATTCCCCGCGGAAATACAGAAGCGGCTCGCCATCATGAATTTCCGCGTCTACAATCTCTCCGACGAAAATAGTGTGATCCCCCGCAACATGGGATGCGACCGTTTTGCACGCCAACTGGAGCAGCGTGTTCTCGAGGACGGGAATGCCGCTCGGCGTGCGCCGATAGCGAATGGACAGGCGCTCCTCGGTTTCGGCGTTATGCGTGCCACGGGCGAAGTATTCAGAGATGGCTTCCTGGCCCTTCTTGAGGACGCTGACACCAAAGTGCTTCTGTTTGTTGAGCATGGGGAGGCTCTTTGCGCGATGATCTACGCAAATGAGCACCAGCATAGGATCGAGCGAGACGGAGGTGAACGAGTTAGCCGTCATGCCGTGGAATTTATTTGAGTCGTGCTCGACGGTGACCACGGTCACGCCGGTGGCGAATTGGCTCATCGCTTTGCGGAATTCCGAGGTGGTGAGCGACAGAGTTGTCATCTCCGAAGTTTTTGACGATACCATACTGGGCGGCGGGAAGGCGACGCGATGCACGTAAAGAAAGAAGGATGCGCTCCGTGTATGATCGTGCGCCGCGGGGAAGCTTGGGAACGGAGCGAAACAAGATGGCGAGGAAGATTGCGATTCTAGGCGGAACGGGTGCCGAGGGCTCCGGACTTGCTTATCGCCTGGCGAAGGCGGGCGAACAAATATTGATTGGATCACGCGACCCGCGGCGGGCGGCAGAAACGGCGAAGCAGTTGCGCGAGCGAATTGGCGGGACGGCGCAGATTGAGGGCATGGATAATTTAGCGGCGGCAGCCGGTTGCGATGTCGCCGTGCTGACCGTGCCCTTCTCTGGCGCCGCTACGCTATTGAAGCAATTGAAAAGCGTGTGGAAGCCGGGAACAATTGTGATTGATACCGCAGTGCCGCTGGCCGCGACGGTTGGAGGCGCGGCGACGCGTGTACTTGGAGTGTGGCAAGGATCGGCAGCAGAGCAAACGCGAGAACTCTTGCCTGCGGGCGTGAGTTTGGCGGCCGCGTTTCAGAATCTCGGCGCGGAAACACTTTCGGGCGATGAGCCGGTTGACTGTGACGTGCTGGTGTGCGGCGATGACGAGAAAGCGAAGCAAGTCGCATCCGAATTGGTCGGCAAGATTCCCGGAGCGCGGGCGCTGAATGGCGGGAAGCTGGAGAACGCGCGCATCGTGGAATCGCTGACGGCGTTGCTGATCGGACTGAATATGCGCTACAAAGTTCACAGCGCGGGTATTCGTTTCACCGGGCTACCTTAAAAAGGGGCTTTCCCTTTCGTTGAATCAGGCAAATAACGCAAATGCCGAGCCGATCATCCACTGGTTTTCGATCATCCTTGTGGTTATCGTGTTGGCCCTTCTCGGGTATCTCGTGGGTCTCTTGTCATCCAAATTCGATCTACGACCACGAGTAGAGCGCCGCTTCCTGCTGCCGGAATCGGAGGAGGAAGCTAGAGCTCGGTACAAGGCCGCCTGGCGGGAGTATCGGAAGCTGCGAGTCTTACTTCCGCTCGCGCTCCTCGGCTGGCTTCCCTTTGTTGTCGTGCTCAGCGCAGTATTCGGTCTTTTTCTCCGTTTTTTTCACTTGAGCGGGAACATTTGGGGGATGTTCTGGGCGATACTCGCTCTAGCGTGGATCCCATTTATTTCCATCTCTAGCTGGCGATGGAATTACTGGCAATGCCCTCGCTGCGGTCAGGCGTTCAAATGGAACGGCGACCTTTTTTTTCCCAAGCACTGCCACTACTGCAATCTGCCAATGTGGGCGGAGTCACCGGATGAATAGAGTCCGCTAAGTGCCCGCGCGGATACGGGAAAGTAATTCCTGGCCCGCAAACCCGTACAAGAACAGGGTGAGTTGAAATTCGCCCTACAAAACCAAAGGCGAAGACACAGATAAGAGGGCGCGGGCGAGCTTGCGTTTCTGGGCGCGTGTGTTCATGACTGTCGGAAGGAGAGCGACTTTCATGCCGAGGGCGGAGATGGCGGCGGACTGGGATTTGTCGGCTGGGTCGATAACGAAGGTGCCGGTGAAGTCGGCGTAGAGTTTGGCGACGCCGAGCGCCGTTGGCTCGTGACCCAGTTGGGCAAGCATTTTGTCCGATGGGCCTTTGAGCGACTTCCCGCCGACGATGGGACAAACCGCGAAAACTTGTTTCTTACGCTCTCGCAAATGCTCTCGCACTTGAGGAATGGCGAGAATCGGCCCGATGCTGATCAAGGGATTGCTAGGGCAGATGATGACGCGATCGGCGTTACGAATGGCTTCGAGGACGCCGGGAGCCGGGAGCGCGGACTCTGCGCCCACAAACCGAATCCCCTGCACGACGGGTTCGGCGCGGCGCTTCACGAGGTATTCCTGGAAATGCAGCGTGCCCTCGTTCGAATCGATGATGGTGGGGACAGAATTGTCCGACATAGGCAGAATGCGGGATTTGACGCCGAGGGCGATGCGAATGGAGTCGGCGGCTTGCGACAACGTTTTCCCTTCGGCGAGCATGGCAGTGCGATGGATATGCGTGGCAAGGTCGCGGTCGCCGAGATTGAACCAGTCGGGACGGCCAAAGGCTGCGAGGCGCTTCAGCGCGTGAAAAGTTTCCCCGCGAAATCCCCAGCCTTTTGACGGGTCGACGATTCCAGCGAGCGTATAGGTAACGATGTCGAGGTCCGGCGAGATTTTCAGGCCGTGGAGGACCATGTCGTCGCCGGTGTTGACGATGATGGTCAATAAGGCTGGATCCATGACTTCGTAGAGGCCGAGAAGAAGTTTCGAGGCGCCAACGCCGCCGGCCAGAGCGGTGATTTTTAGTTTTTTAATTTGAGGCATGATCGGTCAGGCGCCGGCGGCGGTCGCAGCACTCCGTGCATAGCCGTCGGCACCAGCCAGGGCGGCGACGCGACGGCCTACGCGGGGCGATAGAAACCCATCGCGGACGATGAATTCCGGATAGATTGCGAGCCGTTCGCGCAGCGTATATCCGCGTGACTCCGTTTCGAATTGAAGATGCACTATTTGCGGCCAGGCGGCTTCGGGATTGATGAAATCTTTGGTGACAGGGGAAATGCCGCCCCAATCGTTGATGCCCGCTTCGAGCAAGCGAGGAAAATCGTCGTAACTCAGGTTCGGCGGGGCTTGAATATTCATGTGCGGTCCAAGAATCAGCCGAGCGATCGCGACGGTTCGGAGCATCTCCTCGAGCGACGGTTCGGGATGCGCGGCCATGGGAATCTCCGGTTTGGCGCGGAAATTCTGGATGATGACTTCCTGAATGTGACCGTATTTTTCGTGGAGCGTTCGAATCGCGAGGAGCGAATCGACGCGCTCTTCCACGGTTTCGCCGATGCCAATCAAGATCCCGGTGGTGAAGGCGATGGAGAGTTTTCCCGCTTCTTCGATAGTGCGGAGACGCAGAGCGGGGACTTTGTCCGGAGCATTGGCGTGCGGCAGTCCGTCACGCATCAGGCGGGGACTCGCATTTTCGAGCATCAGACCTGCGCTGGCGTTCGAATCTTTCAACTTCTCAAGAGCGGCACGATTCATGACGCCGGGGTTGGCGTGCGGGAGCAGCCCGGTTTTCTCAAGGACGAGTTCGGACATGGCTGCGAGGTAGTCGAGCGTGCTGGCAAACCCCTGCTTCCGAAGAAAATCACGCGCTTCGGGGAAAATACGTTCGGGCTGGTCACCGAGGCTGAAGAGCGCTTCCTTGCAACCGGCCTGGCGGCCTTGTTCCGCGAGCGCAAGAACTTCGTCCGGGGTCATGAAGTGCGCGCCGGGCTGGCCGGGATCTTTTCGAAACGTGCAGTAGCCGCAGTAATCGCGGCAGAGCGTGGTCAGCGGGATGAAGACTTTCTTAGAAAAGCTGACGACAGTTCCCTTCCCGCGGGCGCGAATCTCAGTCGCTGCAGATTGCAACTCCGCGAGGGGAGCCAAGTCAGCGAGCAGGAGTGCTGAAGCACGATCCAATGTGTGACGGTCGGCTGCGCGGCTCTGGGCATGTTCCCATTCAGGATTCAACCGCGGTAGAGCAGATTCGTTGAGCCTGGTGTTCATGAGAGTGTGGTCTGGAAGTTCCAGATTGAATTTAACACAGAGAGCGCAGCGGACACAGAGAGCAGGGGTAAGAGAGAATGTCTAGCGGAAGAGGTCTTCGCGGGCAGGCCGGATGATACGCGAAGCAGGTTCGAGAACAGCTTTGTATCGGTAGCCGCGGATGAGCACGACGGGTGTGCCTTCTGATTTGCCCATCAGGAGGCCGGCGGCAGAGGCAAGCTCATCGGCGATGGCGAGGACCGTGGCGGTCAGAAGTTTTCCGTGGCGGTCGCGTGTGCTTCGCAAATCGAGAAGCACGGGTACGCCCGCGGCTCCGATGGCCACATCCGTCAAACCGAGGCGCCAGGGGCGGCCAAACGTGTCACTGATGATGACGGCCAGGCGTTTGCCGGTACGCTTGCGCAGCGCGGCGGCGAGCTTCATCGCGGAACGATCGGGATGACGCGGGAGAAGCGTCACAACATCGTCGCCATGCACGTTCGAATGGTCCACGCCGGCGTTGGCGCAGACGAATCCGTGATGCGTTTCGGCAATCAGCACACGTTCCGTTCGAACGATGCGACGCGACTCCCTCAACACGACCTCGATAGCACGCGGGTCTTTCTTCAACCTTTTGGCAATCCTCCGCGCCCGCGAGGAAGGAATGACTGACGCCAGCGCGACGATCTGACCTTCGGCTTTCGAAACGATCTTCTGCGCGACGACCAGGATGTCGCCTTCGTGAAAACGTAATCCCGCCTTGCGCGCCGCGTTCACAATGTGCACAGGCAGATCGTCACGCGCCCGAATCTCCGGAAGCCCTGGAATCGGAAACAAGCGCAAGCCTGATGCTGGGAACTGCGTATTTTTCGAGCGCGTACGCGCAATGGAGGAAATCTTCATCGCTCAGATGAGAAATAGTACGTGAGCCGCAGAAATCTTTCACGCGCGAAGATACGGCGCTAGAAAAAAAGTGGACGGAGCGCCAGCCGTTCTGCCAGCGCCCCGTCCGGAGTGAGTCCCTGGAATAGGCCGTTCTCAGCTGTGGGGAGGCTTTTCTTCTTTCGGCGGCTTATCCTGCTTTGGCGGTTTTTCTTGCTTCGCCGGTTTGTCCTGTTTCTGGTGTTCTTGCTGTTGTCTTTGCTGGAGTTTTTGTTGTTCCTGGTTATGTTTTTGTTCGAGCTGTTGTAATTGCTGTTCGTGTTTCTGGTTGATTTGCTGTTGCCGCTGATCGTCCGCATTCTTCTGCGCGAGCCTCTGGCGTTCCTGCACCTGTTGCTGTTCGATTTTCTGGCGCTCCTGGTCCTGTTTCGCGCGGAGATCCTGAAGCTGCTGCTGATGCTTCTGCTCGAGTTGCGGGTCCACGTTGCTGGAATTATTCGGCCGCGCGGTTGGCGGACGATCGTTATAGACCTTCGCATTTGCATTGGCCGGATTCACCGACGGATTGCCAGGCTTATTGCCCTGGCCCGGCTGATTTGGCTGAACCGGCTGGACTGCGTTATTCACCGTAGCAGGCCGATTGGGGTTCGCTTGCGGCGCCACAGCCTGGTTAGACTGATTCGAATTGTTGACTGTCGCCGGCCGATTGGGATTCGATTGCGGCATGACCGGCCGGTTCGCCTGAACGTTTTGCGGAGCGACAGGCTGGGCCGGAGGCGCGATCTTGACGTTCGGGCGCGTCACCTGCGTGGACTCCGGCTGAATCTGACGCATTTGAGAGATGGCGATGGGCCTGCCTTCGTTCGCTTTGATCGCTTGCTGCTGTTTGGCAAACGAAACCGGAGCAGGAGGCGGAGCCGTTTTGGCTACGACGGCGCGAGTTTCGAGCGAAGCCGGCGGCTTGACATTTGTCGTGGCTCCCGCACCGAGCACGGCTTGCCTCGGAGGAGCAACGGCGGGCGCGGCGGCAGCAACAGGAGCCGAGGCGACCTCTCTCTGATTGACTTGAACGATGTTCCTGGCCACCGGCTGCGCGGAAGTAAACGCTTGCGGAGTGGTGGCGGTGACCGCGCCGGGAACGCTCTGATTCACGTAATGCACATTGTTCACGGTCAAGTTGTTGTTGATGATGTTGGTGTTGTTGGTGACGTTGGTCCTGTTGATGACCGTGGTGTTGTAATAGTTGTTGACGACGGTGGTGTTCACCGTGGTATTCGAAACGTTCACATTGTTCACGTAAGTCCGGCTAACCGGGTAGGACGGAATGTAAACTTCACGCGGTCCGAGCGGGAACCAGCCCACGCTCACTCCCGAGGCGAAACCGCCGCCACCGCCGACGCCAATTCCCACAGCAAAGTGCGGGCCACCAACCCAAGCAACGAGCGCGGGGGCATACACCGGACGGACGTAAGCGACAGTAACGACCGCTGGCCGCGGCGGGCAAGGCACCCAGCCCCATACTCCGCCCACGACAACCCAGCGGCCGTAGTGGAAGGGGGCGAAGCCCCAGGGCGCATCATCCACCCAAGTCCAGCCCCAGGGCGCGATGTATGCCCAATGGCCGTAGTGATAGGGAGCCCAGCCGACGACTGTGGTATGAGGAAACCACACATTGCCGTACTCCGGCACGGGGCGCCAGCCGCCGTATTCATCCAGATCCTCGTAGCCGATCACATCGTCGGAAACGTACCGCGAGGAAACGGAGTGATCTTCGCGGCGATCGCGATCGATGCACCAATGATCGAAATCGTCATCGTCGCCGCCAAAACGTTGAATGTCCGCGTCCACTTGATCGATTCCGTTGAAGGTGGCGATTTCGCGCGGATGGACGGTATAAGCAGAGCCGGCGCCGGTTACTTCGCCTTGTCCATCGCGGACCACCACGATGGTGGAGTCCCCGGCTTCGTTGACGTCAATGCGGTAGCGCCCGGGACGAAGAATCGTGAAGGCCAGATTGGGAGTATCGACCTCGAAGGTCTCGTCATCGCCCAGGCGGCGCACGCGGATGTTAATTGAGCCTTCGGTGAGCCGCACCTGCGTCATCTGGTCCGTTAAATTGAGAAACGAAAAACCGGTGTTGCCGGAAAGGCGAATGGCGGCGGAGCCGAGGTTCAGTTCCGCGCGGGCTCCGGAGTCCGCCCAGAGTTTGTCGCCGGTAGTGATGGGGCGGTTGACAACTGCAGAGACCCAATCGTCGGTGCCCGCGGGATTGAAGGAAACGTTACCGTGCGCAAAGCTAAGCCGCGCCACGCGCGACGGCGGATCGTCGTCATCGGCTGCCGCGCGCTGAGGCATCAGAAACGACGCGGCAAGCGCAAGGCACAGCAAACCTAAAAATTGAAGCGAGTGTTTCTTCATTTTCGAATCTCTCCTGAAACAGAAGCGGTTTTTCTTCGGTTACGCCGCCTCATTTCACAACACCGTGGGAATCGCTGGGGTTCTACTTAAACACTAGCATTTCAACGTGACGAGCACCCCTCGGGCCTCGGCCGCCATGTCGAACTAGGAACTGACAACTACGAGATGCTCTACGTTAATAAACACCTGGAAGGCAAAAGAGTTGCTTGGCCCTCACCAACGGAAACACCCAGGAAAACGAAATGGGCTGCAAAAGGAAAAGCCCGTCCGCAAAATCTGGACGGGCTTCGTGATTCGAAAGGGAAATTAGCGATGGGCGCCGTGAGAGGAGCCTCCGCCTCCTCCGCCGTGACTCGCGCCTCCACCACCACCGTGACTCATGCCTCCGCCTCCTCCAGAACTGTGGCTACCTCCCCCTCCTCCGTAGCTGCGGCTGCCGCCCCCTCCTCCACCGTAGCTCGGTGCGGAATAGGAGCGTGACGGGGCTGAATAGCTGCGGCTCGGCGCGGAATAGGAGCGTGAGGGGGCTGGATAGCTGCGACTTGGCGCGGAATAAGTCCGCGGTGAAGAGGGTGAAGAGTAGGATCGCGCGGGCGGCGGACTATAGGAGCGCTGCTGCGAATACCCGCGATTTCCGCTATTCGAACTGTTGTAGTTCCGTTGCGACGGTTCGTAGGAACGGCCGTTGTTCGAATAGCTTGGACGGCTGGCGGTGCCATTGTTTGAATAGCCTGGACGATTGTTGCTGTAGCTCGGCGCCGTTGCTCGCGAACCAGAAGTGTTCACGCCGGACGCTGAGCTGCGCGCCCAGGGCGGACGATTGGCGTCGTTCAAGCGCGCTGCCGAGACAGGCGCGTTCGCGGGACGGTTTGAGCTTCCAAAACCCGCAGGAGCCCGCCCACGATCCGTGGCGTTGCCCTGCGCTGCCCAAGTACGAGGGCTATTTCCCCCGCGTGACTGCGTTGCATTGTTGTTGATCGGAGAGTTGGGCGTCCGCGCCGAGTTTGAAATCGTCGAGGGCGGCCGGTTCTGCGAAAGTTCGCGCTGCCGCGTAGTCGTGCCCGAGGAATTGGGCGTAACGCCCGCGTGATTCATGCTTGGGGTATTGTGAGCTGGAGCATTCGGCGCACCTGCGCGCTGATTGATCGTGCCTGCCGCAGGGCGATTCGATGAGCCGTTCACCGGCGAATTTCCGACGCGGCCTGCGGCTAGATGGCTGGTGTTCATGGTGTGCACTGGCATGTGCGAGGCGGCTTGGGCCGGCGACGTGCGCGCCACTACGGCGCGATTCTGCACCGCCGCGGATGGCGTGCGAACGTGCGAAGTGGCATTCACCGCGCCGAGCGCACTGTGCTGTGTCGGCTTCAAGCCGACGGAGTTCGAGACTTGGGCACCCCTGAGCATCGCGGGGGTGGCGTGGATCGCGCCGCGGTTAATGGCTTGACCGTTGACGAAGGTATTGCGATTCGCCACGGTAACCGCGTTTACGTTATGGGAATTCACGAAATTGACGTTGCGAATGTTGGTGTTGAAAACGTTCGTGTTGCGAATGAACGTGTTGTGGACGTTCACCACTGAAATGTAGTTGCGGCTGCAGCCGTACCAAGGGAAGAACGGCTCGCCAAATCCCAGCGGGAACCAGCCGACACCGAAACCAAAGCCCCCGCCAAAAAAGCCGACAAACGCTGGTCCATAAACCGGATAACCGTAATATGGGCCCGGGCACCAGCCCCAGCCGCCCGCAAAATAGTTCCAGCGGCCATAGTGATAGGGAGCAAAGCCCCAGGGCGAATAATCAACCCAGGTCCAGCCCCATGGGCCAACCCAGTTCCAATAGCCATAGCTGTAAGGAGCCCAGCCAACGGCAACTTCATTGGGATACCAAACGTGGCCGTACTCGGGTTCGTCGCGCCAGGTGCCGTAGTCATCGAGGTCATCGTAGCCGGGCATGTCGCGCGAAACGTATTTGGCGGAGATCGAGTCGTCTACCTTGAGGTCGCGCTCAGCGGCCCAGCGGTCGAGGCCGTCGGGACCAGGGGCCCTGCTGAAGTTGGGTTGGATATTGTCCGCGCCGTTAAATTCGGCCCGCTCTTCGGCATGCACAGGATAGGTCTTGCCATCAGCGGTGACTTCCCCTTCGCCGCGGATCACAGTCACACGGGAGGAATTTCCATCCTCGCTGACGTCAATGCGGAAAGCACCGGCTTGCTTTACGGTGAACGCCAGATTGGGAGCGTCCACTTCGTACAGTTCGCCCTCACGGAGTTCGCGAACGCGAAAATTGATACTGCCTTCGGCGAGGCGCATTTGAATGACGTTCTCGTCGAGGTTCAGGAAGGACAATGCTGTCATCGTGCCGAGGTGGATCGTCGCCTGGCCAGCCTGGAGCTCGGCGCGGGAATCCTTGTCCACCCACATCTTGTCACCGATAGTCATGGGCCGGTTTTTCGCAGCGGTGCCCCAATCGCCCTCGCCACCGGGTTGAAGAGAAACGGAACCGTCAATGTAGCTGATGCGCGCGACGCGCGAAGGCGGATCCTTGTCTTCACCCGCTCGCGCCACGGGCGCGACAAAGCAAAGAAGACCGGCCGCGAAAACCAGCAGGCTTAGCCTGCTCTTGCCGGTGAATGTGTTCGTCTTCATGACGAATCCCCTGTCTACGGTCTGGGCGCCCAGGTGAATGCGGCCTACACAAAATAAGACGCGCCAGCCGATGGGAGCGTAACACTCTATTGCTCCCACAGGGTAGAACACCGATATGGGAAAGAAGTTGCCATTGGGACCATCTGGGGTTCATTTTGCATTCATCTTCTTATCTTATATGCTTTATTATGAGTGAGTTACGAGGCTTGCGGCCTTCCGAACAGGGGTTAAGAATAGTTCAGCGCAAGGCAGCAGAGGGAGTGCTTCCACCTGGCCTAAATTCGCAAACAAACTTTGCCGAAGTGGCGACCCTGGTTCAGGTAGTTGAGCGCTTGTGGAAGCTCAGAGAAACCAAACACGCGATCAACCACGGGACGCATGGCGTGAAAGGCAATCGCCTTGTTCATCGCTTCAAACATCTCCCGCGAGCCCACGTCTACTGACTCGACGCGAGCAGATTTGCCCATGAACGTTACCAGATCGACTTCGGCGATCATTCCATTGAGCAGGCCAACGAAAGATACAGTACCTCCGAGGCGCACAGCAGCAATGGCTTTCTTCAGGTCTCCGACTGTGTCTACAACGTAGTCTGCTGCTGCACCGTCAGTTAACGCCGCGATAGCGTTCGGCCAATCAGGATTCGCTTTGTAGTTTATCGCTGCATCGGCTCCCAGCTCTCTCGCCCGTGCGAGCTTTTGATCGCTGCTCGAAGTGATGATTACCCGGGCTCCCCGAAGTTTGGCAAACTGCAGCGCGAAAATCGAAACGCCTCCGGTCCCCAGCACCACAACCGAATCACCAGGGATACCATTCCCAAAGGACAAGAGGGCGTTCCATGCGGTAACGCCGGCGCACGGCAGGGTGGCGGCCTGCTCATCCGTCAAATGAGCTGGCAGATGCACGAGGCTGCACTCATCAAAGAGCGTGTATTCGCTGAAGACACCATCCGCGACTGCGCCGCCCAAAGCGTGTCCCATCTTTCCGGATGCAACTCGGCCTTCCAGCCACTTCGGATAGAAAATCGGAGAGACTCGGTCCCCGATTCTTACCCGAGTGACTCCAGATCCGGCCGCAACTACGATACCCACGCCGTCCGAAACAGGAACCCGCCCCAGAGGTGGTTTCCATCGGCCCACGCCATTGACCACCAGCAGGTCACGATAGTTAATGGAAAACGCCTTCATCTTAAGGACGACTTGGCCCGGCCCTGGCGCAGGCTCCGGACGCTGCACGAGCCGCAATGAGTCCACGCCGTAGTTGTCGCGAATTTCGACGACTTTCATGCAACTTCAGTGCGCTCCGGGTATTGGGCAGGGTCCCAGACTCCGCCGAACTGCAGTTCACTTCCTACCGACAATTCGTTCGAGTTGCTGGAGGTGATTGATGTCGTGCCCGGCAAACATGAGCACGATGTGTTCGATGCTTTCCGGTCCCCGCTCCGAGTGTATCCCGTAGTCCTTCCACTGCTCGGGGCTTAGCGATTTCAGCAACGCAAGATTTGCTTCCCGCAGCACACGAAAAACGTCAAGCGAATCGCGCGGATCGCGTTTATCGTAATGCCCGCTGGTTACCCATTTATCCTGGTCGTACGCAACGATAGCTGCGCCCGGCGAGCCCAGAATAAAGCGCAGCCGAAACCCACCGACGATTTCTCCATCTGCTAGATGGGCGATAATCTCGCTGACCGACCATTGTTCCGGAGCGGGCCGCTTGCGCAATTTGGCCATCGCCACGCCTTTAATCAGCCGTTCGAGCTTCCCCGCTGTGGCCGCCTGCACCTGCAGAGGTTGCTTGCCTTCCACGTAGCCCAAGATGCGCTCCGTATATTGCTGCGGTGTTTCCTTCATTTCGTCTCCCAATTACCGCGCCGGCTCAGGCGTCACGTTCACCAACATATTCGGCCGCAGATTCAGGCTCTCCACGGTCACCTTCGAGATCAACCCGCTGACTTTCTCAGGCAGTGCCTGCTCGGCGCGTTCCTCCAGAATATTCGCCAGGCCCGCGCGCGGACGCAGCCGCACGTAACGCGGTGTATTTCCTCCCAGGACCAGCCGGTACCAAAGCGTTTCCCCCTGCAATTTTGATTGCTCGGCGGTCAGCGCCGCCTCGAACGCCTTGCCCGCACCGTAGTTGAGCTCCACAGTTGTGTACTCGGCTCGAAGAGTGGGAGTCGGCAGGCCATTCCCGCGCGAAAGTGCCGGCAGAAACTCATACACTCCACCTCCCATGAATTGCACGTGTGGCAGGATGTTGATCATCGTGTCCCGCTCGTCTTCGGCCGGCGATATTGGGTTGCTCAGTTCGGCGGCCGTATGTCCGAACGTGGCATAAATAATCCACCGTTGCCGTTCCGTTGAAGCCCAAATCGTGTAGCCGTACCAGTTGAACGTGTCCTTCGATTGGCGGTGCCACTCAAGGTGACGAACGTAGCCCGCCTCGAAGTCGACCGCGTGGCCCTCGTCAACCGCGCGCATGAACGAGATGCGTGCGTAAGGACCCGTGGGCTGAGTGGTTTGTGTAGATTGAGAAATGAGGAGTGCCGGCATCACGGCGCCAACGAGAAATGCGGCGACTACGACTCTGATCCAACGATGCTTCATCGATTCTGCCTCCTGACTAATATCCGAAGCGACTGCTGTGGTAGAGGCAATCCTAACGATGCTAGACAGGCAATTTGCGACATACATTCGCCGAAATCCGTCATCTCCTCTATTAGTCTTGCGAAATGCCTGGATTTGGCAGCATATTCACCGCACGCTCATGGCCGGCTTGACCTACAAAAGATCCGCCTTGCATCGCAACTCCGCAAGCCGCCGAATCATCGTCGTGGTGGTTCCTCCGGTCGATGAACTCGACTTGATTGGACCTCTCCAGGTCTTCAACTCCGTCAATCGCCTCGCGGGCAGGAAGATTTACGCGATTGAGGTCGTTACAAACTCAGACCGCTTGACTATAGAGGGTGAGGGCGGGGTGTTGACTTTCGGCGCCAAATATCACTTCAAGAAGGTTGAAGGCCTTTGCGATTCGGTGCTCCTGGTTTGCGGCTTGGCTAGCCGCTCGCTACGGGATGGGGCGCTCTCCGCCTGGCTAAAGAAGACCGCCACCCAAGTGCGTCGCCTGGGCGCCGTTTGTGTCGGCGCTTTTCTGCTTGCCGAAGCAGGGCTGCTCAATGACCGCCGGGCCACCACGCATTGGAGATTCGGCCGCGAAATGGCCACACGCTTTCCGCATGTCCGCGTCCAGCACGAGCCGCTCTGGGTCAAAGACGGGAACATCTACACTTCGGCCGGCATTTCCGCTGGCATCGACCTCGCGCTGGCCTGGGTGGAGGAGGATTGCGGCGTAGGCCTCGCGCACGAAGCCGCGCGCGAAATGGTGCTGTTTTTGCGGCGCCCCGGCGGCCAGCCGCAATTGAGCGTCTCCCTCGCCTCGCAGGCCTCGGACATGATGTCGATCCGCGAGCTGCAGCTCTGGATTGCCGAGCATCTCGATACGAAATTGTCCGTCGAGGATCTTGCCCATCGCATGGCCATGAGCGTGCGCAACTTCGAGCGCGTGTTTACTCGTGAGGTGGGCACCACGCCGTCGCAGTATGTTCTGCAAACCCGCGTGGAGGCGGCACGTGGTCAGCTCGAATGCACGGAGAAAGCCCTCAAGCAGGTAGCCTCGGCCGCAGGGTTCAGCAACGTCGACGTGATGAGGCGCGCGTTTGTACGGCTCTTGGGCCTTACTCCGCGGCGTTATCGCAAACTCGCGGAGAATCCGACAGATGGCAGCGAATGACGGCCGGATGACAAGCGTCACTCGCGTGCTTTAATTTCAAGCTCAATTTCAGACGTTACTTGCAATTCGAACGTGAAGGCTGCTGCGCTCGCGTAGCGGATGACTCGCGGTTCGTCCATCGTTCGCCGCTTCCGAGTTTGGTAGTGACTGACGGGCTATCTGGAAGTTATCGACTACGGGGGCCGGGTCGGTTGCAGAAGGGTCCGGGGAAGCGGCGGTGTTCATGCTTGCGGAGCGTACTGACCGTTGCCGCCGATTTGAAAGCCAACGCCGCGAATCGTTCGAATCAGAGCGCGGTCGTAGCCGGAATCCACTTTGCGGCGAAGAAGCGCACTCGAAACGGATCTACTGAAGGACCCAATTGCCGACTTTCTCGACGAATCGAAATGCATACCGGGGGTAGGGCGTTTCGACCGCTTCGGAACGGACGACAAGGGCCCTGCCAACGAATTGCTCCGCTCCGCTTGTCAGAAAGACATCCACGATGGAATCCTTCTTGAGGACGGCCGTGCAGCCACAGAGGAATGCGCTGAGACTGACATTTTCCGTAGCCGTCCGTTCCTCGAACGGCTTTGCCGCGATGTCTGTTCCCCGAAGCTTCAACGGGACGCGCAGGCGAACGCGCACCTCGCTTCGCCGCTCCGGTTGCTTGGACCGCAGTACATCCGTCAGCCTGGCCCTTAAGGCCTCGAAATCGACAGGCTTTTCAAAATATGCGGTGGCTCCAAGTTGTTTGCACAACTCTTTAGTCGTTGCTCCGGCCTCTCCGCTGACGATGAACACGGGAACCAGTTGGGTGGAAGTCATGGACGCAAAGGTACGGCACAGCTCGTAGCCGGAAAATTCCGGCATTCTCAAGTCCAGCAGGATGGCGTCGGGTTTGTTCTGCATGGCGAGAGCCAGTCCTTCCTTGGGGTCTCCCGTGTCAAACACCTCGTAACTGTCCGCGAGATTAATTCGCAGAAGGCGCCGCATGGCGTCTTCGTCATCGACGATCAACAATCTTTGCATTTGTGGCGTCCCCTATCGCTTGGAATTGACATCCGCCTCCGTGAGTACCGGCACGGGCATAAGTTTTGCCTTTCTTAATCTAGCTTCCTGTTTGTTGGCATCCAGCAGTTCGCGCACTTTTTGCATAAGGGTCTCTGCGGTGAATGGTTTGTGGAGCAAGTGGGTGCCAGGTTCCAATACGCCGTGGCCGGCGATGAAGCTATCGGTGTAGCCCGACATGTAAAGTACCTTCATGCCAGGCTGGCGAGGAGTCAGCCGTTCCGCCAGCACCCGACCGTTCATCCCCGGCATGACCACGTCGGTCAACAAGAGATGAATCGGTCCGGCGTGTTGCTGGGCGACCTGCAAGGCTTGTGTCCCGTGCGCTGCTGTCAACACGTGGTAGCCGCCCTCCGTCAAGAACATGTGCGCGAGTTTCAGAAGAGGCTCGGCATCTTCCACCAGTAGGATCGTCTCCGATCCTGGGGCACTTGCTGGAGTGGCACTGCTGGGCTCGGGCACTGCAACGGGTTGTTCAACCCGCGGCAAGTAGACCATGAAGGACGCGCCCTTCCCTTTTTCGGAGTCCACGCCGATGTAGCCGCCGCTCTGTTTCACCACGCCGTAAACCGTGGCCAAACCAAGACCAGTTCCTTTGTCGCGTTCCTTAGTGGTGAAGAATGGTTCAAAGATGTGCGACTGAGTATCCGGGTCCATTCCCGTGCCCGTATCTGTCACGGCCAGCATCACGTAGCTTCCTGGTTTTGAGCCGGGATGGTGGCGAACATAGGCGGCATCGAGCACAACGTTGGCGGTCCGCACAGTCAGTTTCCCGCCGTCGGGCATGGCGTCCCGAGCGTTCACGGCCAAGTTCATGACGACCTGTTCGATTTGGCCAGGGTCCGCTTTTACTCTGCCCAGTTCCGGATCCATCTTGAGAGTCAATTCAATATCCTCACCGATCAAACGGGGCAGCATCTTTTGCATGTCGGATACGAGCGTATTCAAGTTCAAAATGACAGGCTCCAAAACTTGCTGGCGGCTGAAGGCCAAGAGCTGCCTCGTCAATGACACCGCACGCTGGCTCGCCTTCTCAATTTCCTCCGCATGCTCATACGAAGGACTTTGGGGGCCAAGCGTACGCTTCAGAACCTGGCTGTACCCCATGATGACCCCGAGAAGATTGTTGAAGTCGTGGGCAATTCCGCCGGAGAGCCTGCCGACTGCCTCCATTTTCTGCGCCATCCGGAGCTGCTTCTCTAGCACGCGCCGCTGCGTCACGTCCTCGGCAAAGACCTCGAGATACACCATCGCGCCAGTGGCGTCTCTCGCAGGCCACCCGCTGCATCGCACAGTAATTGGAGTGCCGTCCTTTCGTTTCCATTCCACTTCCAAATCCTTGAAACTTTCTTCATAAGGGAGCATGGCAATCAGTCTCTCGTGCTCTTTGGGATCGCGGCAAATATCGGTAGCCAGGTTCATCTTGAGCAGCTCCTCCGGCGATTCGTAGCCCAGCATATTTGTCAGAGCCGGATTCACCAGCAACAACTCACCCGTGAGACTCACGCGGTAAATGCCGTACGGCGCATCCTCAACCACGGATCGGAAGCTCGTTTCCGAGCGAAGCAGGGCCTCCGCGGCGCGTTTGCGCTCGGTAACGTCACGATTCACGATAACCAATTTCTCCGGCTCTCCCCTGGCGTCGCGGATCACGCTAGCGGTAGACTCCAATACCAGCCACATACCGTCCTTGTGACGGACGCGATACTCCAACGGCCGGCCTATTCCCGTGCGGCGGGCTTCCTCTGCAACGTTCTTTACAAGCTCGCGGTCGTCCGGGTGGATCTGATCGAAGGAGGATGAGCTTTTCAATTCCTCCGGGGTGTACCCAAGGATCCTTTCGTACGACAGACTGTTAAAAATGCGTCTCCCCTCCATGTCCACGACCGCGATCATGTCGGCAGCATTCTCACTGATCAGCCGAAACAGCTCTTCCCTCTGGATCAGCTTGCGGCGAATGCGGTGGATTTGCAGTTGCTGGTAGAAGGTGTACACATCGAACAGCAGCACGAGACCCAGGAGGCCGCGCACCGCTTGTGGAAACATAAATAATGAAAAGACGTCTTCGTGAGCGTGTAAGGCGGGAACCACAAAGGAAGCTAGCCCCGCGGTCAGGAGTAAGGTAACAGTTACAGCCGTCAGCCACATCCACCATTCGCGCTTCTCGATCCGGCGGAAATGCAGCCCGATGGATTCTGAATTGAGGTTCTTTTTCGGTTGACCTTCCATTTTTTTTCGGCTCATACATGGTCACCGCGAAGGGGCCGCTCTTCGAGGATCATTTGACGCCGGGGGGCGCTGGCGTTGGCAGCAGAAATAGCTGTGCTGACTCGTATCGTTGCGGTTTGCGTGCGAAGAGCCTCCCAGTCTTCATTCGGAAAACTTAGGAAAATGTCAGCCACCCTCGGATCAAAAAGGCGTCCGGACCCGCGTTCAATGGTTTCCCGAGCCTTTTGGAGCGGAAGGGCCACTCGGTAGGGACGGTCAGAGCTCATCGCGTCGACGGTGTCCGCGACGGCAAAGATTCTTGCGCCGATCGGAATCTTGTCCCTCTTCAGGCTGAGCGGGTAGCCGCTTCCGTCGCAGCGTTCGTGATGTGTGAGGATGATTTCCGCCGCATCGGCCAGGAAGGGGATTCGCTTGACTAGATCGTAACCGATCCGCGGGTGGCGCCGCATAATGCTGCGCTCTTCGTCAGTGAGGGGTCCAGGCTTGAGCAGAATTGCGTCAGGTATCGCCAGTTTGCCGATGTCGTGGAGCCAAGCCCCCATGGCAATATTCCTGAGCTCGTGTTCCAACCCGCCCATCGCCTGGGCCATCTTGATGGAGTAGAGAAAAACACGTTGTGAATGTCCTGCGGTGAGGCCATCTCGCAGATCGATGGCCGCGCCCAGCGCTTCCATGGTGTCCTCATAGCTGCGCTCGATTTGGCGGAGCGCAGATTGCAGTTGCTCCGTCCGCTCGCCAACCATCTCCTCGAGGTGCTGGCGGTAGTTTTCTACTTCCTGTTCCAAACGTTTTTTCTGTAAGGCGCGTTCGAGGCCCGCCAGAACCGTCTCGATCTGCAAAGGCTTGACGAGATAGTCATCTGCGCCCTTTTGGATTGCTTCCATGCCGACTCGGACTTCATCGACTCCGGTAACCATCAGGAAGACCACGTGGGGATAGAGACGCCGCACCTCGGCCAACAGCTCCATGCCAGAGATTCGCGGCATTTGAAGATCGGCAAACACAGCGTCTACATGCTCTCGTTGCAGGATACTGAGGGCCTCCTCGGCGCTCGCCGCCGTCTTGCACGGAACGCCGCCCAGTGCGAGCATCACCGCCAACACGTCTCGAAAAGAGAGTTCGTCGTCTACGATCAGCACTTGAGTCAGACGCGGATGGGTCGAAATGCTCGGAGCAGACTTGCTGTCGTCCGATCCCGGATTCATAACCTGGCCATGGACGGTCACAATGAGTGTCTTCTTATCTCGCCGGGCCCCCGCCCGCGGGCTCGAATACCTGGAGTATCCATCGACACTTAGAGCCAAGGGATGCGCTGAGAGATTGCTTGCAAGAAGCGAACCATGTGGTTTGTTGTAACGGGGCACAAAAGCCAAACAGATTCAAAGAGTTAGCTGCCGACCAGGGAAGAGATGAACGCGTCTGTACAAGAAGAAGTTCCAAATGGGAAGCGTGGCGCATTTTGGAACACGCGAACCAAGAACCGTTTCCTTACTTTTGGTCGCAGCGTCGGAATCATCACGGATATGGCTGAAACAGAACCACCGATTTGAAGTTGCCGGAGCAAAATTGACTTCGTTCTGAATGATGGTATGTTTAGAGGAAGAGAACCCCAGCCCCAGGAGGAATTTGGTGAATCGTGGTCGCGTGTCTCTTTTGTCCCTTGCGTTTTGTGGCTGCCTGCTTGTTGCCGGTTGCCAGAAGCCCGCTGACCAGGCAGCCGGTCCCGACGCCAGTGCGCCTCCCAACGCCTCTCCGTCCATGGCGGAATCGGCCAACACGGCAGTGAAGAAGGTACTTGAGCCGAAGCCTCTCGTCGTTCCTGCGGATACCCCGATCGAAGTGGTCTTGGACCAAACGATCAGCTCGAAAACCGCTCGTGCTGGAGATAAGTTCACCGCGACGGTCGAGTCCCCCGTCGAAGTCGAGGGAAAGGTCGTAATTCCCAAGCATGCTCGTGCTGAGGGCATCGTGAAGGACGCGAAAGCTGCAGGCCGCTTCAAAGGTGGCGCCGTGCTGTCGCTTGCGCTCACAAGCATCACCGTGAATGGGAAGGATCACGAAATTGAAACTTCCGCGCCTACGATGGCCAGCAAAGGCAAAGGAAAGCGCACTGCCGTAATGGTAGGCGGTGGCGCAGCCGGTGGAGCAGCTATCGGCGCGATTGCCGGTGGCGGCAAAGGCGCTGGCATCGGTGCTTTGATCGGTGCCGCGGCCGGTACCGGCGGTGCAGGACTCACAGGCAATCGGGATATCACGCTGGCTGCGGAAACGGCGCTGGAATTCAAACTGCTTCAGCCGGTTACCATCAGGCAGAAATAACGGCATTTCTCATAAGCCCTGCGGTTTCCCTCGAATTCCGCAGGGCTTTCTCTTTCTGCCGCATTGTGTAGCAGAAATCCGCTCGTGCTGTTCCGCAAGGTTTCGGCCAACGGCGCACTTTACAACCGCCGCTTCGATTGCATACATTCCTTCAGAGCTTCGCAAGACTTGGGTCTATCGAAAAGCGCATGCCGCGGCTCTTCCGTATAAAATAGAGGATGGCAACGATTTCAAGGACAAACATGGAGCTTGCCTATATCTGTGACGCCATTCGAACGCCGATCGGGCGGTACGGCGGAACTCTCGCCGCGATTCGAACCGACGACCTCGCGGCGATTCCCATCCAAGCATTAATCGATCGCAATGCAAGTGTGGATTGGAGCGCCGTCGACGATGTCGTCTTTGGCTGCGCGAATCAGGCGGGCGAAGACAACCGCAACGTAGGCCGAATGGCACTGCTGCTCTCGGGTTTGCCGAAAGAGGTGCCGGGCACGACGGTGAACCGGCTCTGTGGCTCCAGCATGGATGCCGTAGCTACGGCGGCACGCGCAATCAAGTCCGGTGAAGCAGACTTAGTGGTAGCCGGAGGCGTCGAGAGCATGTCGCGGGCGCCCTTCGTGATGGCCAAGGCAGATGGCGCGTTTTCACGGTCGATAAAGATGGAAGACACCACCATCGGGTGGCGCTTCATAAACCCACTGATGAAAGCGAAATACGGCGTTGATTCCATGCCTGAAACCGGGGAAATTGTCGCGGAAGAATTCAAAATCACGCGGAAAGACCAGGACGCATTTGCCTTAAGGAGCCAGCACCGGGCGGCCCGTGCCCTTGCCAAGGGAACCTTGAAGCAGGAAATCATCTCCGTGCCGATCCCTCAGAAGAAAGGTGATCCGCTCTTTTTTTCCGAGGATGAGCATCCTCGCGCGGATACCACCCTGGAGGCACTTTCGAAGCTGAAGCCCATTGTCAAGCCGGATGGCACCATCACGGCCGGAAATGCTTCCGGAATAAACGATGGAGCATGTGCATTGCTGCTCGCGTCGGAGGCTGCCGTGAAGCGCCACCGATTGACCCCGAAAGCGCGAGTCGTCGCCGCGGCCGCTGCGGGCGTCGCTCCACGCATCATGGGGATGGGCCCTGCGCCGGCCACACGCAAAGTTCTTGCAAAGGCCGGCTTGTCACTGGGACAAATAGACGTTATTGAACTGAATGAAGCTTTCGCCTCGCAGGCTCTGGCCGTACTGCGCGATCTGGGAGTTCCCGATGACGCCGGCCATGTCAATCCAAACGGTGGAGCAATCGCGTTAGGCCACCCGCTTGGCGCCAGCGGAGCCCGGCTGGTGACAACGGCCACGTATCAACTCCAACGCACGGGCGGTAACTATGCGCTCTGCACGATGTGCATCGGAGTCGGCCAGGGAATTGCCCTGATCCTCGAACGCGTTTAGATTTGTGCGAACTCTGCGAGGGCTTCGCAGGACTACCCGGCAAATTTGATTCGTTGCGAAGCTAAGGAAACCGGCGGCAAAATTCCTTCGGGAGAAGAATAGCCTGATGCCATTCGTTCGCCTAGGTGAAGGGATGATCCATTACCTGCTCGAAGGCCCCGCCGGCGCGCCCGTGCTCATGTTCTCCAACTCACTGGGGACAAACTATGCAATGTGGGACGGGCAAGCGATCGAATTACAAAAGAAATTTCGGATAGTGCGATACGACACGCGCGGCCACGGAGAGTCCGCAGTGACGCCAGGACCTTACTCCATCGAACAGCTCGCGAAAGACGTGCTTGGGTTGCTGGATGAACTACACCTGGATCCTGTGCATTTTTGCGGGTTATCTATGGGTGGAATGATCGGCATGTGGCTCGGCGCCAACGCTCCACATCGGCTGAACAAGCTGGTGCTCTGCAACACCGCGGCGAAAATTGGAACTGCCGAGACGTGGAACTCCCGCATCGAAGCGGTTCGAAAGGGCGGGATGAAAGCAATCGCGTCCGCCGTAATTGAACGATGGCTTACTGCCGAATTCCGGAAAAAAGATCCGGTCGCCGTAGCAAGCACGCTCAAGATACTCGAACAAACCAATCCGGAGGGTTACGCGGCCTGCTGCGCTGCCGTTCGTGATTTCGATTATCGCGATGAGCTCGGCAAGATTCGTGTGTCAACGCAGGTGATCTCTGGAACGCATGATCCAGCCACGCCCGCGGCTGACGGACGCTATCTTGCGGAACAAATTCCTAGCGCGCGCTTTGCCGCGCTTAACGCCGCCCACCTCTCCAATATTGAGGAGCGAGATCGTTTCAATCACGAAGTCACCGCGTTTCTCAACGCCTGAGGAGGTACGCCTCGTCTGTCTCTAAAATGTTTTGCGAATATTACTTCAAAGCGACGACCCGATTCGAGGCCGTCGGCCACCCAACCGCCTCTCCTCTCGTTTGAATCTCGCGACTGGTTGCCAGCACCCTGATCCGCTACAGGTCCGAATGGCAAATAGCTATATAGCACATTTTTTGCTTGTCGAGCACTAATTTATGTTTTATATAGATGTCCGGGAGAGCGAGCTATAGCACTCAACGTATCTGCCCTATAACACGCGGGAGTACTGGAACGAACTATGTCAGGTCTCAACTTCTGACGTAAAGAAATAAAGCGGAAAACTGTCCGTGCGGGAGAGCAGGTTCTATCCAGATGCCCATGAAAAGAGTTCGGTCCACCCGAGGGGAAAGCGCACTTCCCAAAAATCGCAATGGCCTGCCGGCCTACCAGCGTATCCATACCTCTCTCCTCAAGCGCATCGAAGGTGGTCAATTGCGCCCAGGGGACGTCGTACCCTCCGAACGCGACCTTGCCAAGATTCACGAAGTCAGCTTGATGACCGCCCGCCACGCCCTCGCCTCCCTCGAACGCGAGGGCATCGTCGAACGGCGCCGCGGCATCGGAACGTTCGTCTCCGCACCGAAGATTCACTTCAACAAGCTGATGAGCTACACCGAGCAGATATCTGGCCGCGGCTTGAACGCGGGCTCCCGGGTCCTCTTCGCGAAGATCCTCGATAACGAAAGTGAAGCGGCGGCACGCCTTTCTATTCCCCCGGCGAGCGGCATTCTCAAGCTCGAGCGCTTGCGCCACGCAGCGGGCGAGCCTTTTGCTCTTGAGACCTGTTACCTCAACGCAGCTGAATTTCCCAGGCTGCAGGAAGCGCCGATCGGACGGGAATCCCTCTTCGGAATTCTCGAGCGGGACTACAAGGTCGAGCTCGGTTATGCCGATGAAGAGATTGACGCAACAGCCGCTGATCCGCGCATCTCCGAACTGCTCTCAGTTCCTCGGCGCGATCCTGTGCTGCGCATCCGCCAAGTTATTTATTCCGGCAAGGGCAAAGCAATCATGTATGTGCTGGGATTTTATCGTTCCGACCGGCACAATCTCGTCATCCGGCGGTTCCGATAAACTGGATGATATTCTTTTCCAGTTCGATTCTATTTCTCACATAATCAAATCGGCTTTTGAAAACACTTCAGATTAGGGAGAGGACGACGCCGCATGCTGGTTATTCTGAAACGGGACGCGAACGAGATCAGCGCCCAGGCCGCACAACTGATCGCCAGCGCGATAAAAAAGAATCCCGCGTTGACGCTCGGCCTGGCGACCGGGGGCACGATGGTGGGGGTTTATCGGGAACTCGTGCGGCTGCACAAGGCTGGCTCTCTCGACTTCTCTCGCGTCGTGACTTTTAATCTTGATGAATACCTCGGGCTTTCCTCCGTGCATCCGCAGAGTTTTCACCATTTCATGCGCGAACATTTCTTTGCGCATGTCAACTTGGATCCCCGCAACATTCACATCCCAGACGGCACCATCCGCGGCAACTACGACCAGCACTGCGCGTCCTATGAAGAGGCCATCCGCAAAGCCGGGGGGATTGACCTGCAAATTCTAGGCATCGGCCGCAACGGACACATCGGATTCAATGAGCCAACTTCCAGCATCGGTTCGCGCACACGCTTGAAAGTGCTGAGCAAGGAAACCATCGATGACAACTCCAAATTTTTCGCGGCGGGCGAAGAGAGCCCGCGTTGCGCCATCACCATGGGAATCGGAACCATCCTGGAAGCGGGCAAAATTTTGTTGCTGGCGAGCGGCGCAAGCAAAGCAGATGCGATCGCGAAGTCCATTGAAGGCCCGGTCACCTCGGCGGTTTCGGCCTCCGCCCTGCAGCTCCATCCCGATGTGACATTCATCGTGGACGATGCCGCCGCTTCGCACCTCACGCAACGCGAATACTATCTCCGCGTGTTGGAAATGACAGCTCTGCTAACTCCGGACCGCTTGTCCTAATACCGATTTCGCCCAGTTCGCGGGCTGACCTCAGATACAATGGCGAAGCCGGACTTACGAGACTTTTCAGGGACGAATGCCGTTTAGAATGCGCTCCATCGCAATATGAAACCCGCGAAACTGTTCCCGCTGTTCCTGAAACTAACGGACCGGGCGTGCCTGGTGGCCGGAGCAGGCAAGATCGCGGAATCCAAGATCGAAAGCTTGATCGAAGCAGACGCCAAGGTGCGCGTCGTGGCCCCGAAGGCCACTCGCCGAGTGACCGGCTGGACGGAAGACAAACGAATCGAATGGATCGCGCGGGACTGGGAGCCGGGCGACCTGGAGGGAATGTTTCTGGTAGTGGCCGCGACACCCTCCAGGGAGGTACACGAACGAATCTTCCAGGAAGCGACGAGGCGCGGCGTTCTTTGCAACGTGGTGGATGTTCCTGCGCTGTGCGACTTTTATTATCCGGCGGTGGTGCAGCGCGGCGGGCTGCAAATCGCGATTTCGACGAGCGGATTGAGCCCCGCTCTCGCGCAGCGCTTGCGGAAAGAGTTGCAAAATCAATTTGGCACCGAGTACGAAGCCTGGCTGGAACACTTGGGAAAAGAGCGGGACAAGCTTCTTTCGGAACCGTTGAATCCCGAGGAGCGCAAGCGGCTGCTGCATGATCTGGCGAGTGTGGAGGCGTTTCAAGCGTTCCTCGCAAGCCGCAAGAAATCAAAGAAATAGTTCGAATTGGGTAGTGGGTGGGTAGTGCCACGAGGGGAAGAGCCCTATTTTTCGCGAGAGGGCTGCGGAGGGGCGGGGCTTAGGACAAAATGGCTCTCATCCATTAAGAATTTCGATAGAGAGAATGAATTCTTTGGCGGCTTCGAGGCAACGCCAGGGTGCTAGCCTTTAAGTGTGAGGAGTACTGGCGGCGGGTTTGAGCCGCCGACCCTGAGAATGCTACCTGGAATACCGTTGGGTATTGGCTAGCGGAGGGATAGTGCCCCGTGAACGCTATGGCCATGAAAGGGCCGACAATGAAAGGCAAAGTCTGCTTTATGGGAGTTTCTTCAGGAGACGCTGAACTCCTGAGCGGCGAAGCGGTACGGGTGCTGCATGCCGCGGAGGTTGTGCTGCACGATACGGAAGTGCCGCAGGCGATTCTGGACTTGACGCCGGCGTGGACGCAGGTTCGCAACGTGGGCAATAGCGCCGCGGGGTCTGGACTGTCTCGAGAGAAGATCCATGCTCTGCTGATCGGCGCGGCCCGGGAAGGCCATCAGGTCGTACGGCTGAAATCCGGGGATCTGCCGCTGACCGAGAGCGCCAGCGATGAACTGGAAGCGCTGGAGCAGGCGGGCGTTGAGTTTATAGTGATTTCCGGCGCGGCGGCGATCGGAACCGCGGCTGGCACAAGGTCGCGCTGAGCGCACACCAGCGAGTATCGAACTTCGTTAAAGGCCAGCACCCTTCAACTTGAGATAGCGATTCCCTGGCGCTTGCGGCGAAGAAGCTCGGCTGCTTGTTCGGCGGCTTCTTTGACGAGGAAGCCCATCTTGGGATGCGAGGGTTCGAGATCGGCACGGATTCCCCGCCGATGCAATTCTTCAGACGTAGTGGGTCCTATGGATGCAACTACAGCTCGTTGGAGGCCACGTGCCATCGAGTCTTCCAAGTTCATCTCTACGGCGAGTTGGAACAGGTGTGTGGCCTGCACGCTGGTGGTGAAGAAAACGACGTCTATTTCCCCCTTGGCGAGAGCCTGCACCGCGCCGCGAAGCGGAGCCAGGTCTTGCGGCAGGGCCCAGTGGTAAACCGGCACCGGCGTGACAATCGCGCCGCGCTCTCTTAGTCCAGACAATAATTCAGGATTGGATACGCCATATTCCTGGACGGCCACGCGCGCGCCATGCAGATGAAACTGCGGCGAGGAACGTGCGGCGTCATCCAGGGCCCGGAGAAGTTCGCGCCAGGTATTAGGCTCGGGAGCAGTGAGGGCAGGAGTGAGGCCGAGTTCGCGGAGCGCAGCCACAGGCTTTGGCCCGCGGGCAACGACTCTTACGCGTTGAAGTGCTGAGATGTAGTCCTCGCGTTTGTACTTTGTCTCGACGACAGCGAGTAGCGCTCGCGTACCCACGCCGGTCAAGAAAATGACCATTTCATATTTGGCGGCCAAAAGATCGGCGGCAAAGGCCAGCGCATTTGAGTTGGTTTCGAGCGGAACTTCGTGCATGGCGGGCGCGACGACGGGCTCGCCGCCGTACGTGGAGATCAACTTGGCGAGTTCGGGCGCGCGGCGGCTCTCCAGGGCCAGGACTCGCAATCCGGAAAACCCACTCATTAGGGAATTGTTTACCAGAATGGCGTGCAGTGCCAGTGTGAATTCATGGCGAAACCAGGGTAAGCAAAAAGGGCTCAGCTTTGGACAACCAAGCTCTCCTTTTTTCCAGGTCCTCCCCTAGCCATTTGGCTGATGTAGACGTGGCGGCCTCTTCGGCATCTTGTTCCTGGAGGCTCTCAAAATGTCTACAGAACTCATCGCACTATCGAACGCCCTGGCTCTGGCCACGGATCGCGCCGCCGCAGGGATCGTCGCTGTTCATACGGAGGCACGCGGATCTTCTAGCGGTGTCGTATGGCGCACCGGCGTGATCGTGACCGCGGAGCATGCGCTCCGCCGTGATGAAGATATCCAAGTCACGTTGCCCGACGGCCGTGTCGTCGGGGCCAGTCTGACAGGCCGAGATGCTACAACCGACGTTGCCGTTCTAAAATGTCCGGAAGCCGCTTCGTCCGTTGCAGAAACGGCCGATGTCTCATCGATCAAGCCCGGGAGTCTCGCGCTCGTAGTCGGGCGGACACGAGCTAGCGGTCCAGTTGCCGCTCTCGGCGCCGTCAGCCTCGTTGCTTCCGAGCGGCGCACGTGGACAGGCGCAGCCCTTGCTCCTTACGTCCGCCTCGACGTCAACCTTCAGCCCACAGCCGTCGGCGGCGCCGTCATCGACGCGCAGGGGCGTGCCATCGGCATCGCTACGCCACGTTTCGCACGCTTCGGTGCCATTTCCATTCCCGCGCCCACGGTGAATCGCGTCGTGGATACGTTGCTGCAAAAAGGCCGGATTCCTCGCGGCTATCTCGGTGTGGGTTTACAGCCCGTCCGGCTGCCCGATGCGCTTCGCCAAACTTTGCAACGCAGCGAGAAGACCGCTGCCATCGTTCTCGAAGTAGAACCCGAAAGTCCCGCGCACAAAGCGGGCATCGTCATCGGCGACATTCTCATCGCCGTCTCTGGCCATCCGGTTACGCGGCTCGAGGACATCCACGCCCAACTCGCCGCCGAATTCATCGGCAAATCCCTTCCTATCAAATTTGTTCGCGGCGGCGTCATCCAGGAAGCCAGCGTTATCGTCGGGGAGCGCGCGCCCCATGGAGCTGAATAAATGGAGCCGAATAACGTGGCTGTCCCCGGATTCGGCGAAATCGCCGAGCAGCTTCGACGCTCGACCGTTCTTATTCACGCTGGCGGCCGTGGATCCGGCTCTGGGATCATCTGGTCGAGCGACGGTCTTGTCGTAACCAACGCCCATGTCGTCCGCGGTTCTTGCGTGCACGCTCAGCTTTGGGACGGCCGCGAATTCGAGGCTGTCACCCAATCCCTCGACTCTCGCCGCGATCTCGCTCAACTTCGCATTGACGCGGCAAACCTGCCCGCCGCGATTCCCGCCGATTCTTCGCAAGTACGTCCGGGAGAACTGGCAATCGCTATCGGCGATCCCATGGGCTTCGTAGGCGCTCTCGCTACTGGCGTGATTCACGGTGTTGGCCCCGTCCGCCGACTGGGCTCGCAGTCCTGGGTCCAGGCCAATGTGCGCCTCGCCCCTGGAAACTCCGGCGGCCCGCTAGCCGATGCGCGCGGCCGCATTGTCGGTATCAACACCATGGTCGCAGGCGGCCTTGCGCTCGCTATTCCGAGCAACATGGTACGCGATTTTCTTTCCGCCGGCCCCTCTTATGCTCGGCTTGGAGTCACGGTTCATCCGGCGCTCATTCCGCGTTCTGCCAATCGCGCCAGAACTTTCGGACTCGTCATTCTCGAGGTCGAACCCGGTAGCCCTGCGGCCCTCGCCTCGCTTCTGCCCGGCGACATTCTGCTCGGCACCGAAGAAAAACCTTTCGCCTCGTTCGAGGATTTGTCGCGCGCTCTTCGTGGCAGTGGTCCGCGCGTGTTGCGCATTGAATTTCTCCGCGGTGATTACACCCGAATCCGCCGTGTCACCGTGCAGCTCGGAAATTCGTTGCCTGCAAGGGGCTCTATCGCGGCGTGACACGCGTGTTCATTGTCGCCGCTTCGCCACTGGCTCGCGCAGGCTTGGAAAATCTCCTGGCGGCTCGACGTATCGAAGTTGCAGGCAGCGTCGCAAATATTGACGCCCTCTCCGCCCAGCTTCCCGATGTGGCTGTAGACGCGATCCTCATTGACTGCTCTAGCGAGCCATTCGAGCCGCTCCTGGATTCGGTTATCGCCTCGGGCTTACCGGCGGATGTCAGCGTGGTTCTTCTTGCTGAAGCAGCGCCTCCCGCTGCTTCGGCGAAGGCGCTCCGCGCGGGTATTAGCGCAGTGTTGCCCAGCGACATTTCTCCGGACCAGCTCGCAGCCGCTCTGCAAGCGGCGGCCAGTGGGCTTGTGGTGCTGCATTCCGCCCATTTCAATTCCGCAATCCCCGTCGTTTTCGCAGCGCCGCGTCCTTTGGACCAGCTCGCCGAACCTCTCACGCCACGAGAAAGCGAAGTTCTCCAGATGCTCGCCAGCGGCCTCGGCAACAAAGAAATCGCCGCCAAGATGGGCATCTCCGAGCACACCGTCAAGTTTCATGTTGCGTCCATCCTGGGCAAGCTCGGCGCAACTAGCCGCACCGAAGCCGTCTCGCTCGGGATCCGCCGCGGCCTGGTCCTTCTATGACGCAGGGCTCTGGGCAGCGGCCGGTTACTTCTCGACGGAGAACTTGTAGGTGGTGACAGTGTGGTAGCGCTCGGCGGGGTTCAGCACCACGGACGGGAAGCTAGGTTTGTTCGGCGAGTCGGGATAATGCTGCGTTTCGAGACAAAATGCAGTGCGAGGCGCGTAAGTTTTGCCGGCCTTGCCAGCAGTCGTGCCGTCCAGAAAGTTTCCGGTGTAGAGTTGAACGCCCGGCTCCGTGGTCCATACTTCCAGCACGCGGCCGCTGGAGGGATCGACGGCTCGCGCAGCCAGCACAGCCGAGCCACCGCCGCCACCGCGGATCACAAAATTGTGGTCGTAACCGTGTCCGAGTTTCAACTGCTCGTCGTCCTGATGGATGCGCGCGCCGATGGCAGTGGCCTTGCGAAAGTCAAACGGGGTGCCCTGCACGTCGCGTAGCTCGCCAGTAGGGATTAAGCCGGCATCCACGGGCGTAAATTTGTCCGCCTCGATCGTGAACTTCGTGATGAGAACATCTCCTGAACCTTCGCCCGCGAGGTTGAAATAGGAATGATTCGTCAGGTTCACGACGGTTTTTTTATCGGTGGTCGCGGAGTACTCCATTCTCAATGCGTTTGCGTCCGTAAGCGTGTAAATTACGCTAACTTTCAGATTTCCCGGAAAACCTTCCTCGCCATCTTTGCTTATATAAGAGAGCTCGACCGATTGGCCGTCTTTCGCAGTGATTTGTTTCGCGGCCCACACCTGTTTGCTGAAGCCCTTGACGCCGCCGTGCAGGCTGTTCTCCCCGTTGTTTTTCGCGAGATTGTACGTTTTGCCATCGAGCGTGAATTGGGCGTGGCCGATGCGGTTTGCATAGCGGCCAATGATTGGTCCGAAGCTACTCTTATCATTCACGTAGCCGTCGAGCGTATCGTAACCGAGCACCACGTCCGCAAGTTTTCCGTCGCGATCCGGCACCTTCAGAGAAACAATCGCTCCGCCAAACGTGGTGATCGTCGCCTCCATTCCTCCCCGATTCGTCAGGACGTATAGCTCGACCGCTTGCCCGTCGGGAGTTTTCCCGAACGCCTTCTTCATTGTGGAACCCTGATTTGGCAGCGCGTCAATCTGCACCGGCGTCGTCATGAGCAAAACTCCCGTGAAAGCAGTCCACATCATCAAATGCTTCATTTTTTCCTCGTCAGCAAGCCATTTTCTACTGCCCCACTCCGTGTTTGCCGTAAGTGTACCCGTTGCTTCGCAATTTCGCCCGCTGAATTGTTTCGCCCCCCTGATTTGCGCAGATGAAGATCCTCAGTCGGGGCACTGCTGCTGCCGAATATCCATGTGCTCCCGCGTGATTTTCTGGCTGTCAGGAATAGTTTGGGTTGCCAACCTTTCCTGCTTTGAACCTTCCTGGTGATGGTGTATCGTCCGCTAAATTAGTCCGTAAACAGGGACGGCTATGCACTGCCCTCATTGTGGATCGACATCCCCGGCAAATTCAGAAGTTTGCGTGAAATGCGGCACCCGTCTTCCCGTGCGCAACCCCGGCATTCCTGCCAGCGGGAGCGGCCCCGCCGCAGCTCCCGCGGCAGAACAGACCATCATGGGAGACGAAACTGAATACGGGCAGCAGCGCGTTCGAACGCATGCCGAGGGCGGAACAACGGCTTATGGGGAGTTTAGAGCCGGGAGCCTGCTGGGGGGACGGTTCGAAATCCTTCGGCAGCTCGGCGAAGGAGGAATGGGAAGAGTCTTCCAGGCCCGGGACCGTGAACTGGATCGCGTGGTGGCTCTGAAGATCATCCGGCCGGAACTTGCGCAGAATGCTCAAACGTTACAACGTTTCAAACAAGAATTGATCCTTGCCCGCCAAGTAACCCACCGCCATGTCATTCGAATTCACGATTTGGGCGAAGCCGACGGAATCAAGTTCATCAGCATGGATTTCATCGAGGGGCAGGACTTGCGAAGCCTGCTTCAGGCGAAGGGCAAGTTTGCTCCGGAGGAGGCTGGAAGAATCATCGAGCAAGTGTGCGAGGCGCTGGAAGCGGCGCATTCCGAAGGCGTGATTCACCGCGACTTGAAGCCGCAGAACATCATGGTGGATCCGCAAGGCAAAGTTACAGTGATGGACTTTGGAATCGCCCGCGGTCTGGAGACCGCAGGAGTGACACAGCCGGGGGCGCTGGTGGGCACCCCGCAGTACATGTCGCCCGAGCAGGCGTGCGGAGAAACAGTGGATGCGCGCTCCGATCTCTTTTCTCTGGGAATCATCCTGTATGAACTGCTTACAGGCAACTCGCCATTCAAAGCCGCGACGAAGACGTCCTCCTTTTTTGAACGGATGACGGAACGCGCGCGGCCACCGATTGAGTTGGTTTCTGAAATCCCGAAACCGCTGAGCGACATCGCGGTGCGCTGCCTGGAAATCGACAAGGCGAAGCGCTACGGGAGAGCAAGAGAGATTCTCCAGGATCTGGGGGCGTGGCTGGGGCCGCGAGAAGGAACGCGGGTCATTGTCGCGGACAACAGATCGGCGCGCTGGAAATTCGGAGCAGGAGCGATTGGAGTAGTCATCGCGGTGTCGGCGGGCGCTTTCATTTTCCGTCAGAAGCTGCTCGCTTCAAGACCGGTAACCCATAAGGAGGTATCGGTGCTGGTAGCCGACTTTTCAAACAATACGGCGGAGTCTGTCTTCGACGAGACCCTCGAGCCAGCCTTCATTATCGGCCTTGAGGGATCGCCTTTCATAGAAAGTTTCCCTCGGAGCACGGCTCGCAAGCTGGCGGCACAACTGCGTCCTGGTGCGGCAATGGTTGATGAGGCAGCCGCACGCCTCGTCGCTACCCGTGAAGGAATTGACGTGATCGTCGTCGGTTCAATTGATAAAGAAAGAGATGAATACGCCATCCGGATAAAGGCAGTTGACGGCATCACCGGGAATACCATTAACAGTAAGGATTCAAGGGTAAGCAAGCAAAACGTGTTCTCGGCGGTGGGAAAGCTGGCGGCGGGAATTAGAAGCGTGTTGGGCGACACGACGCCGGAATCTTTGAAGCTATCGGCGCAGGAAACTTTTACCGCCGATTCCGTCGAAGCCGTGCACGAATACGCCGAGGCGCAAAACCTGCAATGGGACGGCAGGTGGGAAGAAGCCCTTCCACACTTCGAGCAAGCCATCAAGCTCGATCCGAATATGGGCCGGGCGTATGCAGGGTATGCCGTCGCGAGTCTCAATCTGGGAAGACATGACGATGCGGCGAAGTATTTTCAAGAAGCGATGACGCATATCGACCGGATGACGGACAGGGAAAAATACCGGACGCGCGCTAGCTACTACATCATGCAGCGCGAGCCGAGAAAAGCGATCGAGGAATACGAAGCGCTGCTAAAACTCTACCCGTACGATGATGCGGCGCATTCGAATCTCGCTATTTCCCATTTCTACCTTCGCGAGATGGACAAGGCAGTAGAAGTCGAGCGGCGTGACGTGGAAATCAATCCGCGGGGGTTGATGCAGCGAACCAACCTCTCGCTTTATGAATCGTATGACGGCGATTTTGCGAATGCTGTGAAAGATGCGCAAGAAGTCCTGAAGCAGAATCCCAAATCCGTCAGCGGACTCGGCGCGCTGGCCATGGGGTGGTTCGGACAGGGGAAAATTGCCGAGGCTACCGCCGCGTACGAAAAAATGCGTCCAATCAGCGCGCGCGGGGCCAGTTCATCAGCCACGGGACTTGCCGATATCGCGTTGTACGAGGGCCGGCTGAAAGATGCGATAGAAATCCTGGAAAGAGGCATCGCGAACGATCAAACGAATAAAAACGCGGAGGCGAGTGCCCTCAAGTTGAATTACCTGGCCTATGCCTACCTTATGCAGGGCGACCTGCTGCGGGCGATGGCCGCTACGGAAAGAGCGCGGGCACTCAACCGGGTACCGAGTACTTTGTATTTGGCAGGGCGCGCCGAGGCAGCGTTAGGCCAATCCGCGAAGTCGATGAACCTGGCTTCGGAACTGAGTTCGCAGCTTTCCGCCGATCCTCAGGCCTATGGCAAGTTGATTCAGGGAGAACTGGCGTTGAAAAACGGGAACGCCCAAGAAGCGCTGCAGATTTTTCAGCAAGCGGAAAAGTTAGCCGACGCCTGGCTGGTGCACTTTGATCTAGGCAGGGCTTATCTCGATAGTGGGGCGTTTTCCGAGGCCACGTCGGAATTTGACGCTTGCATGAAGAGACGCGGCGAAGCCGCGGCGGTGTTCCTCGATGATGTGCCGAGTTTCTACCTCTATCCTCCGGTGCTTTACTATCAGGGGCTGGCGCACGAAGGATTGAAAAACGCCAGGGCCGCGGAGTATTTCAAACAGTTCCTGGCCATCAAATCCAAAGGCGCGGGAGATCCAATGATCACCGGTGCCCGCCGTCATCTGGAAAACTATCACTGAATCAAATCATCCGTTGATCCCGATCCCCTGCCCAATCACTGAACCGTTGCGAGGATCTGCTGGAAGTTGCCAGGCAGGCTGAATCCCGTCGGCGGGACCACGGAAATAAAAGTGGAGCCGGCCTTAAGGGCCTGGAAGGTAGTGTTTACAAAAGTCGAATTCCCGGTAAACGCCACTGGGCTGGTCGAGATTGTCCCCACGGTAGCGTCGGAACTGTTTACACTGACGTTCACGGCGAATCCAGCCCGCAACGTCTGGTTTCCTGCAAAGTTGAGCGTACTGGGGTCCAACATCGCGGGAGTGATTTGGATGAGCCTGTTGGAGCCGACGCTCGCTGTGAAGTTGCTGGGCGTGTTTATGATGAAGCCGGACGGATTTACGGTGACATTGACAAACGCATCCGAATAGCCCGGCGCCTGGAGTTTGAGCTGCGTTGTATTCTGCGAGATACCCTGAATCGTAAGTGTCCCGACAAATGTGCTGGTCACGTTCGTGAATGTGGCAGTGGCGCCTCCAGCGACCGCCGGATTAGTGGTAACCGTAGCGATGGATGAATTTGGACTGGTAATTGTCAGAGTTACAGGGTTGGGTGGAACACTCTGCAGGAAGACATTCACGCTTACTTGCAAATTCAGGCCGACACTGACGTTTGAAGCCACATTGATCGCAGGAGCAGTCACGGCCACGGGAATCTGCTGGAAATTGGCAGAGGTGCTAAACCCGGCGGGCTGCGCGCCGAGATTGATGGTGGCGCTCCCGGCGTTGGATGGCTGAAACGAACTGTTCTGGAAGCTGTCTCCGCCGTTGAACGTGAGCGTCGTGGGCATCAAGGTTCCGGGGGTAGCCCCAGTGAGGGCCAAGGAAATGTTGAAGGGGCCAATCCCGGGCCGCAAGGGCTGGTTCCCGGCCCAAGTTAAGGTTCCTGGAGTCAGAAGTGCGGAAGTCACCTGGACCTGCGTGGGTCCGGAGAATGTCGTGGTGTTGATGGCGCCGGGACTGTTGATGATGAAACCCGACGGCTGCAGAGTTATGGTGCTCGTGCCCGTCGCATATCCTGGCGCATTGGCGGAGATTTGAGCAGTGCCTGTCCCTTGCACTGCGTAGACGTGCAGCGTGCCGACAAATGTGGAGGAAACATTTGTAAAGCTTACGGTCGAGCTACCGGCATCCGTTCCCGTCAAGGACAGCAAGGCCTTCGTCGGATCTGTCGTCAGTGTCACAGTTACCGGACTCGGAGGCCTCGCCCCAAGAAAAACATTCGTGAGGCTCTGCAAATTATTTCCGATCGTGAGGTTTCCGAGGGAGATCGAGGGCGCAGTCACGGCAACGGGAATTTGCTGAAAATTAGAAGAGGCACTGAAACCGGCAGGCTGTGCGCCAAGCGTGACATTGGCGTTCCCGGCATTGGATGGCTGGAACGAGGTGTTCTGGAAACTGTCGCCGCCGTTGAACGTGAGTGTCGTTGGCGTCAAGGTTCCCGGGATCCCACCCGTGATCAAGATAGAGATGTTGAACGGACCGATCCCAGGTCGCAGCGGCTGATTCCCTGCCCAGTTCAAGGTTCCCGGCGCCAGAACCGCCGGGGTCACCTGGACCTGCGTAGGTCCGGAGAATGTCGTGGTGTTGATGGCGCCGGGACTATTGATGATGAAACCCGACGGCTGCAGAGTTATGGTGCTCGTGCCCGTCGCGTATCCTGGCGCATTGGCGGAGATTTGAGCAGTGCCTGTTCCTTGCACTGCGTAGACGTGCAGCGTGCCCACGAACGACGAAGTCACATTGTTGAAAGTCACGGTGGAGCTGCCTGCATCGGTTCCCGTAAGGGACAGCAAGGCCTTCGTCGGATCTGTCGTCAGTGTCACGCTCACCGCACTCGGAGGTGTAACGGCAAGAAAAACATTCGTGGCGCTATGCAGATTATTTCCGATCTGAAGGTTCCCCAAAGAGATCGTGGGCAGACTCACCGCGACGGAAATCTGCTGGAAATTGGACGGCGTGCTAAACCCGGCGGGCTGCGCGCCAAGGTTGAGCGTGGTGTTCCCGGCCGTAGTGGATGGCTGGAAGGAGGTGTTCTGAAAGCTATCCCCACCGTTAAAAGTGAGCGTGCTGGGCGTGAGAGCTCCCACCGAGCTGATAGCGAGGGAAACGGGAACGCTGAAGGGGCCGATACCGGGTCGCAGCGGCTGATTCCCTGCCCAGTTTAGGGTTCCCGGACTCAGAGCTGCGGGGGTCACCTGAACCTGCGTGGGTCCGGAGAATGTCGTAGTGTTGATGGCGCCGGGACTGTTGATGATGAAACCCGACGGATCCAAAGTCATGGTGCCACTACCCGCCGCATATCCTGGAGCGGTTGCGGTGACTTGGACAGTGCCCGAACCCTGCAATGCGTAGACGAAGAGCGTTCCAACGAAAGAATTTCCCGCCCCAACCGTGTACTGCTGCGTGACGTTGCCGGCGTCCTTCCCCGTCTGCGACAGAAGGACCTTTGTTTGGTCAGCGCTAGTAACGGTGACCGTGATGCCTCCCAAAGGAGCCGCCGCGCCAAGGAAAATATTTGTTAGGGACTGAAGATTCTGGCCGATGGTGAGTGATCCGAGGCTAATTGGCGGCGCTGGCGTGACGTTAACCGTGGCTGTCGCTTCTGTGATGCCTGGGGAATCGGCACGGAGCGTCGTAGTGGCAGCCGTAACGCCGGTTACCAGGAATTGAACCGAGGTCGCTCCTTGGATAACTGTCGCCTGAGCTGGAGCCGTAGCGGTCGAAGGACTATCGGTCAATAGAGTGAACGCGATCCCTCCGGCTGGCGCGGGTGCGGAAATAGTGAGTGTAACGGTCTTGGTCCCGCCGCTTGCGATGACAGTGACGGTATTGGGGCTAAGAGTAGCCGTCACAGTGACGCTGACAGGCGCCGAGTCTGGACCAAAACCGATCGCCGTTGCCGTGACATTGGTCGAGCCAATCAGGACGCCGGTAATCTGCGGGTTCGCGCTGGGTGTCTGCGCACCTCCAGGAATGAAAACGCTTGGAGTGATCGTGGCGTTGGCCGGGGCGCTGCTGGTGAGATTTACAGTCAAACCGCCCACGGGCGCGGGTTGCGACAAACTTAGAGCCATACTTACGGACTGGCCGGGAGCTACCGTCACACCGGTCTGTAGACTTATGACCGCGGTGGTGACAGTCAGCGGAGCGGTGGCGTTTGTGAAGCCCGAGGCGGAGGCGGTCAGGAGGACGCCACCCGCGCTAGATCCTGCTGTCAGGCTGAAGACCGCAGTCGTCTGGCCAGCGGAAATCGTCTGACTGGCCGGTGAAATGGAAACGAGGCCCGATGGATTTGCGGCAAGCGTCACGGTAACTCCCCCAGGAGCGGCGGGCTGCGCGAGCGTAACGGTGGCGTTGAAGCTGCGGTTGATGGCCAGTAACGGGCCGTCCGTGGCCAAAGACATGGGCCTTGTGGCCACGACAACGCTTGCAGTTCCGGAGGTGAGTCCGGGAGCGGAGGCGGTAATGGTAGCGCTGTTCGCGGTTGGCCCAGCGGTGACCTGGAAAGTCGCGCTGCTAGAGGAGGCTGGAACAGTTACGTTCGCAGGAACGGAGGCGACACTGGTGTTGCTACTCGCGAGATTAATCACCTGACCGTTCGCGCCCGCCGGTGAACTCAACGTCGCGGTCATCGTGCCGACGTTATTGGCGAACAGATTCAGCGGGTTAGGTGAAAGGGTGATGGGAGAAACGGAGGTAGAGATAGTTACGGTATAGCTCATGGAGGCCGTCTGGGGCGGAATGGATTGATCGACAGCCGTCAAGGTGAAAGTAAACGTGCCAGTAGCGGTAGGAATCCCGCTGAGCGCGCCTTGGATCGCGGGAATGAGACCAGGCGGGAAATTGCCCGCGGTGGGAGAAAGAACAATCGTCCCAAAACCGCCGGTGGTAGCGATGGGCGCGCTATAAGAAGCGCCCAGGGAACCGTTGGGAAGCGTAGTTGTTGTGATGGCAAGCGGAGTTGTGACAGGAAGTGTGAGCGTGCCGGTAGCCGATCGTGGAGGCACGGACGAATCCGTTGCCTGGAATGTAAGCGTGTAAGTACCGAGAGCGGTCGTCGTACCGCTAACGGTGCCGTTTGTAAAAGTGAGACCCGCGGGCAGCGTTCCGGCCGTCAACATGGATGTGTATGGCAGAGTTCCACCGACCAATGGGAGATTGCCCGTGTACGGCGTGCCAGAGAGCGCCGTCGCCATTTGCAATGGGAAAAACTGGAACTGTGGAAGGACGACAAGCGCGTAAGTGAACGACGCAGTCTTCGGAGGAACGGCGCTATCCGTAACTTGTACGGTGAATGCGAAGCCGCCGAACTGCGTCGGCGTGCCGGAGAGCAGCCCGCCCGAACTCAGCGTAATACCCGATGGCAACGGGTTCGAGCCCGAAGCCAGAATCCAGGTGAGAGTGCCAACGCCACCCTTCTCCAGAAGCTGCTGTATATACGGCTGGTTCTGCGTGGCGTTCGGCAAGAGCGTCACAGTGATATTGATGCCGGGCGTCAACTGTGGATAGAAGACCTCAGCATTTGGAACGCCAGTGCCACTGGCATCCGAGCCAGCGGCGACCAAGACGGTTCCGTCAGGCAAGAGGGCGGTCTGCGGTTCCGCCTGGAAAGTGCTCATGTTTGCAGACACGCGGAAGGTTCCCGTTGCCGCACCGTAGATTTGTGCGTTTGTCCCGTCAGTGTCGAGGAAGATAGATCCATCCGGGAGAACGGGAACGGAGCTGAAGAAACCGCCGAGCGGACCTTTGGTTGCACTCCCCGTGGAGCTGAACGTGCCCGTCGAAACATCATAGACTTCGGCGGTGCCGGTAGAGGTTATGGGAACCGTTGGGCTCCCTGTGAACCCCGTGGCCACGAGTACGTTTCCTGTGAACAGCAAGGAAGAGGCGTGCTCGTATCTCGGCGTGGCCATGCTTCCGGTCGCGCTGAAGGTATTGGCGATGGGGTCATACAGTTCGGCGGACGACAGCACGTTACTAGGAAGGGCACTCAATCCGCCGGTGAGCAGAACCTGCCCGTTGGGGAGTAGGCTTGCTTGATGCAAGTATCGGGCAGTCGTCATCGGCTGGCTGGTGGCTGTAAAAGTGTTAGTGACGGGATCGAACAGCTCGGCACTCGCGACGGGCAGGCCACCGGTAGTAATGCCGCCAGTAATTAAGACTTTTCCGCTTGATAGTAGCGTTGCGACATGTCCGCCCCGAGCAACGACCATGGAAGACGAAAGCAGGGTGAAGATATTGGTTGTCGGGTCGAACAGTTCGGCGCTCGAGAGTTCAGGACCACCCAAACCGCCGGCGACCAGGACGAGCCCGTTCGGGAGCAATGTCAGGGTGAATTGGGCGCGCGCAACGTTCATGTTGCCAACCGAGGCAAATGAATGATTAATGGGATTATAGAGTTCGGCGCTGGACAGCGCGGCAGTGCTAAAGGACGATCTTCCTCCCGCAATCAAGACCGTGCCGTTCGGCAGGGCGACACTGCTATGGAGCAGACGCCCTGTAGCGAGACTGCCGGTATCGCAGAAGCCTTCAACGTTGAACACATTTGAAGTGGCGGTGATAGTGCCCGCGGTGGCGGCGAGCGAGTAGCCGAATCCTCCGCGGTTGAGAATGAGATTCGTGAACGAGGCGGTTCCGGTCGCGTCCGTGTTCTGCGTGAGTGTGCCGCCAAGGGTTGCTGCCGCGCAGGGAGCAGTGCCGCTGAACCCGATGTTCACCGGCACATTGGGGATGGGAGCACTTGTGGCGTCGGTGACGAGAACTTGTACCGCCGATCCTGTCAGGACCTGTCCTTCGATGGAATTTTGCGGCTGCGTGACGAAAGTGACCGTGGCGGGAACCTGAACCGGCGGCGCGATCGTCACCGTGTAGGACTGTGACGCCGTTTGCGGCGCGGAGGAGCTGTCTGTTGCGGTAATGGTAAACGTGAACAGGCCCGCGGCTGTCGGCGTGCCTGTAATGCTGCCGTTGCTGGCAAGCGTCAGGCCGGTAGGCAGTGTGCCGCTCGTGACCGAGAACGATACGGGTTGCAAGCCGCCGCTGCTGCTGATCCCGAACGCGTACGGCGTGCCCACGGTGCCGTTGGGCAAAGTCGTCGTCGTAATCGCCAGCGGTGGAGTGAGCGCAATGGTGTCCGTGACGCTAGCTGAGCCCCCGGGCGTGTTGACGAAGAGATGGAATACTTGGCCTTGTTGAGGCGCGCAGCACCCGATCAAATACCCTTGGGAGATGCTCGTGCCATTGGCATTGACCGTCGCGCTTCCTGTCAGCAACAGCGGTCCATCCGTGGTAACGACAGCGCCCTGGAAATTTTGGCCGGAAATCACGAAGGTTCCCGTGAAGGAAACGCCGGCAGTCGTGGGCGCAGGTAGCGGTGTCGGAGTCACACCCGTGATCACGGGCGCTGGGGCGTTAACACTGAGGATAAACGTCGCGCTCGTTGTTTTCGCCGGCGTGCTGCTGTCAACTACGTTCACAGTGAAAGTGAACGTGCCGACAGCGGTTGGAGTTCCCTGCAAAACGCCGTTGGGGCTTAGCGTGATGCCCGTCGGAAGCGCGCCGCTTGCGAGCGTCCAAGTAACCACACCGACTCCTCCGTGCTCGAGGAGCATTTGCGTATAGGGCACGCCAGTGACAGCGCTCGGAAGCGTTATGTCGGCGTTCGCCACCAGGACATCCTCAACAACGAAGTCATCATTCACAGTGCTGAAGGTGATGGTGTTGAACGGAGTGGTAGAGACGAATCCGCGGAACTGCGTGTGTCCGGCGGTTGGCAGGCTCGAGAGCGGCAGGACGAAGCCGTTCGAGAGCGTAATCGTGGCAGTGCTCGCGCCCCGGAAGCCGAGGCCGCCGAAATCCATGGCGAACGCTCTCGTCGCCGCAGGAAGCGTGATAGTTAGCGTGTTGTTGGCGCTGGGCTGGCCCGTTGCCGGAATGACAGAATTCGTAATGAAATCCGCGGGATAAACATTTGGCGTGTAGAACGAGGCCCTCGTGACGTTGACGTTCACCCCGGACGTGGACAGCGGAGTCGAGAACGTGATTCCGTTGACAACCAGCGGATTGAAGCCCGCGAACGTTGCGCCTGCTGGAATGATTCCGTTGAAGCCCGTAGTCGTAGCGCCAGACGCCGCCGCTGCAAATAACGCGGGGGTGGTGAAAAAAGTCGTCCTGGCAGGCGCGGTCGTCGGTGTGGTCACCTGAAGTGGCGCCAGCGCCGCGGTGCTGTAATAAGTTTCCGCTGTAGCAGTGACGGCGTCGAACCCCCCGGCAAGCAAGGCATTCCCATTCGCTAGGAGGCTTGCATCCACACCCGAACGGGGCGTGCTCAAGAATCCTGTCGGAGTAAACTGGCCAACATTCCCGGGCGTATAGATTTCCGCCGTCTGCCTCACGGTCGAGCCGGAGCCAACTGGAATAGCAGTAGGTGTGAAACTGTCCGCGCCGCCTGCAATGAGTACAGTCCCATCAGGAAGCAACGTGGCGGAATGGAGACCCCGTGAAATGGTCATGCTACCCGTCGTTGGACTAAAGAGTCTTGTGGCTGGATTCAAAATTTCCGCGCTGGAAAGGGCCGTGCCTGTTTGACCGCCGGTGAATGCGATTCCTCCGGCGATGAGAACCGTGCCATTGGGAAGCAGAGTAGCCGTAGCCCCAATTCGGGCGCTGTTCATGTTACCGATGGCTGTGAATGCCCCGACGCCGTTGTTCGCGCTGGGATCGAAAATCTCAGCACTCGCAAGGGAGGTAAAGCCAGAGACGGTGTTCCCCACAAACCCGCCGGCGACGAGGACACTGCCGTTCGGTAACAAGGTCATCGTATGACCGGTGCGTGCCTGATTCATTGCGCCCGTTGGAGTGAACAAGCCAGTCGTGGAGTCATAGATTTCGGCGCTATTCAGAATTACGCCCGTATTAGAACCACCGCTCACAAGGACTTTCCCATTTCCCAAGAGGACGCCGGTCGGTAGATCTCTAGCTTGTGCCATGCTTCCGGTCGCCGCGAAGGTACCAACCGATGGGTCATAGAGCTCTGCAGTGGCAAGAGAGCCCGTGACGTTGTCGCGCCCGCCAGCCAAAAGCACTTTGCCGTTGGGAAGCAGGACGTTGGCAGGGTGATCGCGCCCGTTGGAAGCGGTCAAGTTCCCGGTAGCTGAAAATGTGCCGGTTGCGGGGCTATAAAGTTCGGCCGAGCTCAGCGCGTTGCCGCTATTGTCTTCACCACCGGCAACCAAAACCATGCCATTTCCTAGAGTCACCTGCGCCTGTAGCTCGCGTGCGGTCGCCATTGTTCCGGTCCCGCAGAAGCCGTTGACGGTAAACGGCTGGGAAACTGCGGAAGCGCTGCCGGCGCTTGCAAGCAACGTGTAGCCGATCTGGCCGCGGTCGATTGACAGGTCCGGGAAAACCGCGACGCCATTGGCGTTGGCGATGGCAGTTAACGTACCACTGAGAACGGCGGTCGTGCAGCGTGGCGCCCCGTTGAAGCTGATTGCCACCGAGGCGAACGGGACGCGCGCGTTGGCAGCGTCGGTAACGATCACGCGGACAGGAGACCCAGGCGCTAAGCCGCTAATAATCTGGCCACCAATCGAGTTTTGTGGTTGCCCGGCTGGAGGGAAGATAACGGTCGCGGGAACTGGCGTCCCAACAGGAAAAACGTCCATGGTGTAGTACTGCGTCGCTGTCTGCACTGGGCTCGAGGAATCTGTCACTGTTTCGTAGAAGGTGAAGTGACCCGCCGTGGTGGGCATGCCCGCAAGCGCGCCGTTTTGCGAATTCGCCGCGGGCCGCTGAATGGTCAGCCCTGGCGGGAAAGCTGCTGCCGAGAAAGACAGCGGCAAAGTTCCACCGCTCGTGCTAATGACGGCGTTGTATGTGACTCCCACGATGCCGCTTGGAAGGGCAGTGGTGGTAATGAATAAGGTGTTGACGGCAATCGTCAATGTCTGCGTCGCGGTCTGAACCGGCGAGGAAGAATCGCTGACGCTCGCCGTAAACGTGAACGAACCCGCGGAACTCGGTGTTCCGCTCAGCACCCCGTTGCTGCTCAGCGTCAAACCCGGCGGCACCGTGCCGCTGGTCACAGTGGCCGTATAGGGCGGCGTACCCCCTGTAACCGGCAGGGGCTGGCTATACACCCTTCCTGTGCCTCCCGTGAGCATAGTGTTGGAAGTGAACGCAAGCGTGGCAACCGACACGTTGATGGTGAAAGACCTCGTTGCCACGGTGTGGCCGTCGGTCACTTGCGCGGTGAACGTGAAGGAGCCCGCTGTGGTGGGCGTTCCAGATACGGTTCCGTACGTGCCGATGGTGTTGCCTTTGAGCCCCGGAGGCAGGGATCCGGAAACGGTGGACCAAGTTATTAGTCCCGTTCCGTTCTGTTCGAGAGCGGTAGCAACGTAAGGCTGGCCGACAAAGGCATTCGGAACGCTGGTGGCTGTGATTTGGATGGGCGTTATGGGCGCGGTGTTGTAGTACACCTCTGTGCTCTGTAGCACATTGACCGCGTCGTCACCTCCGGAAACCAGCACGTTGCCATTGGGCAGCAGTGTTGCCCCTGCCAGTTCACGGCCGGTGGTCATGGACCCGGTGAGCGCAAACGAACCGGCGGTGGGCAGGTAGAGTTCCGCCGGAGCGGGTGCTGTAAACCCGTTGACGCTATCAATGCCACCGGTTTCCAGAACGCTGCCGTCTGGAATGAGCGTGGAGGACAGGCGGGAACGCGCTATGTTCATGTTGCCCGTCAGGGTGAAGAGGTTTGTGGCGGGATCGAAAATCTCGGCGCTCGTGACCGATGCAAACGTATTGTCAAAGCCCCCCGCGACCAGAACGGTACCGTTGGACAAAAGCGACTGTCCGTGCACGAAGCGGACGCTGTTCATGTTTCCAATTGCGGTGAAGGCGCCGACGCCTTGATTGGCAAAGGGATCAAAAAGCTCCGCGCTGGAGAGCCCGAAGAAATTCGCGGGGGCGTCTCGTCCACCGGTGACCAGGACTCTGCCATTCGGCAGGAGAGTCATCCTGTGGCGTATGCGCCCCTGGGTCATGTTGCCCGTTGGAGTCCACTGGCCTGTGGCGGGATCGTAGATTTCGGCCGTGTTGGTTCCGATGCTCGAAGTGTTTCCGCCGGCGACCAGGACCCGGCCATCCGCCAGTAAGACGGCCTCGGCCAGATACCGCGGATGTGCCATGCTCCCGGTTGAAGAAAATGTTCCCGTGGCGGGGTCGTAGAGTTCCGCAGTGAAAAGGACATTAGTTACATTGTCGGAGCCGCCGGCGAGGAGAACCATTCCATTTGGTAACAATACACTGATGTGTCCGAAGCGGCCATTGGTGTCAAAGAGGTTGCCCATCGGCGGGTTGCCCGTAGACGATGTCGTTCCAGTTGCCGGGTCATATAGTTCGGCAGTATTCACTGCATTATTAAGGTTGTCTATGCCTCCGGCAATTAGCACTTTGCCTGTTCCCAACAAGATCTGGGTGTGAAATTCGCGTTGCGTTAAAAGATTCGCTGAGTTACAGAATCCCTGCACGTTGAAAGGCGAAGAAACGGCTGACGCGCTTCCCGCGCTGGCGAGCAGCGTATAGCCAAACTGGCCGCGGTCAATCGAGAGATTAGAGAACGTGGCGTTGCCGCTGGCGTCGGTCACCGCGCTGAGCGTGCCGCCGAGGGTAGCAGCGGCGCAGGGCGGCGCGCCGTTGAGGCTCATCGCCACGGTCACGCCCGCGATTGCGGTGTTCATTGAGTCCGCTACACGTACAACGATCGGGCTGCCCGCAAGCGTCTGCCCGCCCACGGAATTCTGTGGTTGGCTGACAAGCGTTACGCTCGCCGGCGCAGGCGTGCCCACAGGCGAAATGGTGACCACGTAATTTTGCGTGGCGGTTTGCGCCTGGCTTGAGCTATCCACTACCGATTCAGTGAAGAAGTACGTGCCCGCAAGAGTCGGCGTACCAGCCAGCGCGCCGCTGGATGAAGCCGGCGCCGGTTGCTGGATCAATAGTCCTGGCGGAAACGCGGCAGTGGTCAACGAAAACGACAACGGTAACGTCCCACCAGCTGTGTTGATTGCCGCGTTGTACGGCACGCCGACAATCCCGCTGGGAAGAACCGTCGTGGTGATCACCAGCGTGTTGACCGACATGGTCAACGTCTGTGTGGCGGTTTGCGTCGGGGTCGACGAATCCGTGACGGTCACCGTAAATGCGAAGTTTCCCGTGCCCGACGGTGTGCCATTCAACAAATTGCCCACGAGCGACAACCCTGGCGGAAGCGTTCCGCTCGTCACGGTGCCGTTATACGGCTGCGTACCGCCAACCACCGGCAGAGCCTGCACGTACGGCTTGCCCGCTACCGCCGTGGGCACTGTGGACGCCGTGAACGTCAGCGGTAAGGTATTGACGGTGAGTGTGAAATTCGCGCTGACGGTCTTGGGTGGCGTGCTGCCGTCGGTCACGCTCACGGTAAACGAGAAGGAACCCGTTGTGGTCGGTGAGCCAGACAGAATTCCGCCCGGGCTTAAAGTGAGACCGGGAGGTAGTGAGCCGGAGGCGAGAGACCACGTCAGCGATCCCACTCCGCCTCTTTCGAGGAACAGCTGAACATAGGGCTGGCCAACAAAACCGTTCGGAACCGAACCGATGGTAATCACCAAGGGCGCAGAAGCCGCAGTGCTGTAGTAGATCTCCTGGCTGGAGGAGGTGGTTACGCCGTCGTCACCGCCAGAAACCAGGGGGTTCCCGTTGGGCAGGAGAACGTCTCGTGCAAATTCGCGCTGAGCGCTCATGGGCCCGGTGGCCGCAAATGTCCCGTTTGCTGGGTTGAAG
>DASSXG010000101.1:0-15390 GCA_035704085.1 Candidatus Acidiferrum sp. | reverse complement strand
CGTGCATCTTGTAATGACCGAGCCCGCAAAGCTCGGCGCAGAGAATTTCATACTCTCCCGTTTGTATCGCCGTGAAATGCATATGGATCGCTAGCCCGGGCACCGCGTCCTGCTTGAAGCGCATGCTCGGAATAAAGAAACTATGTATGACGTCGTGCGCTCGCAAGATCACTTCGATCTCGCGGTTCACCGGCACCACCATCGTACCTGTCACGACATCGTCCTTTGACGCGGGGTCTTTTGTGTCGAGACCAAGAGCTGCTTCGCCACCGGCCGAGGCATCTTCAAGCTCCGGGTTCGTTGCGCCAAACTTGTCATCCGGTCCGGGGTAGCGGAAATACCAGGCGAACTGCATCCCCGTCACTTCCACGCGCACGGCATTCGCTTCTGCCGGGCGGAACCGTTCCGATGCCCAAATCGAGCTGCTCGCCAGGTTTAGCCCCACAAAAAGGATGGTGGTGAGCACCGTCCAGACAATTTCCAATTTCATGTTGCCGTGAGAATATTGCGCCTTGGAAGATGATCCACCGTCGCGGTACTTCCAGACGAGGAATCCCAAGGCAACCTGCGCAGCCACAAACACGATGCCCATCAGAACATACGTGGTCGTGAAGTGGTGATCGATTCCGGCGGCTGCGGCGGAAGCCCCTGCGGGCAACCACCATGTCTTGGCGATAAAGAAATAGGTGCTGGCGATGGTGATCAGCCAGATGATGACCAGAAGAATGAGGCCCATGCAGCGCGCCCCCCGAGTTGGATTCTCGGCCTTCCCCACTGAGGCCCTGCTCGAATTCCCTGCGATCAGAGAAGTGGGGGATACAAACCGGGTGGAATATATCATAGCTTTTTCTGAGCGCAAGCGGGTTCTTTCATCTATTTTTTTGCCGAAGAGCTTCTTTTCCGAAAGAGCTCCAAATCGTTTCTAGGGCAGACCGCAAAGACGCATTGACGAATTTTTTTGTTTTGAGTAATATGCGTTTCGTTCTTGGGGGGTCCAGCGAAATGTTGAGGACCTCGCGATGTTTTCGTATTACACTTTTCCAATCCGGCGGGCCTCGGACGCTCTCAGTGATGGCGCCCTCTCTCTGTAGTATTTCCAGTTCATCCGAAAAACATTTCGCCTTTTGGGGACAGTTATCTCCCCCCATTGCTGACAGATCGAAATCGTTCTTGAAACGATGTGGAATTCGGGACCAAATTATTCTCGGCCGCGATCAGGTCGCGGCCGACAGGCCCACAACCTAGAGGGGGAAGGGGCGGCGCTTTCGGGGCCGCCGGCTTTTTTCGAGGACCAGCAATCCAGGAGGTATCGCATGGCGGGCCCGGAAACTGATTCGGCCAAACCAAAGCCGGTAACAGCGAAGACATCCGCTGCTGGTGGCGGAGATGCCACCAGGTATGTTGGTACGCCGGCCGTGGGTACGTCCAAAGCCGCAGCGGCTGCCGGTTTGGCGACCGTCGGTCCCGAGCCGAGTGTAGTCAATCAACGGCGGCGGCGCCTTGTTTGGACCGCGGTCACTGGATTTCTGGGCGCGTGGTTCATCGCCTTCTTTAAATTTTTCCTTCCTCGCACTCTCTTCGAACCTCCCACCGTCTTCAAGATTGGCTATCCCTCGGACTATGCCTTGGGGGTGGATACTAAGTGGCAGCAGAAATACCGCATCTGGGTGGACCGCACGCCGGATCGCGTATTTGTTGTCTACGCTCGCTGCACGCATCTGGGTTGCACACCTGACTGGAAAGCCAGCGAAAACAAATTCAAGTGCCCCTGTCACGGGAGCGGCTACGACAGCGAAGGCGTCAACTTTGAGGGTCCTGCGCCGCGGCCCATGGATCGCGCGCACGTGGAATTGGCTCCCGATGGCCAGATTATTGTTGATACTTCCCGGCTTTATCAGTGGCCCAAGGGGCAACCGAGCAAATTCAATGATCCGGGAGCATTTTTGCCGGTGTAGCTGCGCGCGCCGCGCGAGCGCCACGCGCGCGCGGGAGAAACAGGAACAATTCGAGCCGCCACAGGACGGGAGAGCAGACGATGCCCGAAGAGAAAACGCCGAACGGAAATAATGGCAAAGCAGTTGGCCTGGTCGAGCGTCTCAAGGCGGGCGTCAAGGAGGATCTCGAATCCCTCAAGACGGACCTGCCCGCCAAAGCCAAAGAACAGGTCGAACTGCTGAAGAAGCCCACCAAGACCCAGCTTTTCACTTCCATTTTCCGTCACAAGCACGACGACACCCCCCGCAATCGCGCCTTAGGCGTGCTCTCCAACGTTTTCCTGCATCTGCATCCCGCCAAGATCAATCGCGACTCGGTGCGCTACAGCTACACCTGGGGCATGGGTGGCATCACCTTCTATTTGTTCATCGTGCTCACGCTCACCGGCGTGCTGCTGATGTTTTACTACCACCCCAGCAAGGTGCAGGCCTTCCGCGACGTTCTTTACCTCGAGCACGACGTGCCCTTCGGCAAATTGTTGCGCAACATGCATCGCTGGGCCGCGCACTTGATGGTGATCGCCGTCGAGCTGCACATGTTCCGGGTGTTTCTCACTGGCTCTTACAAAAAACCGCGCGAGTTCAATTGGAACGTGGGCGTAATCCTGCTAGTGTTGACGCTGCTGCTCTCCTTCACCGGGTATTTGCTTCCTGATGATCAGCTCGGCTTCTGGGCTGTGACCGTGGGCACAAACATGGCCCGCGCCACTCCTCTCCTCGGGCACGAAGGTCCCTTCGGCGCGCAACTGGGCATGACTCCCTACAACGACGTGCGCTTCGGCCTGCTGGGCGGCTCCATCGTGGACGCCAACGCGCTTCTCCGCTCCTACATCTGGCACTGCATAGGCATTCCCATCATCGCCTCCATTTTCATGGTCCTGCACTTCTGGCGCGTGCGTAAGGATGGCGGTATCTCCGGCCCGGCCCCCGTGGTGCTCGACTCCGAAGTGAAGGAGGCGAAGAAGTAACCATGGATTGGAAACAACTGTGGGAAATCCTCTCCGCCGCGGACAACGTCCCGATCATTGCGATGATTCCGCTGCTCGCGTTTTACATTTATCTCGCCTGGAAGCAAGCGCATGCCAATGACGTCTTGATCGAGCAACTTGCCGGCGATGCCGCGCTGGCCAAGACCCATCATCGCAAGGCCTGGCCCTTTAAACCCGGCTGGGCCAAGGAAGTACACGTCTGGCCCTTTCTATTGCGCGTGGAATTTCTCGCCGCCATCATCGTCACCATCATTCTGATGGTCTGGTCCATCACCTTGAACGCCCCGCTCGAAGAGCCGGCCAACCCCAACCTCACCATGAACCCGGCCAAAGCTCCCTGGTACTTCCTCGGTCTGCAGGAAATGCTGGTTTATTTCGACCCGTGGATCGCTGGCGTCGTCATGCCCACCCTCATCATCTTCGGCCTGATGGTCATTCCTTATATAGATACCAACCCATTGGGCGCGGGCTACTACACCTGGAAGCAGCGCAAGTTTGCAATCGGCACCTTCCTCTTTGGTTTCATCATTCTTTGGGTGTCCATGATTTTCATCGGTACCTTCATTCGCGGGCCCGGTTGGCAGTGGTTCTGGCCCGGGCAGACTTGGGATCACAACCGTTTGATCTATGAAGTCAACCGCGACTTGCCGGACCTTTTCGGGATCACTTCGAATTGGGGCAAAGGCATCTTCGGCGCGGCCGTGGTCGGCGGCTACTTTCTCATCGGCGGCGGAGCCGTCCACGCATTCTTCCGGCGCAATAATGTCAAAGACTACAAGCGCATGAGCTTGTTGCAGTATTCGATTCTGATGACCTTTTTCCTCATTATGGTGGCTTTGCCCATCAAGATGCTTTTGCGCCTGCTTTTTCACATTAAGTATGTCTGGATCACGCCGTGGTTTAACGTCTAGGAGGAACTGGTGCCGGAGATGCCCATCCCCGAAAACGATCCGATTGTCAGTAAATCGCTCGCGCTGCCTTACCTCATCTCGATGGTCATCCTCATGGCCACGTTCTTCTGGGCGATGTGGGACGAAGACTTTGGCCAGCGCCCGTGGAAAGCTTTCCAACAAGAATGGAAAGGCCGTTATTCGGCGTACTTGAAGTCCGCGCGTTCTCAGTCCAGCGTCTCCCAAAAGGAAATCGAGAGCAGCGCCGACTACCAGAAACTCAAACAGGATTACGACGCCGCCAGTCAGAGTGCTGCGCCGCGCATCAAGGAAATCAACGAAAAGCTCCGCGAATTAAGCACCAGTATCCTAGCAGTTCAAAACGTTTTCACCGATCGCCGCGCCTATGTCAATGCCTCCACCTATGACATCGAGACCGACACCAGCAAATCTGCACAGGATCGCAAGAAGAGAAACCTCGAAGAGTATAAAGCGGAGCCCAGCACCGTCGAAATGCCCGATGGCAAGAGGAAGACTTTCAAGAACTTCGACGAACTGGAAGAGACTTACAACGATCTCAAAAACGAGCGCACCCAGCTCAGCGCTGAACTCGGCGAACTCATCAAGCCCGTCAACGAAAAGAAAGCATTGCTGGATTCCTACCTCACCGATCACATGGTGAATCTCACGCCTTCGCAGCTCGCCAGCTTGCAGAATGGCGTGGAATCCTGGTCGCCGAAAATTCGCCAGATCAATGTCAACGAGCACAGTGCCAACCTTGAACGCGAGGACAGCGCCAATATCGTCGACCGCTGCGAGTCCTGCCACATGAGCATTCGCGAGCCCGTAAAACTCACCGCGGCGGCCATGTCCTTGAAAGGCAAAAAGCCGGACGAGTATGCGCGCGCCTTCACCAGTCATCCTGAGCCTGACCTTCTCAAGATTCACGATCCGGAGAAATTTGGCTGTTCGCCTTGTCACCAAGGCAACGGCCGCGCCACCACGAGTGTCGAGAAGGCCCACGGCAACTACGAGCACTGGCTCTGGCCTATCTTCACTCCGCAGAACTACGAATCGGGCTGCCAGATTTGCCACTCCGCCGACATGGTGCTCGTCAGCAACGACGTCGGCTGGACTCTCAGCGAGGGCAAGGATCTCTTCCGCCAGCGCGGCTGCATGGGCTGCCATCGCTACGAAGGCTATGACAAGGAACCTGAGGATCTCCTCTCTATCGCTCAGGAAATCAAGCTGCTCGACCAACAAAAGAAAGACAATTTGAAACAAGCCGCCGACCTCATGACTCAGGCCGACAAAGCCGAGTCCAATGATGTGGCTAACCGCCTCAACGATCGCGCCGTCGCTCTCAAGGTCACCAACAGCAAGCTTGACCTCCGCATTGTGCAACTCGATCGCTCTACCAAGAGCCTTTTTCAAGATATGAAGAAGGTCGGTCCCAATCTCAAAGACGTTCGCCTCAAGCTGAATAAGAACTGGATCCCGGTGTGGCTGAAAAAGCCAAGCGACTTCCGTCCCACCACCAAGATGCCCAACTTCCGCCTGAACGACGACCAGATCAAGGCCATCTCCGCCTACATCTGGCAGTCCGGGCTGACCGATTCTCTGCCCAAGCATAAGCCTGGCAACGCCGCGCACGGAAAAGAACTATTCGAAACGCGCGGCTGCCTCGCCTGCCACTCCATCGGCGAAGGCGATCAAGTGCAGGGCGGAACCTTTGCCGCCAACCTCACGCGCGTCGGCGAAAAAGCTAACTACGACTATCTGGTGCGCTGGGTTCATAACGCCCGCGAGCGCACGCGCCCCTACTGTCCGCTCGAGAAAAAAGACATCGGTCCTGAGGATTACAAAAAGAAGGGCTTGCCCTACGTCTTTGATCTCGATCACAGCAAGTGTCCGAACGATGGCCATGAGCTACAAGTCCAGAACATGACGGTCATGCCGAGCTTGCGGCTCTCTCCCCAGGATGCGGAAGACGTCGCCAGCTACCTCATCACGCTGAAAAAACAGGAACCCTCTTCGTACTCCGATGCCTCGTTCATGGACGATTCGAATCTCAAGGACGAGGGCAAGCGTTGGATTCGCCACTTCGGCTGCGCTGGCTGCCATGAAATCTCCGGCCTGGAAGACGAAGGCCGCATTGGCACGGAGTTGACCACCGAAGGCAGCAAGCCTGTCGAGCGCCTCGATTTCGCCTTGCTCACCGAAGTTGCGCAGCGCGGCGGCCACGAGCCGATCACCGACGCCGACGATCTCGCGCGTCTCCCCGAAGGCCCCGCCAAAGAGCCCTGGTACGACCACAAAGGCTTTTTCGAACACAAGCTCGCCGAGCCCAATATCTGGGACCAGGGAAAAATTAAACCCGAATTGGAAAAGCTGAAGATGCCGAATCTGCACCTTACCAAGGAGCAGGTTCGCGATCTTACAACTTTTCTCTTGGGCAGCCAGGAAAACCCTCTTCCTCCTAGCTACCAATACCGGCCGCTCGATTATCGCCGCGACATCCAGGAAGGCTGGTGGGTGGTAAAAAAATATAACTGCATGGGCTGCCACCAGCTCATTCCCGGTCAGAAAACATCGCTCATGGCCATGGCTCGTTATCAGGACGCGCAGGAGCAACTGCCTCCGAAACTTCTCACCGAAGGCGCGCGTGTCGATCCCGAATGGATGCTGCGCTTCCTGAAAAATCCATCGCTGAGCGACAAAGATACCAATCGCAATGGTGTGCGCTCCTACTTGCAGGTTCGAATGCCCACGTTTTCTTTTTCGGAAAACGAGCTCGGAAAATTAGTTCGTTTTTTCCAGGCCCTTTCGCGCCAGCCTTTCCCGTACATTCCCGAAGAAGTACCCGTGCTCACCGCCAAAGAAACCGAAATGGCCCGTAGCCTTTTCAGCAGCACCGCCGCGCCCTGCTTGAAGTGTCACGCCACCGGCGACCCCGCTCACGATCGCGTCGCCACCGCGCCAAATTTCCTGCAGGCCCGGGGACGCTTGAAGCCCGATTGGATGGAGCGCTGGATCATCGACCCGCAAGCCATCAGTCCCGGCACTTCCATGCCGTCAGGATTGTTCAAGCGCGAAAACAATCACTGGGTTTTCTCCGGTCCGACGCCGCCTTCCTTTAAGGGGTACGATAAGGATCAGACGAGACTTCTCGTGGACTACATCCTTCAGCTCACCGCGGAAGAACAGCGGCGAGTCGGCGCGGCCATGGGCCGCTCGGCAGCGGCGAACAGCAACGGTTCGTCCGGCTCGAATGTAAATGGCGGTGGACACGGAGTTTCGAAATAGAATCCTGACGTATGCAAAGTTTTAAATTCCAAGAGAGGTGCGGTAAAAAATGAAAACGAAAACGTGGATGAAAATCTTGAGCGTGCCCGTATTATGCGGACTCGTGGTGTTCGCAGGATGCGGCAAAAAAGAGGAAGAACAGCCTGCCGCCGCACCCGCCGCGGCGCCCGCGGCTGCCGCTACTCCGATTGATCCTGCAACCGCCGCAAGCGTGAGCGGCACGGTGAAACTCGATGGCGAAGCGCCGAAGGCCGCGAGAATCGACATGAGCCAGGATCCTGCCTGCAAAGGCACGAACACGGCCGAAAACGTTGTCGCGAGTGGAGGTCATTTGGCGAACGTATTCGTGTACGTGAAAGAAGGGCTCGGCAATCGCACCTTCGACGTTCCCAAAGACGCGATCACGCTCGATCAGAGCGGCTGCAAGTATCACCCGCACGTGTTGGGCGTAGAGGCCGGGCAAACCATCAAGATCGTCAACAGCGATCCCACAACGCACAATATCCATCCCACACCCAAAGACAATCGCGAGTGGAACGAATCCCAGCCGCCGCAAGCCGCCCCGCTCGAGAAAAACTTTGCGCGCGAAGAGATCATGCTGCCGGTCAAGTGCAACCAGCATCCCTGGATGCGCATGTTCGTCAACGTGACCAAGAGCCCGTTCTACGCCGTCACCGGGCCGGATGGAAAATTTGAAATCAAGGGCCTGCCTCCCGGCGATTACACCATTGCATTCGTGCACGAAAAGCTCGGCCAACAGGACATGAAAGTGACGTTGGCGGCAAAGGACAGCAAGACGGTGGACGCTACGTTCAAACCGTAGCGAGGTTTTTGGCGACGGATTTGATCGCGGCCCGAAGCGCAAATTGATTCGCTTCCGAGAAGTTGGGCTATATGAAGCCGGGTTGTGCGAAGTCGAGGAGGAATATTGCTCTCCGTGATGCTCTTGATTTCGATTGTGCTCGGCCTCATTCCTCTCGCGGGGATCGCCTGGATCATCGTCACCGGGACGATCACTACGGTCGATGGCTTGTTCGAGAGCTTGATCATGCTGAGTCTTTCAGGCGTTTTTTTTCTCAACGTGTTCTGGGAAATGCGTGACCGCGGCTGGCTGGGAAAGAAGGGCGGCGGGCCACCCCCGAAGCCCCCGGCAGCGTCCGACGAGAGTTAGAAGCGAGAAAGTCAGAAGCCAAGAGAAAAAATGGCGAGTTCCCTGCCCTCCCCGAAAAACAACGGCCAACCTGAAACCGTGGGCGAGGATTTGCCGGGAAAGAGCTCCGGCAAGTCCCGCCACATGTCCGCGCGAAATCGTTTGCTGTTTTTCGTGACTGCATGGCTGATCGTGCTCATGCCGTTCCTCTTCTGGTGGAATACCTGGTTTGGACGCCAGCTCTCCGACAAACAAATCACCGAATACTTGCAGGACAACAAACATCCGCGGCATATCCAGCACGCGCTGGTGCAGCTTGGCGAGCGCATGGGCCGGCACGACACGACGGCGGCGCAGTGGTATCTCCAACTGCCCCGCCTGGCCGCCCATCCCGTGGAGGAGGTCCGCAACACCGACGCCTGGGTAATGGGACAAGACACCAGCGTCACCAATTTTCACGATGCGTTGTTGAGGATGTTGCAGGATCCCTCCTCCATGGTGCGGGGGAACGCGGCTTTGTCGCTCGTGCGGTTTGGCGATTCGTCCGGCCGGGAGCAAATCGTGGCGCTGTTGCAACCGGCGAGAATCTTGGCGCCAAGCGCCGGACGTGTGACGGACACGGACAAGGTGGGCACGGCTATCCGCTCGGGTGGACTGATTGCAAAGCTCCAGACAGGCGCTCAAGAAACGGATGTACGGTCGCCCATCAGCGGGCGCATCCGAACGATCTCGGTAGCGGCGGGAGCGGACGTGGCCGCAGGCAGCGAGATCGCTACCGTGGATCCCGATGACGAGCAAGTCTGGGAAGCGTTACGGGCGTTATATCTTATTGGGAACGCCGAGGATTTGCCGGCAATCCGGCCTTACGAGCGAGAGTCGAGAGAAATTTCTGACCGCGTGCGCCAGCAGGCCCTCCTGAGCGAGAAAGCCATCCGCGAACGGGCCGGCGCGAATCCATAGCCGCGAAGCGTATACGTAAACGAAGACTCCAGCAGACAAACTCTCCTCGAAGAAGTAGGGTAAACTATCTGTTCGCTTAGTTCAGATCTCAAGGAGGGGGTATGTCAAACCGCAGCTTTAAGTTGGGTTTCCAAGTCGTGTTGGCTCTGGCCGCCATATTTTGTTTCGCGGCTTCGCAAGCAGCGGCCCAGAGTTCAAACGTCGTTACCGGCACTATCGAAAAAGTAGATTCCGGCGCGAAGACCATTGCCGTAAAGACCGCCGACGGCACAGTCCAAACGGTGAAGTTCACCGAGAAGACCACCGTCAACGGCCTCAAAGATGGCGCAAAGGGAGCTGACCTCGTCGGCAAAGAAGGCGGCCATGTGATCGTCCATACGGTCGGAGAAGGCGCCGACAAATCAGCTCATTCGGTCGAGTGGGTCGGCGATAAGACTGTCCATGTGACGGAGGGAACCGTGGAGGACGTGGGCAAGGGTACCAAGACAGTTGCCGTAAAGACCGCGGACGGCGCGAAGGAAACCTTCGTCGTTGCCGATCATGCCACCGTGAGCACGGGCAAGGGTGTTGCGCATTACTCTGCAGAAGGTGCTAAGAAGGGTGAGCATGTGACCGTGTATTACACCGAAGCGGCGGGGAAGAAAATCGCTCACGTCTTCAAGCACCTCTAGAAACGCGCCGTAATGTCTTAGCGGGCTGCTGAAAATATTGCGTTAATTGTCATTCCGAGCTCGCCGCGGCGGGAGGAAGTCGCTTTTTTTTTCGCGGAAGCCAAAATGAAAGCGGATTTTTCGGGCAAACCCGGCCCTCGGAATGACAAGTTTGGAGGTTTTTCATCAACCTGTTTGGTCGCAGGTCACGGAGCGAGTTGCGTGCGCGCCACCCGCCAGACGGCCCAAGTTAGCCCGAGATAACAGCTCCATTCATCAATGTCCAAGGCTCATTGGCCAGGGCCTGGGGATGATCAACGTCATGAGCAGTAGACCGACCAGCGCCATGTTTTTCAGGAAGTTGGTCATCTCTCCCATCTTGGCCTGCTCATCTTGGACGGTCCAGAAATTGTGGATGCCGATCGCAACGCCTACGAGAAAAATCACCAACAGGCCCACCCCGATGGTCGGGTGATAGCCCAGGAGCATACTCGCTCCACCCAACAAGAGAATTACGCCAGTACCGCCCACTGCCAAGGCCGGAGACGGCGTGCCTTTGCTCTTGGCATACCCCGTCATCATGCTGTGTTTCGTGAAGTGGTTGATGCCGCTCATGAGGAAAAAGCCGCCAACGATGACACGTCCGACGAGGAACGCGATAGCTGCGATGTTTCCTTGAATTGCGACGCTGTTCATAACCCTCCTCAAAATCACTGAGTTGGACTTTATTTTGCGGGGGCCTGTTTTGTGGGTAAGTCTACTTCTTTTTCTCCGGCAATTCCCGGAAAAGTTTCACAGCCGCAGGCTTGTGTCCCAGTGGAGTTGCTAAAGGACTTTCTTATAGGGCCTTGCCGGGTGGGGAGACGGTACATCCACAATTTTTCGGTCCTCATCTGCTGGGTTTTGTCCAGTCGCCGGTCGGACAATAAATCTCAATTCCGATTACAAAGGAATTTTCCTCGTAGGGTTGACAATATGCGACGCGGGCACGGGAGTAGAGATTGCCACGGATTGACCGAACCGAAAGCTGTTGATTTGGCCGCCATATCTCCTTCGTCACAACTCGGGCACCGTGGCAGCTTATGTCGATTGTGCGTGTGAGTTCGAAGTTTGGATGATCTGGGCTGCAAAGATTTACAAACATCTTCATGGGCAGGCGAGATTCCTTTCGGCGCAAAAGGGGCGTCTCTTCCAACGCTTCTCCTTCGGGCCGGGAGGTTCCACAATGGCAATCCTACCTTTGCGTCCCTTGGAAGCAATGGTACTGAAGGACAACGGCCCGTTGGGCTGGTCCGCGCACTTCCTCAGCGGCTAGAGTTCGACCTGGGTAGCAAAATACGACGGCGCGCGTGATCCGATGCTGCGGCGAGGCTGCTCAGCGCTCAAGGGTTCGGGTGCTGATCAGGTTTATCGGACTTTTGCTCTTTCTTATCCGGCTTCTGTTGCTGTTGCTTCTTCTCGTCTTTTTGTTGCACCCCTTGCGGCTTAGGCTGCGCTGGCGCGCCATTCCCTGGATTGGTAGTTGCAGCCGGCGACGCGTTTTGAGGGCTGGCGTTGCTCGGTTTGTTCTCCGCTGCGGGGGCCTGGCTTCTGGAAACGGGAGGCTGCGCCGGAATCGGCTGATCTTTTCTTAGCTCATTCTTTTCCGCAACCGCGGGCTTTTCAGAAACTGCGGGCTGGCCTTGTATCTGCGGATTTGCTTTGGTCTTGTCGTTTGCGGTTGTTGGTCTGTTATTAGACCCGGAGTCGCCCGGTTTGTTCTCGGCTACAGGTGCTTGGCTCTTAGACACCGGAGCCTGTGCCGGAGCGGGCTGATCTTTTCGCACGTCATTTTTTTCAATAACGGCGGGCTTCTGAAGAACTGCGGGTTGTCCCTGCGTCTGAGGATTCGCTTTGACTTCAGACTTGTTCGTAGCGTTGGTGATTTGTGGTGGGTTTGCATGCTCCGTCTGATTGATGACCGATGGGGTGCGCATGTCGCGGACAGGGCCGTTCTGATGATTCGCCGGCTTCGCCTGCTCAGGCGGCATCAGCGTGCCCACCGGCTTGTTGGCGTTCTCCTTTTCCAAGCGGCCGTTCTGAATGCGCTGATCCTGCTTCGCGTCATTCTGTCGAGGCTGACCTGGGTTTGTGGCCGCGGGGTTAGCGGCGGCCGCAACCGGCGGAGCCACTTTGACTACCGGATTGGCTGCTGGCGGCGGGAGATGCTGCTGCACCTGGACGCGCTGGATCTCGGCTGCGGAGACAGGGTGGCCGCCGTTTTGCTGAATGATTTTCTGCTGCTGTACGAACGTAACAGGGGGTGGCGGAGGAGCCACTTTGGCGACGACCGCGCGGTTCAGCATGCTGTCCGGAGGCTTCGGCACATTCACAGCCGGTACAGCGATGCCAACCACGCTCTTTTGCTGCGGCGCCACGGCCATGTTATTTGTGGCCACTTTTGCGACGGCTAGCTGCTTCGCATCCACCTGAACTGCCGCTTTGGCCACCGGTTGAGCAGACGTAAACGCGTTCTGCGACACGGCAGTAACCGCCCCCGGCGCAGTTTTGTTGACGTAGGTCACGTTCGTGACGTTGACGTTGTTGTTTGTGACGTTGACGTTTTTGGTGACGTTGACGTTGTTTACGGTCGTGCTGTTGTAAACGTTCGTGACATAGGTATTGGTGACCGTTGTGTTCGTGACGTTTACGTTGGTCACGTAGGTCTGACTAACGTGGTAAGGAGGAATGTACACTTCTCGAGGACCTAGCGCAAACCACCCAACGCTTCCTTCATTGCCGACCCGCGCCGCGCCGACCCAGGCCACCAGTGCGGGAGCATATACCGGACGCGCTGCGACCGTGTCCGCAGTCAGCGCCGGCCCCGGACACCAAGCCCAGTACCCATTCACGTAGGCCCAGCGGCCATAGTGAAATGGGGCAAAACCCCATTGGGCATCATCTACCCACGTCCAGCCCCAGGGCGAAACCCAAGCCCAATGGCCGTTGTGATAGGGCGCCCATCCGGCGGGAACTGCAGTGGGCACCCATACGTCACCATACTGAGGCACGTGACGCCACTCGCCGTACGCGTCGAGATCCTCATAGCCGATCACGTCGCGGGAGACGTAGCGCGCGGATTGCGCGTGTTCCTCGCGGCGATCCTGATTTCGGCACCAATCGTCAAAATCATCTGCGTCTTGGAGCGGTTCGATGTCTTGCGCGATTTCATCTATCCCCGAAAACGTACCTGCCTGTCCGGAGCGGACCGGAAAAGCCAGGCCACCCGCGGTCACTTCGCCTTGGCCGCCGCGGACAGCCACGGTAGTCATGTCACCGGCTTCGTTGACATCCAAGCGGTAATTCCCTGGACGCAGAAGAGATAGCGCGAGATTCGGAGTGTCCACTTCGAAGGATTCGTCGTCATCGAGGCGCCGAAGATGAATCTGAAGACTGCCCTGAGTGAGACGGATTTGCGTGATGTGATCATTCAGATTCAGGAACGAGAATCCCGTCGTACTGTTCAGGCGAATCTTCGCGGAATCGGTACCCAATTCGGCGCGTGCCCCTTGATCGGCCCAGAGTTTGTCGCCGGTCGTCATGGGGCGATTCAAACTCGGGTACGTCCAATCCTCCGTGCCTGCAGGTTCGAACGAGACAGAACCGCGGGTGTAGCGCAACTGAGCAACGCGGCTTGGCGGGTCGTCATCATTGACGGGGAGCGCCTGCGAGCTCGCCCCACCCGCGGCTGTATCTGCGTAAGTCGGGCTATCCGAAGTTGATGATGGCGCTGCTTGCGGCGAAAAACTGGCCGTCTGCTGATCGTCCAATTCCGTCAGATTTTTTCGCAAACGGGCTGCTTCGAACCGGTATTTCTGAGCCTCCGTCCGGAACTTACCCGGGTCAATCGCATTGGCCCCGCTGGCCACAACAACATTTCTTTGCCCAGCAATGTACTCTTCCTGCCTAGCGTCAAGTTCCAGCTCCGCAGCTTCCCAGGCTGAGTTCTTCATCCGAGCGATCCGCTCTCCCTGTTCCTGTGCGACTCGCCGGGCATACTTGCTCGCGGCTTCCCATTGGTCCGGATCGCTGGGTTGCAGCTTCTGTCTCAGCAGCTCGATATTTTCAACTGCCGTCTTTTGTCCTTGATTTGCCGCAATCTGATACCAGGCCAGCGCTCGGCCATAATCCGGTGTAACGCCCTCGCCTTTGTCATACATCCACCCGAGATTGTTCGCGGCCACTATGTTTCCCTGCGCGGCCGCCCTGCGAAACCACATCTGCGCCTGTGTGAAGTCCGGCTCCAGGCCAAGTCCATGTTCGTACAGGTAGCCAATATTGCCCTGGGCATCGGAGTTTCCCTGCTCTGCGGCTTTGTAATACCAGGAGAGAGCTTGCTCATAATCCTGCCGCACTCCTAGCCCGGTTTGATAGAGATGTCCGATGTCATTCTGCGCCTGAGCGGACCCCTGGGCCGCCGCCTTCTGGAACCAGTCCATAGCCCAAGCGAAAATTTGAGGCGTCGCTACTCCACGCTGGTAATAGAAACCCACTTCATCCTGCGCGTCCGGTTGACCTTGGTTCGCAGCCTTCATAAACCATTCAAAGGCTCGCTGGTTATCGATTCGCGTGCCCAGGCCGGCGTCATACAAACGCCCGATGTTGTATTGCGCCAGCGCATAGCCTTGATTCGCCGCCGCGCGGAAATAATTCATCGCCCCCAGGTAGTCCTTCGCAACCCCCAGACCTCGTTCGTACATCACGCCAAGCTGGTTTTGCGCTGGCGCAAAGCCCTGATCGGCCGCCGCGCGAAAGTAAGCGAGTGCCTGCCCGTAGTCCTGCCGGACTCCTTGACCGTGTAAGAAGCGATTCCCCAACGCGAATTGTCCCCGCAGATCCCCGGCATCAGCGGCGGAGCGAAGCGTAGCGAGATTGTCATCGTTGTCTTGGGCGCGAGCGGGCGATAAACATACGAGAAGAGCTAGCGATGCCATTGCATAAGTGACCCGAAGTTTCATTTTTAGTTCTCCTCAACAAAGCGGGTGTGTGGTCTCTCGCAAAATCCCATACCAAAGGATCGAACCCGTCTCCTGACGGTTCAGCTTCTCTGCATGACGTTTGAGCGCCTAACACTCAGACACGCACCGTGGGTTCTTAAACCATGATCCGGCGTCCGTTGCTCTGCCTCAAGAACGTCTCTTTGTCTGGGGAGCTTCCAGGGTATTAGCTGGCAAAACACAAGAAGTACTGTCCATTAGTGCCGTTCCCTACCTGGCAGGAGTGACAGGGGACCCGCAATGCAGTTGTCTTCCATTGGACGGGCGACCTACCTTATTTTTATCCTCAGCCTTCCTCAGTCTTCCACAGGCTACGTCCCACGACGCTGTTGCCCCGCTCAACGCATTCACTCATAGTTCCCATGCCCGGCTCAGCCCATGGGGAGGCATGCCATGCTGTTCGCCATTGTCCGTC
>DASSXG010000025.1:0-127924 GCA_035704085.1 Candidatus Acidiferrum sp. | reverse complement strand
GTGAGATTCACGGACGGGATGGGTCCGCTGAAGGCCGCGTACGGCATGTGGCAGAAAGAACAGGCTTCATTCTTATTGGGCGAGATGTTCTCATCATAATTCATGAGCTCGCCGAGGGTTTCGATCGCCTCGGTTCCCGTGTTCTGAAGTGCCTGCGGCTGACCTCTCAGAATCGGCGGCGGTAATGCGCGCCACCGTGCCAGACCTCGCCCCTCGAGTACGCGAAGTTCGCGCCGCACCCTTTCGATTTCTGGATTCAAATCGGAGGGGAGGATCCCAGGCGGGTACGGGTTGTAGGCCTGCACGGACGCCTGGCCACCCGCATTCTGGCCCGACAGTTTTCGTGCTGCCAGCGTCATGGATAGCGCGATCGTGCAAGGCACAAAGATCGCTAGTATTGTTGTCAACGTTTGCCGATGCATAGATACGCCTTTCCGACTTGCGTTCGGCCGTGGAGACGGGAGCCGTTTAGATACGTCGTACTTCCGCTGCTCAATTACGCTCGCCCGCGGCCTCAACCTCATCGCGAAACATGCGGTAAGAAAGATAAGGTAAGCCAGCGCGAGCGACATGCCAAGCAGCCACCAGCCAAATCCGCCGCGTATGGCATAGGCCCGGGGCGGCGTTGTAGACCGTGACGTCGTTTCCCGGGCCGGGGCTGGAGGGCAGCGACACGGGATAGAGTGCGTCGTTCGGACAGCGCACAGCGGCCATGGTTCCAACGATGAGTGCAGCATTCGCCATGCCAACGGAAGTGTGCTTTCGCAAAGGCGCGGAGGTCTTTAAAACCAGCCAGATTGCCAAACCACCATGAGTGTGCGTGCGGCACATGTCATCCTTACGACTGCCACGGGTCAAATAGCTGACGCATAGTTTAGGCGGCTCTCGATAAATCTCTGAAATTCTTGTCTAAGAGCCGCAAGCACTTCGTGTCAGTGCCCGGTTAGCACACGTTAATCGGGACTTGGACCTCTAGTTCGGAATGACGTTTGCGGCGGCAGTCGGCAGAGTGAAATGAAGGGTCGCGCCCCGTTCGGGGTTGGGAGTTGCCCACAAACGGCCATCATGCGACTCCACGATGGACCTGCTGATGGTTAGCCCCATGCCGGTGCCTTCAGGTTTAGTGGTAAAAAATGGGTCAAAAATTTGGTGGGCCCGCTCCGGCGGCAGTCCCACGCCGGTGTCGCTCACGGAGATCACCGCTTGGCCATTCTCCCGCCGTGATCGGATCATGAGTTCGCCCGCCGGACTCAAGTCCTTCATAGCTTCGATGCCATTGAGCATCAGGTTCATCAGTACCTGTTGCAACTGCACACGGTCCGCTATGACCTTGGGAAGATCGCTGGCTAGTTCGCTGCGGATGGAAATCGAGTAACGGCTCGCCTCGTTGCGCAGCAGCACGATCATCTCTTGAATGATTTCATTAACATCCAGCAATTCGCGTTGCGAAGCTCCCTTTTTGAATAGCAACCCGATCCGGCTGATGATGTCCGAAGCACGCGTCACGTCTTTAACGACTCTCGCGGCTGCTTCGCGTGCCTCTCCCAACTCGGGCTCATCACGGCCAAGCCATCGCAAGCAGGTTCGAGCATCAGTCACTGCTGCGGCCATCGGCTGCTTGATTTCGTGGGCCAGCGACGCCGTCAACTCGCCCATAGTGGTCACCCGAGTGATGTGCGCGAGATCCGCCAGGGCCTGGCGTAATCTCTCGCGTTCCTCCTCGGCTCGCTTGCGCTCCGTGATATCCATTACGAAAGCTACACCCTCATTCCCGCCTTCTTCAAACAGAGCTCCGCCAGCCATAACCGGCACACGAGTCCCGTCTTTCCGGAAGAACTCCTTCTCGATCGGTTGGAATACCCCGTACGCTCTTAACTCCGCTACGGACCTTTCTTCGGTCCCACGCCATTCCGGCGGCGTCAGGTCTGTCCAGCACATACGACCCGAGAGGAGATCTTTGCGGTCATATTGCACCATGTGAAGAAACGCTTCATTGGCTTCAAGAATCCGACCTTCGATGTCCCAGATAACGATGCCGGTAATATTGGCGTCAACCAGCCGCCGGATCTTCGCTTCGCGCTCCATGAGCTCTCTTGTCCTCTGGGCGACCCGACGATCGAGTTCCTCCGCGACCCGCCTCTGTTCGTTTGAGCGCCGGGCCTCCTGGAGCCCCATCACCGCCTGGTTTGCCGCAACATCAAGCTGGAGCCTCTCGGTCTCTGTTGGAAAATCCGCCCGCGTAGAGCCCGCTACTAAGACCCCCAGTTCATCCTGCAGGCCCAAGCACCGTTGAGCGATCGACACCTTGCCTTCTCCCACAGGATTCGGGACCAGGAGGGAAGAGGTGGATGGCTGGCCCGTTAAGCAAGGGTTAAGGAGCCGACCAATCTCCTCCGGCTGAGCGTTGAAGTTTCGGCGCTGAGCCACCTGGACGATTTCGATTGGCGCGCCACCAACGGAATCAAGCAGCCGGAGATAGGCGAAATCTAGGCGCAGCATGCCTACCAGGGCGTCGAGCAGCGTACGACCGATCTGCGATGGCTCATGCCCGGTCCAGATGGCGGGAAGGGCCAACAAGCTGACCAAATCATTGATACAGGCCCTGAGGCGCCTTATCTCATCCGTTGTATGTTCCGTCTCCACTTGCATGATCTAGTGCCTAAGCTCCCGATGCGCGCCGGGCGGCGCCGCGTCCGCGCAACTGCAATAGGAATTCATCGGGTGGTACGAAGAATGAGTTCTCTTGTAGGATTCCTCCGACGATGATCATCGGGTGGGTGCGCATAATATCGATGACGATGTTCCCGCCAAACTTGGCGAGGTCGTAGGTTCATATGACAGGGTCTTTATACCGAGGCAAGATATAGTTCAGCCGCGTCTCGTATTCGACGAGATCATCAACTCCTGGAAAATCTTCCAGAGCCCATTCCATGTGCGCAACCAACCGAGTCAGCGCGAAGCCCTGGTGTGCGCCGCCTTCGAGTACCTCTTTGATCAAAGAAAGCATCCTGTCCTGATCGAAATGGCCGTCGCGCAGGTAGGCATCAGCCCAGTTACGCAGCTCAAAGCGGCCGCTCTGTTCTGCGGCGGCAACATCGATGCCCGCCGATTTCAACCGTTTCAAGTGGTCCTCGCGCAGCTTCGGATTGACAATGTGGAAGGCCTTCTCGCCACGCTCAAAGCCTTCCTTGATGAATGGCAGCAGCACCCGATACTGTTCGTCGGAGCTGTGAAAGAACGCGCACACGTGACGTTTTGCGCCGAGCACCGAGCTGGCTAGCCGGATTGGCTGGTCGCTCTCACCGGGGGTTTGTCCACGAACATTGGCATTGGCGCGATTCATGGCATCCTCCGTTTGGGCAAGGATGAGCTAGGTACGTGAGATTAGCACGTTTGGCCGAACGCGGCGTACGGCACTGAAGCCGCTTGCGGGTAGCCGCCGAGCAGGTCGCCGCTAGTTGCGCCTGAGTTACGGGGTACTCGGAAACTGACCCACTGCCCTGGTGCGAAGAAGAGGAACGCCCGTATCACCTCGGATACCATGCCGATGGGATTTTCGCCAACCGATGGTAACATGCCACAATCATTCCTGACTTAGCTGCCCACGCCATACCGGCTCCGTGGATATCAAAACAATCTGCGGGACAGCGACGAACGCCGACGTCAGGCGGGAACTGAGCCACAGGCGCGGTTGGGATAGGGAAGGAAGTGCAGACTGAAATTCCTGGAAAGTAATCTGATTGCCTGGCGCGAAGAAGCTCGTAATTTCGCGGCAGCGGGGCGGGCATGAGGCACCACTTCTTCATAACAGGCACGGACACGGGGGTCGGCAAGACGGTTCTTTCGGCGCTGCTCTGCGCCGCGCTGGACGCGGTTTACTGGAAACCGATCCAGACCGGCACGCTGGAAGGGTCTGACCGCGTGACGGTCATGCGGCTGGCGGGGATCGGGACGGACCGCACGCTGGACGAGGTGTACAAATTTGTGCCGCCGGTATCGCCCGACCTCGCGGCGCGCTGGGCGGGAGTAGAGATCGATCTCGGGCGGGTGAACATGCCCGGGAGCTTGCTAAACGACTGGCTAATCGTCGAAGGCGCGGGCGGCGTGCTGGTGCCCATCAACCAAAAACAGTTCATGCTCGACATGATGGTGAAATTTAAGTTACCCGTGATCGTTGCGGCGCGCAGCGCAATGGGCACCGTTAATCACGCGCTGCTCACGCTCGCGGCGCTTCATGCCGCGGAGCTTCCCGTGCATGGAGTCGTGTTGATTGGCGACCAGAATCGCGAGAACCGCGAGACCATCGAGCGTTTTGGGCACGTCCGCGTGATCGGGGAAATTCCCAAGCTGCCGAATCTGCACCGCACCGCGCTCATGCAAGTGTTCATGAATCATTTCGATCGTGCGGCGTTTGCCCAATAATCACGCACGAAGCATCCTTCGTTGTCATCAGGGCCTAATGCCACGCCCAAGTAAGATAAAGCAAACTCATAGGGGGAAATCCTCTTGGCGCCGAATTTGAGCGGATGGAAACAGAAGATTGTAGCGTTTGCGAGCGGGCTGGGTGCGCCAGGACTGTTTCTGATTTCGTTTCTGGATTCCTCCATCTTGACGTTTCCGGTGATAAACGATCTGCTGCTGATCGAGTTATCCATTCAGCGTCCGGCGCGAATGCCGCTCTACGCGTCCATGGCGGCGCTGGGATCCATTCTCGGTTGTGTGCTGCTATTTTTTCTAGCAGAGAAGGGCGGTGAAGCGCTCTTCCACAAGCATGCCGGGGAGCGGGCGCACGCCATTCATAATTGGGTGGTAAAGAACGGATTTGGAGGAATGCTGATTGCGGCTTTGCTGCCTCCGCCAACCCCGTTCAAGATTTTTGTAATCGCCGCGGGCGTATTTGAGGTGCGGCTGTTTAGCTTCACGGCGGCTATTACTCTGGCGCGCCTGATCCGGTATTTCGGCATCGGCTATCTAGCCATTCGATATGGGCATGAGGCGCTACCGTTCCTTGTGGCGCACAAGTGGCAGATGACGCTGGGGGTAATCGCGGTCGTTGCCGTGAGCTATGTGCTTTCTCGGTTGATCCTTTGGCATCGACCGCCAGCTGCTGGGGCTAATCTCTGATCAAAAACATACGTCGATTGATCAGGCGGCTGGCCTGTCTCCAACCACGCCCGTCGCGCAACCGAAAAAGTAGGATCGCGGTTGCACACGAAGGCCGGCATCCGCGCAATGTCGCAAGAATTGGCTGCAATCCGCAAAAGACTCGGTGTAAACACCCAGGAGACGATAGTTCTCCGGATTGCCCAGGAGCAGACGCCCGATCACCGGAATGACACTTCTAACGTAGAATATGTACACCTTACGAAGCACTCTTGATGGTGGCACGGATATTTCCAGGAAGGACAGCCGGCCGCCCGGTTTCAGAACACGAGCCACTTGGCGCGCGAGAATGCGCAACTGTTCATCGTTGAACGTCTTCAGCCCAAACGACGACACCACCACGTCCGCGCGACCATCCTGGATCGAATTCGCGAGGGCGTCCTCCACCAAAACGTTGATGGGAATCATTAGCCGCGTGGCGGCCTTTCTGGCGCGCTCCGACATGGCTGGCGACAGATCCACCCCGAAGATATGGCCTGTGTGACGCAACCTGCGAACGACGGATGGCCAGAGTTCGCCCGCACCTGACATCAAGTCACAGACGGTGTGGTGCGGGTGGATGCTCGCGCCCTCGAGGCACTGCCGACGCCAGCGTAAGCAGAAGCCGAACGATGACACGACATTCACAACCCCATATGTGCGAGACATCTCGTTGAACAGCTCCCTCACAAACTCCGGACTGTTCATGCCGACGTTGGTCTGAGTCACTGAGGACCTCTGTTGAGTTTCAGACGGAATTATCGGTGTCCGAGGACGTAGAAGTAGTAGTCAGCGGTGTACGGCACGAGGGCTTGCTTACCCACGTCGGTGGACACCGAACAGCCGGTGGCGGGGGCAGACCCGCCGTTGGTGTTTAGGCGTTGGATGAAAGTGGTTTGGCTCAAGTCCCCACCTCGTGAACGACCTGGTTTCGAGCCGGTTGCCTGCAGTAAGAGACAGGGAATCGCGCCGGTATTGGGACAACTCGGGTCGGAACCGGAGGCAACTGGGGGAGTCAGCGCCTTTGCCCATACTACGCTGCCATCCAACGAACTCCGCCACGTCGGGCTACCGAACGGTAGTGGGTTTTGGGCATGCTCGTTGGGGTTTGTATTGGGACTGAGAAAGTGAGTGATCTCGAAATGCTTCCCGGAGGAGTTCGCAGAAAGAATGGCTTCGGGACGACTGGCATTGACAGTCCAGGAAGCGCCTGCGTCCTTGGGCAAGCAAACATAGCCTTGAGTACCCTCAGCGTGCCCCACCAAGAATGCCGAGTTTCCTACTGGTGGCGTAATATCAGCCGGAGCCCTTGGGGGCGTGATTTTCTTCCGCGCCGCGTCAGTGACCGTGCCGAATGTACATCCGAGCACTAGAGCGGTTACGAACAGCCTCCGAAGCCGCGAGGGCTCTTTCGTCTGCTGACCAGGTCTGTAGCTCATTTGTTTGTCCTCCTAGGTCCGTGTTATTTCAAGTTTTCTGCCGAGGTGGTTAGCCTCACTAGATATAACGAGATCCCCGGGGAGTTTACTTTCGAGGATGCAGATTTTTTCGTGGCGTGTAGGGAGTCAAAGCCAGGAAAAACGGCGACTTCGCTTTGAACCACTCATTGAGCGTCTGCCGCGAGTCCGAGCGAACATCAAGCGCGAGCTTTCCCAAACTGATTCGCAATTGCGATGCTAGCTCTATTGGATTTTGGCGGTGACAACGACGGCTTCCGTTCCCGATCCGGCGGCAAACGGAAAGCCGCTGATCGCGGTCGGCACGCCGCTGGCGTCGAGACTAAGCGCCCTTACACTTCCCGGACTGAAGTCTGCGACGTAGAGAAACTTCCCGGAGGCGTCAACAGCCACTCCCGAGATGCCAACGCCAACCGCAAACGGCGAACCAGTGATTGGAGTAAGCCCACCAGACGCACCGATTGTGTAGCCAGAAACTTTACCGTCGAGGAACGTTCCGGCGAAAAGAAAGCTGCCTTTCGGGTCCACGCAGAGGCTGCGTGGCTCGGATCCGGTAGCGAAGGGCGAGCCTGCCAGCGGCGTGGGCGTGCCATTGACTTGGTCAATGGAGAAAGCAGATATGGTTCCGTCCGTCGTGTTTCCAAGGTAGAGGAAATGGCCGGACGGGTCGACCACCATCCCAAGCGGATTCTTTCCAACCCCTGTACTGAATGGCGATCCGCTCACTGCTGTCAGTGCTCCAGACTGTGAGTTGATAGTGAACGCGGAAAGTTTGTTGATGTTGAAGTCGGCGGTGAAAAGGAATCGGCCGGTGGGATCGACAATCACGATGCCAGCTCCTCCAGTGAATGGCGAGCCCGCAATTGGCGTGAGGGCGCCAGTGGACGTATCTAACGTGTACGCGGAAATTCCCCCGGCGAAGCCTGCGTAGACAAATTTCCCTGAGGGATGAACGGTGACGCTGGTGGGGGATATGCCCGTTGAAAATGGAGAGCCTGGGACCGTGGCCAGCGCGCCGGAGGCAAGATCCGTGGCGTAGGCGCTGACGTTGTTTGAGCCGACGTTGGCTACATAAACGAATTTTCCGGCTGGGTCGGCTGCTATAGCGGCAGGAGAAGTTCCAGCCGCATATGGGGACCCGGTGATGGGCGCTAATGCTCCCGAGGAGGGCGTGACGCCAAAAGCCGAAACGTTATTGGAACCGTTGTTCGCGGCATAGACGAATGCGGGGGTGGGGGGCGTGTGCCCGCCATTGCAACCGGCGATGCCAAGAATCAGGGGCGAGAGTGCCCAAAGAGCTTTGTGAAAGGCAACCCTCAAAGGAGCTTCGGGGCGAGTTTCGGGCTGGATTACGGTGGTCCGGTTGAGTTCCGGGTGGGTTTGCATTCTGGCACCACTAATGAGCGCAATGAGGGCCATAGCCACCTCCGCTGAGGCTTGAGCCTTACTAGATATAACGAGATCCCGGGGGAGTTTACTTTTTCGTGGACGCAGATTTTCGTAGCGTAGTAGGACATCACGATCACGCGAAACGAAGGTCCTACCCCGCTCGCTCAGGAATTGTTGAATGTTTCGAGGTTAGTGCAATAGGGGCTCATCACGTAAAGGAGTCGGCGTTTGACTGAGATCGCGATCTCTCATGGGGGAATGGCACACCATGCAGGATCCCTGCGTGCTATTTCCTTCTTGGGAAACCAGGGCATAAGTCCGCTCGCGCAGCGACCAAGTAACAACCTTGTAGCCCTCAACCATGCGGTAGTGGAAACTCACCTTCTTGAAATCGACTTTGACTCCTCCTGAGGCGACAGCCACCGAAGCGGGCGTCACGATCAGGCTCACAGGGCCTGTTTGCATCTGATAGGCGATGTAGACGGCGGGCTTGCCGACGACTTGCACCAGTCGCGCGCCCTCCAGACGGTAAGGTCTCTCCTCGCCGGGGGCCAGAGGGGACACCGGCAAACCCAGGGGAAACGGCGACTTCACTTTAAGCCATTCATTGAGCGCCGCCTGTGAGTCCGAGCGAACATCAAGCGCAAGATTCCCCTGAGCGTATTTCCTGTGGGTACTAACGGCGAATTCGGCAAACTTTGACCCAGACAGCGGCTTTACGGCCACCACTAAGACAATCACCGTCAGCCCTAGCGCTGGAACCAACCACCTCATAAACTGCCAACGTGGTGGAGACGGCTCGTCTTGAGGGGTGGGATCTGGCCGCAACGGTGGCTTTAGTTCTGCCAGCAGTCTTTCTTCCTCAGGAGTGGGTTCGACATCCACGAGCGTCGCAGCGCGAAGCAGGGGTCCGCAGTGGTCGCAGAGCGCGGCGTGCATGATCAACTGCTTTGCCTTCAACTCAGGCCACAGCCCGGCGGCCACTTCATACCAGTCGACATCCTCATCTTTGGGACAGTCAGCTCCCGGCGGCGCGACTCTCGAGACCGCCGCATTCGACAACCGGCCCACCAGTTGCCGGTATTTCGACACCTTCTTGCTGCAATCCACGCATGACTGCGCGTGGCGCTCGGCCTCACGAACCGCCTCCGGAGAAAGCTCATGCAGCTCTTGACCGTCCTCTGTAGACCAGGGAACTAGAGCGTTCAGCTCGTCGTTATCGATATGTTTGTCGAATCGCCGTTCCAAGTTCGCAGCCTCCACATAAACAATACGAGTTCTCGGGGCAGTTTGCTTTTGGCTCTACCCCTCGTCATCTTCAGAATCCACACGCGACCTAAGGATCCGCTCCCGAATGCCATCCTTCAGGCGTTCAATCACGCTCCCAACTCCCTTGGCTGTCAGCCCAACGATGCTCGGTAGGGAGGCAATTTCTCTTGTACTCATTCCCTGCCGAAAGTAGAGCCAGAAAATCATACGGTCGCGCTCTCGGTCGGATCCATTCAAGCAATGCTTCAGGTGCTCATCAATCTCCTTCAAAAAGAGTTCAAAAGTGATTCTCTCTTGACTCCTAGGAGCCTGTTTCCCCGCCTCGATGTCGATATCGCTCGTTGAAACGTGGGGATTGTGGCCGCCCTCCTTTTGACTACGAACATGCTTGAAATGGTCATAGGTGACATTGATGGCAGTTCTCTTTATGTATCTCAAAATCTCGTCGTCCGCATGCTCAGTAGCGAAGTCGCGGAGGTGACGGCAGCCGCCTTTCAAGAGCTTGTCGTAGGTTTCCTGGCGAAGGTCCTCGATCAGCGATAGAGAACGCTCGCCACACACCTCAGCCGTCCGCTTAATGGTCAGGGCGATGGGCTTATCGACCCGCGAAACGAACTCCTCCCATGCGTCGTCATTGCGAGGGTCGGCGCAGAGAGAGACGACCTCTCTCAGGGACAAAGACGAATACCGGTTCGCCATGGGGCTGCTCGGTGCGTCGAGTACAATTCCGTATTTCGTCGTGCCCGCTCCTCAATCGAGGCTGTTGAGATAATGAGCCTCACTAGATATAACGAGGTTTGGGGGGAATTTGCTTTTCGTCGCAGTAATGCGAAATGGTCTGCCCACCGAAAATGTAAGAGTCTGCCGTTTGGTGCACATCCTAGGTCTGGTCCGAAGCCGAAGTCAATGGCAGGCGCCTGCGCTAACCGGAAAGTTACCCACTACCGAAAGTTCTTGGAGACTGACTTGCCAAGTTCGGGGAGCCTTGGCTAGACCGAAGTCTGGGCGCACAGGTTCAAACATGTGCTACTGGGATGTGGTTGGGAATGTCGGTGGTTCAGAAGGCAGCGCGAGGGCTAGTTCAATGAGAAATTGCGGGAGGCGGAGACCCAGGCTAACTCTTCGGAGAGGATCTTACCGGTGGGGTCGGTGTCAATGAGGGCCTGGACGCGCCAGCCGGAACGGGAGTCGCGGTCGTAGGGGAAGTCACGAAGAGTGACTTGGTAGCCGGTAGCGGTTTGCTCGACGTAGGCTTTGGGGAAGCGGGCGATTTGAAGGAAACGGCGGGCGACGGCGGAGTTGCGTGCGGCGTCGAGGGCTGGGGAGGGCTCGGGCTTGTAGATGGTCCGCGCGGCAGCGGGATCGAATTCGCCGCCGGGGCCGACCGGAACTTCGACATCTTGGAGGGCGCGCTCCGTTTCGACGATGCCGTGCCAGCGGAAAGGTGAATTGGACTCGGCAAAGGCTGCGACCCTGCGGGGGGATTCGTCACGGTAGGTGCGGGATTCCAGGGCCGCGATAGCATTGCCGTGGTAAGCGAAACGCATGACGAGATAGAGAAGCAGTGCCGCAAGCGTGAGAGATGCGCCGAACTTACCGCGAGGGCCTTTGTGGCGGGCGCCGATCTCTTCGGTGACCAGGCCGGCGAGGGTGGGGAGAAGAATTCCGACGAGAAGGATGGCCAGGATCCAGAGATCGAGGTGGGCAACCCAGTCCAGGGCGAAACGGCGCGCTGAAAAGGGCCAGAGAAGTTCGACGCCGGCGGATTGGCAAAGGTCCAGGACTAGATGAAGAACGGCGGCGGCAAGAGTGGCGATGAAAATTTTGGCACCGGCGATTTGATTTTCGGGACTCTTTGGTTTGAGGAAGAGGGAGGGAAGAGTGACGAGGAGACTGAAGAGCACGGCGGCAACGAGCGAATGACAGTAGGTGCGATAGAAAGTGAGATAGGCGGAGGGGCCGAAGTAACTGCTGAGCGTGTCGAGGTCGGCAATGGTGCCAGCCACGAGGATGGCGACTATGACCGTGCGGGTTACGCGAGGGAAGGCGGCGCGCTTCAAGGTGTAGGAGGCTAGGGCGTGGGTGAGGGGGTCCATGGAGGAGAAGTTATTCTAGCCGCGTGCGAAAGTCCACGAGTGAGAACGGAGTGACAAGAGAAACCTTCGTGATTAGCGCGAGAAAGGGTGGGGTATATTGATTTGAGGTCTCAGCATTTGGAAAGTGGAATGCAAAAGCGATTGGGCCAATGCAAAAACTGGTGACTCGGCGAACGATGCTAAGGAGCCTGGCCGCAGCGGGTTGCGGCGGACTCGCATTGGGGCTGTACACTTGGCGCGTCGAACCGCACTGGCTTGAATTCACTTATCCGGACTTACCCATCAAAGACCTGCCGCGTGAACTTGAGGGGAAAACGCTCGCTCAGATCAGCGATCTGCACGTTGGTCCGAAAGTGGACGACGAATACGTCCTCCAATCCTTTCGCCGAGCTGAGCGGCTCGCCCCGGATATTACCGCCTTCACCGGCGATTGGATAACCTACCGCGGCCAGAGCCAGTTCGAACAACTTCGCAGGCTTCTGGCGAACATTCCGCATGGACGCCTGGGGACGGTAGGTATTCTTGGCAACCACGATTATGGGCGCAATTGGAGGATGGTCGATGTAGCGGAGCAAGTCGCTACTATCGCTCGCGCAGCGGGTGTAAAGTTGCTGCGCAACGAATCGGTTATTATCGCCGGCCTGCAATTTCTTGGACTCGACGATTTATGGAGTCCCTGCTTCGACCCTGCGAGGCTGCTCGCCGAAAGAGGTCGCGAGGGCGCATCGCTTGTGCTCTGCCACAATCCTGATGCCGCCGATCTTCCGGTTTGGGGCGAATACCAAGGATGGATCCTGGCAGGCCACACGCATGGTGGCCAATGCAAGCCGCCTTTTCTGCCGCCACCGCTATTACCGGTGAAGAACAAACGGTACACGTCCGGCGAGTTTGAATTGTCGGGAACACGCCGCATGTACATCAGCCGAGGTGTCGGCCATCTGATACGAGTCCGGTTCAATGTGCGTCCAGAGATTCCAGTGTTCCGGCTGAAGCGGGCGTAAGAGGCGAGGGCGTGGGTGAGGTCAGCGAGAGAAGTTATCTCATAAAAGCGGGGACCGCGTTTAGAGGAAGGATTTCGATGACATATTTGTATCAAGGGCGTCCAAACGTAGTGAACCCTGGAGGTGATCCCATGAATATTCGCAAAGTGTTGCCACTTATTGTGTTCGTGCTCGTGTGTCCGGTCGTGAAGGCTGCCGATGACAGTTTGTCCGCGGAGGACATCGCGAAGATAAAACAAGTTCACAAAAAATATGAAGAAGCGTGGCTCAAGGGCGATGCGAACGGCGTTCGGGCGCTGTTCACCGATGATTGTGTGTTGTTGCCTCCGCACGGAGACAAGACACGGATCGGGCAAAAGGGATTGAACGAATACTGGTTTCCCCCAGATGCGCCGCCGACGCAGATCACGAGACTCGTGGTGACACCGCAGAGTATCGGTGGCGACGGACAGATCGCGTATGTATGGGGAACGGACGAGGTGGCGTGGACGACCGTGCAGGATGGAAAGAAGACGAGCGCGTCGCACAAAGGGATATTTCTGAATGTCCTCCGGAAGGAGGCGGATGGAGAGTGGAAAATGTCCCATCACATGTGGGACGAGCCGGTGGAGCGGCATTGAGTTGTTGACCGAAATGGCTTGCGAAAGGCCCACACCGCTAAAGCGGCGTCGAGCCACCGCAGTCCAAGAGCTGTGCATCGGGAGGCGGCCCGCCTTGGAAGGCGGCCGCTACAGGGATGGAAGAGCACAGGTTGAAACTGTGCCACAAAGAAAATTTAGGTAGTGGGTCAGTTTGAATTTTGACCACTATTGTCACGATTAAAGAAATTCAAACTGACCCACCACCGGAATTCATTGGGGGTTGCGGGGGACGAGGAGTTTGAGGGCGCGGGGGATGATGCGGAATTCGACGGGGAGGCGCGCGAGAGGTTCGCCATCGATTTGAGCGTAGATGGGATTGTGGTCGAGCGGCTCGCAGATGATGGAGTCGGATTTGAAGAACTCGACGCCTTCGGTGCCGCGTAGTTTTCCGATCCACAGAGAAGGCAAATAGCTGAGATAGCGGAAGCCGCTTTGCGTGGCGAGGGTCAGGATCTCGAAGTGATCTTCGAAGAGGTTGGCTTCGGTGGTGATTTTGAACGGGCCGCCATAATTTTGCGTGCGGCCAACGATGACCAGGGAAGCGTTGATTTTCTGGCCGCCGCTGACGACGCGGAAGCGCGGAAATTTGTAGCGGAAAACTTCGCGGAGGCCTTCCCACCAGTAGGCGAGAATCCCGACGCGGGCTTTGAGGCCGAGATCGATGGAATAAACGATCATGCCGTCGGGGCCAGCGCCGCCAACGCTGAGAAAATATTTTTTCTTTTCAGGCTGGTCGAGGGGTGTAGCGAGGCCGAGAGCGATTTCCTTGACGGTGCCGCGAACGAGTTTTTCAGCGGCGCTGGGGATGTCCCAGGGCAGATCGAGCTCCTTGGCGAGGATATTGGCGGTGCCGCCAGGAAGAAGCGCGAGCGGAACGCGATGGCCATTCTGACGCGAAGCAAGGCCGTTTACGATTTCATTGAGCGTGCCGTCGCCGCCGCAGGCTATCACGAGGCCGCGGCCTTCGTCGGCGGCGCGCGCGGCGATTTCCGTGGCGTGGCCGGGGCCGGTGGTTTCGGCGAGTTCCGCTTCGATGCCGCGGGCAGCAAAAATATGGCGCGCGGCATCGAGCGTGCGGCGGCGGCCGATGCCGCCATTGCCGGCGTTAGGGTTGTGGATTAGCAAGGCGTTTTGCAGGTCAGCGGTCATTCGGTTCCAGTCGTTTCGTATCGGTAGTGGGTCAGTTTGAATTTTGACCTCTATTTGTCACGATTAAAAAAATTCAAACTAACCCAGTACTGTCGTTTCCTGAACGTTTCCCAAAACAAGCATTTTATATAATATCGGACGATTTCATGCATTGAATCTATGACGAGGGTTTCATGGCCAAAGCCGCACCAGCGAGCGTGAAAAAGGAAATTGAGGAACTGCGCGAGAAACTGCGCTACCACGAATACCGGTACTACGTCTTGGATGATCCGGAGATTTCCGATGCGGCCTACGACAGGTTGATGGAGCGGTTGAAAGAATTGGAGGCGGCGCATCCGGAATTGGTGACGGCCGATTCGCCGACGGTGCGCGTGGGCGGCGCGCCGCGCGAAGGTTTCCAGACCGTGCGGCATGCGCGGCCGATGTTGAGCCTGGACAATGCGTTTTCTTACGACGCGCTGCGGGATTGGGACCGGCGCGTGCGCGAAGGAAGCGGGCAGGAGAAAATCGAATACATTGCGGAGCACAAGTTCGATGGGCTGAGCATTTCGCTGCAGTACGAGGACGGAGTGCTGGTACGGGGCGTGACGCGTGGCGACGGCACGACGGGCGAGGACGTGACGCCGAACGTGAAGACGATCCGGTCGATTCCCTTGCGGGTGGATGCAGCGGCGCTGAAGAAAGTGAAACTGCGGGCGGATTTCGAAGTGCGCGGGGAGGTGCTGATGACGCGGAAGGCGTTTGAGGCCCTGAACCGGCAACAGGAAGAGTCTGGAGGGAAGCTTTATGTCAATGCGCGAAACTCGGCGGCGGGATCGGTCCGTGTGCTGGACCCGGCGATCACGGCGTCGAGGCGGCTGGATTTCTTCGCGTACTACCTGTTCGTGGATGGAAAAGTGCCGTTCGCGAAGCATTCGCAATCCTTGGAGGCTTTGAAGCAATTGCGGTTCCGCGCTTCGAACGATTGGAAGCTGTGCGTAGGAATCGAGGCGGTGATCGCGTATTGCGAAGAGTGGGACACGAAGAGGGAGAAGCTGCCGTACGAAATCGATGGCGTGGTGGTGAAGGTGAACGCGATTAGCATACAGAACGAACTGGGTTACACGGCGAGAGCGCCGCGTTGGGCGATTGCGTTCAAATATCCGGCGCGGCAGGAAACGACGGTGGTGAACGACATTATCGTGAACGTGGGGCGAACTGGGACACTGACGCCGGTGGCGATTCTGGAACCGGTGCAAGTGGGGGGCGTCACTGTCAGCCGTTCCACACTCCACAACATGGATGAGATTGAGCGGCTGGGGTTGCAGATTGGCGATACGGTGCTGATCGAGCGGGCGGGGGAAGTGATTCCGCACGTGCTGAAAGTGGTGAAGCCGGGGAAAAACCGCAAGCCGTTTCGAATGCCGAAACATTGCCCGGAATGCGGGAGCACGATTCATAAAGATGAAGATGGAGTGGCGTACCGTTGCGTGAATGCGGCGTGCCCGGCAAAGAGGAAAGAATCGTTGCTGCACTACGCGGGACGGCACGCGATGAATATCGACGGGCTGGGAGAAAAAATCGTGGACCAGCTGGTGGACAAGGGGATGGTGAAGGACGTCGCGGATTTGTATGCGTTGAAGCTGGATGACGTGGCGGCACTGGAGCGCAGGGCGGAAAAGTCCGCGCAGAATTTGCTGGATGAAATTGAAGCCAGCAAGAAGAGTTCGCTGGCGAGGCTGATTTACGCGCTGGGGATGCGGTTTGTGGGCGAGCGAACGGGGCAGTTGCTGGCGGAACACTTTTCTTCGCTGGAGGAACTGGCGGCGGCGAAGGAAGCGGCGCTCGAGGAAGTGCCAGAAGTCGGGCCGAAAGTGGCGGCAAGCATCGCGGAGTTTTTCTCGGAAGCGGCGAATCGCAAGCTTATCAAGAAGCTGCACGACAAGGGCGTGCATCCCACTGCGGAAAAGCGCGTGGTGAAGAGCCAGAAACTCGCTGGCAAGAGTTTTGTATTCACCGGGGGCTTGGCGAACCGTTCGCGTGAAGAAGCGGGAGAAATTGTGCAACAGCACGGTGGCAAAGTGTCAGGCTCCGTCAGTAAGAAAACCGACTACGTCGTTGTGGGCACCGATCCCGGCTCGAAATATGACAAAGCGAAGGAACTAGGCGTGAGGATTCTAGATGAGGGAGAGTTTGAGAAGCTAGTGGGATTGAAATAGACGGTGGTCTATTCATCCTTCAGGAAGCGAAAAAGAGTCTTGTCCAATATCCAGTCAAGCCCATCTGCTATGTGCTTCTTGAATACGAAAATAGCAACCAGCGCTACGAGTAAAACCGCCTGTACCAAGTGTGGATTCGGAGGCTGGAACCGTCTGGTGATCCATGTGATGCCCCATCTAAGTGCGGCATACAAAAAGAAAATGATGACTACCAGCACGATCTGCCACCGGGGAATACCTGGTCGGGCGTCCCACATCACCAGCATGTAGTGATCTCCGCGCTTCAGTCGTCGGATCGCATCGTCCCAGATCCGTTGCTCTGAGGAGCCCTTTTTGCGGAGCCTCTTATAGGCGTGTTTCATTAGCTGAGTGATCTTCTTCTCGAAAGCGTCCGAGTCGTATTGGGAGTCGAACTCGTCATTGAGCGCGGCGGGGTCTTCTGGGCAGTCATCTCCTTCGGTGAAGTACAACATGCGTTTTTCCAGGTCAGACAAAGGAACGTTCTCGAGCCCAGCCTGCTGGGCAATTTGCTGCACAAGGAAGTCTTTGGCTTCGCGGACACGCATAGCAACTTAGACGTTCATTCCATAAGGCGGTTTAGCCATCACTTCACGGCAAGCGGCGGGCCGAGGAGCTCCATGCCGTGGGCGTGGTAGACGGCAGCATCGTTCATGTATTCGTTCCCATGGGGGCGCTTCTCATTCTCGCGAAAGAAGGCTTCCATCTTGTTGGCAGGCGCGAACGCGATGAGCACGCGGCCCGGAGTGTCCTCGACAAAGGCCCAGGCATGGGGTACCTCCCGCGGGCCAAAGATCGAGTCGCCGGGATTCAGCTCGACGCGCGTGGAGCCGATTTCGGCGATGTATTTTCCCTCGATGACGTAGAACCATTCGTCCTCATGGTGATGGAGATGGCGGGGAGGTCCGCCCTTCTTGCCGGCGGCGTTTCTGTGCTCGAAGAGGAAAAGCGCGCCGGCGCTTTCCCCGGTCAGCACTTTGAAGGAAGTCGTGCTAACGCCAATGGTGTGATGTTCGCCGAGGCGGTCTTCCCCAGCTGGAACTTTGGCGATGGCAGGAGCGTCGGGCGGCGCGGAAGATTGCCGCAGAAGTGCGAGGGGAAGAGCCGCCAAAGCCTGGCCGAGAAAGTCGCGTCGTGGGAGTTGAGGGAGATGGATCATGCGTTTGTCCTTATGCGCCGATGCGCGGAGATGAATGGCCTGGTGCAGGATACGTGGATTCTAACTCAGACGTGACGCGCAGAGGGTATAATAGAGATGGCGGGTGAGCCGGGTGATCGCTGGTTCCGGCGTAGGAGCGGCGGCGTAAAGCCGCCGCTACAAGGCTGGGGCGGGAGGAAAGTCCGGACACCGTCCTGAGGCACGCTGGTCAGTTCGCAGACGCCGAAAGGCGGCTGAGGAAGGGTCAGCGGAACTCTTGACAGGGCAACGCGCCTGGTAACGCCAGGGGACAAAGTTGAAGACGGCGGGGTAAACCCGCCGCTACAAGGGCGTCACGGAAAGTGCCACAGAGAATAGACCGCCGGCGGAGTGAAGCGCGGTGGCATCGCACAGGGAAACCTGTGAGACGCCGACGAAATGCTCGCGACGTTTGGCAAGGGTGAAAAGGTGGGGTAAGAGCCCACCGCTCCGGTGGCGACACCGGAGGCACGGAAAACCCCGCGTGGTGCAAGGCCAAATAGGAGGGGAGAGCCGGCCCGGCTCGATGAGTCAGCATTCCTGAAAAGGAATGCACTCCTTCCGCGATGGCGCGAGTCATCGAGGAAGAGAACCCTCGGGTAGGCTGCTGGAGTCACGGTGCGAACCGTGGCCTAGAGGAATGATCGCCGCGTTGCGGTCGCAAGATCGCGACGCACAGAATCCGGCTTACAGGCTCGCCCGCCATTTTTTACTTTTTAGCTGATGTCCCGCCTGGGTAAACTTAACCTTTTTTCTGAAGGTCCTTTTTCCCTGTACGAAATTCCTTTTTCGAACAGAAATGTTTCCGCGAGGGCGAAAAGACAGGATGCCGCACACGGCCAAACTGCTGGGGAAGGATCAGCGGGGGCCGGGTAGTTGCCAGACGGGAAATTGCGTGTATTATCGGGGCAGTTTTTTTGACACGCCGGGTTCTGGCCGCAGAGAATATTCAGAGTTGAAAGCGGAGTCCTTTACAGTTCGAAGGTGCCGCGAATCCGGGACGAGAGCAGGATTCCTTCCTGGGGGAGAGCGTTGACGTGAAGAGGGCCGGCTTGCAGCTGAGAATGGAATTGCAAAGCGATCCCGAGATGCTTTGCGTCGTCCGGGCTGCACTGGCGCAGCTCGCCGAGAAACTGGGATTTCCGGATTCGGAATGCCGCGCGGTGGTGCTGGCGGTGGATGAGGCGCTGACAAATATCATCCGCCATGCGTACGGAGGAAAAACCGGCCTCCCCATCACGGCGTCGTTCCGGTGCGTTGAGGCGGGCCAGCACGAAGCGCACAAGGAAGCATTCGAAATCGTCCTGGAAGACCAGGGAGTGACCGTGGACCGCGCGAAGCTTTGCGGGCGTGCCCTCGAAGATGTGCGTCCCGGTGGATTGGGACTGCACTTCATCCGCGAGAGCATGGATGAGATGGAATTCAGCCGCTCAAACGACAGGAACCAGCTCCGTCTAGTGAAATTCTTGAGAACGCCGGAGCCCGCTAAGGGCTCTTGAGGAGAATTCATTTTGAAGATTTCGGCGCGCCACCTCGACAAGATGACGATCTTCGATATTTCGGGGGACATCGATCTCTCGACTTCACCCGAATTACGAAAGCCGCTGCTGCACGAATTCCGTGAGCTGCGGACGCCGCGGGTGATCCTCAATCTGAAGGCGGTACGGTACATCGACAGTTCGGGGGTCGCTTCGCTGGTGGAAGGGCTCAAGGCCTCGCGCGACGTCGGATCGCGTTTTGTCTTGTTTGGCCTGAACACCACGATCAGGGAGGTTCTTCAGTTGTCCAAGCTGGTGAAAATTTTTGAAATTTATGACAACGAGGAGCAGGCCGTAGCGCCTTGAGCCTGCGGAATTCGCGAGCCGTGCGTATCCGTTGAGAGCACTGTGGAACTAACAACGCAGATTGGTGGAACGGTTACCGATGGGCTCGCCTATCTGGGAGCGCTGGCCAATCTGGGGGCGCGCGCCGCTTACTACACGTTTGTGGGGCCTTTCAGAGGCAAGCCGCTGCATTTGCAGCGCGCGATATCTCAGGCCATGCAAGCCGGCGTTCGCGCGCTACCGATACTTTCTCTCATCACGTTTTTCATTGGGTTGATTCTGGCGCTGCAAAGCGCGTACGAGCTGCGCAAGTTCGGGGCATTGAATTTCGTGGCGAGCGCGGTGGCGATTTCCATGACCAGGGAACTTGGGCCACTGATTACAGCGATCGTGGTCATCGGGCGCTCCGGTTCGGCGTTCGCGGCGGAGATCGGCACGATGAAGGTGACTGAGGAAATCGACGCGCTCGAGACCATGGCCATCGATCCAATCCATTTCTTGGTGACGCCAAAATTTCTCGCCATGATGGTGATGTTGCCGTGTCTGACTATCTGGGCCAATTTCATGGGCGTTCTAGGTGGCGGGCTGTTTGGTGTGGCGCAAGCGGGCTTCACGTGGTGGCGGTACATCCAGGCGTCGCTGGATGCGCTTTTTCTGCGCGACATTGTAACCGGACTGGTCAAAAGCGTCATGTTCGGAGTTACCATCACGGCGGTGGGATGTCACGAAGGACTTGTGACGGGCGCGGGCGCGGAACAGGTCGGGCGATCGACGACGCGAGCGGTGGTGGTCTCGATATTTCTGGTTATCCTTGTGGACCTGGTCTTTACGGCGCTCTTCTTCTTTATGACCGAGCGGTAGGATTCGGAACGGAGCCATGGAACAACTGATCAGCGCGGAAATGCAAAATGGGGCGATGATCTCACTGCGGAATCTTCGCGTCAGTTATGGAGAGCGGGAAATTCTCCACGGGATCAATTTTGACGTCATGGCCGGGGAGACGTTGGTGATTCTCGGCGGTTCCGGATCGGGGAAAAGCACGCTGCTGCGCACGCTGGTAGGGCTGGAGAAGCCGAGTTCGGGCGAGATCTGGCTCAAGGGAAAGGACATCGCGAAAATTTCGCCCGCGGAGATGGATGAAATCCGCAGAAAAATCGGGATGTCATTTCAGGGCGGAGCATTGTTTGGTTCGATGACCGTGGGAGAAAATGTCGCGCTGCCGCTCCGCGAGCACACCAAACTCGAGGACTCGACCATCGAAATCATCGTGCGCTTGAAGCTGGACCAAGTGGGCCTGGCGGGATTTGAGAATTACATGCCCGCGCAACTCAGCGGGGGAATGAAGAAGAGGGCGGCGGTGGCTCGCGCACTGGCCATGGATCCGGAAATTCTTTTTTTCGACGAGCCTTCCGCGGGGCTTGACCCAATCATCGCCGCGGGCGTGGATCAATTGATTCTGGAGCTCAAGAAAGCATTTCATATGACGATCATCGTGGTCACCCACGAACTGGCGAGCGCGTTCCTGATCGCTGACCGCATGGTGCTCATTGACAAAGGAAACGTGGTGGCCATCGGGTCGACCGCTGAAATGCGTTCGAGCACGCATCCGAGGGTGCGGCAGTTTCTCGACCGCATCGCGGAGCCGGAAGTTACGCAGGAATTGGATTACCTGCAAATGCTGACAGAAATTACCCGCCCGAGCCGTTGAGCGGCGAGGAAGAAAGGTGCGCGATGGAATCGAAACGCGAGCAAGCCATGGTGGGAATATTTGTACTAGCAGCCAGCGCGGTGCTGATCGCCACCGTTTTTGCGCTCACCGGCGCATTTGGCGGATCGGCGGCAACCTTCCGCAGTTACTTTCCATTTGCGGGAGGCCTCGAGCCGGGCGCAACCGTTCGTTACGCGGGCGGACCAAAAGTGGGGCGCGTGGAAAGGCTCCAGCTCGATCCTAAAGATCCTACGCGGATCGAAATTACGTTCAGCGTGCGATCGGGTTTGCCCGTAAAGACGGACAGCCGGGTGAAGATTATGAGTTTGAGCCCGCTGGGAGATAACCATCTTGAGGTCCTTCCGGGGAGCGAAAAAGCAGCGTTGGCTTCGGTGGGGACGATTTTGCCGTCCGAGCCCTACATGGACTTCAATGCGTTGACCGCGATGATTAGCAACCTGAGCCCCAAAACGCAGCAACTCTTGGGGACTCTGAACGATCGTGCGACTGAATTGAAAGAGACGATTGACCGCGTAAACGATTTGCTGAGCAACACGAACCGAAAGAACCTGGCGGGCACGCTTGCCGAGACGAGAGGGATGATTGCGGAAAACCGCGCGCCGGTGAAATCCACGGTGCAGAACCTGAACTCCGCCAGCCAGAAACTGGAGCCGCTGCTCCAGGACCTCCGGAAAACTTCGGCCCAGGCTAACGAAGCACTGGGTCATGTGGATTCTTTGATCGGCGACAATCGCCAAGACATTCGTGACGCGGTCACCAATTTGCGCAAGTCTCTCATCACCATTAACGATCTTACGGGACGCCTCGACCAGACCCTGGACGTGAATTCCGAGAATATTGACGAGTTGCTGGACAATCTTCGCCACGTTTCGGAGAACCTGAAAGAGTTCACCAATACGATCAAGACCAGGCCCTCTACCTTGATCCGCTCCAGTAGTCCGAAGGAGCACCGGCCGGGAGGACCACAATGATCTGCGCGACGGGCGATGTAAGGATGCGAGCTGGGGAGAAAATGCATTCTCGAGCGAGGGGCGCGGAAGTCACCACACTCCCGGTGACGTTATTGCTGCCGGTGATGATAGCCGCCGTTGCCCTGAGCGGCTGCGGCGCGACGCGCCCCAGCAAGTATTACCAATTGACGGTTCCCAACGAAATTGTCTCCGCGCCGTCGGCAAACGCCGTGCCCGTGACTCTGCTGGTGGGTGATTTGATGACTTCGCACCTCTATCGCGAAGACCGCATCGTCTACAGCAGCGGCCGGGGACAGATGGGGACTTACGAATATCAACGATGGGCTGAACCACCTACAGAGATGGTGGAAGAGGTGCTGGTGCGCGAACTGCGGGCTTCCGGCCGCTATCGGTCCGTTTACGCGCATCGGAGCAACATTGGCGGAGACTTTCTGCTTCGCGGGCGGCTTTACGATTTTAAGGAGGTTTACGCCGGTTCGATGGTGGCAAGAGTGAGTTTTGAGCTGGAGCTGCGCGACCTAAAGAGTGGCGCGACGGTGTGGACGCACAGCTATACTCACGACGAGCCGGTGAGCGGAAAAGAAGTAACGGCCATTGTGGAGGCTCTCGATAAGAATGTTCAAGCCGGCGTCAAAGAGATAGTGGCGAGCCTGGGAGAGTACTTTGCCACTCACCCCGTCAAATAAGCAGGCCGCTACTCCGTCCGACGAAGTGTCAGAAGCGTGATGTCGTCTTCCAGCTCGCCCGAGTGGCCACGGAAAAGATGCAGGCCTTCCAGCAGGGATTGCGAAAAATCCGGGAGGATCCGCGGCTCCGGCAGTTTGTGCAGGGTCTGCTCCGCCAGTCTTAAGAAGCCACTTGCAGAAAGTTGTTCCCCTGCCGCCGAACGGATCTCGGTAGCCCCGTCGGAGAATGCGAGAATCATGTCACCGGGATGCAGCCGCACGCTTTGCTGGCTGTAGGTTTCCCCGGTGATGTACCCCAGCGGAAATCCCTCCAGTCCTTCCCCCAGTTCCAGAAATCGCTTTTCCTGCTCGCGCCAGAGAAGCATGCGCGGATGCGCGGCATAAGCGAAATTGAATTCACCACTCGTCCCGTCGAAAGTTCCCGTGACCACCGTGGTCAGCCGCAGCGGCCCTTCTGACTTCTCATTGGAAAGCGTGAAGGCATCGTTCAAAGCAGCGAGCAGAGCGGCAGTGTCCCGAATGTCCTGATATTTGTGCAAGAGGTGATGGACATGGCGCGCCACGCCGCTGGCGGTATACCCGTGGCCAACGCAATCTGCCAGAACGACGCGCGCGACGTTGTCGCTGCAGGAAAATACGGCGTGGAGGTCGCCACCCCTCTCGCCCCCGGAGGGAACGGCAATCACGTCGCTTTCCAAACCAGCCAGCTCCAGGGAGCGATGCGCACGCTCGTTCCCAGCCCAAAGCTCCATGCAGCCGAAGGGCCGTGCCGCGGTTCGGGTGCAATCCATTTGCTCGGGTTCGACTTTCTTGAATTTCATCGTTATTTGGATGCTGGAGACGCGATTCCGGGTGCAGTCTCGTTCCTATAACGAGAATGGCGTCCCGCCAGGAGCAAAGAAATCCTCCGGAAATCGAACACCCCGGCTGCATGCAAGTATCTCACTTTTTCGCCTACCTGCCGTATGATGCTCGCATGCGGCTTCTGCTTGTGGAAGATGACGCGCGGATCGCGCGGTTTGTGGCCAAGGGCCTGCGGGAGCAGACCTATGCGGTGGATGTCGCCACCACAGGAGACGATGCGCTTTATCAAGCGGCGATCAATACGTATGACCTGGTGATTCTCGACGTGATGATTCCGGGACGGGATGGTTTTGAGGTTTGCCGCGAGTTGCGCAAGTCCGGCCAACGGATGCCGATCCTGATGCTGACGGCGCGCGATGCGGTGGAAGACCGCATTACGGGGCTCGATCACGGCGCGGATGACTACGTCACGAAACCTTTCGAATTTCGTGAATTGCTCGCGCGGCTGCGGGCGCTGCTGCGGAGGTCGGGCGAGCTGCGACCGGCAAAGATGACAATCGCCGACCTAGTCCTCGACACGGGGGCGCAAAGCGTTTCCCGCGGTGGACGAGAGGTGCCTCTTACGGCGAAAGAATACGCGCTCATCGAGTTCCTGGCGCGCAACGCGGGCCGCGTCGTGGGGCGCGCTGAAATTGCGGAGCACGTGTGGGATGAAACCTTCGATCCCTTCTCAAACTTGATTGAAGTGTACGTGAACCGCGTGCGGCGAAAGATTGACGCTGATTCCGCGAAGCCTCTGCTTCACACGCGCCGGGGTGCGGGCTATCTACTTGGCCCGTTGTCAGACTCGGCCGCTACAGACGGAGGAGAGGATAACGTGCCTCCGCGGCCTCGCACAAAGGCAAGTTCCCCGGCCCGGAAGAGCCATGCTTGATTCGGTCCGCGTCCGCCTTACGTTTTGGTACACGGCCGTGTTGGTGGTTGTGCTGCTCGTTCTCTCACTCCTCACCTATTTCATTTTCTGGCGCAATGCCATCCAACGAACGGACGCGAATCTGACCGAACTTGCGGAATCATTCCTCGTCACACTGCGCGCTGAGCTGGAGGATCAGCCTGGACCCGATCCCTTCAAGGCCGCTGCGCAGGTAGCCATTGCAGAACATCATTTTCGCGATACGGTTTACGCCGTAGTTGATGCGAAGGGGAAAGTCATCATCAGCTCGGATGATCTTTCGCCGGCAGGCGCGACGGCCGAATCGTTGCGCAGCAGGATTTTGTCCTCGAGGTCCTTTCAGCGGTTCCTCGATGCTGGGTTGTATTCCGATCGTTTCCTAGGCGAAGTCAAAGGAGAGAAGGGCGGCTATCGCGGATTCGCCCGTCATTTTTCTGCCAAGGGGCGAGATTATGTGCTGATCATCCTGCAATCGCTGCACCCACAGAAAGAGATGCTCGAAGAAGCCGCCGCGACGTTCGCCTGGGTGATTCCGATCGCCGTGTTGCTCGCAAGCGCGGGTGGATACTTTCTTGCGCGCAAGAGTCTCGCGCCTGTTGTGGCCATGAGCAGCCAAGCAGGCCGGATTGGCGCCGCCAATCTTCACGAGCGTTTGGCAGTGCAAAATGAGCGGGATGAGCTCGGGCACCTGGCGCAATCGTTCAACAATCTGCTCGACCGGCTCAGCCAATCTTTCGAACGCCAGGGGCGGTTCATGGCGGATGCTTCGCACGAATTGCGAACACCCGTTGCGATTTTGCGCGGGGAATCGGAGGTCGCGCTGTCGCAGCAGACCCGTTCTGTTGAGGAGTACCGCGAATCGCTCGGCGTCCTTCACCAGGAAGCGGAGCGCTTGACGCACATCGTCGAGGATCTTTTCACGCTCACACGCGCGGATGCCGGCCAGTATCCGCTGCAACCGCGTGACTTTTATCTTGATGAGCTGATTGCCGAGTGTGTGCACTCGGCTCGGACTCTGGCGCAGGCGAAGGATATTTCGCTGATTTTCGAGGCCACCTCTGAATCTCCCATTCACGCCGACGAGTCCTTACTGCGGCGCATGATCCTCAACCTGTTGGACAATGCCATCAAGTACATGCCGCCTGGCGGGCGCGTCACGGTGAGCTGTCGCCGCACCGGAGATGAATATGCGCTAAGCATCACGGATACCGGAGGCGGAATACCAGCGGAGTTGCAGCCGAGGATATTTGAGCGATTCTTTCGCGTGGACAAAGCGCGTTCCCGGTCGGATAGCGATGGCGGTGCGGGTCTGGGACTTTCGATTTCCCGGTGGATTGCCGAAGCTCATCAGGGGCGCCTGGAACTTACCCGCTCTGATTCCGCCGGAAGCACGTTTACGGCGTATCTGCCTGCCGCGCTGGTTTCCTCTGTTTCGACTCGTTAATGGTAGGTTTATCTTAATCCGGCTAGCGTGAGAAGTTCCAAGTCTGGCGTGGTGCGCCCGGCTGAGGAGTTGAGCTTTATGACATCGTATCGCATCCTTGCTCTGTGGGGGCTTTTGATTGCTGCGGTCTCATTGGGCCGCGCGGGAATCGTCACGGCGCAGGAGAACGCCTCCGCACCAAGCACTGCGACAGGGAAAGATTCACAACAAGCGCAAGCACCAGTTCTGCGCCTGACGCTTCAGGATGCTCTCGCGCGTGCCAGGAAAAATAGCACCCAATTTCAGGCTGCACTGACCGATTCCGGGATCGCGCGGCAGGATCGCTATCTGGCCGCAACGGCGCTGCTTCCCAGCGTCACATACAACAATCAGGATCTGTACACGCAGGGCGCACCAGCGGCAGTGCGCAGCCAGACTGGAGTTCCTGTCGTCTTCATCGCGAATAACGCGGTGCACGAATACATCAGCCAGGCCAATGTTCACGAGTCGTTCGACCTTGCGGGAGTGGCAAACTTGAGGCGTTCGGCAGCCCTGGCGGCGGCCGCCAAAGCGCGCGCGGAGATTGCTTCGCGCGGCCTGGTTGTCACGGTTGTCCAAGCTTATTTCTCGTTTGCGGCCGCGCAACAAAAGCTCCAGGCCGCACAAAAAGCTTCTGAGGAAGGCGACCGCTTCTTCAAGCTCACGCAGGATCTTGAACAGGGCGGGGAAGTGGCGCACTCGGACGTCCTCAAAGCGGAATTGCAGATGACCGACCGGCGCCGCCAATTGCAGGAGGCGCAATTGATGTTCCTGAACGCGCGGCTAGACCTGGCGGTCTTGATTTTTCCAGATTTCAATGAAAACTACGAAGTCGCTGACGATTTGCATTCTCCCGTGCCGCTGCCCACGCTTGGGGAAGTCCAGCAGCAAGCGGCAAGAGAAAATCCCGACGTGCGCGCCGCGCTGGAGGTGGTGCGAGCGGCGAGTGCAGACGTTACCGGGGCGCGCGCAGGATATTTGCCGTCGCTGAGTCTGGATTACTGGTACGGAATCGATGCAACGAAGTTTGCGGTGAATGGGCAGAATGGAGCTTCCAATCTTGGCAGTTCCGTGGCTGGCACGCTAAATATTCCCATCTGGAATTGGGGCGCAACGCAAAGCCGCATCAAGCAGGCCGACTTGCGCCGAGCGCAGGCACAGCGGGAGCTCTCTTTGGCGCAGCGCAAATTGCTCGCGGAAATTAAATCACTTTATGCGGAAGCAGAGACGGCGCTCAACGAACTGGCAGGACTGAACCGTTCCGCGGAACTTGCGGCGGATAGTTTGCGGCTGACCACTCTTCGTTATAGCGGCGGGGAAGCCACCATTCTGGAAGTTGTGGATGCACAAAACACATCGGTTCTGGCGAATACCGCGTATCAGGACGGGGCGGTGCGTTACCGCGTGGCACTGGCAAATTTGCAGACTTTAACGGGAGTGCTGACAACTCCATGAAACTGACAATGATGGAACGGTCTTCGAAACAGGGATCTCCGCTGATTCTCGCTTCCGCTCTCCTCGGGCTGATGCTGCTCGGTGGTTGCGAAAAGGATGCGAAAGAGAAAGAGCCTGTGGTGTCCGTGCAGACGACGCCGGCGAAGCGCGGCCCCATCTCCCAAGTCATTACGGCGGAAGCCGTGGTTTATCCTCTGCAACAGGCAAACGTGGCGCCGAAAATCACTTCGCCCATCAAGAAATTCTATGTGCAACGTGGCGCGCACGTAAAAAAAGGCCAGCCGCTTGCCGATTTGGAGAACGCTGATCTTTCTGGCGCCGCTATCGCCAGCAAGGGAGACTTCGAACAAGCGGACGCTGCCTACAAGACCACCGTTGGCGCCACCCTCCCGCAGCAGATACAAAAGGCGCAGTTGGACGCCGCCACTGCGAAATCAGCATTTGATGCGCAGCAGAAAGTCTACGACGCGCGCAAAGCACTCTTTCAGCAAGGTGCGATTCCTCGGCGCGACCTGGACAACGCCGAGGTTGCTTATCTTCAGGCACGCAGCCAAAACGAACAGGCCCAAAAGCAGTTGGCAGACTTGCAGCGGCTGGGAAAAGAGCAAGCGTTGAAGTCCGCTGAAGGCTCGCGATTGTCGGCGGAAGGGAAGATGAAAGGGGCGGAGGCGCAACTCAGTTATTCGCGGATTACCAGTCCGATGGATGGGGTGGTCACGGATCGTCCGTTGTACGAAGGGGATCTCGCCACCGCGAACCAGCCCATCCTCACGGTAATGAACACGTCAAGGCTCATCGCCAAAGCGCACATCGCGCAATCGGAAGCGGCGGTGCTCAGAACCGGGAACTCCGCGGAATTGAAGATTCCCGGGCTCGATGAACCGATCAAAGGACGCGTCACGCTAGTCAGCCCTGCGCTGGATCCAGGCAGCACCACGATCGAAGTGTGGGTGGAGGCGACGAAGACAGATCCTGCGCTGAGGCCTGGCATGACCGTCGAAGTATCGATGACCGCGAAGACCGTGAAGGATGCGCTAGTCGTGCCTACTGCTGCGGTGTTCAAGAACGCCGAGGGAGCCGATTACGTGTTGCTGGCGGGCACGGATGAGAAGGCGCACCAGAAGACGGTTCAACTGGGAATTCATAACTCGGAGATGACCGAGATTGCAAAGGGCATCAATGCAGGCGATCCAGTCGTAACCACGGGCGGGTACGCGGTCCCCGACGGCGCAAAAATCCAAGTCGAGAAGCCGGGGGCGGACGAAAAAGAAGCGGCCGACAAAAGCGATAAGGATGACCAGAAAGACGAGAAGACTGATAAAGCTGACAAAGTGGAGAAACCTGGTACGACCGTAAAGCCCGCCGCGAAGCCCGCTTCCACGGCGAAAGCTCCAAAGGGCAAGGAGTAGCGAGGCATGGATTCTACTCCGCTCTCAAACAGCGCAGGGCCGGCCGGCAAAGCGAGCCAGTCCAGCACGCCGTGGTTCCACCGGCTCGCCCGTCCTGTATTGTTCCTGACGATTACTTTGGCGCTCGTAGGCGGCTACCTGGCGCTTTCCATCCCCGTCTCTGTTTTTCCGAACACGGATTTTCCGCGCATTGTTGTCGGCGTGGATAACGGCGTGATGCCCATCGATCAGATGCTTGTGACCATCACGCGCCCCATCGAAGAAGCGGTCAATAGCGTTCCCGGGCTTCGGAAAGTGACCTCAGTGACCAGCCGAGGTTCGGCAGAGGTCGATCTGTACTTTGACTGGACCTCGGACATGATTCTGACATTGCAGCGTGTGGACGCAGTGGTCGCCCGCCTGCAGTCTGAACTTCCTCCGACGGCGAAAGTGGAAACCCACCGCTTGACCTTCGCAGTATTTCCCATCGTGGGATACAGCCTGACATCGGACACGGTGCCGCAGAACAAGCTCTGGGAGATTGCGAACTATGACATCAAACCGCGCCTGAACCGGCTGAATGGGGTGGCAACGGTCATTTTGCAAGGCGGCCGTGTTCCCGAATTTCAAGTGTCCCCCGATCCGGCGCGCCTGCTTGCCGCCGGCGTAACTGTTCCCGACATCCTGGATGCCATCAAGCGCACGAATCTTATCGATTCGCCGGGCTTGATCGAGCATGGCCATCAACTGGTGCTGGGTTTGATCAGCGGCCAGGTGCGCACTCCCGAGGAGATTGGGCAAATTGTCGTTAAGAATTCGAGTGCCGGCGTGCCGATCCGCCTTGGTGACATAGCTGCTATAACGCCTTCCATCGCGCCGGTCTACACCGTGGTGACCGCGAACGGCAAGCCCGCCGTCCTGCTCAACGTGGATCGCCAGCCGGAGAGCAACACCTTGGATGTAGCGAACGAGGTGCATGCGCTGATCCAGCAAATTACGCCCACATTGCCCCCCGGTGTGCGTCTCGAGCCGTTCTACGATCAGTCCACGATCGTCCACGACTCCATCGCCAGCGTGCGTGACGCCGTGCTGATCGGCATCGTGCTTTCTTCCATCATCCTGGTGCTGTTCCTGCGCGATTGGGGAACTTCGCTGGTCGCGGGACTAGTAATTCCCGTGACGCTGCTCATCACGTTCATCGTTCTAAGCATGACGAACCAGAGTTTTAATCTGATGACTCTTGGCGGACTGGCTGCGGCCGTCGGGTTGGTCATTGATGATGCCATCGTGGTCCTCGAGAACATCGTCTTGCACCGGGACGCGGGGCAAACCCGATTCCAGGCTATTCAGACGGCGTTGCGGGAATTAACGGTACCGCTCATTGGATCGACCATTACGCCGGTTGTCGTCTTTCTTCCGCTCATTTCAATTACCGGAGTGACCGGCAGCTTTTTCCGGGCGCTTGCCGTGACGATGAGCGTGGCGCTATTTACATCGCTTCTTCTGGCGCTGACCTGGACCCCGACGCTCAGCCAGTACCTGGTGCGCCGCCGGGATACGGGAGATTTGCCAACTCCAGCCTCTGACGCCGGGCCCGATGTGGCAACACTGCTCGCTGCGGAGGAGGCACATCTCTCTGGTTTCTTTGGGCGCGTCGTGGAGTTTTACGGCCGGACGATGAAGGCCATCTTGAAGCGGCCCTGGGTACTGGCGGCAAGCTCTGTGGTAATTGTGGGGCTGTCCATTGTTTGTTACATGACGCTCGATAGCGACCTGCTGCCCAAGATGGACGAAGGCGGATTTATTCTGGACTACTTTACTCCTCCGGGCAGCTCCCTTGCGGAGTCCAATCGCATCCTCCTGCACATCGAGGAAATTCTGAAGTCCACGCCGGAAGTAGAGAACACATCCCGCCGGACGGGCATGCAGTTGGGGCTTGCTGCCGTCACCGAAGCCAATAATGGAGACTTCACGGTAAAGCTCAAGCGCGACCGCAAGCGTGATATCGATAGCGTGATTGAGGATATTCGCTCGAAGATTGAAGAAGAAGAGCCCACGACAAAGGTGGAATTCATTCAGCTCTTGCAGGACATGATCGGAGACTTGACCAGCCAGCCCGAACCTGTGGTCATCAAGCTTTTCTCGCAGGATGGCAAGCTCCTGAACGAGACCTCGCCGCGGGTTGCGGAGGCTATCCAGAAGGCGCAAGGAGTCGTGGACGTCCTCAACGGCGTGGAAAATACCATCAGCGGTCCGGCCGTAACCTATCAGGTGAACCCGACGGTGGCCGCCCGCGCGGGATTTACCGCCGAAGAGGTGGCGTTGAACGCGGCGGCCGTCCTCGAAGGCGAGCCGGCGGCTACTCCGGTGGTGGTGAGCGACCGGGCGTATACCATTCGCGTTCGCTTTCCGGACCGCAGCCGCGCGTCGCTGGAGCAGATGAGCAACACCTTGCTAACGAGTTCCACCGGGCATACGGCGACGCTCGGCTCTCTAGCTACCCTCGTGACCGATCCGGGAGAAACGGAAATTCGGCGGGAGAACTTGCAGCGACTGGTGCAAGTCACTGCGCGATTCGAAGGCCTGGGACTTGGAAAAGGGATGGCGGGCGTTCAAAAAGCGGTGAGCGATCTGCATCTGCCACGGTCCATTCGTGTCGAATATGGCGGCCAGTATCAAGAACAACAAAAATCATTTGGCGATCTATTGATGGTCCTGGTCCTGGCTCTTTTGCTCTTGTTCATTGTGCTGCTCTTTGAGTTCCGGACATTTTCCGGGCCGACGGCGATTCTAGCTTCCGCACTGCTCTCGACATTTGGGGGCTTGCTAGCGCTGCTTGTTACACGTACGACTTTCAACGTGGCTTCCTTTATGGGCATGATCATGGTCATCGGCATCGTGGCCAAGAACGGCATCTTGCTGCTCGACGCCGAACAGCGCTTCCGCGAACTAAAATTTACCGCCGAGGATGCCATGATCCAGGCGGGGCGCCGCCGTCTGCGGCCCATTGTCATGACGGCGATGGCCACGGTCGCCGGTATGCTACCGCTGGCCTTCGGGATCGGCGCGGGCTCGGCGATGCTAAAACCGCTTGCAATCACAGTAGTTGGGGGAATCCTGAGCTCCATGGTTTTGTCGCTGATTTTCACTCCTGCGATCCATTACTACCTGCAGCCGAAGCAAACCGCAGCGACGTAGTCCGAAACTACCCCTCTTCATACCCGGAACGCACGGCGAAATATAAACAGCCTTTAATGTCGATTTCAATTTCCTGTTAACAATCGTTCATCTCGCATTAGCAATTTTTGCCCGTAATGGAGTTGCTCGACCGGGTGTGTTTCTCATGAGTGAGATCTCTGGGGGAGATTGTAACTCCTTTTATCTTAATTGCTTCCGGTAATGCGGATGCGGGGGTGTAGAAATGGTGTATCAAAGAAGGATTGCGTCAATTCTGATGGTGGCCATCGTAGTGACCCTGGGATGTGGCCTTGGAGCACAGCAGGTCTCAGCCCAGGCGCGTAAAGGCGCCATATCCGGGCAGGTAACGGACGGCTCCGGTGGAGTGCTTCAGGGCGCCAAGGTTTCGCTGGAACCCAAAGGGATCACCGTGGCTACGGATACTCAGGGACAATTTTTCATCAACGATCTTGATGCGGGCAGCTACACACTCACGATTAATTACGTTGGTTTTTCGACCTTCACGGGAAAGGTTGAGGTCGTTGCGGGCCAAGCCGCGAACTTCGAGGCCAAGATGCTGGTAGCGGTTCAAAGTCTGGAGGTCCTCGTCACCACCGAGCGCGCCTCCGCGGAAGCCGAGGCCGTTAACATCGAGCGCACCGCTGACAACATTATCCAGGTGCTTCCCGCCGACGTAATTCGCAGCCTGCCCAACGCCAACATGGCGGACGCTCTTGGCAGGTTACCTAGCGTGACGATTGAGCGGGATGAAGGCGAAGGCAAATATGTGCAGGTCCGCGGCACGGAGCCGCGCCTCACCAACACCACGATCGACGGCATCAACGTTCCTTCACCGGAATCCGGCGTTCGCCAGATTAAATTCGACGCTATCCCGGCCGACATCGTCGAGGCTGTCGAAATCAACAAAACCCTGCAAGCCAACATGGATGGCGACGGCATCGGGGGCTCCGTGAATCTGGTCACCAAAACCGCCGGCGAGCGCCCCACGATCAACCTCAGCGGCATGGGCGGATACACTCCGATTCAAAGTGGGCGCGGGCTTGTAGAAACCACTGGCACCGTTGGTCGGCGTTGGGGAACCAACAAGCGTTTGGGCACGCTCATCGGCGGCTCCTACGACTGGAACGGCCGCGGCATTGACGATATCGAGCCTGTCCCAGATATCGCCACGTTCGCCGGCACTAACAATCAAGCCCGCTACTTTGATTCCATTGACATACGTGAATATCAGTACTACCGCAGCCGCTGGGCACTGGCTGGCGGTTTGGACTACAAGCTTGGCGAAGGATCAAATATCTACCTTCGAGGCCTCTACTCCGATTTTCACAACTACGGCAGCCGCTGGGTCTACACGCTGAACGACAATACGCCGGGCATAAGTCTTGCGACTGTAAACGGCGGTGTTAACAGCACCGGATGCCCCGTGAACTCAAACGGCTTTACATTCACGGACGCAGCCGATCCGTGCACCGGCATTCCGTCCTTCAACACGCAGTTGCGACGGCCGGACTACGCCATCGGCAGCATTGTGCTTGGCGGCAAGCATGTTCTCGCAACAACTTGGTATGCTTGGGATGTTTCTGTGTCGCGTTCGAGCCAAACCGGGGAGGTCGGCGACCAGAACGCCTCTTTCAAAGCCAACAACCTGTCATCCAGCAGTTGCCAGTTTGACCCAGCCAACACCAGAGATCCTTCTCTTCCCCAGTGGACCGCCCCTTGCTTTACCGAGGCTTACACCCGAGCGAACTTCAATTTGACTGATCTCAATATCACCAAAGGATTGAGTGCCCAGCTCAATCTTCAGGCTACGGGCGCGATGGCCAAGCGGTATCACCTCGGCTCGCACTTGTCCACAATCGAAATCGGCGGGAAATTCCGCAATGAGCACAAGTTCGACAACGAATTTTTTCCCGACTATGCCCCAAACACCCAGACGACGGCTCCGTTGTCTAACTTCACGAGCAAGTTTTCAAACAGCAACTACTATAATGGAGGAGCCTACAAGCTCGGGCCGAACCCCACCTTCCAAGACGTTTTTGCCTTCGTCAATGCCAATCTTCAGAACTTCACCTTGACAAACGATACCCGCGCAAACGGCGCCAACAGCGCCAACTACGACTTAATCGAAAAAGTCTCCGCGGGCTACGTGATGAACACGATTGATTTCAATAAGATTCGGCTCGTGGCCGGCGTGCGGTTCGAGGGCACAAACTTGGATACAAGTACGTTTCAAATGACTACCGTCTGCAACGGGACCGTTGATCCGACTACCGGAATGTGCAGCGGGACTACAACCACCACAACGGGTTTTGTTCCATCCAGCGGTTCTTACACAAGAATCTTGCCTAGCGCTTCTCTCCGCTTTGCGCTAACCAACGATACCAATCTGCGCCTTGTCTATAGCCGGGGGCTTTCACGGCCGAACCCCCAGGATATCGCTCAAGCGGGGACGTTCGACCGCTCCGTTGCCCCCGTTTCCGTTAGCCTCGGCAATGCAGGCCTTAAGGCAGAGGCGGCCGACAATGTCGACGTGCTGGTCGAGCATTACATAAACCCATTCGGTTTGATTCAGGCAGGGTACTTTTACAAGAACCTGACGTATCCCATCGTTACTGAGACACTCACAACCGCAAACGGCACCTTCTTTGGAACGAACTGCGCCACAGTCCCCGGTGGCTGTAGAGTTAAGCAGCCAATCAATATCGGTAGCGCCTGGCTGAATGGGTTTGAAGCAGCGTACCTGCAGCACTTGACTTTCTTCCCGGGCGTCCTCCGCGGGCTGGGCGTCTCCGCGAACTACAGCTATACCGCCTCACGCGCCAGCGGCTTGCCGGGGCGTTCCGATCACCCCAGGCTGGTCCGCAACGCGCCACATTCGTGGAATATCAGCCCCACTTACGACCGGGGCCGAATCTCTGCCCGCCTCGGCCTGTCTTACAACGCCGCCAACATAAATGCCTACCAGTTTGTGGACGCAAACATTAACAATGGGGGCATCCACGGGCCCCTTGGCGACGACTACTTCTTTGCGCATCTCCAAGTCGATGCCCAGGGCAGCGTAAGGATGACGCACGGCCTGCAATTCGTAGTGTACGGCTTGAACCTTACCAACGAAGTGTTTGGCTTCTATTTCGGGAGCGAACAGTACTTCCACCAGCGCGAATACTATCAGCCCACAGTGGCCGCTGGCTTCCGCTGGTCACCGACGCACGAGAAGTAACCTGACCGACGGAGCCGTGGCGAAGATTGAATTCTCTTCGCCACGGTGTTCCCCGCACCGCTCTTTCGGAGACCGCCCCGGCGTTTCCGGAGCGCGAATGCTTCTTTTCACTCTGCGGATTTTTTCCCTCGAAATGGCTGATGGAATTCTAGCCCGGATTTAGCGTGTGTTTAGATTCGGTTGCGTATTTTTAGTGTGTTCCCCGAAGATGTGTCCCGTATGAGGTTTTCGATGAAGAAGGAGTTGCTTGGAACAATCTTGGTATTGTCCGCGGTCGCATTCGTTGCATTTTCAAATAGCCTAACCAATTCCTCTGTCGCGGCCGACGACCAAACCGCCGTTTTGGTTGGCGCAGGCGACATCGCGGACTGTAAGGATCTCGCCGGCGCGGAGGCCACCGGCAGGCTGCTCGATCAAATTCCCGGCACCGTCATGGCTGTGGGCGATCTTGCCTATTCGGACGGTACCAAGGAAAATTTCGTCTGCTACGACAAAGCCTGGGGCCGCGCAAAATCCCGCACGCGGCCCGCGCCTGGCAATCATGAATTTCATACTCCTGGAGCGAAGCCCTACTTTGATTATTTTGGCGCTGCCGCGGGCGATCGAAAAACCGGCTACTACAGCTACGAACTCGGAACCTGGCACATTATCGTTCTGAACAGTGAGTGCAAGGACGTCGGCGGCTGCGACGCCGGTTCGCGCCAGGGAAAATGGCTGCGCGCCGACCTTGCCGCGCATCCTGCGGCGTGCACACTGGCCTACTGGCACAAACCGCTCTTCAGCTCCGGCGGCGCCCACGGCAACGATTTGACGGTGAAACCCTTCTGGGATGCTCTCTACAAGGCCCACGCAGTCATCGTCATCGGCGGCCACGATCACGACTACGAGCGTTTCGCCCCGCAAACTCCGGACGGGGCACCCGACCCCGAGCGCGGCATTCGCGAATTCGTGGCCGGCACGGGCGGAAAAAATCATCGCCCCTTTACGGCACCGAAAGCCAATAGCGAAGTACGCGACGCCACTGCATTCGGCGTTCTAAAGCTCACGTTAAAGCCCAACGCTTACGATTGGCAATTCATTCCCGAGGCAGGGAAGAACTTCACCGATGCTGGCAGTGCCACCTGCCACTGAATATCTTCAGTTTTTGAAAAAGGGCCACCCAGGGTACTAAAGAGCGCTACTTTTTTTTCTTCGCCGGCGCTGGACTACTCTCCGGCATTGCCATTTCCATGGGGGTACTCGCCCCAGCCGCCAGCTCCTTTTTCACCGCGTCATTGATTTTGTTAGCGTTCTTCACCAAAACGCTGACTTGCCAGATCTGTTTTTCGGTCAGTTGCCCCCTGAAGCCCGGCATCCCCGCCATTCGAATTCCGTTTTCCGCTTTCCAGTAGGACTCCCACGCCTCGTCGTCTGTCACGCCTACCCCATGAAACAATTGCGGCGGCGCCGGATACATACCTTGGGCGATGGCGCTTTTCGGTTCTCCCGGCAGTCCGTGGCACATGGCGCACTCCTCTTTGTAGACTTTCGCCCCGGCAACCAAGTTTGCTTCATCGGCGGGCACCTGCGGCTCGGGATGCGGCAGCTTATCCAGGTATGCTTGCAGGCCTATTTTGGCGAGGTTCTTTTCGAACGGCATGGGCGGCGCGGAAGTCGCGATCGGCGCGTGTCCCGATGCGAAATAATAATAAACGCCACCTGCGATGAACAGCACCGCCAGTACGATTCCCAAAATGACGCCTTTGAACATGTCTCTTCGCTCCCCTTGTAGTTCGAATTCGCACCTATCCGTTCAGGCTGCTTTCTTGCCGCCATAGTCTACGTTCTGTCAAACTTTTCCGCATCCCACATTTTAAGCCGGTTCCAGAAGACGCTGTCCGTGTTCGCGTCGCCGGCGTATCGCCTCAAGTTCCCACAGGGCTGGGCTCCTCTCGTAACCATTCTCCTTCAAAAGCCGTCATATATAGGTATAGGCTGACTTATCCGGAAGGCTGCTAGTCCAGATTTGAAGAGCCCCGTGCATCTATCCGCGATCGTCCTGCTTTGAGCAGAATCGCTCGCATAACAGGAGTTCATTACAGGAGCGAACGAATGGGCCAACCTAACTCTATAGAAATGGCTGACCCGGGTGCCACGGACGCGCAGGGAACGGCGCGTACCAAGAGCCGTTGGTGGCTCTGGTTTCTTGCCCTAGGTGTAGTCGCAATTGGTATCTGGTATTTTCGCAGTTCGCGGAGTGCGAGCCAGGCTGCCGATCCCTCCACCGCGGCCGCTCCCAGCAAAGGCAAGGGTAGCTCTGGTGCTGGTGGTTTTGTTGTGCCCGTGGTCGTGGCCACCGCACAACGCGGCGATCTGCCCGTTTATTTCAATGGGATCGGCACGGTTACCGCTTTCAATACCGTCACTGTTCGCAGTCGCGTGGACGGCCAGTTAATCAACGTGGCTTTCAAGGAAGGCCAGTTTGTCCACGAGGGGGATCTTCTTGCGCAGATTGACCCGCGTCCTTTTCAAGTCCAGCTGGAACAAGCCCAGGGACAGCTCGCCAAGGACGAAGCCCAGCGCAGGGACGCCGAAGTCAACCTTGAGCGATTCAAACTTCTTTTCAAGGAAGGAGTGATTCCCCAGCAGCAGCTCGATACGCAGGCCGCACTCGTGGGCCAATTTGACGGCGCCATCCGGTCTGATCAGGGACAGATTGACAACGCCAAGCTTCAGCTTACTTATTCCCGGATCACCGCGCCCATTAGCGGCCGTATCGGCCTTCGCCTCGTTGATGTGGGCAACATTGTTCACGCTACCGACAGCAATGGCCTGCTGGTCATCACGCAGCTTCAGCCCATCGCGGTGATCTTCAGCTTGCCGCAGGATCAGCTTCCGCAGGTCAACGCCAAGCTGCGCGCCGGCGTTCCCTTGATTGTCGTGGCGTATGACCGCGACGACACCGCGAAAATCGCCAGCGGAAAACTCGCCACCATTGACAACCAGATCGATCTGACCACCGGCACGTACAAACTCAAGTCCATTTTCAATAATGAGGATAATTCACTCTTCCCCAACCAGTTCGTCAATGCGCACCTGCTCGTAGATACGAAGCACGATCTCACTGTCGTTCCCGCCGCCGCCATTCAGCGCGGTCCTCAGGGCACCTACGTCTATGCCGTCGGAACCGACAATTCCGTGAAAATTCGTCCCGTGACGATTGCCCTGACGGCCGGCAATAGCATCGGCTTGAGTGCTGGCTTGAATTCCGGAGACGTCGTGGTCATTGATGGTTCAGACAAGCTGCAGGATGGCAGCAAGGTCAATCCCTCGTACTCTACGGGAGGGCGTGCCAGCAGCGTCGCGGGCGCGCTCCCCGCGGCGTCAGGATCTGGCGCTGCGCAAACAGGTGGGCCTGCGAAGTCTCAGCCGGGAGGCTCTCCGCGATGAGTCCGTCGCGGCCGTTTATTCTCCGGCCGGTCGCCACTACGCTCCTAATGGTCGGCGTGTTGCTCGTGGGCTTCGTTGCCTACCGGCAATTGCCTGTCTCCGCTTTGCCCCAGGTGGATTACCCCACCATTCAGGTCCAGACGTTTTATCCCGGCGCCAGCCCGGACGTCATGGCCTCCTCCGTCACTGCACCGCTCGAGCGCCAGTTTGGCCAGATCCCTGGGCTGAACCAGATGACTTCCACAAGTTCCTTTGGCAGCTCCATCATCACCCTCCAGTTCAATCTGGACTTGAACATTGACATCGCGGAGCAAGAGGTGCAGGCCTCCATCAATGGCGCTTCCAACCTCCTCCCTCAGGGGCTCCCCAATCCCCCGATCTACAGCAAGATCAATCCGGCCGATTCCCCTATCCTGACGCTCGCCCTGACTTCAGACTCTTTGCCGCTCACCAAAGTCGAGGATCTCGCGGACACCACCCTCGCGCAGAAAATCTCCCAACTCACCGGTGTTGGCCTGGTCAGCATCAGTGGCGGCCAGCGTCCGGCGGTGCGCATTCAAGCGAATCCAACGGCGCTGGCCTCGTACGGGCTGAGCCTCGAGGATCTGCGCACGGCTCTGAGCCAGGCCAATGTTGATCAAGCCAAGGGCACCTTTGACGGCCCACACCAGGCCTACACCATCGGCGCGAACGACCAGCTCATCAGCAGCGACAGCTACCACCCCATCATCGTTGCGTATCGCAATGGCGCGCCGGTGCGCGTTTCGGACATTGCCACCGTCATCGACGGGGCCGAAAACGTCAAGCAAGCCGCCTGGGCCAATCAAAAATCCGCGGTCATCTTGAATATTCAACGTCAGCCCGGCGCCAACATCATCGCCGTCGTCGACCGCATCAAAAAACTTCTTCCGCAGTTGCAGGCCTCGCTCCCCGCCGCCGTAAAGGTCGACATTCTTACCGACCGCACCTCCACCATTCGAGCTTCGGTCAACGATGTCCAATTCACATTGATTCTCACCATCGTCCTCGTCGTTCTGGTTATCTTTCTCTTCTTGCGTAGCGCCCGCGCCACCGTCATCCCGGCCCTGGCCGTCCCACTCTCCATTGTGGGCACCTTTGGTGTGATGTATCTCCTCAACTACAGCCTGAACAACCTCTCGCTCATGGCCCTCACAATTTCCACCGGTTTCGTCGTGGACGACGCGATCGTCATGATCGAAAACATCAGCCGCTACATCGAACAGGGCGAATCGCCTCTCCAGGCCGCGCTCAAGGGCTCCGAGCAGATCGGCTTTACGATTATTTCCCTCACCGTCTCTCTCATCGCCGTGCTCATCCCGCTTCTTTTTATGGGAGATATCGTCGGCCGCCTGTTCCGCGAATTCGCCATCACCCTCGCGGTCACCATTCTCATCTCCGCCTTCGTCTCTCTGACGCTTACCCCCATGATGTGCGCCAAACTCCTCCGCCATCAGAAGGAGGAAGATCAGGGCTGGTTTTTCCGCAAGTCCGAGCACGCTTTTAATACCGTAATCGCCTTCTACGGACGCACGCTGAAATTTGTCCTCCAGTTCCGCAAGATCACGCTGCTCGTCACCGCCGCCACACTGGTCGGTACCATCCTTCTTTACATTTACGTCCCCAAAGGCTTCTTTCCTGTGCAGGACACGGGCGTCATCCTGGGTGTTTCCGAAGGCGCACAGAACATTTCCTTCACCGCCATGGCCGCACACCAAAGGGCCCTCGCCGATGTCATTCTGAAAGACCCCGCGGTCGAGAGCCTCTCCTCCTTCATTGGCATCGACGGCACCAACACCACACTCAATAGCGGCAGGATCCAGATCAATCTGAAGCCGCTTGCCGACCGCAAGATCAATGCTTCGGATGTGATCCGCCGCCTGCAGCCCCAGCTCGAAAAAGTGGATGGCATCTCACTCTTTCTTCAGCCGGTGCAGGATCTCACCGTCGAGGACCGCGTCAGCCGCACGCAATTCCAGTACAGCCTCGAGGACGTGGATGCCAAAGAGCTCGCGTATTGGACGCCGCGGTTCATGGACAAACTCAAGGCGCTTCCTGACGTTCGCGACGTTGCCAGCGACCAATTGAATCAAGGCCTTCTTGCCACCCTTACCATCGATAGAGACTCGGCTTCACGCCTGGGCGTTCTCCCCGCCGACATCGACAACACGCTGTACGACGCTTTTGGCCAGCGGCAGGTCTCGACCATTTTTACTCAGCTCAACCAGTATCGCGTCGTCTTGGAAGTTGATCCGCAGTTCCAGCAGAATCCGGATGCCCTCAAGAACATTTACGTGAAGTCGTCTTCCACCGGTCAGCAGGCTTCCTCTGGATCGACGGTGAACATATCGGCGGCGGGGCAGGCCAACATTACTTCGGCGCCCAGTCCTCAAGTTCCGCTCAGCGCCTTCACGCGTTTCGAGCCCGGCGCCACTGCTTTGGCCATCAACCATCAGGGCCAGTTTCCTGTGGTGACCGTCTCCTTTAACCTTGCTCCTGGCGCAGCCCTCGGCGACGCCGTGAATGCCATCAACATCGCCAAGGCCGAATTGAATATGCCTCCCAGTGTCCAGGCGACATTCCAGGGCACGGCGGCAGCCTTCCTCAACTCACTCGCCAACGAACCCATCCTTATTCTCGCTGCGCTCGTCACCGTCTACATCGTGCTCGGCATCCTTTACGAAAGCTACATTCACCCTGTCACCATTCTCTCCACGCTCCCTTCCGCTGGCGTCGGGGCCATACTTGCTCTTCTCCTGTTCCGTATGGAGTTCAGCGTTATCGCTCTCATCGGCATCATTCTCCTTATTGGCATCGTCAAGAAAAACGCCATCATGATGATTGACTTTGCTCTCGAGGCGGAGCGCAAGGAAGGAAAGGAGCCGCTCGATGCCATCTTCGAGGCCTGCCTGCTCCGTTTCCGCCCCATCATGATGACCACGATGGCCGCGCTCCTGGGTGCTTTACCGCTTGCCATCGGCAGCGGTGTCGGTTCGGAATTGCGCCGTCCTCTTGGCATCACGATCGTTGGCGGACTCATCCTCAGCCAGTTGCTCACGCTTTACACCACTCCGGTCGTGTATCTCGCTTTTGACTGGCTGGCGCGCCGCTTCGCATTTCACTTTGGCAATCCGGTCGAAGAACCCGCGCACGGGGATTAACCATGAATCTCTCAGCCAATTTCTCCTCCCCGTTCATCCGGCGCCCTGTCGCCACGTCGCTCATTACCTTTGCAATCTTTCTCTCCGGCATAGTTGCCTTTCGCTTTCTACCCGTGTCTCCTCTGCCGCAAGTCGATTTCCCGACCATTTCTGTCGGAGCCGGGCTCCCCGGCGCCAGTCCTGAGACGATGGCCTCCGCCGTTGCCACTCCGCTCGAACGCCAGTTCGGCCGCATTGCCGGTGTAACCCAAATGACCTCGTCCAGCGGCCTCGGCTCTACCAACGTAACGCTTCAATTCGATCTCAATCGCGATATCAATGCCGCCGCCCGTGATGTTCAGGCCGCTATCAATGCCTCGCGAAGCCAGCTCCCGGCCGATCTTCCCGGCCAGCCCACCTACCGCAAGGTCAATCCTGCGGATGCTCCGATTTTGATTCTCGCCTTGACCTCGGACAATATTCCGGCGGCCGAAATCTATGACGCCGCCGATTCCATCCTGGCGCAAAAGCTCGCTCAGGTTGAGGGCGTTGGCCAGGTCTTTACTTGGGGGAGCGCGAGTCCTGCCGTCCGGGTGGAAGCCAATCCCTACCAGCTCAACAGCTATGGCGTCAGTCTCGAAAAGGTTCGCGCTGCGCTGCAATCGGCCAACGCCAATCTTGCCAAGGGCTCTCTTTCCGATGCCCAGAAGAACTGGAACATTGCGGATACCGACCAGCTCTTCAAAGCTTACGAATACCAACCGCTCGTCGTGGCTGGCCATTCCGGCGCACCCGTGCGGCTCCAGGACATCGCCCAGGTCGTCGATTCCGTCGCGGACACCCGCAACTTGGGACTCTCCGGCGGAAGGCGTGCCGTGCTCCTCGCGATCTTCCGGCAGCCCGCTGCCAACATGATCGAAACCGTCGATCGCATTACCGCTCTCCTCCCCGTGCTTCGCGCCTCCATTTCTCCCTCACTCCAACTGAGCGTTGCCATCGATCGTAGCACCACCATTCGCGCTTCTGTTCACGACGTCGAAATCACACTGGTCATTTCCATCATTCTCGTGATCCTCGTGGTCTTCGCGTTTCTCCGCAGTACCTGGGCTACCATCATCCCCAGCGTCGCCGTTCCGCTCTCCCTTATCGGGACCTTCGGCGTCATGTATCTCTTCAACTATAGCCTTGACAACCTGTCGCTCATGGCTCTGACCATCTGCACAGGCTTCGTCGTCGACGATGCCATCGTTGTCATCGAGAACATTACGCGCCACATGGAGAACGGCTTGAAACCTTTTGAAGCCGCCATGAAAGGCGCCAGCGAAATCGGATTCACTGTTCTTTCCATGAGCACCTCGCTGGTGGCCGTCTTTATCCCCATCTTGATGATGGCCGGCATTGTTGGCCGGCTTTTCCGCGAATTTGCCGTGGTCCTCAGCGTTGCCATCGGCGTCTCGCTCTTCGTCTCTCTCACGACCACCCCCATGATGTGCGCGCGGTTTCTGCGGCATCAGAGCGGCCGCCACAACTTGATCTACAACTTCTTCGAGAACGCCTTTAACCGCCTTCTTCACGTTTACGATGTCTCACTTAAATGGGTTCTCCGCCGCCAGTTGCTCATTCTTGGCGTGACATTCCTTACGGCAGTGCTGTGCGCTTACCTTTTTTTTCACGTTAATTCCGGCTTTTTCCCTCAGCAGGACACCGGCCGTATCACCGGCCTGATTCAAGGCGACCAGGATTTGTCCTTTGCTGCCATGTCGCAGAAAATGCGCGCGTTTAGCGATATCGTGATGAAGGATCCCGCGGTCGATACACTCACCTCGTTCACCGGCGGCGGCAGCGGCGGCAGCACTGCCCGCATGTTTGGCCAGCTCAAGCCTCTCAGCGAACGCAAGATCAGCGTCGATGAAGTCATCGCCCGCATCCGAAAGGCTACCTCCAAGGTTCCGGGCGCGGTTCTCTATCTACAGGCGGTGCAGGATCTCAGCGTCGGCGGTCGCGGCAGCGCCGCCCAATATCAGTACACGCTTCAGGCGGACAATCTCAACGACCTCACCCACTGGGCTCCCCTTCTCCAGCAACGCCTGAGCAAGATTCCTGAACTTCGTGACGTCAATACCGACCAGCAGATGCACGGCTTGGAGAGTTCCATTGTCATCGATCGCGATACGGCCGGACGTTTGGGGGTAAGTGTTATAGACATCGACAACACCCTGGGCGACGCCTTTGGCCAGCGCCAGGTCTCTAACATTTACATGGGTCTCAACCAGTACCACGTCGTCTTGGAAGTGATGCCGGAAGCTCAGCAGAATCCCGAAGCTCTTAAGTCCATCTATGTGCCTTCCAAATCCGGCCAACTTGTTCCGCTCAGCGCTTTCGCGCACTTTGAGCACTCCAACACCGCTCTTTCCGTCAATCACCAGGGAATCTTTCCCGCCATCACCATTTCTTTCAATCTCGCTCCGGGCGCCTCTCTTGGCCCAGCCGTACAGCACATCCAGGCAGCCACTCGGGAAATCGGTGTTCCTGCGACCGTTCACGCCACTTTTCAGGGCACAGCGCAGGCTTATCAGCAATCCCAGGCTTCGCAACTCTTCCTGATCATCACCGCCCTCATTGCCGTTTACATCGTCCTGGGCATCCTTTACGAAAGTTTCATCCATCCCATCACCATTCTTTCCACGATTCCTTCCGCTGGTATCGGAGCCATTCTTGCCATTCGCATGGCCGGTACCGATCTGAACATGATCGCCCTCATCGGCGTCATCCTCCTCATCGGCATCGTCAAGAAAAACGCCATTCTCATGATTGATTTTGCCGTGCAGGTTGAACGTGAAGAGGGAGTCTCGCCTGTGGATGCGATCTACAAGGCCTGCCTGCTGCGCTTCCGGCCCATTCTCATGACTACCATGGCAGCGCTGTTTGGCGCTCTGCCCCTGGCGCTTGGCACAGGCGTCGGCTCCGAACTGCGGCGTCCGCTTGGCGTTACAATCATCGGCGGCCTTATCGTCAGTCAGATGCTGACTCTGTTCACCACCCCGATCGTTTACATTTATATGGACCGCTTCCAATCCTGGCTGCAGTCGGTATTCGGCCGTCCCCACGCGCCCGCCCCGGCTCACGCCCAGACAGACTGACGCCCTACTCGTCTCCTGAGTTGTGGTTGTGGAATGGAATTTTGCTGGGCGCGGCGCGCCTGCCCTAGTCCACTTCCGCTCCAGCCATTCCAGGGCTACGGCTACGAACTGCCGATCAGCCACCCCGTCAGGAACACTAGCACTCCGCCTACGATCACCTGGAACGCCGCCTGCAAGAAAGGCGTATCCATGTACCGGTGGCGGATGTAGCTGATCACCATGAGCTCGACCGCCACGACAATGATCGCTATGGATGTAGCGACATGAAAATTGTTGATCAGGTAGGGAAGTGTGTGTCCGAGTCCGCCCGCTGTCGTCATTAACCCTGTAATCGCTCCACGCAACCAGGGCGATCCGCGTCCCGTCAACGAGCCGTCGTCCGATTGTGACTCCGAGAAACCCATGGAAATGCCGGCGCCGATCGAAGCTGCGAGCCCGACCAGAAACGCATTCCAACTCTTGTGTGTCACAAAGGCGGCGGCAAACAAAGGCGCCAGCGTCGAGATCGACCCGTCCATCAGGCCCAGGAGTCCGGGCTGGACGATCTGTAGCAGGAACAGCTTTCGGTGTGATTCGTCCTCCTGAGCCTTCGCACTGGTGGTCAGGTGCTTTTCTTCAAGCTTTCCTGCGGTCTGCGTGTGTTTTCTCTCTTCGTCCCCCAGCTTATTCAACAGTTCACGCGTTGATACGTCCGTCGTCCTGCTCGCCGCTCGAGCATAGAACCGGCTCGCCTCCATTTCCATCAATTCCGCTTGCTTCCGCGCTACTTTGACCCCGAGTGGTCGCATCAGCCATACCGGTCTTCTTTGCAGGAATCCCTTCACGTTTTCCCGCCGGATTAGCGGAATGTGTTCCCCAAACCGCTGGCGGAACATCGCCATCAGCCGGTCGCGGTGCACCACCTCTTCCTCTCGCATAGCCTCGAACATCTGCGCCGTCGAGGGGTAGTCTTCCCTTAACGCGTCCGCAAACTCCCCGTAAATCCGCCCGTCCTCCTCTTCCGCGGCGATCGCGATCGCCAAAATTTCCTTTTCCGTCAAATCCTTGAATTTTTTCAGCATCAGACCGTCCTCAGATTTCCGCGCCCAGCAGAATCGCACAAACCTCTGGCCAAGTCATCTCCATCCATCCGTTTTTAGACGAGAAAGTGCAATCCGCTCGCATTAAGTGATTTCTACAATCAGCTTAAGTACAGTTCCCAACCGCGTATCGAAAACTGCTCCTCAGTACAGTAGCCTTCCAATTTTTGAAGCACTACGATTTCACAACCAAGCCCTCCGGGTCGGGCACGCCGTTTTGAGGACCACTGCCCAAGCCGAGAACCCCGTTAATCCATGGCTCAAAGACAAAGTATGATTTCTGGAGGACAAATGAAGAAGTTCTTACCGCTTGTCTTAGTTGTGGCAGCTGGCGGAATCGCGGGATTCGCGCAGCAGAAAACTACCGGAAGCGGTGCGCCCAGCGGCGCACACTATGACCTGAACATCATCGGCGTCGATAGCGCCAAGAAGCCACCATTGACGGGTTCGGACCGCCACACAATTTTTGTTCCTCTTGTTTCGGATCAGGGGGCCCTTGACACGGATATTGCCTCCGGCGCGGACATCCTTTTGATTCAAGGGCCTTTCACAGTCTGCGATGGAAACGCCTTCGATGCGGCATATGACTGCTCGGGGAACAAGATCGGAAACCAGGGGGCGGTGTTCCAACTCCCCTGCAATACGAATATCGCGACGGCAACCGGGACCACGCTCGTTCCCTGCACGAGCACAGGGGCGGGTTCGGTCGCCAGCTACCAGGTTTGGGCCCGGGTTGTAGGAAAGCCGGGCGGCTCCGGAACGATTACGACGTGCGCCACAGACTTGAGCACGAACACCGTGGTCTGCAATGCGAATGACACGATCCTCGTACGAAGTAAGCTAAACAAGTTCGAAAACGTGACCAATGCGTTGACGTCGCTCGTCACCGGCACGCAAACCGTTTCGCTGTTTGGCGCCGGATTCCAGAACTTCTTCTGGGATTACGACAACAACGGAAACAAGCTCCTGCAACTTCGCCTCTATCTCATGTAACTGTGGCCGAGCACAGCATTTTGGGTAATTGGCGAGGCCGGGATGCGGTACGGCCTCGCCGAAAACCTGCCCGGAGATCGTTCTTGACCCTTCGCGCAATAAGAGCATTCCTTTTGCTTCCAGCCTCTTTCCTGATTGTGTCTTGCGGTTCGACATATCCTTGGGTATCGGCCACCTCCCATGATAGCGCCACGGATGCGGAAAACTTGGCGTCGCTTGGCAAGAATCCCGAAAAGGCTAAGGCCTTTTTCCCGGAGGCGGGATTTGAGTTCGGGCAGGTTCTATCCGGGACCTTGGTGGAGCACGACTTCATTGTCAGAAACACGGGCTTCTCACCGTTGTTGATTGAGAGGGTCAGCATGACAACGCCGTTGTTGGCGACACGCATGCCGCGTGAGATCGGCCCGGGCGCCGAGGGCAGAATTCATTTCAAGCTGGATACGACGAACTTGGCGGGACAATTCGAGGGAGCTATAGTTGTGTTCCTCAACAACACTGCTCTGCTGCAGGCGAACCTAACCTTTACGGGCCATATCACGCCGTCAATTGAACTCTCTCCGATGCCTTCTTTCTTCGTTGCAGGACAAAAGGGCCGTGGCGGTCGGGCGGCGATTGAAATTGTAAATCATGAGTCGGAGCCGCTTCAAATTGAGAAAATTGAGCACCGCACGGATAGGTTCACGACCCAACTCGAAACGCTGAAACAGGGACAACAGTATCGTTTGAATTTGAGCTTGAGACCCGACGGCCCGCTAGGGAGAAGCGCAGACACCATCCTCGTAAGTACCTCGAGCAAGAGAGTGCCGGTGCTCAAAGTGGGCGCAAATACGTACTTGTACGAGAGAGTGCACACCTTCCCGGAACTTGTGGCCTTGGGGACGTTACGGGCCACCGATGTCGGCGGAACGGGTCTTACTTTGATGATCTACCAGGAGGGTGGCAAGGATTTCCAACTGAAGCTAAGCACCGATATTCCAGGCTTGAACCTGAAATGGGTGCGCGGGCCGAAGGGAGACCGGTACCAGGCGAAGATCACGTTAATCGCGTGGAAAATCCCGCTGGGCCCGATCAAGGGATCCATCTTCGTTGATACCAACGATCCACAATTTCCAAGGCTCATTGTGCCGGTTCAGGGACAAATTGCTCAGCCGTGAATCCGCGAAACGCGAAATAGTTTCGGTTATCGAGGTTCTGGTCGTCAACTCGCAAGCCATCGTTCCCTACCACACTATGATACAGTCGTCCTACCTGACACTGACCTGCGACTTGGACTGGCAGTGGATGCCTGACGGAAATCAAGAAAAAGTACGAACCCAAGAATGTCTTGCGGCTCAAACAGAAACATCAAGCCGGACAGCCCACCGAATACCTGAGAAACGCAGTCGTGCGGGGTCCGCTAAACCATGAACCCCTGTGTCCGGCACACTTGCACGATGCCGAGGCGGTCTCCCGCTCCAACTTTGTGTTTCATCCGGTAAAGATGATTTTTCACCGTTTGCTCGGAGAGACAGAAATGATTCGCGATCTCCTTGTTGGTCAGTCCTTCGGCAATCAGGGGAATCAGTTGTTGTTCACGGCGCGTCAAACCCATCCGCTGGTGCACGCTGGCAGAGGGAAACGATGTGGCCTCACGCTCGAGATAGTGAAATAGCGCCGCGCAGAATGTTCCTGGGCATACCGCCTCTCCCGCGCGCAACGCCCTCACTCCCTCCACCACGTCCTCCGCGGACGCATCTCGCGGCAGGTATCCGTTGACTCCCGCCCTTACGCACTGCAGGAACTCCATCTCCGCCCCGGTCACGCCGATTAGCATGATCTGCACATTGGGAGCCGTTACGCGCACGTTTCGGATCGCGAGCAAGTCTTCGTTCATCGTGCCCCTCGATGTCAGCAACAGGATCTCCGCTTGTTCCTTCAGCAAATCCTCACTTCTAAAGGGCTCCGCCGCTTCCGTTCCCACCACATCCATGTCTTCGAGTTTGGACAGCATCCGAGATAGCGCTTCCCGCAGCAGCCTGTTTTCGGCCGCGATGAATACACGTGCTTTGCATACATTCAGCGGCCTTCCCGCCACGAGGCAGGTCACATCTTTTGACAACCGAGCGGCCCCGCGATTTCCATTCGAACGGCGTGAGCTCTGAACTGGCTCTGCTTGCTGCAATTTCTGACGGGCTACGCTGCTCATACAGGGACAACCTCCTGCGCTCTAGCCAATCTTTCACCCAATTTCTACTACCATCGATGGAAGGAGGTTCAGCTTTGCTTTTTATCCACAGCAATTCCACAGCCGTTGTCTTATTCAAGTAGTTTACTAGTCTCCTTGGTATGTGGCGGTAAATTCAAGTCTTAGCTTCACGGCTCGTGACGCGCTGTTCCAGCCTAGTCCCGGTTTGGTACCATCCCCCTTTTTACGCTTCACTTTGGTACACTTCCCTCCTTTTTCCTTTCCTTCAAAGCGTTTGCACGTCTTTCTCTTCTGATCCTCGCTTCCTTTTCTAGTACTTCCGTACTACTATTTCTTCCGGACGTCCCACCTTTTTCCAGGTACGTCCTTGCTATAGGTTTCGTTGTCGGCCCGCCTTACACTCTTTTCAGAGAGAATGGCATACTTCTGCAGAGAGCAAAGTCCAATCATGGCCACCCAGCAGGACCTAATGACGAAAAAGCTCACTTCCGGAGGTTCCACCAAGTTACCAGTCTCGTACACGGAGCGCCGTGGCAGCCGCCGCTGCAAGATCACCCAGCTCATGCGCATCCGTCCTTCCGACCCAAACCTGGATCACTTCGAAGACTTGCGCGGCTCGCACAGCGTCTCGCGTTCTGGCGTCTTCTTTCAGTCCAGTGTGGCGTCCTACGAAGTTGGCATGCGGCTCTTCATCACCATGCCGTACTCCCAGGATCCCGCCTCGATGAACCGCGAATATCTCGCGGAAGTCGTTCGTAGGGACGAGCTTCCCACCGGCATGTACGGCATCGGAATCAAGATTCTGATGGAAATGGGCATCCAGCACTCCTACAACTTTGGCGGGGGCCGTCACTAGCCAGCGCGTTCGAATTCGCGGTTTCCTTCAGGGCACAAAAGCAAGAACGGGCGTCCCGTAGAGAAATGGGGCGCCCGTTCTTGTGTTTGGGGGTGGAGAGATCTGTTTACGATTGCTGCAGGAACATCCGCATAGTCTTGTGCCTCAGTATTCCAAGTTGGCGGTTGAGCGGATGTGCACGGCCGAGAAAACTCAGGACCGGCGGACGGCGGTGCGTCAGTTTGTTCATGGCGATGGTCAGCCGCACGTCTCGTCGTGCGAATTTCAAGCCCGCCTGGAGGGCGTCTACCGCTTCGTCGCGCCGTCCTGCCGTCGCATAAACTTCAGCAAGATTCAAATAGAGTTGCGCCTGGTTACGCTTCATTCGAACGGCGGAGTCGCACAGCCGTTCGGCTTCACCCCATTTTCCTTCAGAGCGCGCCAGCACCACGCCCAGGTAGGACATGTAATAGGGGTTGTTCTTTTCGAGGTCCACCGCTCGCCGCATGTGCGGGAGCGCCTTATTTACGTAATTGTCTCGAAGGAGTGTCAATCCGGTCTTGAATTCCCGGAAGGCTTCCGTATCCATCATCGGGTCACCTCGTCCACCCCGAGCGCGTCGAGGCCGTAGATTTGATGGACCGCTCGGCGGTCGAAGAAGAATTGGTATTCCAAGAATGTGGGAAGATCCCGCACGGCGCTGAGCTGAGGGGGGAGAAGCGCCTCCTCTTGCCGCAGAGCATCTGGTACCAATTTCGCCCTCCGCCCAGCTAAGGGCAGTGCGGTGAGGAGCGAGGTCGCGAGAAAGGTTCCCATTCCGGTCCAATAGAAACGTACGCGGCCTTTTATGCAGAATCTACTGACCGGGAGGACAGTCTTGGTTCAGCGGAACTCAAGGCGTAATTCGAAAATCGAGTACAGGTTGATTTATCGGGGTTCTCTACCACTCTTAACAGATTGAATTTCCAGTTCGCGATTCTTTCTTGAGGCTCGAAGCTGCTCACGCCAGCCGCAAAACCACTAATCCTTGTTGTTTTTCGCCCTAGTTTTGCAGTTCTTGCGCCAGTTCTCCCAATCTTCCAACGTGATCTTGTACATGGCCTTGGCAGCCTTATGCAACCAGCGCCCCCGACGCCCTCCCAGATCGCGCTTCACATTGGGTATAGCCTTGGGGCTGCCGAAATGCATGTTCGCCGTTTCCCATCCCATGTCATAGAGGAGACGGCCTTCGTCTCTCACTTTGGGCAAGGAGGAGAGCTCGATCCGTGAACAATCCGGCGCCAGCCTCCGGACCAGCCAGTGCCCGTGGAACCGCACACAAGGATCCCTTACGCGGATGGCGCGCTCTATCAATTTCAAGCCGTAAATCTCATCAGAGGAAGCATTCCAATGCCAGGCCCAGGCGGAGGTGCGAATTCCCTTGGCCTCGCGCGCGATGAAGGCACCTTGCCACGAGGAAAGCGCAAGAATTCGAGGATGCCCCAAACTGCCGAGCCCAGCGACGCGACGTTTTAGCTGATAAGCACGGCAAGGCGCCGGGAGGGATTCCTCAATCAATTTTCGTGCCTCCCTGGGTGGCTTCGCGGTGTACGGCGGACATTGCTGCATCTTCTCCCAGAAGCGCACCGGGTCTCGCAGCTTGCTGAGCGCCAACAAGCGCAGCCATTGATGGTGTTCCGCCAGGACGAACGCTTTGCCACCCACAGCTAGCGCATCGCGGTAGCCCTCTTCAATGGCTTCGGCGGCTTCGCGGCGCGTCAAGTCCAGATGTTCCGCAGTGATGGCGAGGTAAGCGCTGGTGGCGAGCCGGACTAAATCCAAGGCGTAGGACGCGGGCCAGGCTTCATCGAGGTCGTTCACGCCCCAGATGAGGCGGCCTTCCTGGTCGCGCCAGGTGCCAAAGTTTTCGATATGCAGATCTCCAACAGCGAGAACAGCGGGCGCCTTTGCCAGGTTTTGGCAGACTTCCGGCCAGTGCTGGAGCCAGCGGTAAAACGTCGCGCGGAAAAAAGGAAAAGCGGCCTCGGCCATATGCTGGTGTTTCAGCGCGAGATCTTGGCGGACGATTGGAAGTCGCTTGCCCAGCCATTGCTCGAAATCCGCGGTAGCTTTGAAGATGTTCATGTTGCGACAGGTGCCCGCTGCAGCGCCCTACACGCTGGCGTGTTCCGCGTGCACCTTCCCGCCTTTCAAGCGGGCCTCGTAGATGGGAAATCGCGCGGCAAGCTCGGCCACTTGCTTGCGAACGCGCTGCTCGACTTCGGAGTTGCCGAGGTTGGTGAGGATATCGGCAATCCAGCCGCCGATTTGCTGCATTTCCGGCTCGCGCATGCCGCGCGTCGTCACAGAAGGGCTGCCGAGGCGGATGCCGCCGCCCTTCATAGGGGGCAGGGGATCGAAAGGAATCGAATTCTTGTTTACGGTGACGCCGGCGCGGTCGAGAGCCTTCTCTGCATCTGTTCCGGTGATGCCGCGCGAATGCACTTCGATCAGGAACAGGTGATTGTCCGTACCGCCGGTGACGATGCGGAAGCCGCGCTTGGCCACCACTGCGGCCATGGCTTTCGTATTGGCGACCACTTGTTTCTGGTATTCCTTGAAGGAAGGCTCCATGGCTTCCTTCAGGCAAACGGCCTTTGCGGCGATGGTGTGCACCAGCGGGCCGCCCTGGGTTCCAGGAAAGGTGAGCTTGTCCAATTCCTTGGCAAAAACGGCTTTGCAAAGCACCATGCCGCCGCGTGGGCCGCGCAAGGTCTTATGCGTGGTCGTAGAAACAATATCGGCGTGCGAGACGGGGCTCGGATGCACGCCGGCAGCGACAAGTCCCGCGATATGAGCCATATCCACGAAGAAGAGGGCGCCGACTGCTCTTGCCGCTTTGGCGATGCGCTCGAAATCGATGATCCGCGAATAGGCACTGGCGCCGGCGACGATCATTTTCGGCTTGTGCTCTTGCGCGAGCTTTTCAATTTCGTCGTAATCGATGCGCTCGTCTTCTTTTCTCACACCGTAGGCGATGAACTTATACATGCGGCCGGAAAAGTTCAGAGGATGGCCGTGGGTCAAGTGGCCGCCGTGGGAAAGATTCATGCCGAGCACGGTGTCGCCGGGCTGGAGCGCGGACATGTACACCGCGACGTTCGCCGACGTGCCCGAGTGCGCCTGAACGTTGGCGTGCTCCGCGCCGAATAGTTCTTTCGCGCGGTCAATGGCGAGTTGCTCGACTTTGTCGGCGTATTCGCAGCCGCCGTAATAGCGTTTCCCGGGGTAGCCCTCAGCGTATTTGTTGGTGAAGATCGAACCCATGGCCTCGAGGACGGCTTCCGAGACGAGGTTTTCCGATGGAATCAACTCCAGACCCGTGGCTTGGCGCTTGGCTTCCTGGCGCAGGAGATCGGCGATTTGCGGGTCAACGGAATCCAGCGGCCGGTTCATCCGGTCATTCGCATCAGTGGTGTGGGTCATGGAGCGTCCTTTTCGTTGTGGCCACGAAGCAGTGAACGTTTCGCCGCATGTGGCCGCGTGCTTGATTGGAGCAAGGAGGAATCTTAGCGGATGGTGTGGCGGAATGCCAATGCGCGGTGGAAAAGTGTAGTGCGGTTGTGAAAAAGGGGATCAGGGGGTCGCATCGCACTTGAGATTTCTGGTTAATGATTCGCCTTATTGTGGTTTGAGGGTGACGATGCGGAGGATCCCCGCGCTTTGCAACGTGCTGTTATAGGCCGCGGTTGCGTGCACGTTTAAGTCGTCAAGCGTGGCTTTTACTTCTTCGAGCTGCTTGTGGAGTAGACCAAAGACGTCGAGCTCAGGTTGCGTGGGTTTGAAATCGGAATTGCCGGAAACGTCGCCGCCGCCGGTGCCTGCTTCGGCGCCCAGCCAGATGAATTTTAGATAGAGCCCGAGGGGGCCGCGGAAGGATTTTTCGTCGCCTTCGGCGATGGTGGGATGCATCAGCTTGTTCTCGGCGGCCAGGTATTGATCATCCAGCTTGGCTGTGGCATCGAGCAAGGATTTGTCGGCTTTGTTCTCCAGCAGGATTTTTCGTGTGTCTTCGAGCTGCTTGCGTGTCCACTCGATCTGGTTGATCAGGCGCGCGGATTCGTTTGCGTCGGTGTAAATCTTGTAGCAGAAGCTGGAGGATTCTGTTACGTCCTGCTCGCTGGCGCCGGTATTGGGATCTCTCAAGACGGTCATTTTTTGTATGAGGGTTTGCCCGGCCACTTCCAGCTTGACGGTGTAAGTGCCCGGCGGGACCAGCGGCGCGTCAATGTCCTGCCGTCCGACTCCGTAGTAAAAAATCGGGCGAGCCTCCTTGCCGGAAAATCGTTTCTCTTCCCAGACATGAGGATTGCCCGGCGGCGTGGTGCGCAGCGCTACTTTTAAAACCGGCTCGTAACGCAGGTTCCACGCGAGGCGGTTGATTCCGGGCTTGCCGGTGGGCTTCAGTTTGCGGATTTGTTTTCCATCGGCGTCGAGGACCACCAGAGTGACTTTGTCTTTGGGCGTTTCGGACTTCAGGAAATAATTGATGACGCCGCCGTAAGGAGGATTTTTGCCGGCGCTGGTGCCCGCGGGAGCTATGTCGCGTTTGATTCCGGCGCGAAAACGATAGGCGGGCCGTGTGGGGAACAGGTAGGCGGCTGAGTCCTTCACCTGGGACTGCATTTGTTGCAGCGGCGTGAGGTCGTCCAGAATCCAGAACCCGCGACCATACGTGCCGACCACTAAATCATTGAATTGCGGCTGAATGGTAAGCCAGTGGACGGGCGCATGAGGCAAATTCTGCTGGAACGATTGCCAATGCACGCCGTCGTCGAAGGAAACATAGAGGCCGTTCTCCGTTCCGGCGTAGAGCAGTCCTTGACGAACTGGATCTTCGCGCACGACATGCGTGTAGCTGAGCTGCGAATTGGGAATTCCACCTGTAATCCTGGCCCAGGTCTTCCCGAAGTCGGCGGTCTTATAGAGATAAGGATCTCGAATGTTGACTTGATGGCCGTCATAGGCGACGTAGCAAGTTCCGGCCGCGTATTTGGAAGGCTCGATGCTGCTGACGGTCATCTTGGGGGGCAAGCCGGAAATGTGCGAAGTGACGTTGCTCCAGCTTTTTGCATCATCGCGGGTGACTTGCAACTGGCCATCGTTCGTGCCGGCCCAAATCTGGCCTTTCTCGAACGGCGATTCCGCGAGGGCGAACACCAGTCCCGCGTATTCGACGCTGAGATTGTCGATGGTGAGCCCGCCCGAATCTCCCAGCATGCTGGAATCATTCAGCGTGAGGTCGGGGCTGATAGTCTGCCAGGTTTGACCGCCGTCGGTGGTTTTGTGAACGAACTGGCTGCCGACGTAGACGGTATTGTGATCGTGAGGCGAGATGGCGAGCGGATGAGTCCAGTTCATGCGGAGTTTGACTTGACCAGCGTTGGCGCCCATGGTGCGGTCGGGCCAGACGCTTACGGTGCGTGCAAAGCCTGTTTTTAGATCCGCACGCTCCGTCAAACCAGCGTAGCAGCCGCCCCAGACGATGTTGTTGTCCACGGGATCGGGAATGTTCCAGCCGGTTTCGCAGCCTGCCGTGGTGGTCCACTGGCTTGCGTTAATGCCGTCCTCGCCGACGACATTACTCGGACCGCGCTGCGGGGTGCCGTCCTGCATCTGGCCATAAACGTAGTAGGGAATCCTGTTATCGGTAGCCGCGTGATAAATCTGTGCGATGGGCAAACGGACGTGTTTCCAATCGCGGCCGCGCTCGACACTGATGAGCACGCCGCCGTCGTTGCCGACCATCATGCGACCGGGATTCGTGGGGTCCGCCCACATATCGTGGTTGTCGCCGCCGCAACGCTCCGAGCGGCGTTCTTCTTCAGCGAGTGCTTCTTCCGAGCCGGGCTCGGCGGTCGTCTCTGGAGGCACGGGATTGTCTCCGGGGCATTTCATGTGGTCCGCGGTGAGGCCGCCGTCGAAGGTGACATTGATGCCGTTGGAAGGGAAGTAGACTTCGTTCGGGTTGTCCGGCATAACCAGCATGCGCGTGTAGTAATGAGGGCGTTCGTTCAAGAGGCGGCTGTAGTTCACTACTTTCCAGGATTGTCCACCAGAATCGGAACGCCAGAGCGTGCCGCCTTGGCCGGTTTCAATCAGCGCGTAAACTCGTCGCTCGTCGCTCGGCGCAAATTGAACCGCGATTTTTCCCAGGGGCGAATTGGGAAGGCCGTGGCCGGTGAGGCGCGTCCAAGTATCGCCTGCGTCATTTGTAATGAAAAGGCCGCTACCAGGGCCTCCACTTTTGCGCCCCCAGGTCTTGATGTCGATTTGCCACATCCCTGCAATCAGCTTTTGCGGGTTCTTGGGGTCCATGGTGAGATCGGAAGCGCCGGTTTCTTCGTCGACGAAGAGAACGCGCTGCCAAGTCTTGCCTCCATCTTTGGTGCGGTAGACACCGCGTTCCTGCTGCGGGCCGTAGCAGGTGCCAAGAGCGGCAGCGTAAACGATGTCCGGGTTCGTAGGATCAATGAGGATGCGTCCAATGCGTCCTGTTTTTTCCAGGCCGAGATGCGCCCAGGTCTTCCCGCCATCAAGGGACTTGTAGATACCGTCGCCGAGAGAAACATTGCTGCGGATAAAAGTCTCGCCGGTGCCGACCCACACGATATTGTGATTGGAGGGCGCAATCGCGATCGCGCCGATGGATTGCGCGGATTCCTTGTCGAACATCGGGTACCAATGCTCACCGCCATCCACGGATTTCCAGACGCCGCCCGACGCTGCGCCCGCGTAATACACGTTGGGCTCTCCTGGCGCGCCGGCAACCGCCGAGACGCGGTTTCCCGGAGGGCCGATGAAGCGATATTTGAGCGCTTCGAAGATATCCGGTGGACTCGGCGGGCTCGGCGCCTTCGCGGGCGCGGCGGTTTGCGCGTAAGTGGAAAAAACCGCGGTAGCATTGAGGATGAACGCGCAGAAGAAAATTCGTGACCATGGCTTCGAACGATTCACAGGCCCTCCGAAGGAACGCGCGGGATTCTACCGGACACTCGTTCGAACCGCAATCCAACGATGGAATGAAGAACTTCGCGCCAGGTTTATGAAAATGGTGTGGTGCTCAGCCTTCCTGGCCAAACGAGTGGTATATTGGCCGCGAATCCATCCGCGATGCGATCATCAAAGGGGGTACAGCAGAACGATGCCCATCCCGAGAACAGAATTCCACCGGAGCACATTCCCACGCCTGTCGCAAGGTCAGAACCTGCGATTTCAATTCGTATGCGCGATGTTACTCGCGGTCGTGGCGTTGACTCTGGCGCTGCACGCGCAAGAAAAGAATCCGTACGCGGGTGACCCCAAGGTGGCGAAGCTGGGCGAATACCAATTTCGTTCGAATTGCGCGTTCTGCCATGGCCTTGGTGCGCGTGGCGGGGGACGTGGGCCGGACCTCACGCGGGCAAACAAGCGACACGGAAATTCTGACGCGGAGATCTTCCACAACGTTCACGATGGGATTTCCGGCACTGCCATGCCTGCCGCCACCAATGGCGGGATCGGCGTGGGCATGACGGATGAAGAGATATGGCAGGTGGTCACCTACATCCGCAGCGTGGAGAAAAAAGCATCGGCTGCGGCGACCGGCGATGCCCCGCGCGGCAAAGAGATTTTCTACGGCGCAGCCGCCTGTGGAACCTGTCACATGGTGAACGGGAAGGGCGGACGATTGGGACCGGATCTGAGTACTGCAGGAGCTGCGCGGTCCGTCGAATACTTGACTGAATCTGTGCGCGCTCCAAGCCGCCGGCTTGCACAGGGCATTGCCGAGGCTCTGAAAGATTTTTCCCAGGAATACGAAACCGTGAATGTGGTAACAACGGACGGGACGAAACTCCAAGGTGTTGTTCTTAATGAGGACAGCTTTACGGTTCAAATGATGGACACACGCGAGCAGCTCCACTCGTTCGAAAAATCGAAACTGCGTTCGTACGAGAAAACGCGTGAGTCGCTGATGCCTGCGTACGATTCGAAGGCTTTGCCCGATAAGGACCTAAACGATTTGATCGCGTTCCTGCTGGCCGCAAGCTCGCAAGGAGGTGCACAGTGAACCGTACACGCACTTTCACTTCCGCGGCGCTGTTCCTCGCTTCGTGCATTTTCGCTTCGCCGTCGTTCGGGCAGGTGACGCCCGAGCGGCTTCTGAACTCCTCGAAAGAGCCGCAGAACTGGCTAATGTATTCGGGTGACTACGCGGGCCGCCGCTTTTCGACGCTCGATCAGATCAATGCAAGCAATGCGCAATCATTGACGGCCAAGTGGGCCTACCAAACGATGGCGGGAGGCAAGTTTGAAACGACGCCCCTCGTGGCGGATGGCGTCCTTTACGGTACCGGCACTGATGATCGCGCGTTTGCGCTCGACGCGCGCTCCGGGCGTCCCATCTGGGAATACCAACGGGCGCTTCCCGGCGACATTCGTCCGTGCTGCGGGCGCGTGAATCGCGGACTGGGGATCCTGGGCGACAAAGTGTTTCTTGGCACTCTCGATGCGCACGTGATCGCCCTGGATGCGAAGACGGGTGCGGTCGTTTGGGACGTGGAGGCGGCGGATCGCACCAAGGGCTATAGCTTCACTCTGGCGCCGCTGGTGATCAAGAACCTGGTCCTCCTCGGAGTCTCAGGCGGCGAATATGGGATTCAGGGATTTATCGATGCTTACGACGCCCAGACCGGCCAGCGCAAGTGGCGCTTCAACACCATTCCCGGCCCGGGCGAGCCTGGCCACGATACCTGGGAAGGCGAATCCTGGAAAATTGGCGGCGCTCCTGCCTGGATCACCGGGACCTATGATCCCGCCACCAACATCACGTACTGGACCACAGGCAATCCTTCGCCATCGAATCGCGGCGAAGGGCGCGCCGGCGACAACCTCTATGCCGATTCGGTGCTTGCGCTGGATGCTGACATCGGCAAATTGAAATGGCATTTCCAGTTCACGCAACACGACGAGCACGACTACGACGCCACGCAAGTTCCAGTGATGATTGACGACAACGGCCGCAAGCTGATCGCGCAAGCCAACCGCAACGGGTTTTTCTACGTGCTGGACCGCACCAACGGAAGACTTCTCTCCGCGACCAGCTACGCCAAAGTTTCTTGGAGCACTTCGAAAGACGCCATCGGACGGCCCGTGCTAGACAAGAAGGGTTCACCGACCCCGGAGGGGAATCGCGTTTGCCCGGGCGCTGCGGGGGCCACCAACTGGATGTCGCCGGCCTACAATCCGCAAACGAAACTCTTCTACGTGACTGCCCGGGAACAGTGCGACATCTTCGCGACTGCGCCGCAACCCTATGAAGCGGGACACGCGTATTACGGCTCCGCGTACTTTCCCAACGATGAGGCGGAGCCTTTCTGGGGAGCGCTTCGCGCGCTTGATCCGGCGACCGGGCAACTCAAGTGGGAATGGAAACACACTTCGCCAACGTGGGCCGGCGTACTCTCCACGGCCGGGGGATTGGTCTTTACTGGAGATGCGGAGGGGAATTTCATCGCCCTGGAAGCAGCCACGGGCAAAGTGCTCTGGCACTTTCAGTGCGGCGCGGCGATCAACGCTTCGCCGATGACCTTCGCCATCGACGGAAAGCAATTTGTGGCCATCGCGGCGGGCTCAACAGTCTTCACGTTCGCATTGCCCTAAGACTGGATGCAGTATCGTGTGATTTGTTGGGCCAGCCGCGCAGGCCTGAAAAACGGCCTTGCCCGATGAAACTCCTTTGGTGCTCGCGACACTACTTGCACAGGCAGAAACATTGTTTGATTTCGAGTCTATCAGGCCCATAATGAAAGCATTCGTGGAGGTTGTCCACGCAGCTCATGCAATGCCCCGTATGCCAGACGAATAATCCGCCGAGCGCAGTCACTTGTGAGAAGTGCAGCACGCCCTTCCCGTTGTCCGACGCAACGATTTCTCCTGAAGAAGATGGTCAGACAGCCGGGAATGAGCCGGCGGCGGGATGGTCGGCGGCAATTACTCCGCGGCCGCCCAGCGAAGCTGCTGCAAAGGGGCAGCTGCAGCCGGGGAGCGTGCTCGGCGATCGCTACGAGATTGTGCAGTTGCTGGGCCAGGGCGGGATGGGAGCTGTTTACAAGGCTCGCGATAGGGAACTTGACCGCATCGTCGCGCTCAAGCTCATCCGCCCGGAATTCGCGAAAAATCCTGAAATCCTTCGCCGTTTCAAACAGGAGCTGATTCTCGCCCGCCAGGTCACCCACAAGAACGTCATTCGCATTTATGATCTCGGACAATCCGACGCAATCAAGTTCATCACCATGGATTTCGTGGAGGGTCAGGACCTCCGTCACCTGCTGCTCGAAAAGGGCAAGCTTCCGCCCGACCAGGCGGCTCGAATCCTGCTCCAGATTTGCCGTGCTTTGGAAGCCGCCCACACCGAAAGCGTAATTCACCGCGACTTGAAGCCCCAGAACATCATGTTGGATTCGGGCGGTCGCGCCTACGTGATGGACTTCGGCATTGCGCGCTCTGCGTACCTGCCTGGAATGACTCAGACCGGAGCACTCATCGGCACGCCGGAATACATGTCTCCGGAACAAGCGCGCGGCGAGAAACTTACAGTGCAATCCGATCTTTTTTCTCTGGGTGTCATTTTTTACGAGCTTCTTACCGGCAAATCTCCCTATCCTGGCGATGCCCCCCTTGCCACGTTGTGGAAGCGCCTGCAGGAGAAACCTAAATCTCCCGTGGATGTTGATCCTTCAGTCCCCAAACCCCTAAGCGACATCGTGATGAAGGCGCTCGAGATCGAGCCTGAAAATCGGTGGGCCAGTGCCCGGGAGATAGCGCAACAACTGGAAATCTGGCTGGGACCCTCCGCGGACAGCATGACCATCTTTCTTCCTGCGAAACGCACTGCGGCCTATTGGAGGTGGGCCTCGGCAAGCCTAGCCGTGTTGCTGGTGGTAGCGGTGGTTACCTTTCGTTTGATCAATCCCAAACCGAAACTTGCTCATCCCCCAGTCAGCGTTCTGGTGGCCGATTTCACCAATCACACCGGCGACGGCGTTTTCGATCGCACGCTGGAACCGATGTTCAATGTCGCCCTGGAAGGAGCGAGTTTCATTAACGCTTACAACCGCGGTACTGCGCGTAAACTCGCCCAAAAACTCCCCAATCCCAGCGATAAGCTGGACGAACAGTCAGCACGGCTGGTGGCCCTCAGCCAAGGAGTTAGCTCGGTAATCACCGGCGAGATCAGCCTCCGCGGCAATGCCTACACCGTTTCGGCGATGGCGCTGGATGCGGCTACGGGGAAAGTGCTCGCAAAGAGCGAGGCAACCGCCGCCAATAAAGATGAGGTTGTCGGCACGGTTCCCAAGCTCGCAGCTCCGTTTCGCAAGGCCCTAGGTGACACCACCTCGGAAGCGGCTCAGCTAGAGAATGCAAGAGGCGCCTTTACCGCCGCATCCATTGAGGTCGTGCACCAATACGGTCTCGCGTCGGAACAACAGCTCGCCGGCAATTTCGAAGGTGCGCGGAAGTTTTTTGATAAAGCTGCAGAACTGGATCCCAGTTTCGCCCGCGCCTACTCCGGCATGGCTGCCATGGCCTTCAATTTGGGACAGCGGCAGTTAGCCCAGGACTACATAAAACGAGCCTTGGAACACGTCGACCATGCGAGCGAGCGCGAAAGATACCGTATCCGCGGACAGTATTATCAATATGCGGGCGACTCTCGGAAGAGTATCGAGGACTATAAAGAACTCCTGGAACGGTACCCAGCCGATCTTCTTGGACGATACAATCTCGCGGCGGCTTACATCGAGATGCGCGACGTGTCGAACGCCGTTGCGGAGCAGCGTCGAGCGGTCGAGATCGCCCCAAAGAGACCGATAATGCATGTTCAGTTGTCCTTCTACAGCTCTTATGCCGGTGACTTCCAGACCGGTGAGCGGGAAGCCCGCCAGGCTCTGGGCCTCAATCCGTCCACCGATGGCTACATCGCTCTAGCTGAGGCCCAGCTTGGGCAGGACCAGTTCTCGCAAGCCGCAGATACCTACCACCAGCTCGAGAAGCTCAGTGCCACAAGCGGTTCCGCAGCCGCTTCAGGTCTAGCGGATCTGGCTGTCTATCAAGGCCGTTTTTCAGAGGCGGCACATATCCTCGAGCGCGCTGCCGCTGCCGACCTGGAAGCCAAGAACACTGAGAACGCCGCCGATAAGTTTGCTGCGCTGGGCTATACGCAACTTCTGCGCGGGGACAATCGTGCGGCACTCCGCGCCACGGAAAAGATTCTTGCCAACAGCCAGTCCATGAAAGCCAGGTTCCAAGCTGGGCGAAATTTCGTCAGCGCCGGAGAATTGGGGAAGGCGCAAGAGCTGGCGGCCAGTCTCGGCTCGGAAATAACGGCTGAGCCTCAGGCCTACGCCAAGATAATCGAGGGCGAATTGGCCCTGAAGCGCGGAGACGCAGTCAACGCCGTTAGAGCATTAACAGATGCGAATGGCCTGCTCGATACCTGGATCGGCCGCTACGAACTCGCCCGCGCCTATTTCGAGGCAGGAGCCTTCGTCGACGCTGATGCTGAACTCGACCGTTGCATCAAACGGCGCGGCGAATCCCTCGAGCTGTTGATGAATAACGTTCCTACCTACGGTTACTTCCCACCCGTGTACTACTTGCAAGGACGTGTACGCGAGGGTCTCAAGAGCCAAGGGTTTGCGGAATCTTACCGCACTTATCTAAGCATCCGCGGGCAGGCTGGTGAAGACCCTCTGCTTCCCGAAATCCATAAGCGCCTCGGTCAGTAGACCGCCGCCTTGCTTCCGAGCCGTCCGGGCCAACGCGCAACTTCCAGCGATATGTTTTCCCCACTCCTGTTGCTAAGGGGCGGAGCCCCCGGCGGAAATCACGGCAGTAGTATTGGTCAGGAACGTCGCCACTCCGGTTGCAGGGTTAATGGCATATTCCTGTCCACCCGCGGTCGCCGTGAATCCATACAGCGTGCCGCCAACGAACGCCGAACCAACAAAAGCATTGACGCCAGAACCACTGATAGTGACTTGACCAATGGTCGTGGTCGCTCCGGACGTGGGATTGATCACATACAACGTGTCATTGAATGCAGTACAGCCCGTGCCCACGCCGTTGGAACCAATGGTGTAGTAAAGCATGTTTGCTGACCCTGTCAGGCTTGCCTCGAATCCGCAGCCTGCTGGGACTAGCATGGTTGAGGTGGGGGAGGAACCGACCTGTGTGGTTGCGCCGGTCGTCAGGTCAATGGAATACAAAATCCCGGTCACCATATCGATTGCGAAGTACGACCCAGTAGTCAGCGCCCCGGTTGTCGTGTTGTTCGGATTGGGAAGCGTTCCGGTACCCACGAGTGTTGGCGCGCCGGTTGATGGAGTTATCTTCATCAACTGGTTCGACTTGTTGTATTCGTAAACGCTTAGGTTAGGTGTCAGGTCCAGTCCGGTGTTACCGGGTACTGTGGCTGAGCCTATCTGGGTGGCAACCCCGGTGGCCAAATCCAATGTCCCGAAGTTCCCGAGGCCGTCGACATAGAATGTGTCAATGTTAAACACATTTGAGGTCGCGGACGCAAAGCCTCCAGCGGGCGAAACCACGAGCGTGTATCCGTTCGCAACCTTGTTGATGCTTAGGTCGCCGAAGGTGGCAACGCCGCTCACGGCGTTTTGCGTAGTCGTGCCGGAAAGCGTTCCCGGGCCTGAGCCGATACTCAGTGTGATGCCGCCAGTGAAAGACAGGAGCGTGGTGTTGCTGGAGTCCTGCGCCGAAACCCGGACCGCAGGAGTCATGGTAAGACCGACCCCGGTATTGCTCGGCTGCACCGTGAATACTAGCTTGTACACGGTGTACATGCCGTTCGCTCCAATCGTCGGGATGAAGTTGAAGTTACTGTCACCAGAGTATGTGGCTGTGAACGTTCTCGGGCCAGCCGTGGTGGGGGTTGGCACAAGCACGCACGCTCCAGCCCCTAAAGCGGCCGGTACGACGCACCCGGATCCGTCGCTGGCTGCCACCGTTACGGTCCCTGTTGGCCCGATTGGCGTACCTGCTCCTAGTGGTGATACCGCGAGAGTGTAAGCCACGCTGATGGGTTGATTTACGAACGCCGGAGAAGGCAACACGGAGTTGATAGCAATCGTCGTGTTCGCCTTGTTTACAACCTGTGACAAGAGTGGGGGTACTGTATTGCTGGCATTGAAGTTGGCATCGCCGCTGTAACTTGCGGTGATGGAGTGCACGCCAACCAACAGAGCGGATGTGGTGAACGTCGCCATTCCTCCGCTAAGCGAGTTGGAACCGATCTGAGTCGCTCCATCGAACAAGGTTACGGTTCCCGTCGGCACGCAAGGAGAATTGGGTGCGACAGTAACCGTGAATGTAACCATCTGTTGAAACACCGACGGGTTTGCGCTCGACATTACGCTCGTCGTGGTGTTCGCCATGTTTATTTGCAACGTGAACGCTTGCGTACCAGAGTCACCAACTACGTCGGTGACTTGCACTGTGAAATTGGAGCTGCCAGCCACGCACGACGTCCCGGAGAGTGTGCCGGAAGCCGAACCGAGCGTAATGCCATTCGGGAGCGAACCGGAAGCGAGGGTCCAGTTGAATGGTGGGTTTGCTGGTACGCCTGGTTCGTCGACTTCGGAAAGTGGCTGGCTGTAAAACGCTCCCACAACTCCATTGGTGAGAGATGTAGGGGTAATTGCCAGGGAGGCTTCGGGGCAGCCCGTCAGGGGATCCTGGTCCGGGGGGGGTGTTGCAGACACCGTATTCGAGGGCCCGCTCTCCTGCTCAGTGCTGGTGTCTGGATTGATGATCACCGCAGTCACTTCATACCGATGCCCCCCCGTGTTGCAGGCCGGGCTATCCGTGAACGTAGTCGCTGGTGGATTGCCGCCAACCCCGACAACCGTGCCAATTAAGTTGAAGGGACCGCCCGCATCCGAGCGATAGACCTTGTACTTGACAATTTGTCCGAATCCCGGCGCGTTCCAGTTCAACGTTATGGTTATGGTCCGCGCTGACGCCCCTTCCGTCGCTGTTAGGTTTGAGGGAGGAAGCGTCACCGCATCCGCCGTTCTGCGATCAAGATCGCCGTTGCCGCCGCCGATGTTACTGCTGCCGCCTCCGAGATTGCTGCTGCCGCCGCCGATATTGCTGCTGCCGCCGCCGAGATTGCTGCTGCCGCCGCCGATGTTGCTGCTGCCGCCGCCGATGTTGCTGCTGCCGCCTGTCACCGACAAATTCCCCGTCGAAGCCATCTGCCGCAAGTCAAGCGCAGGCGAGAGGAGCGTTCCACTTGGCGCAAAGGTGGGTGCCCAATCGCTATGCCCACGCAGTCCCCGCGTCACAGGTGCTACGTTCGTAACCGTTTCAATTGCGCCGTCGAAATTGATGTCCTGGGGAGCAGTCCACGAAATAGAGGTGCTCGCGCCAGTTGTGATGGTCATGTCCTTTTCGCCCGTGCGTATCGGAGTTCCATCGCAATGGGCCTTCGCTTTGTCGCCGATTCCCGTGAATGGGACATACCAGAAGGTGTTTAGGTACGGAGGAGTATTGAATGGAAAGTTGGAGAACATGGAGAATCCAAATGTCGGCGGCACACCATTCTCGTCAAGTGTACCGAGTGGGTTGAGCACACTAACTTGGGGAAGCCATTCTTCCGCATAGTCCAAGGCAAAGTTGTCGATCAGCGTTCTTTGATAGTGATAGGTCATCACGCTCGGAAAGTTCGCCTTGCAGTTGGCTTCGATGGTTGGTCTGTAATCGCTTGAGAGTGGATTTTGTACCAGATTGTCGTAGTACAAGCCGCCATGGCTCAATCCCAGCGAATGCCCTAACTCGTGCATGAAGGTCCCAGCTATCACCTTTGGGTTTGCATCGGCTCCCCAATTGGCCAGCGTGATGAGTGAATCCTGCCCGCCGAGATCGGAAAATCCGGAACCCGTGCCGGGCAAACCCGAAACAATCGAAAGGTTCGGGTCGGTATTCCGGGTGTAAGTTGCGCTGGCCGAATTTCCGATGTTGATCGTAAATGTGTAGGGCCCTGGCGCTTTGTTCAGGTAACTGCAGTCATTCGCTATGTGCGTATCCGGGTTGGTCGGACACGTGACACTCGTGACCAGGAAAATCCCGTCTAGGTTGGGATTGGTGAACCCATCCGCGATGGTCACCCGAGCGTTGGGCGCACCGGGGTGGAGGACATTGCTGGTAAGCCCGTGTCCTATTGTCGTATAAACCGTAACCACATTTCCGGTCTGCGCGACGCACGGCGTTCCGGCGGGACACAACGCACCCGCTGCCAGCGTTCCGCCGATGAAACTGAGATTGGGCAAGCCTAGCTGATCACCAAACAAGACATAGTGCCAACTGTCCTTCTTCCCGTGCTGGAAACGCGGCGCGCACCCTGGCGGCGGTGATGCGACCGCGCATGGGACCGGATGCCCGGAGGCGTCGACGAGTTGATTCTTAATGGCTGCAAAGCCGCCCTTCCAACCAACCACGCCTGGCTGATTGGGAAAGGCCTGGAGCGTAGACCCGCAGAAAGGCAAATTGCTGGGATTGTTGTCCTGGCACGTTTGCTCCGCGACAGCGTTGCCCAGCTTGACGAGGAGATTGATTGGCTTGTGCAAGTTGTTTCGTGGCCCGATCTGACACGCAAGATCCGCGAACGCGTCAACCACTTTCTGGATGACATTTTCCGGGCACGCGTCAACGCTCAGGGTCGTATGCAAGTGCAGCGGTCCAAATCCGGGACCCGGCGGGTCCGCGTTGAACGGATTAAAATCGTATCTGTTGTCACATGTGTTGTTGTCCACACTGCTGCACATATAATCCAGTTGAACGAACAGGTCCTGTTCGTTAAGGTGTGCTCCGGTCAGATCCACCCAGCCAGGATCTGTGGACCCGTGGCAGATGCCTGCGTTTAGAGAGACCGCATCGCAATATCCAGGACTGGGCATGGCCTTCTTCCACGAGTCCAGATGGCCGTCGCCGTCCGTATTCTTAGCCGTCGTGCTGTAGATGATCGCTGCTGGCGTTACGCATCCCTGCTGTGCGCCCTGAACCACCGTAGTCGCTGTGGAATCATCCTCGTTCAGTGGATTTGCCAGATGTCCGGGGCCAAAAAACCACGTCGCGCTGTCCCAACCGCCATACCAGCCTGGGAGTGGAGGCATGCCCGCATACAGGCTGGGAAGTGGATTGTTCGGCTTAGCAGCAGTATTTAGGAATACAGTTTCACTCAGGTTCTTGCGGCCGTTCCCCGCAATGTAAGCCAGTTTAGATACCGGGCTTCCTCCCATTGGAAAATCGGCTGCTATCGTCGCAGCGTCGTAGAATCCCACCATCTTCACCGGCATATTTGAGGTGCTGGCAGGCGTTCCGTTGTAGATGACAACCGCGTTCAGTGGAAAAGTCGGCGAGAGGACTCGATAAACCAGCACCAGCGTCACGCCCAAGGTCAGCGGCGTTCCGTTCGATTGGTTCGCTATTGTGACTTGATAGTCACCATTGGCTATGACGTTTCCGTTTGCATCCTGCGGCAGCAGCCCCCGTACATCCGCGCGATAGGTTACCAATTGCTTCGATGTCGGCGATGGGCTGGCGCAGCCGGTACCGTCCCAGTACACATGGCTGTTGAGAGGAGTGAGGCTCGTCCCCATGATCGGGTATCCCGTCGCGGGCCCGCCAATGAAAACTGGCATGAAAAATCCGTTCTGCCCCGTGGCGCCGCCCACAATTTCAACCGTTTGCCAGTACAGCAACGCCTCGACGATCTGTGCTCCCTGCGGAACGGTATTCGTTCCCGCGAGACCCGGATTGGTATCTTTCCCATTCCCGATCGAGATCGTTCCTGACGCAAACCCGCTGACAGACTTTCCCAGGCCAGTGGCGCCGATCGCAAAATCACCGCTAACAATAAAATTGTCGCCGAAACCGAGCACATTCGGCGGGTCCGCGGCGTTTTGCGCCGCCGCTGGTTGCGCAAACCCAAACGCCAAGAGCAACCCTGTGGCAATCGTCGCCCGGAACATGATCCCAAGTAAAATCTTTCGCATGGACTGGATCCTCCGCAAAAAGTTGTGGGGACGGATAAGTTTTTCGTGCGCGCTTCCAAGGACCCAGAGCACGTGATCGTTGGGGAGAGTATTTAGCGAACCAACCGCCAAAAACTACGAAGCCGAGGACTCTCGTTACTTTCCAAAAAATCCACGGCGATTCACGGACCGGGTAGAAAAACACGCTGACGATGTCCAGCACGGTATCCCGAAGCCGTCTACCAGTCAAGCCTCAGGACTACTGAACCTGTCGTACTCTGAGTTTGCAAACCTCAAACGAGAGAAGGCGCAGTACCCCGGTCGGCAGAAACGAAGATCTCTCGCTTGCCAAGCATGCCGCGCGCGAATGATGGTGGAAATCGGAGATTCCGAAGCTCTGTCGAACCTTGATCGGCAAATATACGCTACAATAGGAAGGTTATGCTCTCCGTCAATAACATCACCATGCGGTTCGGCCCGCGGGTCCTGTTCGAGAACGTGACTTGCACCTTCATGGCCGGGCGCCGCTACGCTATTTCCGGACCCAATGGCGCCGGCAAGTCCACATTTATGAAGATTTTGACTGGTGAACTCGAGCCGACCCATGGCTCCATTACCCGGCCGAAAAAGATGGGCGCCCTCCGCCAGGACCAGTTTGCATTCGACCCATACAGCGTCATTGACACCGTGATCATGGGGAATGCGTCGCTGTGGAAGGCGCTGGAAGAACGCGATGCATTGTACGCCAAGCCGCACGAAGATTTGACCGATGCCGACGGCATGAGGCTGGGCGAGCTCGAAGGCATCGTCGGCGAAGAAGGCGGCTACACGGCGGAAGCAGATGCCGCGGTGCTGCTCGACGGCCTTGGCGTGGAAGCGGCTTTGCATGAACGCAAGATGGGAGAATTGCAGGGCGGGCAAAAAGTCCGCGTGCTGCTGGCGCAGGCGCTCTTTGGAAATCCCACGGCGCTGCTGCTCGATGAGCCCACCAACAACCTGGACCTCGATTCCGTGCACTGGCTGCAGCGCTATCTCTGCGAATACGAAGGCGTGCTGATTGTCATTTCACACGACCGGCACTTCTTGAACAGCGTTTGTACGCATACGGCGGATATCGACTACGAAACCATCATCATGTACGCGGGCGGCTACGACGAAATGGTCGTCGCCAAGACGCAGGTCCGCGCGCGCATTGAAGCGGACAACGCCAACCGCGAAAAGAAAATCGCGCAACTGAACGAGTTCATCGCACGGTTTTCCGCGGGCACACGTTCCGCGCAAGCCACTTCGCGCAAGAAAGAAGTCGAGAGGCTGCAAACGACGGAACTGGCGAGAAGCAACATCCAGCGCCCGTACATCAAGTTTGACATGAAGCGGAATTCGGGCCGCCACCCGCTGGAAATCCGCAGCGTTGAAAAAGCATACGACAATGTGAAAGTGATTCCGAAATTCACGGCGAGCGTAGTGCGCGGCGAGAAAATTGCGCTCATGGGCCGCAACGGCATGGGCAAGACGACGTTGCTAAAGTCGCTGGTGCGCAATGCGCCGGGATTCATCGAAGACGACGATCGCGAGTTTCCGATCAACGGCGGAGAAGTCCGCTGGGGCCACGAAGTGGCGGTGGGCTACTTCGCGCAGGATCATGGCGAGTCCATCACCAAAGGCATGACCGCCATCGAGTGGCTCTGGCAGTTTGATCCCAGTGCGTCGCAACAGGAGCTGCGCGGCTTGATGGGTCAGATGCTGTTCAGCGGCGAAGATGCGCTCAAACCGACTCGAGCGCTATCCGGTGGCGAGTCCGCGCGGCTGATTTTTTGCCGCCTGATGTTGCAGAAGCCGAATTTTCTGGTGCTGGATGAGCCGACGAATCACCTCGATTTGGAATCCATCAACGCGCTGAACATCGCCTTGCAGCGATACGACGGGACCGTGCTCTTGGTGACGCACGATCACGACGTCATCGACGAAGTCGCGACACGTATCTGGCATTTCCACGGCGGCAGAATCGAGGACTTCAAGGGCACCTACGAGGAATTCACCGCCTACGCCGAACAAAAGGCTTCCTAGGGGCCACCTGGCCGCAGTCGCAAGGACCGGCGCTTCCTCAGGAACCTTTCACTTACCGAGCAAAGCCTTCCACCGCATCCAAGCATCGGTGCGGGCCTTCTTGTTGGCATCGTTGGCGTCTGGCGCTTCGCCCGCGCGCATAAAACCGTGACCCGCGCCCTCATAAGTGACCGGTTCATACGCTTTGCCCGCAGCCTTCATTTGCGCGATCGTGTTTGGTATCGTCGCGCCAATCCGCGCGTCGTTCCCTGCATAAAAACCATACACGGGAGCCTTGATCCGCGCCATCGCGTCCTTCTCCGGCGGCCCGCCATAAAAGACGAACGCCGCCGCCAGATCGGCGCGGTTGGTGGCGAAGCGAAAAGTCTGACCGCCACCCCAGCAAAAGCCGCCAACGAAGAGCTTGCCGTTTGAAGCAGGAATCTTCCGGGCGTAGTCCGCTGCCGCATTCAAGTCCGCGGTCACCTGGTCTGGATTCAAGTGGCTTACCGCCTCCATTGTTTTGCCTTCGGCAAAATCGCTGCTGCGGCCGCCGTTCGGGCCCATTCCCGAAAGCAGATCGGGCGCAACAGCAACGTAGCCCGCCGCAGCCACCTGATCTGCCAAATCCTCCACCCAGTCCGTCATGCCGAAGATTTCGTGAATGACCAGCACGACTGGGGTTTTGCTCTTGGATTCGGGGTAGACAACAAATGTTTCGACCGAGCGGCCATCGTGCTTGATAGTGACCCACTCGCGGTGGCGCGGAGATTTTTCCAGGGTTGCTTTGGCCCAGTCTTGCGCCGAAGCGAACGGTGCCGCAAAGAGCATGAGAAGGCAGGTGAATGTGACTGGTTTCATGGTGCGGTTTCTCCCTTAGAGAGATTGCCGGCCGGGTGCAAACGAGAAAGTGCTCGTCAGAACGACTGGGATTCTAATGCCGCCCAACAAGGCTCGCAAGCCCGAGCTGAGACTCTGCTTCTCCAATAGTACTGAGTTAGTTTCCGATTATCCGACCAATCAGGAGGTAGGGCGACCTTCTCGGTCTTTTTCGGCACATTCGATCGATTGCGAAGCTCTTATGCCGAAAAAGGCGCTGAATCGCTTGCTGGCCGGTGCTATTGCTGGTTCAGCTTCTGAATTGCCTTACGTAGAGCCTCTTCCCGAAGAGGTCCTTTTTCCTTCGCGGCTTCCATGACCGTCTCGCCCTTGTTGTTGCGAATGGTGAGGTCAGCGCCATGCTCAATGAATAGCGGTATAGCCTCGTCGTCGACCGTAGTGAAGATCGGCGTTTCACCGTCCTTATTGCGTGCATTCACATCTGCGCCAAGCTTCAACAACTCTTCTTCTACCTCGGTGAGGAAAGTTTCATGCAGCGGTGTATTTCCCTTGTTATCGCGTGCATTCACATTCGCACCGGCTTCAACCAAAAGTCTCACACATTCCGCGCGCTTACTCTCCTCAACTTCGTAACGATATTCACCAGCAGCGAAGACAGCAGTTTTTCCCTCACGATCGCGCTGTTCAAGCTTCGGATGATAGCGAAGGATTTCGCGCACCATCTCCGGATTCCCCGATTCTGCGGCATAAATCAACATACTCCCCGCGCCAGGAGCGCCCAGCGTCATGCCGCCAGCGCTTTCGATGACAGTCAGCTCGCTGAGATCGGCATTCGGATTGGCGCCATACCCGATTAAAGCCCGCGCTGCCTGCAAGCTTCCTGAACGAGCAGCACCAGCCAGCGCCAAGTCTTTATCGTTCTGATCTTTTTTGCTTGCCAACGCATCAATAAAAACCTGTAGCGTCTCCGGATGGTGGCTAGCGGCATTGAGCCAACCCGCTCCCTCGAAGGGAACACCCATATCTGGCTCCTCTGGCTTGGGCGCGGGTTTCGGCTCCAATGGCACGCCGGCATCCAGAAGCTCGCGTACGGTCGTGGTCTCTCCGCGGCTCGCGGCTTCCTTCAGCATCACCTGCGCATCGAAAGTCTCAAAGCTAAATTTCTCCTCACGTAATGCTGAAACTAGCCCGTCCTTGCCCTCGACCCATCTTTGAGTTCGTCCAAACGTGTCCACTTCGTCTTCCAGTTCGGTGATGACCGCAGGCATTCCTTCCCACTGGCCGACGTAGTCTTCCACCTCTTTTTTACGGCCATCGATTGCAATCGTGAGCACGTAAGTCGGGTTGTCTGTTACCGAGGCTCTGTAGCTGGCAGCCATGGAATAAAAGTCGGCAGCAACGAATCTCTTAGCGAGATTGCGAACTTCGTCCGCATTTACATTGTCCGTGTGCTTTCCGCCAGCGACTACGAAGCCGTCACCATGGAAAGCGATGCCTTCTGTGCTTACTGTTATCGAGTACGAAGGACAACTGCCAAAGCATCCCGTTCGCGCAAGCGTAATCGTCACTTTCGAGTTTGGCCGAACAGAGGGTGCAGTCACATGATGCTTTGGCAGCCGCTCAGGCGGAACAAGGTCGATGTATTCCTCAACCTCTGCAGTAACTGGTTTTCCATTCCTTTCAAACGGTGTGAACTTCCACAGGCGTACCTCATCCTGCAGTTGCGGCCAAAACTTCAGTATTTCGGCCTCGCCGCTGGCGTCCGCGCTCGCCACGTCTCCTGCGGGAGACACGATAAGCGCGAGACGGAGCTGATTGAAACCGGGACGAACGCCCTTGAGTGGGATGGTTCTACGATGCGGCTTGATTTCGTGGCCGCGGGCCACGTCATAGTCAAATGAGGGATTTGAATGCCTTTCATCGCCTGATTCCTGCAAGAAGATGCTCGACAGCAAACAAGCCAAAGCAATGATCGTACGCATCTGGGTCTACCCCCCTGCCCTGGCCGCAGCAATTGGAGATACAGTTTGCGGCCTCATTCCAAGGACGTAAACAAGCGGTTCTGACAATTAGACACCAGGGATTCAGGATTTGTCGCCTCAGTGCCTGATTAACGGCTAATGGGAAACTAACCCGGCACCTCTCCAGGCCGCGCGTTGACACGCTTGCAGGCGTCCGATACGCTTTTGAGTTTACATTGCTCGACGAATGGCATCTGAGAGGGATAGACAAAACCGCCGCATGGCCGAAGAAAAGCTCCCTACCCGCGCAGAAGATTTTTCCGAGTGGTACAACCAGCTCGTCCTGAAGGCGCAGCTCGCCGACTATGCGCCGGTCCGCGGCTGCATGATTGTGCGTCCCTACGGATGGGCGCTGTGGGAAAACATCCAGCAGGCGCTGGACCGGCGCTTCAAGGCCACGGGCCATCAAAACGTAGCGTTCCCTCTGTTGATCCCTCGGAGCTTCATCGACAAGGAAAAGCATCACGTTGAAGGGTTTTCGCCGGAGCTTGCGGTCGTCACCATCGGCGGCGGAGAAGAGCTTGCCGAACCTCTCGTTCTCCGGCCCACGTCGGAAACCATCATCGGCCACATGTGGTCCAAGTGGATTCAGTCGTACCGTGACCTGCCGGTGTTGATGAACCAGTGGAATAGCGTGGTGCGTTGGGAATTGCGCACCAAACTTTTCCTGAGAACCCTCGAGTTTTACTGGCAAGAAGGCCACACCGCTCACGCTACGCGCGAAGAAGCCGAAGCCGAAACGCTTCAGATGCTCGAGACCTATGCGGATTTCGCCGTGAACGACGCTGCGATTCCTGTGATTCCCGGCAGGAAGTCCGAGGCGGAAAAATTCGCCGGCGCCGATGTTACTTATTCGATCGAAGCGATGATGGGAGACGGCAAAGCTTTGCAATCCGGAACATCGCATTTCCTCGGGCAAAACTTCGCCCAAGCCTTCGACGTGAAATATCTCGACCAAAGCGGCCAGTTGCAGCATTGCTGGACGACATCGTGGGGGCTCTCCACGCGCGTTATCGGGGCCATCATCATGGTCCACGGCGACGATCAGGGACTCGTGCTGCCTCCCAAGCTCGCGCCCTACCAGGTAGTCGTAGTTCCTATTTTCAAGACGGACGAAGAGAAGAAAATCGTCCTCGAGACCGCGCACAAATTGAAAGTCGAACTCGCGAAAGCAGAAATTCGCGTTACGCTCGACGAACGCGAAGGCCAAAGCCCCGGATGGAAATTCAACGACTGGGAAATGCGCGGCGTTCCCCTGCGCGTAGAACTCGGCCCGAAAGACGTCGCCAAACATGCAGCCGTCCTCGCGCGGCGCGACCGCCCCGGCCGGGAAGGAAAAATCAGCGCCTCACTCGCCGATTTGCCATCGACGATTCAGCGCTTGCTTGTAGAAATTCAGCAATCGCTGCATGACAAGGCGCTGGCTTTCCGCAAAAGCAATACACACGAAGCGAAAACCTACGATGAGCTGAAGAAAGCCGTGGAAACCGGCTTTGCGCTTTCTCCGTGGTGCGGCAGCCCTGGGTGCGAAGCCAAGATTAAAGAAGAAACGCGCGCCACCATGCGCTGCATCCCGCTCGATCAGGAAGGTGGAGGCGGGAATTGTGTTTACTGCGGCCAGCCTGCCACCGCCCGTGCGATTTTCGCCCGCGCCTATTGATTAGAAAACTTTGAACCGGGGGTACCCGTTTCTCTCCGGGAACATGCCACGCGCCAAATTCTCGACACGTTCCGCTCCGGATGCTAGCGTTAATAGTTAGGTCCTAGCACACAACCGTTTCGTTTCGCGGAGTCCCTTCCGCAAAAACGGTACAGGGAGATGAGATTCGTGTACTCAGCACGCCAAAACGACCACCGCAAATCAGAGCACCGGCGCTTCGAACGAGGGGAAGGCAGGCTTAAGGCCATCATTTTCACAGTCATTTTGGTGCTGGGCATCTACTCAGCGGTCAAAATCGTGCCTGCCTATGTTTCGAATTACCAACTAGCGGACAAGATGCAGGAGCTGGCAAGATTCGGAGTGGTGAACCGCTACACCGAAGAGCAAATTCGTGACAACGTATTTAAAGTGGTGGAAGATCTTGATATTCCCGTAAAGCGCGAGGAGATCAAGATTACCGCGAGCAACTCGGTGGTGAGAATTTCCGTGGATTATACGGTTCCCGTGGACTTGCTCGTCTATCACATAGACCTTCACTTCTCTCCGTCCAGCGAGAATAAATCTTTGCTCTGAGGCATCGTTGCCGCGCCATCTCGGCTCCTATTCGATAGCGGCAGAACAGCAAGGAGGAATTGCGCCTTCCGCAATGGCGCATATTGCGAGACAATAGAGATCCAGCCTCTGGAGCTACGATTGCAAATCCGCATTCAAAAAGGTTTTTTTACATCCGTTATCGGCCTGACGATCCTGGGGATCATCTTCGCCGTATTTCTGATCACTGGCGGAATTTTCACCTATTACTACGTCAAATACTCCCGGATGATCGACGCGCGCCTTTCCGGAAATATCCTGCAAAACACCACGCAGATTTTCTCCGCGCCAGAGCACATTTCCGTGGACCAGGCATGGGGGCCGGACGACCTGGCCGCGTATCTCACGCGCGTGGGGTACCGGCCGGAAGCAGATTCGAACACGCTGGGTCAGTTCACGATTCAGGGAAGTGCAATGGATATCCGCCCTTCGAAACTATCTTATTTCGGCGAAAAAAATTCGCTGGCTGTGCAGTTCCGTGGGAAGAGCATTCGCGCGATCCGGCCGCTAGCCGGTGGCCAGAATGTGGACACCGCGGAAATCGAGCCGGAGCTGATTACCAACTTATTCGACAGCGCGCGAGAGAAGCGGCGTCCGGTGCGATACGAGGATTTGCCGGTGCTGCTGGTCGATGCGATTCTTTCGGCGGAAGACAAGCGCTTTTTCGAACACGGAGGATTCGACTTCATTCGAATCGCGGGAGCAGCCTGGGCGGACGTGCGGCACACCAGCCAGCACTACCAGGGCGCGAGCACGATCACCATGCAAGTGGCGCGCACGTTTTTTCTTTCGACCGAGCGAAATTGGCGGCGGAAACTGGCCGAAGCCATGATTTCAGTAGAGCTGGAGCAGCGCTTCAACAAGCAGCAGATCTTTGAGCTGTACGCCAACGAGGTGTATCTGGGAAATCGCGGCAGTTTCGGCATCCGCGGGTTCTCCGAGGCCAGCGTGGCCTACTTCGGGAAAGACATGAGGCAGTTGACGCTGCCTGAATGCGCTTACCTCGCCGGAATCATCCGGGCGCCGAATTACTATTCGTCCGCCGACCGCCATCCGGAACGCGCCGCCCAGGCCCGCGACCGCGTGCTTACGCAGATGCTAGAAAACAAATACATCAGCGACGGGGACCTTCAGGAAGCGAAGAAGGCGCCGATGAAGATCGTCCGCACTTCCGTGTCGGGAAGCGAAGCGCCGTACTTTGTGGACATGGTGAAGGACCATTTGCTCGACAAGTATTCGGAGAACGAGCTGCTGAGCCAGAATTTCAGGGTTTATACGACGCTGGACCCCGCGCTGCAACGAGCCGCCGCTGCCGCGGTCGACGCGGGCATGAAGAATGTGGACTTGCTGCTGGCGAAAAAGTACGACAAGTGGAAGAAGCAGCAGGCCAAGAAGGGAAGCAGCGAGCCGATTCCACAGGCCCAGGTCGCGCTCGTTGCGCTCGACCCACGGACAGGGGAAATTAAAGCGGTAATCGGCGGGCGCGACTATGGGCTGAGCCAGCTCAATCACGCGCTGGCGCGGCGGCAGCCGGGGTCGGTTTTCAAACCGTTTGTTTATGCCGCGGCTCTGGATAACGCCGTGGACGGCGTGCAGCCGGTCATCACGCCCGCAACGACGATTGACGACGAACCGACCACGTTCGAATTTGACGGCAAAGAATATACCCCGAACAATTTCGGCGAAAAGTTCATGGGGCGGGTGACGGTCCGCGATGCGCTCACCAATTCCCTGAACGTGGCCACGGTAAAGGTGGCCGAGCTGATCGGCTATGGACGCGTGGTCCAAGTAGCCCGACAGATGGGGCTGGGCAACAATATCCAGCCGACACCGGCTGTAGCGCTGGGCGCTTACGAGATGACGCCCATTGACGTTGCCGCCGGATACACAACGTTTGCAACGATGGGGACCCGCGCGGAGCCGCAATTTTTGCACAGCGTGGTCAATGCCGCCGGCGAGCCGCTGGAAAAGTTCACTCCGCAAACGCACGCGGCGCTAGACCCGCGCGTGACCTTCCTGGTGGACAGTTTGCTGAAGGACGTCCTGAACAAGGGCACGGGAGCGGGCGTACGCGCGCGCGGCTTCACGCTGCCCGCCGCGGGTAAAACGGGCACCTCGCGCGACGGCTGGTTTGCTGGTTTCACGTCAAATCTTTTGTGCGTGATCTGGATCGGCTTCGATGACAATCGCGACCTGGGGCTTCCCGGAGGCGCGGTGGCAGCGCCCATCTGGGCGGACTTCATGACGCGCGCGACTTCGCTTTCTGCCTACCGGGACGTGAAGGATTTTACGATGCCCGAGGGCATACAGTCCGTACTGATTGATCCAGAATCGTTGCAGCTCGCGACGCCTAACTGTCCCGCGACCAGGCAAGAAGTCTATGTCGCAGGCTCGGCGCCCACGCAGTTCTGCGAAATCCACGGGGGGCATAACCTGCTGTCTTCGACCGGCTCATTCCTGTCGCATATCTTTGGCGGTCAGCCAAAGACGCCAGCGACCGACGCGAATGGGCAGCCAGTTGCACCGTCCGATCCAAACCGCCCGCCTGGGGCAACCGGGCAGGGCTCCGCCGACCCCGCGGCGCAACCCGGCGATAAGAAAAAGAACCCTTTACAGAAGATTTTTGGTATCTTTGGAGGCAAGAAGCCGGAACCCGACAAGGCTAAGCCGAAGCCGGAGAAGGGAGATTCGCCATGACCAGTCTGTCAGCGGCGTTTCCAGTAAGCATTCTCCTCCTCACTCTTTCCATACCCTCCGCAGGACAATCATTCTTAGAAAATCCAGAGACACCAGTCGCGCCGCGCCCAGTGCAGGTGCAGTCGCAAACTCCCGCGCAGTCTTCGGTCATCGTGGTGCGGCCGGAGCTGACGGACGAGCAACTGGCGGATCTGTACATGGTGCGGAAGGACTACGGGGAAGCAGCACAGGTGTACAAGAGGCTCTCCGATCAGAATCCGCGAAACCCCGTGTACCTGAACAAGCTGGGGATTGCGCTGCACCAGCAGGCAGCGCTGGGGCTCGCGCTGAAGTATTACGAGCGCGCCAGCAAGGCGGACCCATTCTATGCTGATGCGCAGAACAACATCGGAACGGTCTGGTATCAACGAAAGAAATACGGCAAAGCCATCAGGGCATACAGGAAAGCCATTTCGATTCGCGCGGATATGGCAGTATTGCACAGCAATCTCGCCTATGCGTATTTCGGCGAAAGGAAATACCAAGAGGCCATTGCTTCGTTCCGCCAGGCGCTGGCGCTGGATCCACAGCTATTCGAACACAGCAGTTCAAGAAGCGGGTCGGTGCTGCAGGATCGAACGGTTGGAGATCGTGGAAGGTTCTACTTCCTGCTGGCAAAGTCTTTCGCGGAGGCCGGTAACCTGGAGCGGTGCCTGATTTATCTTCGCAAGGCCAAAGATGAAGGCTACAAGGAACTTGCGACTGTAAAAACGGATCCTTCGTTCGCGGCGGTCCTGAAGGACCCTGCGATCCAGGAAATCCTTGCGCCCAAGCTGCTTGATAGCAATCTGCCCTGATTTTCCGCCATTCCCTGGAGTCCCGCAGGCGTGATGCTACGTCCAGCCCGAACACGCCGCTGCGTCTGCTACAATTCAACTGACATGGGGCGCCCTTTCTTCAGCGCAGGTCGTTTCAAACTACTCTCAGGCTTGTTCGTTCTTTGCACCGCATCTGTTTGTTGTCAGCCGTCCGCGGCGCAGAACCGTGCCGCAGATGCTTCCGGGGAGCAGCATGGTGTGTACCTGGTTTTTCCGTTCGAGAACGCCGGTGCGTCTCCACGATTGGATTGGATTGGCGAAGGGCTTGAAGAACTGACCATCCAGCGGTTGTCCGCAGCGGGCGAGCAGGTGTTTTCGCACGCGGGACGCCTGGCGGAGCTGGAGCGTTACGGAATTCCGCACAACTCTAAATTGAGCCGCGCAACAATGTTGCGCATCGCGGAAGATCTGGACGCGGACTTCATCGTGCTGGGGAAATTCAAGTCCAATGGGACATTGCTGAACATCGAGGCGCGGATTCTTAGAGTGAATCCAACGGCGTTGCTGCGGCCCTTGCAACAGAACGGGCCCCTCGATTCGCTGATGGATCTGGACACTCGGCTCGTTTGGGGCATGCTTTCGGTGGCTCAACGGAAATACCCGCTGAGCCTCGCGGAATTCACGAAGCGGCAGCGTCCCGTTCGTCTCGACGCATTCGAACACTACACGCGCGGACTGCTGGCCACGGAAGATGAAGCGCGCTTGCGCGAATTGAAGGAAGCAGCGCGGCTCGAACCGGACTGGCCGGACCCGGATTTTGCGCTGGGCGAAGCGTATTCAGCGCGGCGCGACTGCGATTCGGCGTTGACATGGTATGCGAAAGTGCCAAAGAAAGACGGCCACTACATGGAAGCGGTTTTTGCCACGGGCGTCTGCCAGCTGTTGCTCGATCATCCGGATCGAGCCGAGGAGGTGTTTACCGCGCTGCAGGACGCGATGAGGAGTAACAAAACTTTCGTGGCAGACGCGCCTGAAATTCTGAACAATCTCGGAATTGCACGGGCCCGGCAGGGAAAAACGGCGGCCGCACAAACCGATTTAAGGCACGCCGCCGAGATGGATCCGGACGAAGACGATTATCTCTTCAACCTGGGTGTGCTGGCAGTCCAGGCAAATGATGCGAATGCGGCGGCCGGATATTTCCGGGAAGCAGGAGAGCGCGAGCCGGACAATGCCGAGGATCGCGCCATGCTGATTTATTCGCTGGAAAAAGCAGGGAAGAAGCCGGAGGCGGAGCAGGAACACGAAGCAGCGAATGAAGCATTTGGGCCGAATGGACTTCCCGCGGTCCACGTGGATTCAAAAAATGAATGGATGGCGCACCTGAGCCGAGTCAAAGCGGAACTTGACGTGAGCGCGCTGCGTGCGGAGATCGAAGCACCGGAGTCTGCTAATGGCGCCGCCGTTTTCGCTGCTTCGAGCGATACACCGGCTGCGCATGTACGGCGCGGCAAACAAGAGCTGACGGCCGGCCGAAGCGACGCTGCGGAGAAGGAATACCGTGCGGCCCTGGCCGCAGATCCCGGAAACGCGGCAGCACACCGGGGGCTCGGAGAAATTGACCGACGCCAAGGCAAGTTGGATGATGCCGTCAAGGAGTTGCGCACTTCGCTGGAAGCGCGGGATTCCGCGGTGGTTCGAACGATGCTGGCGAGGATCTACCTGGAGCAGAAAAAGCCGGAGCTCTCCCGCGCGGAAGTGGAAAAGGCCTTAAAACTGGCGCCGAATTATGCGGAGGCGAAGCAATTGCTGGAACATCTGCAAAACTCGAAACCAAGCCAGAAAAAGCCCGGCGGAGGTGCGCGATGACGGCGCTGTTCCCTGTGAATCTCCGCTCCTTGCTTATGAAACGATGCCGATTTCTTACGGCGGCAATCGCGCAATGCATGGTATGTGGGGTGGTGGTCTTGTTGCTACTGCCCTCGGTTGTCGCCGAAGAACACTCCGCAGGGCCGCTCGTCCTTGAATTGAACCTCACCGGCGAAGTCGAGCCCGTCCTGGCTACTTACATCGACGAAGGCCTTGCAACCGCCGCGCAACGCCATGCCGCTCTGGTGTTGGTCACGATGGATACGCCGGGCGGACTCAGCAGCTCGATGCAGGACATCATCCAGCACATCCTGGCGTCGCCGGTCCCAGTTGCCGTGTTCGTTTCGCCAACCGGAGCGCGAGGCGCGTCGGCAGGTTTCTACATACTCCTTTCCGCCGACGTGGCAGCGATGGCTCCCGGCACGCATGCGGGAGCGGCTTCGCCGGTGCTGGCGATCGGTGGATACGTCCCGCAGATCGATGAGGTGCTGCGGAAGAAGATCAATCAGGACGCGATGGCTTTTCTGCGAAGCTTCACGGAGCGGCGGGAGCGCAACCCCACGCTGGCGGAAAAAGCCATCACGGAGTCCAAAGCGTTTACAGAAAAAGAGATGCTCGACAGCAAGATGATCGATCTGATCGCGAGTTCTCCGGAAGACTTGTTGCGCCAACTGGATGGAAGGACGATCACCCGATTTGATGGCACGAAAACAACGCTTGCGCTGAAAAATGCGGCGCGCGCTCCGTTCGAACTTTCCACGCGGCAGAAATTTCTTGCTCGTATCGTGCAGCCCGATGTCGTGTTCGTCCTGCTAATTCTGGGCGTTCTGGGCCTCTACACGGAGTTCACTCATCCCGGCGTAATTGCGCCTGGAGTGATTGGCGGGATCTGCTTCATCCTGGCGTTGTATGCGCTGAATTTTCTACCGGTGAATCTTGCGGGTTTGTTCCTGATTGCGCTGGCGATGGCTTTTTTCATTCTGGAAGCGAAAATGCCAAGCCACGGCGTGTTGGGTGCGGGTGGAGTAGTTTCGATGTTTCTGGGAGCGATTTTTCTGATTCGTTCACCACTCACTCCCGGGGGAGTAAGCGTGGGGGTGGCCCTTGCGGGGACGCTGCCTTTTGCGGTCCTCACCGTGTTTCTGATGCGGCTGGTATTGCGCTCGAGAAAATGGAAGACGGCGACGGGAAAAGAAGAGTTGATCGGCGCGCGTGGCGTGGCCATGTCGCCGCTACAAGCCGGCGTTGAAGGAATGATTCGCGTGCACGGAGAGTTGTGGCGGGCCGAGTCTTCGCAACCCGTGGCGGAAGGGAAGCCGGTGAAGGTTTTGCGGGTCGAAGGGCTCAAGCTGTACGTCGAACCGGCCGATGTGGCCGTCTCGATGGCCAAGTAGAGAGTTTGCGCGTTCAGGAGGAAAAGATGGAGATCAGTTTTGTGGGGATGGCGTTAATCGTCGGCCTGGGGCTCATCTGGTTCTGGAATTCGCTTTACATCATCAAAGAGTGGGAGCGCGGAGTAGTGCTGCGGCTGGGCCGATTGCTGCCGGAAGCGAAAAGCGCGGGGCTGAACCTGGTGTTTTGGCCGATCGAGACGCTGTACCGCATCCCGCTGCGAATCGAGACGCTGGACGTTCCGCCACAAGACATCATCACGCGGGACAACGTTTCCGTGAAGGTCAACGCGGTTTGTTACTTCCGAGTGGTGGATGCCAACCTGGCGCTTTCGCAGGTGCAGAATTATCAGTACGCGACGTCGCAACTCGCGCAGACAACGATTCGAAGCGTGGTGGGACAGTTCGAATTGGATGAGATTCTTTCGCAGCGGGACAAGGTCAACGCCAAGCTGCAAATGATCCTCGACCAGGAAACCGAGCCGTGGGGAATCAAGGTCTCCAAGGTGGAAGTGAAGCAGGTGGACATCCCGGAGCAGATGCAGCGGGCCATCGCCAAGCAGGCGGAGGCGGAGCGCGAACGCCGCGCGAAGATCATTCACGCGGACGGCGAGTTTGAAGCATCACAAAAGCTTGCGGACGCCGCGAAAGTTTTGGAAACACAACCCTCGGCAATCCAGTTGCGCTATTTGCAGACACTGACGGAGATAGGTGTCGAGAAGAACACAACGATTGTTTTCCCGCTGCCTATCGATATTATTAATCAGTGGACTAAGAATTTAGGGGGGCCGCAAAAGTAAGAATGGCTTCCGGAGGAAAACGGGCCAGCGCGGGTGAGCGTGTGCTCGAAAGCAGGCACGTCATCGGCTTGTTCATGCTGATGATGCTGTTTTCGGCGGGGTTTTTCACGCTCGGTTACGTCATGGGGCGCGATCAGGGCGGCGGGCCAGTGCATACGCTGGCGGAGTTGCGTTCGAAACCGGAAGCTTCGATTTTGCCCAAGCCGGACTATGCCTCGAAGCGGGCGAACAACTCCGCGCCACGGGATGCGCCAACGGATACGGCGGCACCCACTTCGGATTGGGAGTTCTATCACGCCGGCGACAAGAAAAAAACGGACGACCGTCTGAAACCAGTGGCCACCGCCCCTGCGCTCGCACACAAGAACGCGCCCGCCGTTGTGAAGACCACATCGCCAGCGAAGACAGCGAGCGGGCCGGCGAGATCGTTGAATACATCCCCCATTGGTGGAGGTACGTACACGTTGCAAGTCGCTGCCATGAACAAGGAAGCTGACGCTCTGGAGCTTGCGACTAGATTGCAGAAGAAAAAGTTCCCTGCGTTTGTCCTTTCGCCCAAAACTGACAAGTACTACCGCGTACAGGTTGGTCCCTACACCGATCAGAAGGCCGCCGAGGCCGCGAGGAAAGGCCTCGAAGGCGCGGGCTTCAGAGCCATCGTGAAACACTGATGCCGTTCGGCGGCTGGCGCACCTACCTGGGCCGCGAGTCCGGCGCGGAAACGCCGGCGAGCTTGCGCCTTGTGGGCGGCGCGGTATCGGGCGCCGCGCTTTCACTCTCCTACACTGGTCTCTACCTGAGCATCTACTCCTGGGTCGGCGTGGGGATACTTCTTTTTGTGGTATTTGGCGCGAAGCCTCGCGTTGCTTTTGGTTGCGGATTTCTTCACGCGCTATTTTTTGTGCTTACCTCTGTTCCGTGGATTGCTTCGGTCCTAACGATTCACGGGGGCCTTTCCGGGGCGGGCGGATGGGGAGTCTTGCTGCTCATTGCGATGGCTTGGGGGATTCTTGTCGGGACATTCGCATGGGGGGTTCAAAGACTGTCGGCCCGCAGCATCGAGCTGGCTTGCCTCGGAGCGCCGTCTCTCTGGGTGACGTTCGAGTTCGGTCGCGCGCATTTGCCGGAAATCAGTTTTCCGTGGAATTTGCTGGGCTATCCCGCGGCCGGCAACCTGGGACTGGTGCAAGTGACAGCCGTCACCGGCATCTACGGGCTGTCTTTTCTGGTAGCGGGATTCAATGCGCTGCTTGCTTGGACTGGAGCCGGAAGCAGTTTGAATCTCAGGCGCCGCGCTTCCATCGCGATCACGGCCGCCATATTTCTTACGATAGCAATGTTCGCTGGACCGCGGCTGGTGCCGCTGGCGCCTGCGCATCACCTCGCGCGGGCGGTGCAGCTCAATTTTCCCGAGGTGCAATCGTACACGTCGGATTGGTTCCAGGTGCATGCCGCGGAGCTCGAAGAAATTGAGCGGATCAGCCTTGCGCCTGCGGCGGAAAAGCCGGATCTGCTGGTCTGGCCCGAAGCGCCTGCGCCATTTTCATTTCAGGATTCGCAATTCGCGAAGATCGCTTCGACACTGGCCACCAAGTTTGAACACCCATTCTTGGCGGGGGTGATCGAGTGGAAGCCGCCGGTGGATCCCGCAGACCGTGCGCCCAAAGGGAATGTGGTGCCGTACAACAGCGCACAGCTTGTGGATGCGCAGGGACAACGTGTGTTCGTGTACGACAAAGTTCATCTCGTGCCGTTCGGAGAATACGAGCCGTTCCCGCTGATTCATCAGGTGGTGAGCAGCGTGTCTGAAGAAGTGGGAGGCTTTCACAAAGGGAATAAGTACGTCGTGGGGCAGTTTCCGGGCGGACACACCTTCGGCGTGTTCATTTGCTATGAAGCGATTTATCCGGGCGAAGTGCGGCGATTTGCAGCAAATGGCGCAGAGCTTTTCATCAATATTTCGAATGACGGATGGTTCGGGCGATCGGCGGCGGCGGAGCAACATTTGCACATGGCGCGCGTGCGCGCGGTGGAAAACCGCCGATGGATCGTTCGCTCGACGAACAATGGCTATACCGTTTCCATTGATCCCTATGGACGCGTATTCGAACCGCTGCCACCGGATGTGCGGGCCACGGCCGATCTGCCCTATGATTTTCGGACGGACCAGACGATTTACACGCGGTTTGGGGACTGGTTCGCTTGGCTCTGCGTGGTGATTTCCGTTATCCTAGTGGCGACAACTTTTCGAAAGGCAAGATAACGCCCGCTTGTGGATGGGCGAATTTTCATAACGGAATGATCCTCGAAGACCTCCAGCATCGCTACGAAGGACTGAAGCAGCGCATCGCCCTCGTGCGGAGCTATCTTTGACGCGCCGCAATACCGCGAACGATTGAAGTCCTTCGAAGCGCGCATCGCTGACCCCAATTTCTGGAATGATCAGGAAGCCGCGCAAAGTGTCCTGCGGGAGAGGAAGCGCGCTGAAGAGCAAATTGCCGCAGACAAAAAGCTCGCGACAATCTCCGGCGACATTGAAACCTACATCAACCTCGCGCAGGAAGAGACGAACGCCGGGCAAAAAGAAGATTTATTGAAAGAGCTCGATCGCGAGCTCTCCGGGGCGGACACTTACATTTCCGAGCTTGAAACGCAGACCCTGCTCTCCGCGGAAAACGATCACCTGAACGCCATCATGACCATCAAGCCCGGGGCTGGCGGAACGGAGTCACAGGACTGGGCTTCCATTTTGCTACGCATGTATTTGCGCTGGGCGGAACGGCGCGGGATGAGCGCCACGTTGCTCGATGAAACGCCGGGAGAAGAAGCGGGCATCAAGTCCGCCACGGTACAGTTCTCGGGCGAAAATGCTTACGGGCTGCTTACCGGGGAAACCGGAGTTCACCGTCTTGTGCGAATCTCGCCGTTCGACCAAGCGGCGCGGCGGCATACTTCGTTTGCGTCGGTTTTCGTCATTCCGGAAATTGACGACCGCATCGAGATCAACATCAAGCCCGACGATTTGAAGGTCGATACCTATCGAGCGGGCGGAAAGGGCGGCCAGAACGTCAACAAAGTGGAGACCGCAGTGCGCATCACGCACCTTCCGACCGGCGTGATCGTGGCGTGCCAGGCGCAGCGCAGCCAGGGCAAAAATCGGGAGATGGCGATGAAGATGTTGCGCTCGAAACTCTACGACCTGGAAATACAAAAGCGGCAAGCGGAAACGGACAAGCTCGACGAAACGAAGATGGACATTTCGTTTGGGAGCCAGATCCGGTCGTACGTGATGCAGCCTTACCGGATTATCAAGGATCACCGGACAAAGTTTGAGGCTGGCGACGTGGATCGCGTCTTGGATGGCGATCTAGACCCTTTTATTCGGTCCTACCTGATGGCCAAGAAGACGAAGGGAAGGCTGGAAATCCAGCCGGATGACGATGGGGATGCGGGGTGAAAATGGCGTTTGGATGCGCCGAGAGGCCATTCAGGTTGCGAAATCGACCGTTTGATGTGCGACTAAGCGATTTGGAATCCATGCGTTGATTCTTAGTGCTGCGGATGGTACTTTTGTAAAGTTTAGCTAAGAGCTGAATTGACAGGGGAAGTGGCGGCAGCGTGTCCTCGCCGCGAACCGCGAAGGAGAATTTGTTTTGAGCGAAGCCTTACGAAATTTTTTATTTACCTCGGAATCCGTGACGGAAGGTCACCCGGACAAAATTGCCGACCAGATTTCTGACGCGGTTCTTGATGAGGTCATGAAGCATGACCCAAAAGGCCGTGTCGCCTGTGAAACGCTGATCACGACCGGTGTGGCCGTAGTCGCGGGCGAAATTACCACCAGCGCGCACGTGGATTACGACGAGCTGGTGCGCAAGACGATTCGGGGCGTCGGCTACGACCGTGCCAAATACGGCTACGACGCAGACACCTGCGCGGTCATGTGCACGGTGAAGCGGCAATCGCCAGACATCGCCATGGGCGTGGATACCGGCGGAGCGGGCGACCAGGGTCTGATGTTTGGTTTTGCCTGCGATGAAACCGAAGAGTTGATGCCCATGCCCATCCAGCTCGCCCACCACCTCACGCAGCGCCTCGCCGAAATTCGCAAATCCAACAAAGTTGATTTTCTCCGGCCCGACGGGAAGTCGCAGGTCACCATCGAGTACCGCAATGGCCGCCCTGCGCGCGTGGCTTGCGTGGTCGTTTCAAGCCAGCACAGCGACCGGGTTTCCAATGCGGACTTGCATGACGCCGTCACCGAGCATGTGATTAAACCGATCATTCCAGCAGCGATGCTCGACTCCAAGACCAAGTACCACATCAATCCAACGGGGCGCTTTGTCATTGGCGGGCCGATGGGCGATGCTGGCCTCACCGGGCGGAAGATTATTGTGGACACCTATGGCGGGTACAGCCGGCACGGGGGCGGCGCTTTCTCCGGAAAAGACCCGTCGAAAGTGGACCGCTCGGCATGTTATATGGCGCGCTACATCGCGAAGAACATCGTCGCGGCAGGCCTGGCGCGAAAGACAGAAGTGCAATTAGCGTACGCGATTGGCGTTGCCGAACCGGTTTCGGTGATGGCAGAGACATTTGGTACCGCGACCATTCCTGAAGAGAAAATTACCGCGTTGATCCGCGAATTCTTCTCGCTCACGCCCAAAGGTATCATCGAAGCGCTTGACCTGCGCCGCCCGATTTACAAACAGACTGCTGCGTATGGCCACTTCGGCCGCAGCGGGGCGGGATTCACATGGGAGCGCACGGACCGCGCGGATGCTCTCCGCAAAGCCGCAGGCCTTGGCGCCTCTGCGACGGCAGAAGTTGGAGCGCATCGCTAAGTCTGGAACCCTGGTCGACTCACAGATGGTTGCGTTCCGGGCATTCCGTGGAGTGGACGAATTCCATCCAGTCACAAACGAAATCCAAAATCCAGGAGCATGAAATTGGCAATCGCTGAACTGAAAAAAGGTGATGTGAAAGATATCGGACTCGCCGACGCGGGCAAACGCAAGATCGAATGGTCGGGGCAGCAGATGCCGGTGCTCGAATCGATCCGCAAGCGCTTCATCAAAGAGAAGCCATTGAAGGGGCTGCGCGTATCGGCCTGCCTGCATGTAACCAGCGAAACGGCGAACCTGATGATCGCGTTACGCGACGGAGGGGCCGATGCCGTGCTGTGCGCGTCCAACCCGCTGTCCACGCAGGACGAAGTGGCAGCGTCGCTGAATCGCGACTACAACATTCCCACGTACGCGATCAAGGGTGAAGACAATGAGACCTATTATGCGCACCTCAGCGCTGCGCTGGAGCACAAGCCGCAGTTTACTATGGACGACGGCGCGGACCTCGTTACCATGCTGCTGACCAAGCGCACCGATCTGGTCCCGAGCGTGATCGCGGGAACGGAAGAGACGACCACCGGCGTGATTCGCCTGCGCGCCATGGCGAAAGACGGCACTCTGAAATACCCGATCATCGCCGTCAACGATGCGATGACGAAACACTTCTTCGACAATCGCTACGGGACGGGGCAATCCACGATCGACGGCGTAATTCGCGCGACGAATTTGTTGCTCGCGGGACAGAAAGTGGTGATTGCGGGCTACGGCTGGTGCGGACGCGGCGTGGCCATGCGTGCCAAAGGATTGGGCGCTGACGTGATTATCACAGAGATCGATCCCGTAAAAGGCATCGAAGCGGTGATGGACGGGTTCCGCGTGATGCCGATGGCGGAAGCGGTGAAGGAAGGCGACGTCTTCATTACCGTGACGGGAAACAAGAACGTGATCCGCGCCGAGCATTTCGAACACATGAAGGGTGGAGCGATTGTTGCCAACTCCGGGCACTTCAACGTGGAGATTGACATTCCGGCGCTGGAGAAAATGTCGGGCGGGAAGCGTGAAGTGCGGCCGCTGGTCGACGAATACAAGTTGAAGGATGGGCGCAAGGTTTACCTGCTGGGCGAAGGCCGGCTTGTCAATCTCGCTACCGCCGAAGGGCATCCCGCCGCGGTGATGGACATGAGCTTTGCGAATCAAGCGCTTTCTGCTGAATATCTGCGCGCGAATCACAAGACCCTCAAGCCGCAGGTGTATGTTGTGCCGGAAAATCTGGACAAGGAAATCGCGCGGCTGAAGCTGGAATCTATGGGCCACAAACTCGATAAGCTGACGGCCGAGCAGGAACGCTACCTGGCCTCGTGGCAGGAAGGCACCTAAGGTTTCAGCGTTCGCAATTCTTGTGCGACGTTGAATCCATCTGCTTAGCTCACGGCAAGCGTCGTTCGCTCCGGTTTGCGCGTATCGCATTCGTCACAAATTTGCCCGAATAGAAAAATTTTGCGCCGAAGCAACGGTACTATTCTAGCCATCAGGCAGTTGCTTCGCTTGCGGATGGTACACAGTTGGGATATCGCTCGGAGAGCTCGCTCGCGTTTTTTCTCCTGCTGGTTAGTACCGTTGGCTGCGGCAAGTCCAAATCTTCGCAGCCCTTACCTGGCGACTCTTCAACTGGGGCGCACGTTGCAACCCCGGCCTCGGCGCCCTCACCTGCCCAAATGCCCCCGGAACTTCCACATGCGTCTGCATCTTCTCTCCCAACTGCCGGTCAGAGCAGCGCCCCCTCACGGTCCATACGCGACGTAGATTTCCAAGATCCGATGCAGGCTGTTTTTCTGAAAGACTCTAAAGCGGCAACCATGAAAGAGGCATGCGAGGAATCTTTACGGCGGGACGACACGGACATTACCATCGCGTCCACATCTTTTGGCGACCTCGACGGAGACGGCCGCGAAGAGGCGGCGGTGACTGGTTACTCCTGCATGGCAGGCACGTATGGCACGGACGTCATGGCCGTGTTCAAGCTCCAGCCCACGGGCGAAATTGTGGAAATGGATTGGGACCGGTCGCTGCGGGGGAAACTCTTCCAGGGGCACAATCCCTTTGAAGGCTTGCGCGGGAAGATGGGCGTCTCCATTGAGCAGGGGAAGCTGACGGAAGTATATCCGGTATACGCGAAGGACGACCCCAACAGCTCTCCTTCGCTAGGAACGAGGGAGTTCGTCTATCGCTGGGATGGACATCAATTCATCCTCGATGACATCATAGGTATTCCACCCGGTTAAATCGGAAGCTAAAATCCTTGAGCGAAGGTAGGCTGCATGTACGATCATGCCGTCGCGGCACTCGACACAGCAAAAATACGCGGAGCGACTTACGCGGACGTGCGCGCGATGCATTTGCGGCAGCGCGACCTGACGACGAAGAACGGGCAGGTTGGCACGCTGGCGCAGAGCGAATCGATGGGGATTGGGATTCGCGTGCTCGCAAATGGAGCATGGGGATTTGCGTCCACGGATCGCTTGACGCGGGAGGGCGTGGCGGCTTGCGCCGCGCAAGCCGTTGCAATCGCAAAAGCTTCGGCGCTGGCGAGGCGCGGCGAAGTGGTGATGGCTCCGGAGCAGGCTTACGTGGATAGCTGGCAGAGCCCGTTCCGGAAAGACCCGTTTGAGATTCCGCTTGAAAAACAGCTCGCGCTGCTACTTGCGGCGGACGAAGAAATGCGGCGTGTGAAGGGGGTCACGCTTACCGAGACGGACATGCAATTCCGCAAGATCGATTCGTGGTTCGCTTCAACGATCGGCTCGCGGATTCACCAGCGAAAAGTGATTTCCGGATGCGGGATCGCGGCGACGTCGTTTCAGGGAGAAGAGATTCAAAAGCGCTCGTATCCGAATAGTTTTGGCGGACAGCATGCGCTGCAAGGCTACGAACTGATCGAATCTCTCGATCTGTTAGAGCACGCGCCCATTGTCGCGGAAGAGGCCGCTGCCCTTCATGCGGCCTCGCAATGCCCGGAAAAAGTGGGAACGCTGATTCTCGGCGGCAGCCAGCTCGGGCTGCAGATTCATGAGTCCATCGGGCATCCTATCGAACTCGACCGCGTCCTCGGCCAGGAGGCAAATTTCGCGGGGACCAGTTTCCTCACGCTAGACCAGCTGAACAACCTGAAATATGCTTCGACCATTGTCAACGTGGTTGCGGACGCGCGGCTGGATCACGGCCCTGGACTCGGAACATTTGCCTATGACGACGAAGGTGTGCCGGCGCAGTGCACGGATATCATTAAAGATGGAAGATTTCGCGGATATCTTTCGAATCGCGAGACGGCGCATCTGGTGGGCTTAAACCGTTCTTCCGGCACCATGCGGACAGAGAGCTGGAACCGGCTGCCAATCATTCGAATGACCAACGTCAGCTTGCTCCCCGGCACCTGGGATTTTGACGATCTTGTCGCCGACACGAACGACGGCATCCTTATGGAGACGAACCGTTCCTGGTCCATTGATGACCGGCGCTACCAGTTTCAGTTTTCGACGGAAATTGGCTGGGAGATCAAAGGCGGAAAGAAGGTCCGCATGCTGAAAAATCCCAGCTACAGTGGGATCACGACGGAGTTCTGGAATTCCTGCGATGCCATTTGCAGGCTGGATCGATGGACCCTGTGGGGCACACCCAATTGCGGAAAAGGACAGCCAATGCAGACAATGGGAACGGGCCACGGCGCATCACCGGCACGGTTCCGCAAGGTGCGCATGGGGACTGCCTTTTCCAAACAATGAAACGGACGGCCAAAATGCAGACGAAGTCGGGGGAAAAGGCGCCTTGAAGCGCGAACTTCTTCACGAACGCGAACTTCGAAGAATTGTCGAAAAGATTCTTCGCCTGGCGAAGTCCATCGGCGCCGAGGAAACCGAAGTACACGTGGACGAAGTCGCGGACTCGCTGACGCGTTTTGCAAACAATGGCATCCATCAAAACGTCGCGGAACACGGATTGACGGTTTCAATTCGCACGGCCATGGATTCCCGCACGGCGCGCACGACCACGAATCGCCTGGATGAAGATGCTCTCCGCGGCGCCGTTGAAGCTTCTCTCTCCCTGGCCCATAGCCAGCCGAAGAATCCGAAGCTTCTCCCCATGCCCGGGAAGCAACGGTACGTCCGAGTGAATCGGTTCATCAAACGGACCGCTGCTCTTGGCGCGGATGACCGCGCTCGTGCGGTGCGACGCGCGTGCGATCTTGCTATCAAGAAGGGCCAAGTGGCTGCTGGCATTTTCTCGAGCGGCCAGCGCCAGTCTGCGATAGGAAACTCGCGCGGATTGTTCGCGGCATACCGGGAGACGCATGGAGCGTTTTCAATCACCATGCAGGAAGAATCGGCCGCCAGTTGGGCCAAGGCCAATTCCTCTGATTTCCGGTTGTTTGATCCTCTGAAGCTTGCTGCGCGAGCAAGCGAGAAAGCGCATCTTGCCCTCAACGCACGCGAACTTCCTCCTGGAAAATACAGCGTCATTCTCGAGCCAGCCGCGGTGCTCGATCTCGTCGGGTTTCTCTTTTATGACTTTGCGGCTACGGCCGTGGAGGACAAGCGTTCCTGCTTGAATGACCGCATGGGGAAGCAGCTCTTCGGCAAGAACATCGACATCACCGACGACGTGTATCATCCGCTCCAACAGGGAGCGCCGTTCGACGGCGAAGGTATCCCGCGGCAGGGGGTACCGCTCGTCGAAGGCGGTATCCCAAAGAATTTGGTGTACGCGCGGGCGACCGCCAAGGGCGCGGGGAAGAAGCCCACGGGACATGGGTTTGCCTTGCCCAACGAATACGGAGAGGCGCCAATGAACCTGGTTTTCAGTGGAGGAGATTTTTCCCTGGAAAAGATGGTTGCGTCGACCGACCGCGGGTTGCTGGTGACTCGCCTCTGGTATATTCGCGAGGTGGATCCCTATGAAAAGGTGATGACCGGGATGACTCGCGATGGCCTGTTTTTTGTTGAGAACGGGCGGGTTACGGGGGCGGCGCGAAACTTTCGGTTCAATCAATCGCTAATCGAAATGCTGAGAAACGTTGAGTTGCTGGGCCCCGCAGTTCGAGCGACAGGGGAAGAGGCATTCGAGATGGTCGTGCCTGCGATGAAAGTGCGCGATTTTCATTTCTCTGAAGTCACCAAATTTTAACAATTCCTCCGCCTTTACCTTCCTTATCAAGAAATCAATGCAGCGAATCGAAAATCTGAGTTGTACTTCCTCGTCCCACCCGTTTAATAAACTGGTATGTGTCCGCTGCGAGGCCGAGGGCAGGAGAGACATCAATCGACCTGTACGCAGTGCGTCCGGGACCGGCATCCGAACTGGGGCCATCCGGATCACGACGCCTGCGGCACCGGATTTATTGCCCGCCTAGGCGGCTCGGCCAATCACGATATTGTCCAATATGCCTTGACGGCTTTGGAGCGGCTCACCCATCGCGGCGGTGTGGATGCGGATGGCGCCAGCGGAGACGGGGCGGGACTGCTGACCTCGCTTCCCCAGCCTTTTTTCCGTACGCGGGCGGAGGAGCAAGGGATCGCGTTGCCCGAAACGTTTGCGGTTGGGGTTGCGTTTCTGCCGGCATCCGCGGTCGAAGATGCCCGAGAGGCCATCGAAAGCGCGGCAGATGCGGAACGTCTGCGTGTTCTTGGATGGCGCCGCGTGCCGGTGAATACGGATTCGCTGGGGCGCCGCGCCCTGGAGACGATGCCGGAGATCTGGCAATTCTATGTCGCCACTTTCCACCCGGCGCGGGGAACGGAGCGATTTGAATGGCGGCTGGCGCTTCTGCGGAAGCGCGCTGAATCTCTCTCGCCAGCTGGTTGTTACATTTGCTCGCTTTCCTCGAAAACCATTGTTTACAAGGGCTTGTTGACTCCGTGGCAGTTCCCGCAATTCCACGAAGATTTGCGTGATCCCGCCTTTACGGCCACATTCGCAATATTTCACCAGCGTTATTCGACAAACACGCAGCCTTCCTGGCACCTGGCGCAGCCATTCCGGTATGTCGCGCACAACGGGGAGATCAATACCATCGTTTCGAATCGGCGCTGGCTGCGCGCGAAAGAAAGGGAAATTCGCTCGCGGCTCGCCGTGGGTTCGTGGTTCTCCATTCTTGAAGAAAACGCCAGCGATTCCGCGAGCTTCGACAATGGATTCGAATTAAGGTTGCTTGAGGGCTTGACGTCGGAAGCAGCCATGCTCGCGATGGTTCCTCCCGCTTTTGAAAAAGATCCGCTGCTCTCGCGCGACGTGCGCGGCGCGCTCACGGCGCTTTCCCGGCAAAGCGAACCCTGGGATGGCCCGGCCGCGCTGGTGTTCTCCGACGGGCAGTTTGTGGGCGCGAAGCTGGACCGAAATGGCCTCCGGCCGATGCGCTACACACTCACTCATGACGGATTGCTGATTGCGGGGTCGGAGACCGGCCTGGTTGATCTGGAAGAATCGCGGATCGCGGAGCGTCAGCGGCTTGGCCCGGGTGAAATGATTCTCGCGAACCCTGTCACCGGCCACTTCTTGCGCTGGCGGGAAACTCTTAAACGTCTGGCGATTCAGCAGGCGCGGAATGCGATTCCCCATCGCGAGCTGACGACTGCAACTGACACCGCGCCTGAGACCGTGAAGAATGCGAAGCGCGTTGCGGCCGCCGCGGGCTGGACGGAGGACCAATTCAAGACTCTATTTACGGCGCTGACCCACGGGAAGGAAGCGGACTGGAGCATGGGCGACGATGCCCGGCCGGCATTTCTCTCGTCGCTTCCGCGAACCCTTTGGGATTACTGCAAACAGCGATTCGCGCAGGTGACGAACCCGCCGATCGATCCGTTGCGCGAATCCCATGTGATGTCCTTGGACGTTCACTTGAAAGAGGGAATCACGCTACCGGGGCCATTGCTGACCGGTGCTCAGTTAATACAGTTGAACGCCATTTTCGGCTCCGTGCAAAAAATCGATTTTACTTTTCCGGCCGCTAGTGGAGTTCCGGGGGCGCGCTGCAGATTTGCTCAGCTCTCTACTACCCCTCTGAGCAGCAGCGGGCGCCCGGGACTCCTCCTCTTATCCGATCGGTCGATGGGTTCGGACCGCGCGGCGTTGCCGGCGCTTCTTGCGACGGCGGTGGTGTGGAAAGCGATGGTTCGCGAAGGGCTGTTGGATGTGCCGCTGATCGTGGAGTCGGCACAGGTATTTGACACGCATCACGTTGCGCTGCTGGTGGCCGTGGGCGCGAGCGTCGTGGTGCCGTATCTTGCCCATCAGTTCGCAGAGGCCTTGGAGCCGGGAGGAGCCGAGAAGGCGCGAGCCGCGATCCAGGCCGGATTGCGAAAAGTTCTGGCGCGCATGGGAATTTCCACGCTTGCGAGTTATCGCAACAGCCATCTGTTCGAGGTTGTGGGCTTGTCCCAGGAGCTCTGCGCGGAAGCATTTGAAGATGCAGCCGACTTTCCTGGACAGAAATCACTGGACGACCTCTTGTCGGACTATTTGCGCATGCATCTGCAAGCGTTTTCCGCCCACTCCGGTGATCTGCGAGATGCGGGCCTCTACCGCTTCCGCAGGGACGGGGAGCTGCATGCAAATTCGCCGGAAGTGGTCCGCCGTATTCACGCGCATGTTCGAGCGCCAAGTGCGCAAACGTATTCGGCGTTCGAAGAATTAGCCGAACATCAGGACCCTGTTTTCCTTCGAGATTTACTCGAAACAATACCAGACACTGTAGTCTCGCTTGACGAAGTCGAGCCGCTGGAATCCATCGTACGGCGTTTCAGCACGCAGGCCATGTCTCTTGGCTCGCTGAGCCCGGAGGCACACCGGACGCTGGCGTTGGCGATGAATCAATTGGGGGGGCGCAGCAATACCGGAGAGGGCGGCGAGGATCCCGACACGTACCACTTTCAGCCGGCCGCCGCCAACAAGATCAAGCAGGTTGCCTCGGGGCGCTTCGGGGTTACCGCGGACTATCTCGTTCACGCCGAAGAGCTGGAGATCAAGATGGCGCAGGGCTCGAAACCCGGCGAAGGAGGACAGCTTCCCGCGCGCAAAGTCACGGAATATATCGCGCGTATCCGCCACGCGACTCCGGGAACGCCGCTGATTTCGCCGCCGCCCCACCACGATATTTACAGCATCGAAGATCTCGCGCAATTAATTCACGACTTGCGCGCCGTGAATCCCCGCGCACGCATCGGCGTGAAGCTTGTTTCTGGCGCGGGCGTGGGCATTATTGCCGCTGGGGTCGCCAAAGCGGGCGCGGACGTCATCACCATCAGCGGGCACAACGGCGGCACTGGCTCTTCTCCGCTGACTTCCATCAAAAACACCGGTCTGCCCTGGGAAATCGGATTGCGCGAAACGCATGACATGCTGGTTCGCGCGGGCCTCCGTTCACGACTCTCTCTCCGCGTGGACGGAGGCCTGAAATTCGCACGCGATATCGTGCTGGCCGCCATTCTGGGCGCGGACGAATTCGGTTTTGGCACCGCGTCGTTGCTGGCCATCGGTTGCGTGATGGCGCGCCAGTGCCACCTGAACACCTGTCCCGTGGGCATCGCCACGCAGGACGAAAAACTGCGCGCGCGCTTCGCAGGCAAGCCGGAAATGGTCGTGGCTTATTTCCGGTCGCTTGCCGAAGAGGTGCGCAACCGCTTGGCACAGCTCGGCGTCCGCTCGCTGAGCGAACTTACCGGATGGTACGACCGGCTGGGCGCGCGATCGGGAATGGACCCCTTCCTAATCGTGCCAATCTCGTCGTCGAATCGAGTCGCGCCGCAGCAGGAACCGGGTCTGCATGTCACCGCCTTGGAGGACTCGGTTCATTTCGATGCTTCGCTGGCGCTGCAAAATGAATCTCAGCCGATCCGGAACTCGGACCGCAGCGTCGGCACGGGCTTGAGCGGAGAACTGATGCGCCGCCGCAAGAACGGGGACGCTGCCAGTGTGGAAATCAGCCAGGAATTTCACGGCGCAGCCGGGCAGAGTTTCGGAGCATTTCTTGCCAAAGGCGTCACGCTCAAGCTCAAAGGCGAGGCCAACGACTATGTTGGAAAAGGATTGTCCGGCGGAACGATCGCCATCACCGCCGGGCTCGGGGCTTCGCGGCGCGGCGACGTGCTTTGCGGCAACACCGTTCTTTACGGCGCCACTTCCGGCCAGCTCTTCGTGGCAGGCCGTGCGGGCGAACGCTTTGCCGTGCGCAACAGCGGAGCCTTGGCGGTTGTCGAAGGTGTCGGCCAGCATGGCTGCGAATACATGACCGGAGGTGTAGCGCTGATCCTCGGCCCCCTCGGCCTCAATTTTGGATCAGGCATGACCGGTGGATTAGCTTACGTACTCCGCGCAGAAGCCGAAGACGTGCTGCACGGCGATTTCGTGTTCCTCGCAGAGATCGATTCGCAGGAAGAACTCTGGCTGAGAAGAACGCTGGAAGAACACGTGCATTTCACGGGGAGCCCGCGCGCCGCCCGCCTGTTATCGCGGCGCGGAGCGCTACCGATTCTCCGGGTGCAGCCCTTGCATTTCCAGGGGACGGCCGGGGCCACCTGGAACCCGATTCTTGCACAGTTCCGACATCGTGTCGTTCCATTGCCCGCGGCACTGGCTGCGCCGATGTCACAAGCCGCGGTTCATTTCTGAAGGGAAGGATAATAACTCCGCTGGCGGAATGCAGAATTCGCTATAATTCCCGCCGAGCATTTTGAATATGGACTTCGATCAGCTAACTACCTTTGTCTTCGTCGCCAAACTCAAGAGCTTCTCGCGCGCAGGGCAAAAAGTGTTCCGTTCGCAATCCGCGGTTAGCGCGCAAATTCGCCAGCTCGAACAAGCTTACAAAGCCAAGCTCCTGGACCGCTCGGCAAAATCAGTCGAGCTCACGCCCGCCGGTGAAGTGCTTTTCGAATACGCGGAAAAGCTGCTCCGCCTCCGGGACGAATCCATCCAAGTTGTTGCGGACCGCGGCAACGTGGTACAGGGACCGATTGTGTTTGGGGCCAACGAAGCCACATGCCTGTATCTGCTTCCGGATATTTTTGCGGAATTCCAAAAGCGCCACCCCCTCGTACAAATCAGCATCTACCGGAATTTCAGCCACAAGATTTTGCAGCGGGTCGAAGATGGTTCCGTGGACGTGGGTATCGTCACGCTGCCCATCAAATCGCCCAACCTGAAAATGCATCACATTTACAAAGACCGCTTGCGTTTTATGGTGAGCGCGCGCAATCCGCTCGCCCATCGTTCAAAAATTACCTTGGCGGAAGTGGCGGAGCAGCCGCTCATCTTTCCGCGCACCGGCTTCACGCGGCAGGTGCTGGACAAACTTTTCCGACCCTACCGGTCGCGCATCCACGTGACCATGGAATTACCGAGCATCGGCATGATCAAGCGCTTCGTGGCTGCCGACGCCGGCGTGTCGTTCATCAGCGAGAGTTTCGCGCGCGATCAAGTGAAAGCTGGCGAAGTGAAGCTGCTCACCGTGGAAGGCGTGGATCTGTGGCGGGAACTTGGACTGGTCTATCGCCGCGACCGCAGCCTGCCTCGCGCCGCGCAGGCGCTGATCGGCATCATCCGCGAATACCGCAAGGTATCTGAACCACTGGAGGCCGCCGCTAGCTAAGCGGCTTCACGCTATTTTTTGCACTGTCCGCGAATTGGGATGGGCGCGCTCAGTGCACATTGAAATCGAGGCTGGCGATGGAGCGAGCGATTACATTTTCCTGAATCTGGATGAGGTCGCTGTCGGCGTAAGTCATGGCCAACACCGTCAGAATATCCTTGCCACGCGCAATGACGACTAGTTTTCCCGACCAATCGTGTTCATCAGCTGTTCCCGTATATTGATATTCCATCGCGGGTAATCCGCCTACGACCGTCTTGCGCTCTGAAGCGCGATGGTACTTTGCGTATACTTCGTGCAGGCGCTTCTCCACGGCCGCAGACGCTATCTCCAACGAATCTTTGGTTTTTTCTTCACCAACCACCATGAGCGTTGATTCGTTGGCCGTGCCCATTGCGACGATCGCGTTCGGGAGCGCGTTGCGGGCCTCTTCAATCAAACTCCAGCTTGGTGCTTTGTACATTCGAAAGCCGTGCGTGTAGTTCGTGTAGAGATTGCCGGTGATCTCTTCACGATTTGGGGGAAGTTCCGGTTCTTTCGGTGTGGCAGGCGCCGCCGCGGAAGCCACAAGGCCGTTTGCCGGTGGTGTCGCGGAACCTTTTGTCGAGGAAGCTACGGCGTTCGCCGTTGGCGCACCCGCCGGAACTTCGGACTTCACCGCTGCGTTTGGCATTTTCGGAGTCGCTTTCTCGTTCTTCGCCGCCGCATTGGGACTCAAGGTTTTCGAGCTTGCGTTGATTGTTGCGGAAGACGCGTCCACCGATGAGGCGACTGCAGGTTCAGTCACGAGCAGGGAGTCTCCGGCCGGCTTTGATGGGTGCGGAGCAGCTTCCTTCTTTGCCGAGGGTTCCGATTTGTCCGCCGGACTCGATGGAGTAATCGAGGCAATCTTGTCCTTCTCGACGAGCACATATCCGAAGTCGGTCTTGACCTTGAACATGTTGTCCTCGTACGCGACGATTACGCCATTGAGCTTCTTGCCGTCCTTCAGTTTGATTTCATCCGCCCTCGCGGACACCGCGGTAGCGGAAAACGTCAAAGCAAATACGGCGACAAGAAGGGGGCCGCGCTTTATGGGGACAGTCATATAGAAAGTATCCCGCCCCTAAGACGGCCCCGCAACATTCATACGCCCGGTGGTGTCCGTCGTGCTACCTCTGCCAGCAGCGCCCGGAGGCGGGTCACCAGCCGCTCGAGGTCATGGAGGGCGGCGCTCAGTCGCGCGCGAAGCGGTTCCGGCAACTGCGCGTGGGTCTGCTGGAGCGCCAGCGCCTCGGCAATCACGCGAATCTGCTTGCGGCTGAGCGGATTGAGCCGTTCCCAAAGCCGCCGCTTGCTGTTGCGGTTTCGCCCCAGCCACTCCTCGCCGGTTCCGGCAGGGCGGCCTGTTTCCGGTTCCGCAACTGGCGTCGTACTTGGTGTTCTTGTGCGAATCATGAATGCACGGGTCACTTTCTAAGTGCCTCCAATTTCTCACCATTGATCTGCCCATCCTGCTCGACGCGGCCGGTGACGCGCATCGCGCGCGTCTCAAAGACCAAGCCGCCATAGCGGTCATAAGCGTCGGGGAAGAGCACCACTTCATACACGCCGCGCTGGTCTTCGAGGGTGACGAACATCATGTTGCGGTAATTTTTTGTGCCAACGTGGCGGTAGGTGACCACCCAGCCGCACAGCGTCACGCGCTTTCCCCGCAAGCCAGCCAGTTCGTCGCTCCAGGCTTCGCCATTGCGCGGTAGAAAATCGAGCGGGTGGCCGCTCACGCAGACTTCGAGGATTTCTCGTTCGTAGCGCAGCTTCTGCTCCAGCGTGTATTCCGGCATCTGCATTTCTGCCAGCGCCACGCCAACGGCATCTTGTGCGTTCGCTTCCGCAAACAAGGGTTCTGTTTTCTTCGGCAGCACGGTTCCTCTCGGTTGTGTGCCTTTGCCTGCCGCCTGCAGCAGCTTCCACTGCCACAGCATCTGCGGCCGCGTCATGCGGCATGCTTCATCGCTCATTTCATGGCCTACCTCATCGCCCATTTCGTCAAATGCCCCGCACTTGATCAGCGCTTCGATCTCATCGCGCTCGACAGACACGCGGCATAGAAAATTTTCGAGCGAGCGAAACGGCCCGGCTTCTTCCCGCGCTCGCAAGATCGCTGCGATGGTTTCAATGCGCAGGCCTTTCATCTGCATCAGCCCGACGCGCAGCACGCGTTTTCCGTCTTCGGCGGCCTCGGTCGTGTACTCCATCCGCGAATGATTCACTGACGGCAAGCGCACCGCGATACCCCAGCGCTTGGCTTCTTCGACATAGGCCGACACATGGTAAAACCCCGCGCCTGCGCTGCACATGGCCGCGAGGAACTCCGCGGTGTGGTGTGTTTTCAAGTAGGCCATGCGGTACGAGATGTCCGCGTAGGTTGCCGCATGCGCTTTGCAGAAGCCGAAGCCTGCGAATTTCTCCACCATCATCCAGCTTTCTTCTCGCTGTTGTTTCGTCAGTCCCATCATTTCTGCAGCTTTTTCAAATTTGCCGCGCAAGCAGTCATAATCTGCCCGGCCCGAATACTTTACGGACGACCGCCGCACCAGATCCGCTTCCTGCAGCGACATGCTGCCGACCGCTTGCGCGATCTGCATGACCTGTTCCTGATAGATGCACACGCCCAGTGTGTCACTGAGAATCGGCTTGAGTGAATCATGCGGGTAAATTAGTTTTTCTTTTCCGCGAAGCCGCTTTACAAACAATTCCTTCGATCCATATTCCGCCGCGCCTGGCCGGATGATTGCCAGCGCGATAGCGATTTCCTCCAGTGTCCGCGCGTTCATCATGCGAAGCATGCCGCGCATGGCCGGTGATTCGACCTGGAAAACTCCTAGCGTTTTTCCCGCGGCAATCACGTCGCAGGTTGCAGGATCGTTTTCCGGAATGGCATCAAAATCGATCTCGCGTGGCCTGGGGCAGGGAGTCACGCCGTCGGGCGCGACGCTCGATGAGCGAGAAACGGGCGCAGCATGCTGCGTCCCTGCAGGTTGGAGAGTGCGCTCGATGTTATCCAGCGCAAGCGACATGGTGGTGAAGCCGCGCTGGCCCAGCAGATCCATTTTGATCAGCCCGAGCGCTTCGACGGCGTTCATGTCGTACTGCGTGACGACGATGCCTTTCGTGGCGCGTTCGAGCGGCGTCAGCAGCGTCAAAGGACGCGCAGAAATCACTGTCCCGCACGGGTGAATCCCCATATGGCGCGGCGCGTCATCGAGACGCAACGAGACTTGCAGGATCGTTTTCCAGGGCTCGTCGTCCACGGGTAAGTCGCGGCACTCCGGCAAATCGCGAATCGCCGTTAGGAGTTCGCGCACTGGCCGGTGCGGCAACCGCTTCGTGAACCGATCCACTTCACCCGGTGGCACACCGAACACTTTTGCGACTTCCCGCACGGCCAGTCGCGCGTGCATGGTGATGAAGCTTCCAATCATGGCGACATGTTCGGCGCTCCAGTGCTCGTAGACGTAGTCGAGCAGTTCGTCGCGCCGCGCGCCGCAGATATCAATGTCGATGTCCGGGCAATCACCGCGCTGCTCGTTCAAGAATCTTTCAAAGTACAATCCCCACCGCAATGGACACACGCGTGAAATGCCAAGACAATACGTGACCATGGAACTGGCGGCTGATCCGCGCGCCACCGCCGGAATACCGCGCCGCTTTGCTTCTTCGACGATGTCCCATACGAGAAGGAAAAATGAGGCCAATTTCCACTTATTGATGACTTCTAACTCGTGCGTTAGCCGTGAAAATACTTCGGGTCCAGGTGATCGATAACGATGCTGTGCACCTTTACGGCACAGTTTCTCCAAATGTGAATCCGGTGTCTCGCCTTCCGGAACGGCAAACTCCGGCAAGATCAGCTTTCCCAGTTCAAGCTGCAAATTGCAGCGATCGGCGATTTCGAGAGTGGCTCGCAGCCATTCCGGGTGATCGGGAAAACATTTTTGCATTTCCGCTGCTGGCTTGAACCACGCTTCGCCAGTGGTGATTTCCGGTGGAGCGACGGTCGTCAGCAGGCCGCCGGTGCGGATGGCATTCACCGCGCGATGATGCAGGTGCCCCTCCGGGCGGAGGAAGTGCACCTTGTTCGTCGCCACCAGTGGCACGCCAAGCCCGCGGCCGAGACGCTCGGCTTCGCGCAGCGTTCGCCCATCGCCGGGCGAGAGATGCAGCACTTCGATGTACAGGCGGTCGGAGAAAATTTCTTTGAGTTTCGCAAACCACTCTGTTGTTTCACGACTGTCCTGGGTTGTCTTTGCAGAGGCACAATAGTTCGTGCCCCTACAAGTGCGCGTGTCATGTGGTCTTGTCGGCAATGGACACAGCGCGATCACGGCGCGGCTGTGCTCCGCCAACTTCTGCAATGTAACGGGCCGCCCATCGGTTTCCGCAGCTGCAACGTTTTGTGCCAGCTTGGTTGTGCCAAGATGCCGCAGCGTGACGAGTTGGCAGAGATTGCTATAACCCTCCATGTCTGCCGCCAGCAGTGTTAGCGGCACGCTCGTCGAGTCTCGACTTTCGACTTTCGACTTTCGAAACACGTCATTCGAAATTCGGAATTCGACGTCCAGCGTCACGCCGACGATGGGCTTGATGCCCTCTTTCTGTGCCGCTTGGTAAAACGGAACCGCCGCATACAAACCATTCGTGTCGGTCAATGCCACGGCCGGCATTTTCTGCTCGACCGCTGCTGCGATGATCTCGTCCGGCGACGGCACGCCTCGCAGAAACGAATAGTGGCTGTGGCAATGCAAATGTACGAACACAAGAAACCTAGCTCGGAAAGGGGAAAAGGCATGCCCGTCTCTCGGCAGGCATGCTGGTTACTCCAAATCAGGTAGGGGACAGGAAAGGAAAGCTTCAGCAACTACCGTAACAACAACCCTGTAGCTCGGGTCTTTTAGACCCGAGTCTTTCTCTTCTTTACCGCGATAAACATGGCGTCGAGAGCACCAGGCCATTGGGCTTGGTGGCGTAATGTTCGCGCAGCTCGAGGCCTTTGCCGTAAAAGACGGCGTTCCAGCCGTAGCGGCCGCGGACGCGGTCCATTTCGCGGTTGAGATACCAGCGGCGATTCGCGCTGGTGTCAAACAATTCATTTTGCCGGCGATCGGCTTCGAGATTGGTTACGCTAACGCCCACCAGCCGCACCGCCACGCGCCGCGTGAACAGTTTGTCAAACAGATCCTTGGCTGCGACGAGCAGTTCGCGTTCGTCATTGGTTGGCTTGGTAAGCCGCACCGTCTGATGCGCGGAAAATTGATCGACATAACGAATGCGCAGGCCGATGGTGCGCGCCTGCTTGCCATATTCGCGCAGGGTCGAGCCGATACGCTCGCTGAGATATTCGATCAGGCCGCCAAGGAACTCGGTGTCGATGGTGCCGCCTTCGATGGTGGTTTCTCGCGAAACGGACTTTGGTGTGGAGGGCAGCAGTACTTCGCGGCCGTCAAAACCGCGTGCGCGCTCCCAGATTTGCTGACCGATGGCTTCGCCGAAGGCCGCTTGCAGCGCAGCTTTGGGCACCTGGCGCAATTGGCCGATGGTGGCGATGCCGCGCTCGGCGAGCGCTCCGGCGTGCACGTGGCCGATGCCGTGCAGCTTTTCTGCGGGCAGAGGCGTCAGGAAAGTTTCTTCCTCGCCGGGCACAATCATGCGGAAACCACGCGGGCGTTCCAGCCGGGAAGCGATGGAGGCGACAACTTTGGTGCGTGCCGCGCCTACGGAAACGCTCAAGCCCGTGCGGCCGAAAATTTCTGCTTGCAAACGCCGCAGCGTGGCTTCGTAATCCGGATAGAGCCGCTCCGTGCCGGCAAAGTCGAGGTAGAAGTCGTCCAGGGCGGCGGTTTCGACCGCGGGCGTGTAGGTTTCGAGAATGCGGCGCACGCGCTCCGCAAAATCGGCATAGTGCTCGTATTGCCCGGGGACCACGATGGCTCTCGGGCAGACTCGCAGCGCTTCGCGAAAGCTCATGGCCGTGCGCACGCCGTGGAACTTCGCTTCGTAACTCGCCGAAGCCACACAGCCGCGTCCTACCAGCACGGGCTTGCCGCGCAGCTTGGGGTTCAGCACCTGCTCGACCGAGGCGAAGAACGCATCCACATCCACGTGCACGATGTTGGGGATTTTGCGGCTGGGAGTCTTGCACAGGCCCAGCCAGGCCCAGCCAGCCCACGGATTTTTCTCCGCCGCTGTTTCCGCCTTTGGTGTCTCTGGAGAATCTGTCGGGGTATCGCCTGCGCGTAGAGTTTCGACGCTGCGGTCTTTTTCTTCCGCGGGATCTCCGCTCTCCTTTATGGTTTCGATGGCGGGGGTGAGGACTACGCTTTCGATACAGACGTCCATGGCAGCTCCTGGAAGGGAAGCGAGATGTATATACTGCCCTCCGAGCAGGGAAACCGACCCAGTCGGCTCCCGGGATCGAGGGATCGCTCTTACGAGACGACCCCTCACCCCCGCTTACGGCTCGGAATCTTCAACGGGCGGCGGCCGTCTCGTGAGAGCCTTGTCGGCAATGGAGCCGGCGCGCCACCCGTTTCCCGTTTCCTCTACCGCCCCGCACTATAGGCGAATAAAAAGCGAAAGTCAAGACTTTCCTCTGCGCTCGGCTGCGGCGTTCTTCAGCGTCTTCTGGCACATCTGGCGCAAACCAGGATATAATATCTTCTGCAATATGATATCATCAGTGATATGAAAGTAGTCTTGGATACGGACGTCATCGTGGCGGCGATGCGGAGTCCCGGTGGGGCGTCGGCTGCGATTCTGCGCAAAGCACGCCAAGGCAGGGTCACGCTCTTGGTGAGCGTCCCGCTGGCCGTGGAGTATGAAGCCATTTGTTCGGAGGCAGAGCATCGGCTGGCGGCCGGGCTGAGTGACCGCGAAGTGGAGATATTCTTGGACGCTGTGGTGGCCATGGCCGAGCCGGTAAAGACACATTTTCTCTGGCGGCCCCAGTTGCGCGACCCTGGCGATGAGATGGTTCTGGAAACGGCAGTCAACGGACGGGCCGATCTCCTGGTTACATTTAACGTGCGGGATTTCGGACTTGTGCCGTCGCAGTTTGGTATTGAGGTGATGATTCCCCGTGATGCGTTGGAAAGGATCCGACAATGAGCGAAACGAAGACTTACCCTCTGCGCTTGCCGCGTTCACTAAAAAAAGCGGTGGAACAGCAGAGCCGAGAAGATGGGACGAGCATCAACCAGTTCGTAGCCACGGCGGTGGCGGAAAAGCTCTCCGCTTTGCAAACAGCGGAGTTCTTCGCCAGCCGCAGAGCCCGCGCTGACTTCAAGGCTTTTGACAAGCTCATGGGCCGCCGGGGCGGCAAGCGGCCCCGTGCTGGCGATGAACTGCCGCCTCGCACAAAAGACGAATGAAAAGCAAGAGTCGAGGGCATTTCTCCCTTCGCTCATTCTTCCGGTTTTGTTTCATTGGAAGCGGCGGGGATGATTTCCGCGTCATCCCCTTCGATCTCCCGGAACTGCTTGGCGGTGAAGAAGCCAATGGTTCGGCCCGTCTTTTTCGTAGAAGGCGGGCAAGGGAAAATAGATAAAATTAATCGCAGTAAGGAAGGGTATAAGCGCAGATATACGACGATGGGACCGCGGACGAAATTTTAGAACACGCGGCCGAGCTGGAAGAACCACTTGCGATGGCCGGAGTCGCCGACGCTGCCGCCGATGAAGAACGGGCCGAGCGCCGTTTCCGCCAGGAACCCCGCGGCAACATCGTTCGGGGATTCGGTGGTGTTGGTTGTACCGTACATCTTGCCGAACTCGTACGTGCCGACGGCGTAAACCTTCTTTCCCAAAAATGGCGGCAGCGTGAGCAAGTCGCGTATATATCCCGCGCGCAATAAATAATACTGGTTCCCCTGAAACTCGTTCTGGCCATAGGCGCTGAGCCGCGCCGGCCCACCGAGGAAGAACTGGGGGATGCCAGTGCTCCTGAAGCCGAAGGTTGTGCCACCTTCGCTCTCGAGAAAGAGCGAGGCAGTCCGCGTAATCGGCTGAAAATATCCCAGCTTCAAATCCAAAGCAGGGAAGCCCTCTTTTGCACCGGGACTGGTGTCAAACCAGCGGAAATTGGACTCTGTGCTGAATCCGCGGCGAGGAATCACGGGATCGTCGGTGCGATCAAGCAGGTAATGCAGCCGTGTCTGTCCTACTTGTCCTGCCACGGAAGGAATCTGTGGCGTTCCCAGCCGCAACTTGGTATTCAACGAACCGACTTGGTATCCAACGCGCAGCTCGCTGGAGCGCCCGAAGCTGTATCCCAAATCGCCGCCGATGTTGATGCGATAGAAGCGGTAATCCGCCAGTGGATCGTTCTTCGCATAAATCGGAAATGTGGTATCGCTGGCATCGCCGTGCGGCGCAAAAAACCAACGGCTCTCCGCGCGGAACGGCCGGTATAGTTCGGTCTGGATGCCGTAGGTATTTCCCAACAGCAAATCCGACCGCCACTCGGAGCGGAAGCCGGCTACGTCCATAAACGTGAAGCGCGTTCCCATGGTGAAGTCCACATTGCCGCTCTGCGAACCGTCCACTTCGAAGGCCGTCTGAAACATCGGCGGTGCGTCATTTTTCTCAACCACCTGGATCAGCAGCCCCGGCTGGCCGTTCTCGGTAGTGAGCCGATACCCAGCTGAGTCGTACCGTCCTACGCCGGTCAGCCGCGTGAGCACATGGTCGAGCTTCTCAGTATCAAGAGGCTTGCCTTGGAAGGATTTCACGTAGCGTCCGACATCGATTGCTTCGTGTTCGTCGGTGCCCTGAACCCGGATGAACTGCGGAGCCGGAACGTCACCGCGCTTCCGCGCGGCGCGCCCCTGGGCGAACTCCTGCCAAGTGGAATCATCAAGCGCGAAGGCTTCCAGCAAGCGCGATCTCTCGTTGGCCGCCTCATAACCGTGCTGCATGATCGGTCCGCTCTTGGCGTAATCGAGCGTGGAGTACTCGCCGAGATGTACGGAGACCACGGCATCCGCGCGGGCCATGCTTTGCAACTCATTCTCGTCGAGCACCACACGGACCGAGTGATTCAGCACGCTGAATAGTGACTGAATGTCCTTAGCTTCGACCGGCGCAGTCTCCAAGTGCACGGCAATCACGATGTCCGCGCCCATTTCGCGCACGACGTCTGTCGGCAGATTGTTCAACAGACCGCCATCCACGAAAACGGCTTGCCCCTCTTGAACTGGCGAGAATACTCCGGGGATGGACATCGTGGCCCGGAGCGCGCCCGCCAGCGAGCCTCCCTTGAAAACATGAGGTTTCTCGCTGACCACGTCGGTTGCTACGCACCGGAACGGTACCGGAAGCGCATCGAACGATGGCAGGTCGTAGTACGGCAGCGTCACGCGGTCGATCAGCAAGCCGATCTGGTGCCCAGGAATAAGTCCCGCCGGCAGCGATAGGCCATTGCGCAATCCAAAGATGAGCGAATTCGGGTACGCGCGCTGGTCTTCTTTCCTGCGGAAGGACAAGTCTTCATAAGGCGTGCGGTCGCCAAGAATCTTCCGCCAATCCAGGCCCTCGATGAGTGTCTTCATCTCTTCGGGGCTCATGCCAGTGGCGTAGAAGCCCCCGACCAATCCACCCATGCTGGTCCCGGCCACATAATCCACGGGAATGTGGTGCTCCTCGAACCACTTCAGGACGCCGATGTGGGCGAGGCCCATCGCGCCGCCTCCCTCCAACGCCACGCCAATTTTCGGCCGTGTTCGCGGAGGGGCGCCTTGTTGCGCCCAGAGTGAAAGCGGCATCAGAAGCAAGGCAAGAATGGAAAGAGTTTGGCGCATGCAGACCTCCCGGGCGATTGTTCAAAACGGCAAATTTCTTGAATGATTTATGAGTGTGGCTCACCACCGGGATTCGGGCAAGCGGAGAGACAGACGCTGTTTCAAGCGCCCTTGTTTTCCTGGAGAACGTTACCGCCGTCCACGACCAAAATCTGTCCCGTAATGTAGGAAGCTTCGCGTGAGGCGAGAAAGCAAACGGCTGCCGCAACTTCGTCGGGAGTGCCGGCCCGGCCGAGCGGCGTGTGGAGCGCGGCGATCTCTTCGGCTTCCGTCGAGGACGCCGTCGCGATCCAGCCGGGAGCCACTCCGTTGATCGTGATTCCGTCGCTTGCGGTTTCGATCGCCACGGCACGCATCATACCGTCCATCGCAGCCTTTGCTGCGCCATACGCCGCGGAACCCGGATTGCTAACCAGCGGGCCGGTTACAGAGCTAATGTTCACGATGCGGCCGTACTTTTGTTGCGTCATGGCCGGCAAGACAGCCCGGGTCATGCGAAATGCGGAATGCAAGGTTATGGAAATCTGGTTTTGCCACTCCGCGAAGGAAGTTTCGATCAGCGGTTTGCTTTCCGTCGCCCGGCCTGTCTGCGTCATCCCGGCATTGTTCACCAGGATGTCGATCCGGCCCATGCGTGTCAGGACGGAATCGACGAATCGCTGCACATCGGTTTCCACGGTGAGGTCTGCGATGAACGACAGGGCGGCTTCACCGCCGGCATCGAGTTCGCGTGCGCGCGCATGAACGCGGTCCGTGGTGGAGCTAATGACCACGCGCGCGCCCGCTTTATACAGCCGTCGCGCGACGGCAAATCCAATCCCTTCCGCGCTGCCCGCGCCGGTAATGATTGCCGTCTGCCCGCTCAAAGTTGCTGTCATTCCGGATGCCCAGAGCCGCATCATACATCGCCCTGGGCCGCGCAGTTTGCCGGCGATTACCGCTTATCGTCTAGATGTACCGCGGGCTTGATCGTACCTTTTTCCTTGGCCACTCTCAGAAGCTCAGGATAGAACTGCACGAAAGAATGTTCCACGGCCGCATTCGCTTCGTGGCACTTCCAACATTCGTTCTTGCCGGGTGTAGTCGCGCTTGCAGCCTTCTCGTGGGCATCGAAGCCGAAATATGCCCACTTGTCGGGAAATCGCTTTTCGTCTTTGACTTCCACATCCAAACCCATGAATTCGCTCTGATACTGGCCATGTTTGTTAATCGATCCCTGCGACGTCGAGCCGTACACCTCCAGGACAAACATGGTTTTATCCGGCCAGGTCCCGTGCGCAAGGTAGTAGTCATAGGACGCGGGAAGGACAAACACATTAGTGAACATCTGCATGCTGTCGTTAGCTTTTTGCGAGTAGCTCATGCCATAGCCAGATGAGACATACACCCATCGGCGATAGCCCTCCGGCCGCGCCAGCTTGCCATCGGGAGTGAATTCTGGCGCCGGCGCCGTATTTCCGGACGCGTGGCCAAGACCGTGAAGAAGTGCGAGTGTCCCTAACATCAACCCAAGAATCGCCACGACAAGAACTCTTTTCATCGCGCCCCCTCTCGAAGATTGCCTATGCCCTTGCGCCCGACCGGTATACAGCGCACTATGTCGCGGAGCGCCATAGATTATAGACGCTGCACACGTAATTTTGTTTCGGTATATTTATGTTCCGCGGATTCGCATAAAGTCGCGTTAGCTTCTTCCACAGGGTGAACCCTGCGGTTGACCAAGCCCACCCCCCGCCAGCGCAGTCGAAGACATGGCCGCAAATGGGTGCATCCAAAGTCTACTTGAAATGTGTAGAGTCTATAAAAGACGGCGTATAATCTTTCCGGTCACCGAGCCGGGGAGAGCCTCCGATGAGCGAAACGAAAATAGATAGAGAGCTGGGGATGGACCGCGAAATTACCCGGCGCGATTTTCTGAACGGGGTCGCTGTCGGAGTCGGGGGCGCTCTCGCCACTGAAACGTTTGGCTCGCAGGCATTGCTGGCCGCCGCCGCGCTGGACGAAATTGCTCCGGAGAAAGCAGCGGACTATTACCCCCCGGCCCGCATGGGAATACGCGGAAATCATGATGGCACATTCACCTTTGCCCACCGCCTGAGAGATGGAGAGAGCGCTGATTCTTTCGGCGATGCCGCCGACACCGAAGAATCCTATGACCTCGTCATCGTCGGCGCGGGGATCAGTGGACTGGCGGCGGCACATTTCTACCGCGAGAGCGCTGGGGAGAGTGCGCGGATTCTCATTCTCGACAATCACGACGACTTCGGCGGCCACGCCAAGCGCAACGAGTTTCGCGCTGGCGGCAGGACTCTGCTCAGTTTTGGCGGCACGCTTTCCATCGAGAGCCCCACTCAGTACAGCGCAGTTTCCAAAGACCTGCTTCGCAAGATTGGCATCGATACCGAGCGCTTCTACAAAGCCTACGATCAGAAGCTGTATTCCAAGCTTGGTACCGCGGCTTTCTTTGACAAAGAGACCTTTGGCGAGGACCGCCTCGTTACCGGAATGAATACCACGCCTTGGCCGGGGTTCCTGGCGAAGGCGCCGCTGTCGGAAATTGCCCGAAGGGACATCGCACGCGTCTATACGGCGAAGGTGGACTACCTGACTGGACTCTCCAAGGAAGAGAGACTCGCAAAACTTTCGAAAACCAGCTATGCCGACTATCTCACCACCTACTGCAAGCTTTCCCCGGAAGTTTTGCCGTTTTTCCGGAGGTTTCCTCATGATCTGTTCTGCGTGGGCATCGAAGCTGTCTCGGCTCTGGCGTGCTATTACGCGGGGGACGACTACGGCTCGTTCACCTACCCCGGTTTCGACGGCCTGGGACTCACGCCGCAAGAGAAGGAAGAACCGTACATATTCCATTTCCCCGACGGCAACGCTTCCATCGCGCGGCTCCTGGTGCGGTCTCTCATTTCCGCAGCGATTCCCGGACGAACCATGGATGACGTCGTGATCGCTAAGGCGGACTACAGCAAACTCGATCAGTCCGATGCGCCCGCGCGCATCCGGTTAAATAGCACAGTCGTGCGTGTGCAACACACGGATCCAGCAAACACTGCCAAGGGCGTGCAAGTTTCCTACATGCGCGGCGGAAAACTCCACCGTGTTCAGAGCAAGAACTGTGTGCTGGCCTGTTACAACGGCATGATTCCCTACATTTGCCCGGAGCTGCCAGACAAGCAGAAAGAGTCGCTGGCCTATCTCGTGAAAGCGCCCTTGGTCTACACCCACGTCGCTATTCGCAATTGGAATTCCTTCGCGAGTCTCGGAGTGCATCAAATCGTGGCGCCCGGATCGTATTACAGCCACGTGGCGCTCGATTTTCCGGTGAGCCTCGGCGACTACAAATTCCCGACCAGGCCGGAAGAGCCCATGATCCTTTTCATGCTCAGAACACCCTGCAAACCCGGCCTACCTACACGGGACCAGCACCGCGCCGGACGTGCCGAACTTCTCCAGACCTCTTTTTCACAGTTTGAGAGATACACTCGCGACCAGCTCGCGAGAATGCTCGGTGCCGCTGGTTTCGATCCTGCTGGCGACATCCAGGGAATCACTGTAAATCGCTGGGCGCACGGTTACTCCTTGGAACCGCGGCCCTACAACGCCCTCTTCGACCCTGATTGGAAAGAAGGCGAGCAGCCTTGGGTGCTCGGGCGGAAGCCGTTCGGAAGGATTGCCATCGCCAATTCCGACGCCGCAGCGACCGCGGAAACCGACGCCGCCATCGATCAGGCTTTCCGAGCCGTCGGCGAAATTCTTCAAAGCTAGTTCTTTCGAAAGCGCCTTGACTCCCGGCCTCCACCCAGGTTAGATAATCGCTCAGTATTAAACCGATTTAGGAGATCTCCATGCCTTCCCCGAAATTTGGCGTTGCCATTCTGATCCTGGTGGGCTTCGCCGCTGTGCCGTCCACGCACGCGCAGACCATCCATGTGGACGTGACGCCGAGCCATGTGGCGAACACCTTCAAGCCAACCGAGACTTTGGGCGCCGGCATCGACCGTCTCCCCTATGGCGCCGCGGATAAGCTTTTCGTGGATGACACTATCAAGCAGATTCTTTCTGCCGGCTGGCAGACTGTCACCTATCGGCAAAACACGGAACTGCATGTGGAAGCCTGGCACTGGAATCCACAGGGTACCTGGAGCGATCCGGCAGGGAAGGGTTATTTCACCGGCAGCGGAATTCCCAGTCCGGAAATGATTCGCCACTCGTACGGGTATCCGCTCCCGCATCGCGGCGTGACCCGCGATGATGGCACGGATCTCGAAGGCTATTCGCGGCTAACCGATGGAGACGAGAATTCTTATTGGAAGAGCAATCCCTATCTTTCGAAACCTTTCACTGGCCAGGACGATGCTTTGCACCCGCAGTGGGTTTTTCTCGACCTTTCCAGCAAACAAGATATCGCCGCCATTCGAATCGCCTGGGGTGAACCATTCGCCACGAAGTATGTGGTTCAGTATTGGACCGGCGAAGATCCAATCAGGAAGCCCGCGCAGGGCTCCTGGCAGGCGTTTCCTGGCGGCGTCGTAACGAACGGCAAGGGCGGGAACGCCACTTTGCAACTGGCAACCGCCCCGATCAGTGTCCAATGGGTGCGCATCTGGATGACCGCCTCTTCCAACACCTGCGACACGCACGGCAGCGCCGACAAACGAAATTGCCTTGGCTATGCAATTCGCGAGATTTATCTGGGCACGACTAGCCCCGACGGAAAATTTCACGATGGACTCCGGCATACTCCGGATCAAGATCAAACGGCCACATACTGCTCCTCTGTGGACCCCTGGCACGAGCCGGGCGATCTGGCGGAACGTGCCGGCGACCAGATCGGCTTCGACCTCTTCTACACCAGCGGCGTCACGCGGGGACTGCCCGCGATGATTCCGATCGCCATGCTCTACGGCACTCCCGAGGATGCCGCGGCGGAAATTGCTTACATTGAGAAGCGCGGATATCCGATTTCTTATGTCGAGATGGGGGAAGAACCAGACGGTCACTACACTCTGCCGGAAGATTACGCCGCGTTGTACATCCAGTTTGCGGCGGCGCTGCACCGCGTGGACCCGAAGCTAAGGCTAGGCGGGCCGATTTTCACCGGCGAAAACAAAGACATCGAAGTGTGGCCAGACAGCGATGGCAAAGCTTCTTTCACTGGCCGGTTCATCGATTATTTGAAAGCGCACGGAAAACTGGGTGAGCTGGCGTTCTTTTCGTTCGAACATTATCCAATCGACCCCGGCAAGGTTCAGTGGGGCAGCATCTACGATGAAGCCAACCTGGTGCAAAACATCATGAAAGTGTGGCGGGAAGACGGCGTTCCGCTCAACGTGCCCTTCTTCATCACGGAATCTAATCTTTCCTCGGCCTCTTCGGAAGCCTACATGGATATCTGGGGAGGTCTGTGGCTCGCGGACTATATTGGCGCGTTTCTGGCTGGCGGCGGAGACGCGGTCTACTATTTCCATTACATGCCGGAACCGCTCGGCCGTGGCCACAACAACTCACCGGGCACGTTTAGTCTCTTTCTTACGGACAGAGATTTCAAAATCAAACAACCACTCTCACAGTATTTCGTCAGCCAGCTCATCAACCTGGAATGGTTGCTGCCGGGAGACGGAGTCCATAAAGTATTTCCCGCGGCGAGCGATATCCATGACGGCGCGGGTCACACGCTGGTCACAACCTACGCCGTCCTGCGGCCTGACGGACAATGGTCATTGCTCGTGGTCAATAAGGATCAGGAAAACGAGCACACCGTTAGCATTTCCTTTGACGACGCGACGAGGAAGTCCGTGAGTTCATTTGCCGGACCCGTGAGCGTGACAACCTTCGGCAAAGCACAATATACTTGGCATCCCGATCGCAATGGCGGCACGGCTGATCCGGACGGCCCTGCGGTAACCGCCACCGTGACCGCCGCCGCAGGAGCAACATTTGGGCTTCCCGCCGCGTCCGTCACTGTAATTCGCGGCATCGTCGCCGGTCTCAAACCCAATGCGAAATGAGCGTTCGGGGTTTGCAGGTCAAGTATGATATTGTCGTTGGGTAGACTCCCGAAGTAGGATTGCCTGAACTCTTTGAAGGGTGTGCTCACGTCCTCCCTCCACGGCTTCAGCCAATTTTAGGCCAACAGTTCGCAGTGTCTGGGAAGCGGCATTTTGCCGGGAACCTGCACTCGTGGTGCTTCGAAGAGTACAGGGAGAATCAAGATGAAGAGTTTATTTGTGGGCAATATGAACTTCCAGACGACGGAAAGCGAGATTCGCGAGCTGTTTGCTCCGTTCGGGCAAGTCACCCGCGTGCACATGGCAATGGACCGTGAAACTGGCCGCGCCCGCGGTTTCGCTTTCGTTGAGATGCCCAACGATGCGGAAGCGGCGCAGGCCATGACCGCACTCGATGGCAAGGAAGTTGGCGGGCGCAATTTGAAAGTGAATGAGGCCCGGCCAAAGGGCGAAGCCGGCCCATCACGCGGCCCCAAGAGTTTTGGTGGCCCCGGCGGAGGCCGCGGCCAGGGCGGCGGTGGACGGGGAAAAGGCGGGGGACGCGATCGCTTCTCCAACGAGGATTACCGCGAGTCCGCGCGGCAGCCCCGCGAACCCCGCTGGTAGTTGTCCTGTTTCAGGCAACCATTCACGGTCCCTGCCAGTCGGGACCGAACTCTGCTGTAAGGAGACTCTATGCCGACGACATTCCAGAAACGGCAGAAAGAAATGAAGCGCATCGAAAAGCGCAAGATGAAAGAAGAAAAGCGCGCCCAAAGAAAGACGGACAAGGACACGACAAAAGATCTGCCCATCGATCCGGCGAACGATCCAACGATCGATTGGAATCATTCGAACGACATTTATTCGCAGGAATAGGGCGCCGCCTCCGCCCAAATTTGCCTTGTACCTCCACGCGTGCTACTAACATTTTCGAAGAATTCGGCTTGGCAGTGTGTGCGCGTTGAACTAGCATCTTCTTGTAGTGAGCTATGTCCGGTCTCAATACTTTAGGTCGCGGGGTTTTGTTTGTCCTCACTATGATCTTAGGGGCGGGTTTGTTTCCGGCCGCCCGCGTCGCCTTCGCGCATGCCGTTTTGCTCGAATCGAGGCCGTCCTTGAACGGCACCGTTGCGGGGCCCGACGTTCCCATCGAGCTCCGATTCAACGTCCGAATCGACGCGAGCCGTTCCCGGCTGACGTTGATCCTGCCCAGTGGCGATGCCCAGCCGCTTCCTATCCGCAAGCAGAACTCCGCGGAGACGATCGCGTCCGAGGCGCTAGGGTTGCAAGCCGGGATATATCACCTCCGCTGGCAAGTCCTGGCTTCCGACGGTCACATCACTCGCGGCGAAATCCTCTTCACGGTCACGCGAGCCTGATCGGCACACATGGCCCGGCTCCTTCAAATTTTCGGGTTTCTCTCCGTGCTGTTCCGCGGAGCGACACTGACCTTTCAGTCGCTCGCCGTCGGAGGGATTGTCTTTTTGATTTTCGTTCTGCGCGCTACCAGCGAGGAATCCGATTCAGTGAAGCAGGCCTGTCTGCGCTGGATTCGGCGCGCCGCTGTTGCGCTCGCCGCCATGCAGTTCTCCTACGTCCTGGCGAACTCGCTCATCCTGATGCAGTCCGCAGATTTGTCCCTGGGGCAAGTGAGTGGCGCAAACTTTGTCCTTGCCGGCTCTATCGGCATTTTGTCTGCCCTCGCGATTGTGATTCTCGTAAGCATGCGACGCTCACGCAGCGGAATGATTCTACTGCTCCCCGCAGCCGCTATCATCTTTTCCTCTGTCATGACCAGTCACGCCATGGCGCGACTGGACTATCGCCTTCCGCTGGCGGCGTTCACCGCTATTCATCAGACGGCCACGGCTATGTGGCTGGGCGGTTTGCCCTATTTGCTAATCACAATCCGTTGCGCCCCTTCTCCTGAATTTGCGCGCCAAGTCAGCGCCAGGTTTTCGCAGCTCGCACTAATCAGTGTTGGCTTGCTCGCTTCCGCCGGCTTCGTCCTGAGTTACGCCTATGTCGGTTCGCTCCAGGCCGTTTACGGCACTTCTTATGGCGCCATGGTCGCCACGAAGGTCATTCTCTTCGGTCTGCTTCTCTTTCTTGGCGCGCTCAATTTTCAACTTGTCCGCCGCGGTCCTGCCAGCAGCATCCTCGGCAGTCTAAAACGCTTCGGCGAAGCGGAAATTGGAATTGGCATCACCGTCATTCTCACCGCCGCTTCTTTGACTTCGCTTCCTCCCGCCGCGGATCTCGCCAGAGATCGCGTTTCCCGCTCCGAGATTTTCGCTCGAATGACTCCGCGCCCGCCGCGGCTTGCCAGTCCCGCGGTGCGGGAACTTCCCGAAGACATCTACGAAGCTCAAAAATTGGCATTTGACGCCGGGACACTCTCTGCGGTTTCTTACGTTCCTGGCCAGGCCGGTACCCGTCCGAACACTCCTGCCGAAAAAGCCTGGTCGGAGTATAACCATCACTGGGCCGGCATCCTCGTTGTGACGATCGGACTTCTCGCTTTCCTCGCACAAGCCGGGCGCATTTCCTGGGCGCGTAATTGGCCGGTGGTCTTCCTCGGCTTAGCCGTTTTTCTTTTCCTGCGAAGCGATCCTGAAGTCTGGCCGCTCGGCCCCAACGGCTTTTGGGTCACCCTTGCTGACCCTGAGGTCTTACTGCATCGACTCTTCGTGGTATTGGTGATCGCTCTCGCAATTTTCGAGTGGCGCGTCCAAACCGGCCGCGTCGCTTCCGGCAATTTGCGATTCATCTTCCCGATGCTGGTAGCCGTGGCTGGAGCCCTGCTGCTCACCCATTCTCATGCCCTCGGCAACATCAAGGAAGAAGTCCTTGCGGAACTGAGTCACATTCCTTTGGCGATTCTGGCGGTAACCGCCGGCTGGTCGCGGTGGCTTGAGTTGCGGCTCCCCTCAGAGAATCGAACGCGCAATGCATTGGCTCGGCTCTGGCCTCTGTGCATTCTTTTGATCGGCGTAGCCCTGCTCAATTACCGCGAAACGTGAATTCAGGATTTTTTCAGCGCGGGAGAATAAAACTGTAGGGAATCTGGCTCCGGGGCCTGGACTCGAACCAGGATAACCAGCTCCAAAGGCTGGTGTCCTACCAATTAGACGACCCCGGAACATCTTTTAGAATTGTAACAGAGCCGCCAAAAGGCGCACAGCCACCGGGTTGCCTCGCAAAACCGTCCACGTCAAAAAGAAAGGCGCTCGGTTCGAACTAAACCTCGGCGCGTATCCCCAGAAGCGAATCGCCGCCGGCCGACAAAAAGGCCGCTGAAGCTTCCCGGTGCAGTTGTTGAGCCTGGCGCAAGAGATTCGTAAATCCACCATTCGTGCGAAGCCCGTCCAGCCAGGGGTCACGCACCATCGTCACATAACAGAAAAACCCGCTACTGATGGCGCGAGATAGCATGTCCAATGCTTTCTCTGCTTGTCCCAGGTAACTCAGCTGGCGCGCGAGATAATACATTCCCTCCGGGTCGCGGAAAGTCGCTTTCATCAACTCCTCGCTCGCTTTCAGGCTCTCCTCCCGCCTGCCTTCCAGCAGTGTCCGCAGCGATGTCAAATACAATTTTCCCAGCCTCCAAGGCTTGGCCAATTCGCGTTGCCGCAATGTGGATACCGCCTCTTCAATGCGCCCAAGCATCGCTAGAGTCAGGCCTATTCCATAACCGTAATCGCTTGCGGAAGTTTCCAGGGCCCGCTGATAATCTCCCATCATGAAGTACGTATGCATCACGCTCGTGGAAATTAGCGGATCCAGTCGGCGCGCCTCCTGATGAGCCACTAGCGCGGGCTGCAATAATCCGCAGTAACGGCAAACGTGCCCCAGTCCAGCGAATAGTTCTGCATCACTTCGTCGCTGTTGCGCACGTTCCAGAAGACGCTTCATCGCATCCAGAGAACGGCCCTGGTCCACCTGCACGTGCGTGTACAAGTTATGAGCCAACGCCAGGTTGGGGCTCAGCTTGAACGCTTCCTGAAAGGCTTCGTCTGCCGCACACAATCCCTCGAGTGAACCAAGGCTGTATTTGTCCGTAAGCCACCGGCAACGGCCAAGTCTTGCCCATGCCGACGCATACGAATGATCCAGGCCCACGCAACGCTCGTACAGCTCAATGGCTCGCGGAAGATTTTCCCATCGCCGGCTGAACTCGTTTCCTTGTAAATAAAGTTGGTATACGGTGGCGCTCGCAGGCCGGTCCTCTCGCAGCGCCTGATGTTCCTGCATGGTAAGTGACGGAAGCACGGACTCAACTACACGCCGCACCAGATCGTCATGCAAATCCAGAAGTTCGTGCGCCGTTGCCTGCGAGGAGTGCGACCAAAGCAGTGTTCCGCTCGGTACCTCCACGAGCTGCGTGGTGATCCGCAGCTTGTCGCCCACGCCGAGCAGAGCTCCTGTGAGGACCACGTCCACTTCCGCTTCCCGAGCGATTTTTTGCAAGTCCGGCGCATCCATCGAATATCGCGAAGCCGCAATCGACGACCGCACCACCAGATTTTCTAATCCGCCCAGCGAAACGGTGATCGCCTCAGGCAAGCTGTACGCCAGGAACTCGATGTCCTCGCTCGGCCGCAGCATTCGAAAGGGAAGTACGATAAGCCTTCGCAATGCGTGAGCGCTAGCTTTCGTCTCGATCCCGTCCATCAACAGCGCAGCCCGCAACTCCTCCGCCATGGTTTCCGCGCTTGGATATCTCTCCTGAGGCTCGCGTGATAATGCGCGGTGAACGATACGTCCCATTGCCGCTATGGCAGGCGACCCGCTCAGCGCCGGCGGAGAGCCGTGCAAAACTGCGTGCGCGATTTCACCGAACGTTTCTCCTGAAAACGCCGCCTGCCCCGTCAGCATCTCAAACAAAATGGCGCCCACGGAAAAAAGATCCGACCGCGCATCTACTGGCCATCCCCTGAATTGTTCCGGTGACGCATACCGCGGCGTACCCAAAAACGCTCCGGGCATCGTAGCTAGCTCTAGCGTCGCAACTGTCTCTTCCGATGTCTCCGTCTGAACTTGTTTCGCGATCCCAAAGTCCAGCAATTTTATTCCGCCACTGGAAAGCACAATGTTGTCAGGCTTCAAATCCCGGTGCACGATTCCGAGCTTGTGAAAAGCCGTCAGCGCGGATAGCAGGGAAAGCGTGATTTGCGCCGCTTCCTGTGCGGGAAGCGCGCCGAGCGCGATCCGCCGCGTCAGGGATTCTCCCTCAATGAACTCCATAACCAAGACCAACTGGTTTTCTTCTTCGGAAATATCGTAGATGCGGCAAGCATTGGGATGTGCGACCTGCGCCGCGGTGCGTGCCTCTAGCCAGAAGCGTCGCCGCCGCGAAGCATCGCCATCGATTTCGCGAATTACTTTTAGCGCGACAACGCGGCCTAGCCGTTCGTCTTCCGCCTTGTAAACGACACCCATTCCGCCTTCACCAATTTTGGAGAGAACTCGGTAAGGGCCGATGCGCTCGGGAGTGTCAGGCATGGGACTTCTTTGAAATTCTCGGCCCTAGCTTACCCAACTCACCTCCCTAGCGCCACCGCTCTCCAAACCCAGGCCGCTATCACCCTACCTTCCAATGCGCCACTTTCCATGACTCGATCCAGTGCCGCGCGTAACTCCTCGGCTTTCGGCCGCGCCGGGGCGTGGGCATGTGCGCAAAGAGAAGCTTTCTGCTAAATTGGTATGTTGTTTCCATCGCGGGAGAGGTGGCCGAGCGGTTTAAGGCGCACGCTTGGAAAGCGTGTGTAGGTTTACCCCTACCGTGGGTTCGAATCCCACCCTCTCCGCCATTCCTTTAGAATCAGTGGGTTAGGTTCCTTCCTAAAACGCTTCCCTAAGACATCCTCAAATTCGCCTGAAAAAGTCCGCGCACGCGGTATCAGGTATAGAGAGGACCCAGCCTTATGGGAATTTCCAAGTACACGCTCTACAAGTACGTCAAGGTCGACGGCACCTGGCGCTACTGCAAAGCCGCCTTCCACGAAAACGGCAAGATCAAACCCGACATCGTTTTCGTCAATGTGAAGCAGGCACTGCTCGAAAAACATCCTGAGGGCCGCTACTACATGAGCCACAACGGCACATGGATCGATGCCGGCGCCGATGCGCTCGAAGCACAACGCAAGCGCAAGCAGCGGTTGGCGCTCGACGAATTCACCCGGCTGAGCGGAAAAGGCGGCGCACAAGCCTCGGCTCTTTTGCCTGACAGTCCAGGCAGAATCACGCTTGCAGCCGCAGCCGAGAAATACTTTGAGAATTGCGAAGCCCGTGGTCTCGATTCCGAGACCATCCGCAAGTATCGGGCTGCCGTTGATCCGTTCGTTGAGCATTGCGGGGTTACTTACGTCGACGAGTGCCGGGACAACAAGCAGGTTTTGCTCAAGTATATGGGATGGCTCAGGAAACAGCCCGTGCCGCAGCGCAAGCACAGCAACCCTGAGCGCACGCTCGCCAACAAGGTCGGGGATGTGCGCATTTTCCTCAAGGAATTCGGCATCAGCAAATTGCTCAAGAAAAACGAAGAACCGAAGTACCACGAAAAGAAAGTTGTCGCCCATCCTGACGACGAACTAGACGTTCTTTATGGCGCCGCCGACGCCGACGAAACGTTCCTGCTCGATTTCTTTATCGGCAGCATGGCACGAGACCACGAAGCCCACGGCAAATACGGCGATCCGGATCTGACGGGCACGACCTTGACACTCTACGGCAAGCACCACAAGACCCGCACGGTCGAGATCACTGAGCGCCTCGCCGCTGGCATACGGAACCGCCGGAAGCGTAACAAGTACACACGACTGTTCGTCAACCGCAACGGCAAACCTGACAAGCATTTGCTACGAGAATTGCAGAACGTCGCTAAGAAGGCAGGGGCGAAGTTCCACACGGAACTTCACAAGCTGCGCAAGACTGGCGCAAGCCGGCGCTACCTTGCCAATGTCCCGCTGCCAACGCTCATGCTCGAATTGGGGCACGAGTCGTTAGCAGTCACTCAGGATTATCTCGCCGACGTGCGCAAGCCGGGTGAGGCAAAGAAAGCTGTGGCAGATGCCGACTTCATTCCCAAGCCGAATGTCGTGAAGACGGGCACGGACGGCGACTGATTTTCACTAAGGATTACGTGACTCGGGTCCGGGCGCGTCCAGTGGCCTACCACAATTGATAATGCGAGAGGGCGTGTTCCCCGAGGCCACTTTGAGCTCCATTTGGGTAACACCCCCCGGTGGGACAGTTCATCGCGTAGCGCGTTTTCCGGCCAAGTGGGCTCAAGACTTTGAATAGCTCCACACTAGCCGACTTACCGTTACTGATCGGCCGGACCTGGATAACTGCCGGTTTGCCGACGATTCGGGCTGAGCAGTTACGAGAAAAAACATCCGTTAGCCCGCGGACCTAATCTGCCGCCCGTGATATGAGGGCGTTAAGTCGTGGGGATCGTGCCACCGTCTATAATATAATCAGCACCGCTGATAAACGCGCCTCGGTCTGAGGACAGGAAGGCTACCAGCTCCGCCACTTCCTCGGGCTGGCCTGGACGGCCGATGGGAATGCCCCCGAGCATGTCCATAATCCGTTGACGTGCGGCGTCCTCGCTGATGCCACTACCTTGGGCAATGTCTACGATCATTCCGCGGGCGCCGGAAGTCTCGATGAAACCGGGCGAAATCATGGTGACTCGCACCCCCTTCGGAGCAACGGCCTTTGCCAGCCCCTTGCTGTAGGTAGAAAGGGCTCCCTTCGCGGCCGCGTAGGCGAGAGTCGAATTGGGAAACGGCAGACGATGGGCAACGGAAGAGATATGAATGACGACTCCTGACTTGCGTTCGATCATGCCGGGAAGGAAAGCGCGGTCCAGGCGAACGGCGGCGAGCAGGTTGACCTCCAGTATGCTTTGCCAGTCCTCGTCGGAGAGTACTTCGAATCCGCCTGGTTTTGTTTCTGTTCCACCGACATTGTTGACCAAGACATCGAGCCCACCCCACTCGTGCTGAATGCGATCGACAACGTTTTGCACACCACTGACCGTTCCAAGGTCCACCTTGATAGAAAGAGCAGGAGACTGGCCCGCAGGGGGCTCAGAGCGCGCGGTTGTGGCAACCGAGGCACCGCTCAATTCGAAACGACGTGCAATCGCTGCCCCTATACCCTTTGTGCCGCCGGTGACTAGAACGCGCTTGCCTTTGAATTCATCGACAGAAACTACAAACGGATAGCTGTTTGTCATGTCCCCCCCAAAGAAATAACGGTTCTAGAGATGTTTGACTCTGGTGGTCGAGTCCGTTTCTCCCAGTACTTCAACCCTTCAGATCCGTGAACCTCGCTTGAATGAGCCACAACATGACCGCAAAGATCATCGCGGTCGAAACTCCAAACAGAAGCATTCCATTCGCGGTTTCCAGCGGACCCAACAGTCTCCAGGAAGGCGACATAATGAGGTCACCCTAACCAAGAGACGTGTAGTTCACCGCTGAGTGGTAGAACGCAGTTCCGAAGTCTGAAAATTCTCCGCAGATCATGAACAACACTGCCCAGAATGCGATCTCTAGCAAGTGTGTGAGAGAAGCGTAAAACAGTACGTGAGCAAAAATCCGCAGAGCGGTCCAGGGCGTGCCGACATGACCGCGCCTTCTTTCACGACGAATAAGGTTGACCGTAGCCCTGAGTGGCACCAGATAAATAATGATCGTGCAGACCAGAGCGACCACGCTGAGCCCAAGGGGCGCAAAGACCGAGATGCGGTGGCTTTGTTCCATGCTGCTGTCCAGAACTTCCACTTTCTCTTGCAGCTGCTGACCTTCTCCGCTCACTTCGAGGTCATGTGAACCGAACCGATCATTGCCCGGATGTCACGGTTCTCGAAAACCCGGCTTTCGCGCTCCGCGGTTTTCTGGACGACAACGTCCACCATGGCCCGCGCCAAGTCATCGGCCCGAATCACTTGGTTGGGGAAGAGCATCCGAAACGCGGGGTAAATCGCGCGTAACAGGCGGTAGCTGAAGTTCGGCTCCTTACGTGGGTCCACCGGATAGATGTACGCCGGTCGAAAGATGTATGCCCGCGGAAACCCTGCAGCGAGGAGTGCCTTCTCCGCCTCGCCCTTATAGCGTGCAAAAGGCATCCGGCTTCGACCGCTAGGGTCCGCGCCACTCCCACTCAAGAACGAAAACGCCGCTCCCGGACTGCTTAAATGGAGAGCTCGCGCGAACTCGACGGTGTAGTCCACGGTTATCGTGCGAAGCTCGGCATCCGTCACCGCTCCGGTATAGGCGCCAAGGCAAAAGATCGCTGCATCTTGACCGGAGACCGCCTCCCTAAGGGCAGAGCAGTCCGCGAAGTCTCTATGCAGAACCTCGTTTAGCTTGGGATGCGAGATGGCGAGTTTCCTGCGGACAATAACCGTCACACCTCCAATGGAGGGGTGGTCGAGGGCGTAGCCAAGGGCGTATCCACCAACCATTCCTGTCGCGCCCACAATCACTAAGCGTTTCTGGCCTGCTGTCGGAACGTCCATGTAAGGTCTCTCGCCCTTACAGAGGAGGCTCACGACGCCACCCGGTTCGTTGGCATTCATGAAAGTGCGCGCTCCTCGATCCAATCGACATACAGCAGGCGCTCCGCAAACACCCATGCGCCGTCGACCTTCACGAATGTGTCGTAGTAGCGGAGCGCAGCGATCATCAGTTGTCGTTTTTCACCCTGGATGGTGAGGTGATGCGCCAGGCAATATGCTTCCCCTGTGCCTCGATCAGCCGTCAGCGTCAATATGGTGCTTTGTCCGACGAAGTGCATCGTGGCCGCGTACTTGTTCAGATCGGCAAACACGGGGGCGAGCGCCTCGCGCGAGTGCAGCTCCTGTGAGGGCTTGGGATCCTTTGCGTTCATATAGACCACAAAGTGGCTTTCTGCGGTAAAAAGAGACATCTGGCCCTTCGCATCGCGACGATCCGCACAATGGGCGTAAGCTTCGACGAGCTCCCTAATGGCGAGCCGGTCCGCGGCTTGTGCTGGCGAGATGCTTATGTGTTCGCTCATTCCTAGATCTCCATTCGTGTATTCATCCGAGCGCCACCGCAGCGCAACCTTGTCTCCGATTCGAAATTTGGACTTATTGTTCAAAAACTGGAGGAGGTCCGCTGATCTGCTTCCATTTCAATCTGACATTTACTTCGACACGGTTGGCGATCTTGATGAAAGGGATGCCGCTCGTCATGCCGTACTCTTTGCGATCGAAAGCCATGGTGCCGTCGAGACTCCCCGTTGGCGTTCCTTTGCTGTCGCTCGTGAGGGTGAGTTTCTCCGTCTTTGTGACACCGCGAATTGTGAAGTTGCCCTCGATGTCAAAAGCGTATGGTCCCGTCTGAACGATTTTCGTCGACTTGAAAGTGATCAGAGGAGATTCCTTTACGTTAAAGAAATCCTTACTCTTCAACTTGTTGTCCTTCATGCGGCTTCCGGTGCTGACGCTATCTGCTTCAATCTCGATGTCTATCGCGGCGCTCCTGACATCCCTCGACAAAAACGTAATGCGGGTGTTCCACTTCTCAAAGACGCCTTTGATCGAAACGGAAGAATCGACGCCAAACTTGATAGTGCTTTCCTCGGGCGTAATTTCGTAGGTCGGAACCTGTGCACTACTTGGTCGCGGTGACGCGAGAAAACCGATTAGACAAGCCGTGGACGCAAGCACGTAGCGAATTAGTGTGCTCAGGCAAATTCGCCCGTTGCTTCTCCGTGACCAATTCTCGGTGGCTGTAAGCATAGTTGGCCTCGCTCGTTCACTCTTCTCAGTAACAATCATTCAAGAACGGCCTTTGGCTCAAGAAACACCTCAATGCCGTATTTGCCATATTCGCGGCCGACACCTGAGTATTTGAATCCTCCCGTTGGTCAAGACCTTCAGATAGCCTGCGGCGCCGAGTAACGCATGTGGGAAAGACGCGCCGCGTCCTCTGCGGGCTGGAAGAGCAGTTCTTGCTTGTCAGGGTATTCCGTGAGCGAATGGCCTTTAGCTCTTTCCTGCCGCGTAGCGCGGCGCGCGCGTGAAACAGTCGCCCTTTTGTTGCGGCGGTAGAAATTCCGAGCGCCTTGGCGGTCTCATGCAACGAGAGTTCCTGCAATTGGTAAAGCTCGACCACGTTCCGAAGCAATGGCCGTAGCTTTCCAATCGCATCTCTCAGAGTGGCCTCCCGTTCGCTGTTTGCGCAGATCTCTTCTGGGTTCTGTCCACGAGTCTCCAGATTCCGCTTGGTGTCCGAATTGAAGGACCCCGCGGGATTCTCTAATGGAACTTCACGCCATGTGCGATTCGTACGGACCTTCATCAGGGCGGCATTGATGGCGATACTGGTTAGCCAGGTTTTGAATCTTGCCCTTCCGTCAAAGCTCTTGAGATGGAGGTAGGCACTCAGAAAGCTTTCTTGAACCGCATCCTCGGCATCCTGACGATGTCGAGTGATGCGCAGGGCAACCCGAAGCATCCGCTCGGCGTGCCGTTTGTGAAGCTCGTCGAAAACAGTTCCGTGCCCCATCTTGGCGGCCGCGACGAGCACCTCATCACTCATGAATCGAATAGCTTCAGATGTAACGCTTCGGCTATCCACCTGCTGCTCTGAAAATACCTGTGCGGCTATCATCCAGGCTCCTTTGGTCTTTTTCTTGAGCTCAATACAAACTAAGTTCTATTGTTACCAGCGTCCTCCGAAACTGCCGAACCTCGCGGGCTAATCTTCGAGAGCTGCATGAACGGCCTCTAGTAAAACTGTGTTGTCGAACGGCTTCGCCAAGAATTTCAGCGCTCCGTCACGCAAGGCTTGAGCCTGCATCTTGGCGTCGCCGTGCGCCGTGATGAAGATGATCGGAACGCGGCATCGCCGCGCCTTGAGCTTGGTTTGCAGTTCAAGGCCGGACATGCCCGGCATCCGAATGTCAGCGATCAGGCACGCCGCCTTATGTTGAGCGCCGGAATCCAAAAATTGTTCTGCGGAGCCGAAGCAGAGCGTCGAAAGCCCTTCGGATTCGATCAGATCTTGTAGGGCGATTTGAACTGACCTATCGTCATCGACGATGACTATGAATCTTGAGCTTTGCTGGCTGCTCATGCGCGGAGCCTAGCCGTATTCGCAGCGCGCGCACAATCGGCTCTTAGTCGAGCTAACTACAACTTTGGTGGTAGTTGACTAGAAGCGAGGACGGAGGAATAGCCCTGGCTACAGAGGAGGACCGACTACTTGCGAGGAGAGAGTTTCAGCTTATCGGACATGCGGACCAAGTCAACTACCGACCCGGCCTGCATCTTGTGCATGACATTGCCTCGGTGGATTTTTACTGTGGCTTCGCTCGCTCCGATTTCGGAGGCAATCTGCTTGTTGAGCATTCCGGAGACGACGAGAGCCATAACCTGTTGCTCTCGTGCAGTCAACGTGCCATAGCGCTCCTGCAGATCGTGGATCTCGGCCTGCCGGTCTCGCTCAGCGCGGTCACGCTGCAGGGCCTGCTGAATCGCGTCCAGCAGGTCCTGATCTCTGAAAGGTTTCGTCAAAAATTCTACGGCCCCCGATTTCAATGCTCTGACGGACATGGGAACGTCTCCGTGCGCTGTAACAAAAATGATGGGGATTTGCATGCCGGTCTCGGCCAACTGGCGCTGGAAATCGAGTCCACTCATCTGAGGCAGCCTTACATCCAGAACCAAACAACTCGGATCATTAGTGGGTTTCCGCTTTAGAAACTCCCCGCCGGTAGCAAAAGACTCGGCACGCAGGCCAACGGACTCGACGAGATCCTGGATCGACTGACGCATGCCGCGGTCATCATCAACAATAAACACGGTCGGACCCGCAGCGGATTTCATGCACGCGCCTCGTCTTCGATAGGGAGAATGAAATGGAAGGTTGCGCCCGCCCCCTGATTGGCAGTCGCCCACACTCGCCCTCCGTGAGACTCCACAATCGAGCGGGTAATGGCCAGACCCATACCCGTTCCCTCAGGTTTCGTCGTGTGGAATGCATCGAAGATCTGTTCAGTACTTTCCTGCGGCAATCCAACGCCCGTGTCGCTGATCGAGAAGACTATCTGACCCTGAGAATTCGGCCGCGCCGTAATCGTCAATTCGCCTCCGGTGTCTTTCATTGCCTCGATCGCGTTTAGCATCAGGTTCATGAACACCTGTTGAAGCTGCACGCGATCAACCAGGATTTTAGGCGTATCTGCGTCGACCGCGGAATGAATCATTATAGAGTGCCGAATCGCTTCTGTCCTGAACAGAGCGCTCATTTCTCGAATCATCTCTTTGACATCGACGATCTCACGCTTTGGCGGCGAGCCTTTTTTATAAAAGGACCTCAAGCGGTCGATGACGTCCGCTGCGCGGTTTCCGTCCTGCTCAATTCTGGCCGCTGCCGCTCGAGCCCTTTTGAGGTTCGGTGGATCACGGTCGAGCCATCTTAGACACGCGTTGGCGCTTGTGATCGAGGCGGCAATGGGCTGCTTGATTTCGTGGGCCAATGCGGCGGCGAGTTCCCCCAGCATATTGACGCGATTGATGTGCGCCAAATCGGCCTCCAGTTGGCGTAGCTTTTCGCGCTCCTCTTCTGCCCGCTTTTGTTCTGTTATATCCATCGTCGTTCCCACATAGTCACCGATTTCTCCGGATGGATTGTGATGCCCAAGGGAACGAAAGAATCTGATGTTGCCGTCGTCGGCGCGACAAATTCGGTATTCGATGTCGTAGTCCGTTCCCGTGCGAGTG